>JAKFYE010000038.1 GCA_021731045.1 Bdellovibrionales bacterium | reverse complement strand
ATGAGTTGCGTGGGGCCTCGACCAGAGCGTCCGGTTTTTGTTGATAAGTTCAAGAGTGAAATTCATGGGTACATGCTACGTCATAAGGTCAAAGCGGGAATGACGGGATGGGCTCAAGTCAATGGCTTTCGAGGCAACACTTCACTTGAAGGTCGTATCGAGTACGACCTGTATTACATTTCGAACTGGTCTTTAGCGCTCGATCTAAAAATCATGTTTCTTACAATTTTTAAGGGCTTCATTGCCCCCAATGCCTATTAAGTTCTGAGAGTAGGAGTCACACTGAAGCAAAAAATAAAAATCGTCCTACTAGATATTGGTGATGTTCTGATCGAAGTCGATTGGAATTTAGGACTTAAAAAACTAGATATCAAATCCACAGATGAGTTTTTGGCAATTCGCGACGATAAAATGTACGATCAGTTTGAACGAGATCTCGTGACGTCGGAAGAGTTTTTTAGGTATCTTAAAAATTATTATAAGCTCAATCATTCTCTTCGAGAAATAGAGGACGCTTGGACCGCGACGATAAGCGCGAACATTCCTGGGGTTGAGCCGTTATTAAAATCCTACATAGGCCAAGTCGAGTTCTACGCGCTTTCAAATTCTAACCGTCCACACATTGAAGCCGAGTTGAACAGACGCGAGTTGTTTGGATCGTTTAAGAAAATTTTTACGAGCTACGAGTTGGGTTGCCGAAAACCTGAACCCGAAATTTACTTAAAAGCTCTTGAGCAAATGAAGTGTTCGCCGCACGAAGTCCTTTTTGTGGACGATAAGATCGAAAACATAGAAGGCGCCCGAAGCTTGGGTATAAATTCTGAAGTTTGTAAAAACTCTGCAGAAACTCTCGCCGCAATTTTTAAAAAATATCTCTAATCCTACAATTGACTTTTAAAATACTTCAACGTGGCGTCCAGACCTTGCTCTAAGGAAACGCGGGGCTGCCATTTAAGCACATCTTTAGCTCTGGCAATGTCGGGTCGGCGCATTTTAGGGTCGTTTTCGGGAAGAGGTTTGTACGCAAATGGTTTTGTGTTACCCGTCAGCTTTTTTACAGTTTCAGCCATTTCTAGAACGGTGAGTTCAGTAGGATTCCCGATATTCACGGGGCGAGTTTCTTCAGATTGTACGAGCGCGTACATACCCTCACACATATCGGCAACGTAGCAGAAGCTGCGTGTCTGTTGGCCTTCGCCGTAAATAGTTAAAGACTCTCCGTTTAAACCTTGCATGAAAAAATTTGGAATAATTCGACCATCGGTTTCGCGCATGCGTGGACCGTAGGTATTAAAAATACGAATGAGTCGGATTTTGGTTCCGAATTGACGATGATAAGCCATAGATAAAGCTTCGCCAAAGCGTTTTGCTTCATCATAACACCCGCGAATACCCACGGTGTTAACGTTGCCAAAATAGGATTCACGTTGCGGGTGCACTTCGGGATCTCCGTACACTTCACTGGTCGAGGCAAACAAGATGCGCGCATCGTTTTTTCGGGCAAGTTCTAAGAGATTACGGTGACCCAAAGAGGAGCATTCTAAAATTTTAAGCGGAATTTTTTCAAAATCAATTGGAGATGCGGGCGAGGCGAGATTGTAAATCTCTTCAAACTGGCCCTCGCTCCAAGATCCGGATTGCGTAATGTCGGCTTCAACAAATTTAAAATTCGGACTTTTAATGCCCGCAATATTTTTTTTCTGACCAGTAATGAAATTATCAACGCACGTGACGTGACAGCCCTTACTCAGTAAAAATTCGCAAAGGTGACTACCTATAAACCCGGCGCCGCCGGCAACCAGAACTTTCTTCATGATTTAGACCTTTAATCCGACGCCCGCATTTTTACGACCGATGCAGTAATACGAAAATCCTTCGGATCTCATTTTTATCGGCTCATAAACATTTCGCCCGTCAAATATAACGGGCTGTTTGAGAGATTTTTTTATAAAATTAAAATCAGGACTGCGGAATTCATTCCACTCAGTTGCAATGACAAGTGCATCGGCATTTTTTAAGGCTTCGTTCGCAGTTTTAGCAATCTCAAATTTAGTTTTACAAGCAGCAAGCGCGTTTTCACTGGCGACAGGATCATACGCGACCACGGTCGCCCCTTCTTTGTAAAGCTCATCAATTAAATAAAGTGCGGGCGCTTCGCGTACGTCATCAGTTCGAGGTTTAAAGCTTAAGCCCCAAAGTGCAAATTTTTTGCCTCGAAGGCTGCCGAAATGCTGTTTCATATGGCTTACGAGAATAGTTTTTTGCACATCGTTGACATCATCTGCGGCTTGCACAACTTTCATTGTGAGATCGTTTTGCTCAGCTGTATGAATAAGAGCGCGTACATCTTTAGGAAAGCAGCTGCCACCAAAGCCAAGTCCGGGATAAAAAAATGCAGGATTAATGCGCCGATCACTTGTAAATCCTTCGCGAACGCGATCAATATCAGCACCGACTTTATCGGCAAGTCGCGCTAATTCATTGATAAAACTAATTTTAACACTCAGAAACGCATTGGCTGCATATTTTGTTAATTCGGCAGAAGCATTATCCATGACAATAATAGGATTTCCGTTTTTTACAAATGGCGCGTAAATCTCTTGCATGATCATTTTTGCTTTTTCGCTCTGACAACCAATCACGATGCGATCCGGTTTTAAAAAATCGTCGACGGCCGCGCCCTCTTTTAAGAACTCCGGATTGTTTACAACTTCTAATTTATATTGAGATTTTTGACTGAGAAGTTTTTGAACTTGCACAGCCGTTCCAACCGGGACGGTACTTTTTAAAACCACAATTTTATCTGAATTTGCCGCCAATGCGATTTGCTCTGCGGCGCCAAGTGTTGGGGCAAGATTGGCACTACCGTCTTCCTTTTCAGGAGTTTCAACGGCGATAAAGACGACTTCACTTTTTTGTACGCCGTATGCCAAATCGAGAGTGAATTCTAGGCGTCCTGCCTTATAGGCTGGAGTCATAATATCTTCGAGGCCGGGTTCGTAAATGGGAATTTTTCCATCTTGGAGCAAATCAATTTTCATTTTATTACGATCGACACACACCACCTGATGCCCTGCATCAGCAAAGCAAACGCCGGCGACTAATCCCACATAACCAGTTCCTACAACTGTAATATTCATAGAGCTATCCTTCGCATGAAATAGTGTCTAAAGTAGGCTTGTCTCATATAGGAGAAATTGTCAATTCAATGACGGATGCACCTAAACGTGTCGCTCAAATTCTAACCTCGTTTTTAAAATTCGCGGTCGCCTTCGGTTTAATTGCGTGGATGGTCAACAAAGGAACGCTCGATTTTTCGTTGCTGTTGCGCTTGGCTCATCCACTTTATTTGATTCCGTGTATGGTGGCACTCTTTTTAAATATCTATATCAATAATTATCGCTGGGTATTTTTGATGCGTGGTCAGGGTTTTGATATCGGAATCAAAGAAACGCTTCCGCTTTCTTTTATCGGTTTATTTTTTAACTACGCTATGCCTGGTGGCGTTGGTGGGGATATCGTAAAGGGTTATTATATTTTGCAGGATCATCCCGAACGTAAAACAACTGCGGCCACAAGTATTTTAATGGATCGTATTATTGGATTCGTTGGAATGGTGGTGGTGTCCATGATTGCGATTGTTTTAAATTTTAATTTTATCACCAGCCATCCTCAATTAGTGTCGTTATCTTACGGAGTCTTGGCGCTCTTCGCAGCCTTTATGCTATTTTTTGCACTTTCATTTTCGTCAGTCATTTACGGACATCCTTTTGTAGAACTGTTTTTTTCTAAAATTCCGGGCGGAGTTAAAATAAAAAAAATATACGAAGCTTTTCACTCATATAAAAAAGCTCCCAAATATTTTGTATGGGCGTGCGCTTTAACATTGCTTACGCAAGTTGCCGCCATTATGTTTTTTTATCTTGTAGGGTCTGCGCTAGACATTCAGCAAGCATCAATCGTCACGTATATGTTTGCGGTGCCGTTAGGAATGATCGCGACGGCTTTGCCCATTTCGCCTGCCGGTATTGGCGTAGGGCAAGCCGTGTTTATGGTGCTCTTTAATTGGAGCTTAGGTTTTGAAAGTCCCCTCGGTGCAAGTTTGATCACTGCTCATCAAGTCATGACATTTATATTGGGTCTTGTGGGTGCGTACTTTTATTTTAAAAAGAAAGCGCCATCTAAAAAAATGATCGATCAGGTTTCCGCGTGATTACGCAGCAAGCGTTTATTTTGCGCGTAATTAAATTTAGTGAAGCCGATCTCGTAGTACATGCGCTTTCCCAAGAGGGCGAAAAGCTAAAACTCTTTGCCCGCTCAGCGCTTAAAAGTCGTAAACGTTTTGGGGGCGGTGTTCTTCAGCCCACGCATTTTGTCTCGATTTCGCATAAAAAAATAAAAGATGATGGGAGCCTCAGTACACTTTTTGAAGCTTCGTTGATAGAGGGATTCGATTCTCTCAGGACAGATTACGATCGCTTGCAACTGGCACTGCATTTTATAAATGTCATGGACCGCCTTAGTGTTGAAGGATCAACCGATGCACGAAGTCTGTTTGATCTATTGGGAAACGGACTTCAGGCTTTGCAAGTCGCAACCAACCTCGATCTTTTGCGTACGCAATTTGAATTAAAGCTTCTCTACTATCAAGGCGTCTTGCCGTATCTTTCAAATTCTGAAGAACTTCTCGAGCGCTCCATTCGCGAAAACCACAAACTTACGATGGAACCTCAAATGCTATCTCAACTTCGAGCACAAACCGAAGGCCTGTTGGCCCACTATCTCGGCTAATTCTAAAAATTGCAAATAGGGGACTATTATTTCACGAGAAACACAGGCGGGATAACGTGGGTCCACAAAGACCCCTTGAGCCAGCCTTCACGTCTAATTTCATCGTGAAAAAATATTTGCCAGGAATTGGCGTAGCGGCTTCAAGGGGGCGTTAGAGCCCCAACAGCCGCCGCTGATGTTTATCATTAAATATTTTTTAGATCAGCTGCTTCGTATTTTTAGCGACAAAGGGTTAGAAAGGGATTGGTTGAGATTTGAAGATCGGTGATGGAAAGACTATTTACCTGTCGCGCGACAGGAGAACTTTAGCTTGCGAAGTTCTAGCGGCTAGGAAAAGGTTTTGTTGTCGAGAATTTTTAAGTGGAAGATTGGCGGACGGGCGTGGCCCTTAAATGGGCCCTTGAGCCCGTTCCGTTCTGGCCAATTCCGAGG
>JAKFYE010000031.1 GCA_021731045.1 Bdellovibrionales bacterium | reverse complement strand
CACTGAGCTTGGTCAATTTATAAATCGGACCGCCAAATTTAGTTTTTCTGACGGGTCCGCTAAATTTTAAAATATGTTTTTTTATATTTAACATGCTGTTAGTGTGGATTCAGTTTTTTAATAAGAACATCTCAGAAGGGCGTCGTCGTGAATGCAAAATTATCGTACAACCGAGCTATTATAGAACTCTGTTTTGCAGGAGGAATTTGGGGCTTTGGTTTTGTCGCGACGGTTTATGCGTTAGAGGGTATGGGTCCGCTCACGATGACAGCGGCTCGCTTTATCTTAAGCTTTGTGCTTGTTTTTCCGTTCTTGTTTTTTGTTAAAGGTTTTCATTCGCATAAACATAAAGAATTATTCCAACTTGCGGTGGTTCCGGGGCTTTTACTCGGTGGGCTTTTAGTTTTACAAACTTGGGGGCTTAAATACACGACTGCGACAAAGAGCGGTTTTATAACGACTTTGTATATTGTTTTTGTGCCCTTTATAGAAAACCGTTTTTTAGGTGCGAAGGTCGGCCTTCGCCATGCGCTTTACGTTATTTTGGGATTATTTGGAACCGCTTTGATTTGTAATTTTCAAGGGGGAGAGTGGAATATCGGAGATCTCATGACTCTTGGATGTTCTGCATTTGCGACAATTCAAATCGTATGTTTAGGACGAATGAGCCATAAAATTGATTCGTCAGTGGCATTTAATACATATCAAAGCTTTTGGGCCGCAATATTACCTTTGGTCATGTTGATCTTTTATAAAGAGGATATCCAATGGCCCATGCCCGGGCATGCAACATTTGGATTTATTTGGTTACTTGTGGGTTCTACGATTATTGCCTTTTTAATTCAAATTCGTGCCCAAAAAGTAATTTCAGCTTCGGTGGCGAGCCTATTGTTTTTGTTGGAGTCCCCATTTGCGGCACTTTTTGCCTTTTTCTTGCTTGGAGAAGTCTTAAGTCTTTCGCAATGGTTGGGCGCGTGTTTAATTCTTATTTCTGCGTGTGGAGTGGTGATGTTGTCGCGGAAGCAAACTTTAAATACTGATTTAAAAGATTCATCGCAACTGCTATCCAAATAAAACCAAAACTCACCGCGTAGACCAAAGTAAAGCTTTCGTTGAAAAAGAAAACGGCACAGAGAAACTGCAAAGTCGGTGCGATATACTGAAAAAACCCCAACGTCCCTAAGGGCAATCGTTTAGACGCTTCAGAGAAAAATAAAAGGGGAATGCTGGTGACAGCGCCGCCAGCGATAAGTAAAAGTAAAAGCGTTGGCGAGTATTCAGATAACTGATGAAAACCAAATTGAGAGTGGTAAAGTCCCGGTAGATCTAAAAGAGGAATAAGTCCTGCCGGCAGCAGCATAAATGTTTCGAGCGTTGATCCGACAAGCGTTTCCAGCTCTAAAGTTTTTCTGAGAAGACCATAAATCCCAAAGGTGCTGGCTAACGTGAGTGCAATCCAGGGAATTCCACTTGTCGAATGAAATGCGAGATACCCAACGCCGATGACCGCAAATATTAATGCAAGACTCTCGAGACGATTTAAACGTTCTTTTAAAAAAACATAACCTAAAAATATGTTTACTAACGGATTAATAAAATAGCCTAAGCTGCTTTCTAAAACGTGACCATTGTTGACCGCCCAAATATATAACCACCAGTTGGAAGAAATCATGAGTGCACAGCCCAAAAGCTGAAAAGATTTTTTAAATCCTTCTTTTAAAAAGGTAAACGTGAATGATTTTTTTATCGAAAGAAGAAGTAAAAAATAAAATGCAAATGACCAAATAATTCTGTGCGCGAGAATTTCAAAGGAAGGAACGGCTTTTAAAAAACTCCAGTAAATAGGGAATAAGCCCCACGCAATATACGCGGCAACTGCATACCAGATGCCGGATCTTTCAACTTTCATGTCTTAGTTCTTTCTTAGTTCTTTACGTCTGAAGAAAAGCTCATCGGATTGCAAAGTCTTCCTATTTTGGTTTACTGCTCACCAAATTTGTTAAGCGCGTTTTACTCCAAATTCGGAAGCGATCAATGTACGTAAAGGCTGCCGGCACCACGACGAGAGTGAGAATCGTCGAACTAATAAGTCCACCGATAATCGCAACCCCCATGCTGGTTCGCTGGCGAGAGGCTTCGTTAAGACCCAACGCTACCGGAATAGTACCGGCAATTAATGCCATCGTTGTCATTAAAATTGGACGTAAGCGGGTCTTACCTGAAAGAACAATCGCTTTAGATCGATCCATGCCTCCGGAAATTAATTGGTTCGCGTAGTCCACAAGAAGAATGGAGTTTTTGGTTGCGATACCTAAAAGCATAATGGTTCCAATCATCGAAAATAAATTCAATGATTCTTGAGTAATAAATAGAGCTAAAAAAGATCCGCAAATAGCAAGAGGGAGGGCTAGCATAATTGTAAATGGAGTGACAAAAGACTCGTAAAGACTGGCGAGTACAAGAAAAATAAAAATAACTCCAAAGAGAAGGGCCGTGACCATACTCTCACCCAGTTCTTTAAAGTTTTCGGCTTGTCCTACGAACACGTATTTCATGCCGGGACTAAGTTTGATGTCTTCTTCTACAAATTTTCCAATGTCAGACATGATATCTGAAAGTCCCGCACCCGGAGAAATATCTGCTTGAATTTGAATATAGCGACCACGATCTTGACGCGTAATTTTAGCGGGGCTTGTGGATTCAATTGGTTGTGCAATTACGTTGAGCGGGGTAAGGCTACCATTAATATTGGGAACCGAGATATAATCAAAATTCTCTTTAAGATTTCTTTGATTCGCTTTCGCTCGCACGCGAACATCGTATTCACGGCCTTCTTCTCTGTATCTTGCCGGGGTTGCGCCCTCAACGTACGTGCGTAACTCTTGCCCGACCTGAACAGCAGACATTCCTGCGGCATTTACTTTTTTGGAATCAATTGTAATTTGATATTCGGGTTTTCCAGGGCGGTAGTTTGTATCGACATCTTTTAATCCTGGATATTTCTTGAGTCGTTCGACTAACGCCATCGCCACGCGATCTAATTCTTTTTGATCAAAGCCTACAATGTTTACGTTGAAAGGCCTCTGCCCGCCACCAACGGCATCGTAGTCGACCACACTCGGATTTGCGCGAGAAAATTCTTTGAGTTGCGTACGGAGAGCATCTTTAAACTGCGATGTGTTGACTTTTCGTGCGTCGGCTTTCACAAGACGAACATAAATACTACCAACGCTAGATTCCCCATCGCTATTGCCAACCGTGAGTGCGGTCACTTCAACTTCCGCGTTTTTGCGAATGAGAGCGTCCACTTGAGTCGCAACTTCGTTCATTTCTGTGAGGCTAGTTCCCGGAGGTAAATCCAATTTAACTTGGAATTCGCCGGCATCTTGAGTCGGCAAAAATGTTTTTGGAACATACTTCACCATGTAAGAGCTCATAATAAAAATAATAAAACTACAAATAAGAACAAATAATGGGCGTCGCAAAGTAAAATGCAAAACACTTTCGTAACGCTCCTCAAGCCATGTTTGAAAATTACCAAAACCTCTTGTGACACGGCCGACGGTATTGGCCCAAATTCCGGTGGTGCGATTGTGATGAGCGCCTCCAAAATACGCCGATAACATCGGGGCGATTGTGAGCGCATCAAAAAGACTGATCGCCATTGCAAAACACATCGTGAGTCCAAATTGCTTAAAGAATTGCCCCACGACGCCTTTTAAAAAGGCAACGGGACCAAACACGGCGATTACCACCATTGTGGTGGCAATAACGGCTAGTTGAACTTCTTTTGTGCCTTTAAGGGCCGCATCAATCGGTTTAGCACCGCGCTCAATATGCCTAAAAATATTTTCGCGAACCACAATCGCATCATCTACGAGAAGCCCCACGGCAAGTGAGAGCGCAAGTAAAGTCATAATATTAATTGTGAAACCCGCCATTGCCATAAGAATAAACGCGCCGATCAGAGAATTCGGAAGTGCTAAACCGGTAATGATCGTGGAACGACCACTTCCTAAAAATAAGTACACCACCAAAACAGCCAATAGTGTTCCGAGCATTATGGTATGCTTAACATCATCGACGTTTGCATGAATCCAAACACTTCCGTCGCGAACCAACGTCAGTTTTGGTTTTCCTTTTTCGAGTTCTAATTCTTTGTTAACTTTGTCCATCGCGGCTTTGATAGCGTCGGTCACGGCAATTGTATTGGCACCAGATTGACGATATACGTAAAGGAATAAAGATTTTTGTCCGTTGACATACGCGATCGATTTTTCATCTTGCAAACTATCAGAAACAGTGGCGACGTCTCCTACGGTGATCGGCACTTCGCTGCCGACGTAGCTTACGATCGTGGATTTGATATCATTGAGTGTGGTAAATTGGCCGAGAGTACGAAAGACGACTTCTTTTTGTCCTTCATCTACTTTTCCGGCAGGAACGTTTTCTCCCGCGAGGGCGAGGCGATTTGCAATTTGGGTAGCCGAAATTTCGCGTGATTTTAATTTTATACGATCAAACTCAACTAAGACTTCACGCTTGCGACCACCCAGAATGTCGACGAGTCCCACTTGATTAACTTGTTGAAGTTTTGGCTTAACAACTTCATTGGCTAAATCATAGGCAGCTGCAGGAGCTAAATCAGAATTCAATGCGATGATCATGACAGGTTGATCGGCAGGATCAATTCGACGTATCACAGGTTCTTTAATATCTGTCGGAAGTTTTCGTTTTACGCTGCCAATGCGATCGCGCACCTGCTGCTCGGCATATTTGATATCGGTTTCAAGTGTAAATTCCGCAATGACGATGCTGATGCCCTCTTGCGAAATCGAAGTGAGTCTTTTTGTGCCAGAAAGTGTGGAGAGTTCTTCTTCGAGAGGTTTTGTTACAAGGGTTTCGATTTCGGCAGGGCCAGCTCCAGGATAGGGAACCGAAACGGTTACAACGGGAAACGTCACATCCGGAAACAGATCCACTCCTAACTTACGCATCGAAAAAATACCGATCGCAAGCATGAGAAAAACAATACACGTAATAAAGGTGGGTCTTTTAATCGACAGATCTGCGAGAGTCATGATGGTCCTTTTGAGTGTCAATTTTTAATTTATAACATAAACTTAAGCTTTTTGTATGCGGGAAGATCGAGAGAATGCTGACATTGCGAGTCTATACTTGAGTCCATATTTTTGTAGATCTGTAAGCGAGTATCTGTGAAACATAAAATCAATTTTACGACAACCTTGTTTTGATTTCTTCGACTGAAAGAGTAGAGAGTTTTACAAGCTCATCAAACGCATTGCCTTTGATCTTGAAATATTCAGCAAAAGCAGGTTCCGTTTTGTGTCCGTTCCTTTTGATTCGTCGAATTTCAGCGCGGGCTGCATCACCTCCGATTTCTAATAGCTTAGCTTCGGCAATTAAATACTGAAACAAGTTTTGCTTTTGAATAGTTTTTTTTTCTCCATGAATTTCGACTCGAAATGTATGCGCATCAAAACGGCAAGTCGAATTGCGTGCGACCGCATTATAAGTTTCCGTGATAATAAAATTTTTCTGACGCTCGAAGCATTCGCGTAAACGGGTTTGATAGCGAATGAACTCTGTGACTTCGCAAATAATGTTAATATCGCTGCTCTGAATATCAATATCGAGGGGAATTGTCCCGGCAAAGACCGGCTTAAATTCTTTCAGATCGTGAAAAAGATTGAGCTTGGAAAGCCCTTCGAGTGCTCTTTTCTGAACATCCGTAGGCGACTTTTGATACTCGCGCTCAATAAAATATTTTTCCCAATTCATCACTTAACTTAAATGATAATGGTGTGGGTAGATTAAGGTCACTTAAATAATGCGAATATTTTTAGGTTCCAGAAAGTAGCAACCGCTCACGATCTAAAAGACAGCGTATCAAGTTTGGTTCTAGCATAGCCACTTTCTCTGGGCGGTCTTTCGATTAGTTTTAAGATTTATACGAGCGTAGAATAAGTATGACTATGGTCGGGTCGATTTTATTAGAGCTGACAGTTTTCTGCAGAGTCAATAGCGTTCTAAACAATTCAAGTATTCATTGTATTTTAGTGCTGTCCGGGCCAATCTTTTACTTATGAGAAATCTCAAATCTTTCTGTAAACGCCTCAATTGGACAAATACCATTTTTTTAATTACGACGCCTTTAATCGTTTGGTATTTTCTTCCTCGACACCTGATTACGAATGGTTTGGATTGGCGTTTATTACTTTTATTTGTCGTGCTGTCTGTTTTTACAAGTGTGAGTATTACGGGTGGTTATCATCGATTGTTCGCTCATCGAAGTTATGAGGGCAACAGCTTAATTAAATTGATGTATCTTGTTTTTGGTGCAACGGCGTTGCAAGGTTCAGCGCTCAAGTGGTCAACGGATCATCGCCGACACCATCGGTTTGTGGATTCGGATCAAGATCCTTACAGTATTAACAAAGGTTTTTTTTACGCCCATATTGGCTGGGTCTTTTTTAAAGAAGAAGACGAATACAAAGATAAATTTGTTCCAGATTTGTCTCAAGACAAGTTGGTCGCTTGGCAACATAAGTATTATTTCATACTCGGAGTTATTGCGGGTTTTGTTCTGCCTGGAGCGGTTGGCTGGGTGATGGGCGACTTTTGGGGCGGAGTTCTTTTTGGCGGGTTTACACGCGTAGTCTTCACCCATCATTCTACGTTTTTAATTAATTCTGCCTGTCATTATTTTGGATCACAGCC
>JAKFYE010000036.1 GCA_021731045.1 Bdellovibrionales bacterium | reverse complement strand
TTTAAAGCGGGTCCGTCGCGCTCTTGTTGAGATTCGGTGACTTCAGATTCTCGTAGAGCATAGGGATAAAAATCAATAGCCTTGATTTCTTGCCCGTCGACACTAAAAACATAAGGATGCTCCAGTGTTGGGGGATCCTTCATAAAATCGACTTCAGCACTGTAAGAAAGTTTAAAAGAATCACCGTCTAAGGTTGAATACGCGATAAGGTCGGTATACCCCGGAAGTGAAATCCAGCGCTGCTTCTCTCCAATGTTAAAAATCATTGTGCCATCAAGACCACGTTGTTGGGTGATGTAAGAGCCTAAAATTAAAATAATAATTCCAATGTGCGCGAGCACAAATCCGATATGTCGTTTTTTCCAAGGCATGCGGTCTACGGCCACAAAAACCAGATTGACGACAAGCAACCCCATGGCGATGTACATATAAATAGATGTGTAGACGAGCTTTTGCGCTGTTAAAGCATCATATTTAGACTCCACAATAGTGCCGACCGCCGAAATTGTGGCGAGAGATAAAATGACAATGACAGCCAGTTTGAGAGAAATAAAAAACTTATAGATATTTTTTAGGAGGACCGACAAGTTGCAGCTCCGTTCATGATGGAGTTTCAAATTAATTTATTGCCCCCCCTTTTGAAAGAACTTTCCCCATTCACTAACTCATTGCGTTTGCCAAAAAGGTGCCTACCACCTTTTGTGGATGCGACGAATCCACAAAAGGTGGTAGGCACCTTTTTGGGTTCCGAATTTGCTACTAGAATACGTATATGAACAAGGCTCGAACAAAAGCTTCTATCTTATTGAAAGTTCTAGTGAATATTGGCGCTGTGGTGACGTTTTTAGGCTGTGGTCACGATAAATTCGTCACCCTGAAAACGAAGGAACAAGGCAAAGCCGAGTGGGTTAAAAAAGAACAGGTCATTTCGAAGCTCTCTACGCCCCAAATGAACACAATTTTAAACGTGAACAAAGTCGCTAAAGATCTCGATATATTGGTACCCGCACCAGGTCACAATCTTAATAAAAACGATCGCCCTGATAATTCGTCTACAAATGAAGATGAAAAAAAATGGTTTGCTCAAATTGAAAACTCGTACACGACTCGCAAGCCTTACGATGCTGAACTTATTAAAAATTGGATTACGAGTTTAATAAACCTCGACACCAAAATTTCAAAAACCATCACGTACGGACAAAACTCCAAGCAAACAATTTCTTTTGTTAATGAGTCCCAAACCTTTATTAAAGTTTTTGAATCTCTCATGGTCACGGGTGGTCAAGCCATCGTTCCTGTCTACGATCAATACGGAACGCTCCAAGAGCAAAAACAAGTTGCGGTCGGCGGCACCCTACTCCCCAGTCTAGACGGAAAAATTTTTTTGGATGCTGATGGAAAAAAGTGCGACAAAGTCCTTTGTGCCTTAACAGCTATCTTCGGAACGAACGCGGCAGCCTACGATGTTTTATTTATATATTTTCGATATCAATATATGATTACTCTTCAAGCGCCGCTCGAAGAACCCTCAGGTTACAGAACTCAACCTAAAGACTATATCGTCATGCCTCCCGAAACTATTCGCAAAATCAGCGAACTCTTTTGGAGCTTACCTTCAACATACTACGGTATGGAAAGCTTGCTGAGCCTCCAACTCGTGGATATGTGCGCAACCGGCACTCAAAATTGCAAGGCAGAATCTGCATATTTTTACGGTGGATATACGAGTACGATCGAAAATAAAAACATCATTCATTGGAAGACTCTCTCGGGAACAATTAAGCTCTATGTTAATGGTCTTAAAAATATCAAATCAACTTTTATTCACGAACTCTCACATGCCTATGACAACACAAAACGAATTTCAAACGAAGAGTTACGCAATCAAGGGATCACTATAAATAACGACAGCGAATTGTACGGCCACATTGCACTATCTTACGAGTGGTTGTCGCTTAGTAACTGGAAATACTTTGGTGATTTGTATAGTGTACGTAAAATTCCTGGTTTCGTAGATCTCACAGACGCCGCCGCCTTTACTATCGAAGTCGAAAAGCTTTGGGATCTTAGCGTTGTCGACAAAAAATATTTTTGGTGGAACTATGGGATGAAAGACCCTACAGAAGATTTTGCGGTCGCAGTGGAAGGTTATTATGCTCATCCTAACATGATGCGAGCCAAAGAAACTCCGACAAGAGATTACTCAAAAAAGTATAATTATATTCGAGACCGTATTTTTACTTTTACTTATAAGGGCACTCGCTATGTCTGGGAATACTAGCCGACCTCTTCAATATTTGCGCTGACAAGAGAGGTCTAAGCAACTCCAAAGCTGCGAAGACCTTGAACAACAATGACCGCTAAGATGTACGCACCCACGGTAAAGACAGCAAGTTGAATCAAAGCAAATTTATTAGATGCTTCGACGCGAGCGACGGCCGTGGTTGCGAGACATTGAAGTGCAATCATAAAATAGATAATGAGACCCACCACCGTTGAGGTTGTAAATAACAATGTATTATCCGAAGTCGTGGCGGTCTTGAGTGCTTCTAATAGTGAAGCTTGAACTGCATCATCATCATCACCCGCAGCACGAAAGACAATCGCGGTAGTCGATACAAAAACTTCACGTGCAGCAAAGGCCGCGAGAACTCCGATACCTAAGCGCCAATCTCCGCCCATAGGTTTCATCACAGGATCTAAAACCTGCCCGACCGTTGCTAAATAACTCGAATTTAATTTTTCTGTCGCGTCTTCGATTTTATAATTCGGAAACGTCGAAAGAACCCAAATGACAACAGAGACGGTGATGATCGTAGGTCCAGCACGTTTTAAATATGCATTTGTACGTGTGATAATATTTTTAAAAACAAACTTTAAGTGCGGACGTCGATACGCGGGCAATTCTAACAAAAACCATGAATCTCCAGTGGTTTTTATAAAACGTCCGGCTACGGTTGCGGCAATTCCCCCAACAACTAAACTTGCAAAGTAAATCAACGTCAACGCGAGCCCCGCATAGAGCGGTCTATCCGCAAACAAAAGACCTAGCAGTAATGCCCACACAGGCAAACGGGCACTACAACTCATCAAAGGTATCGCAAATAGCGTAAGCAATCGCTCGCGGCGATTTGTAATTGTTCGTGCCGCCATCATGGCTGGTATTGCACACGCATATCCCGAAAGCAAAGGCACAAAAGACCGTCCGTTTAGGCCCATCATATGAAGCGGTTTATCTACAAGCGAAGCCGCACGAGCCAAATATCCGGAATCTTCTAATAATCCTAAAACAAAAAATAAAATAATAATTTGCGGCAAGAATACGAGCACACTCCCGACTCCCGCAACGAGGCCGCTGCCTAAGAAATCGGCCCACAGGGCTTGCTGCCCCCAACTCACAACACCATCAGCTACAGTGCCAAAACCTTGATCGATCATATCCATCACCGGTTGGGCCAACCAAAATATAGACGTAAACAATGTCGACATAATCATAAAGAAAAAGACCAACCCAAACACCGGATGCATCAAGTACTTATCTATACTTAAACTACGCGCGTGGGCATGTGAGATTTTCTCTCTAAGTTTATCTTTGGTAGTTTCTCCTTCAACTGATTGTAGAGCCATAGCCACAATTCGCGTGATCTCTTTATAGAGATTTTCAATTTCTAAAGGGACGGGAATTTTCATTCGTTTTAAATTTTTTGGAGTGTTGTCTCGATAGACCAATAAATGTTCCACTAATTCTTTGACCCCACCACCTAAACGCCCATCTGTCGCGTATACCGGTACGCCCAATTCCCTCGCTAAAGTTGGAATATCAAATCGTATGTTCTTTTCTTTAAGGAGATCTAGCATTGTGAGTGCGACCACAACAGTAAAGCCAGCTTCGTGCAAACGCTTCACCATAAAAAGATGGCGTTCCGGTTGCGTGGCATCTACAGGAACAATGACGACGATGTTTTGCGTTTCGCATTCCCGGTACATGTACTCAACCGTAATTTTCTCATCCGGCGATAACGGATCCAGACTACGAATCCCTGGCGTATCCACAACTTCAATTTCAGCCCCATATTGCGAAAGCGTAGTGCCTTTTGAAAACTCAACCGTGGAACCCGGGTAATTAACCGCGCGGAAGCGCGCGCCCGTCATCCAATTATAGAGAGTGGTCTTTCCACTATTAGGAGCACCAACAAGAATAAATTTTTGGTGAACTAAATTTTGACTTGAATGCATGCGGCCTCATTTTTTCGTAATGCCATAACAGCACCGCGAATTTCTACGTACAAAGGACTCCTAAACACACTTTTGCCGACCAAACGTACAGACTCGCCATGCGTAAAGCCAAGTTCGGCTAATCGTAAAACCAGTTCCGGTGCGCCTGACAATTTTTGAATCATAGCCGTTTGATTTTTTGAAAGATCAATGAGGTTCATTCTGTCCAACTTTCAATAAGTTAATATCCTATCCTTATATAAAGTCATAAGTCATGATTGACAATGAAAGTGAAACCGAACTGAGAAAGCCGACAGAGAAAACTTGGATTGCGCATATGGCCAATGATACGCTGAACGTATGAAGATATACACGAAGACCGGCGACAAAGGTTCTACCAGCTTAACTTCAGGAGAACGCGTTTCAAAATCGGCCTTACGAGTCGAAGCTTACGGCACGGTGGATGAACTCAATTCCTTCATCGGCCTATTGCGATCCCAGTTGACTGGAGATCTAAAACAAGAAGTCGACGCCCTTTTATTTGAAACTCAAAATGAGCTGTTTAATTTAGGAACCCATCTTTCAACTCAAGACACAAAAAAAATGCCGCCACTAAGACTTAATATTGCATACCCAGTTAAATTAGAATCAGAAATGGATCGAATGACCGCGCAGCTCCCTCCTTTGAAAAACTTTGTTTTACCAGGTGGTTCAAAGCTGGCCGCTCAAACGCATATTTTGCGTACAATTTGCCGTCGGGCAGAACGTTTTGTCGTGCGCGTTCATGAGTCTGAAACTTCAGGAGGTTTAGACTCACAAGTAATTTTGCACCTTAACCGTTTGAGCGATTACTTTTTTGTTTTAGCTCGTTACTGCAATCTTAAGGAGGGTGTCTCTGAGGTTCTATGGAAGGCCCCCTGAAAGTTTTGGGCGAATTTAACACATGAAACTTTCGCTCGCAACCCCCGAAGACGACGAAGCTCTCAAAACTTTTTACGAATCGTTTATCATCCACAATCCCATCGAAATCCAAGTGGAACGACCAAAAAGTTTTTTTGATTACTACAAACTCCAAAGCGATGATTTTGAAACTCACATTTTAAAAGATAACACCGGCAAAGTACAAGGCTGCGCCACGCTTGTATTTCGCGAAGGTCAAATTATGGGACAAAAAACTAAAATCGGTTACGCTACGGATTTGCGCGTGGCCCAAACCCGTGAAGCTATCATGAATTGGGCCCGTTACTTTTTACCTATTACAAAATCGATCACCGAAAAACGCGACGTGAATTATTTATTCTCGGTCATTTCGGGATCCGACTCCACGGCTTATAACACTCTTTTACGACCCCGCGCACAGCGACGAAATATTCCGGTCTACAATCTCTTACGAAAGTTCGACTTGGTCTCGATTGTGGGTCATCTTCCGTTATTATATCAAAAATTAAAAACGATCGAACTCGTACGGCTCGATGAAAAAGATTTAGAGCCTTTGGCTCACTATCTTCAACGCAAATCCTCACACCGGGCACTCGCGTTTCCTTATAACGTTGATTTTTTAAAAACACGATTACAAAAATGGCCTGGTCTGCGACCCGAATCTTTTATTATCGCCAAAGATCGACGCGGCAACATCGTAGGTTGCGTGGCCCCATGGTCCTCAAATTCGGTGCAAAGACTTTACGCCAAAAAATATACGGGTTTTACCGAAACCACTAAAAAAGCGCTCAAGATAGGATCCTGGTTTAATCTTTCGAGCCCACTGCCTCAAGTCGGTAACGAATTTCAGATTGAATTTTTAACGCATCTTTATGCAGACAACGCGGATATTTTTGAATTTTTATTAGAAGAAAGCTATCGAGCAAAAGCTCCTGATGCGACTCTTGTCTACGCACATTTTCATAACTTTCCGCAGACGCGGCCACCGAAACAATTTTTCTTCTCGAGAACTCCCTCAGCACTCTATACCGTTTCAACGATGGAAACTGCTTTACCAAGAGAACTGTTGCACAGCCCCTTGGAAAATCCGCCTGAACTCGAGTTGTGTTTAATTTAGGCCGTAATTTGACGATTGAACCAATATAACATCGGGTCAATATCAATGCTTTCGCAGATTTGCAGTCGCTCGTAAATAGGATCTACTGTTTGCGGCGTAATGGCAGGAGAACTTGGGCCTATATTAACGATTCTATTTACACTGTAGTTTTCAACCAAGAGTGTGACCAATTGTTCAATATTGAGCGCCGTACTTTCTATCACCTGAACTGATGGTAAAATCGTAGAGTCGATTTCTATTTTTAAAATATCGTACGAGGATCGCGAGCCTACTAAAGTTAAAACCTGCGCTGACGGCTCGGCCGCGATGAGTGGACCCATGAGATTTGACAACTCAGACGATCCCGCAAGCGTATTTAACAGTGGAAGCGAACCCTTAAGTCCCAAAATATACTGAGGTTTGCCATTCTTTTTTATAAAGCGATCGTACAGTCCCAATTGAACAGCGGAAACCAAAATGCTTCGAACCGTTCCCAGTTGAGTAAAGCTTGAATCTTCTAAAGAGAGGCACGTGAATAAATCAACCGAAGACGTCTCCAAAGTGTCGATGATATCTTGAGCTTGGCGAACACGAACCACCACCTCAGGAATTCGAATCACAGCCTCACGAATTTTTCTTTTATCTAAAACCGAAATATCTCCAAGAACGACCGCTGTAATCATGTTTTCCCCCAAAAAAGTAATTTGATTTATCTTTATGAGAGCAAACAGGCGGCCAACTTTTTTTATCCCAAACTCTCTATAGAAAACATGGGGCTATGACTACGTGTGACAAATTCGAAATCATTTCAATTCATTAAGCGATTTTTTCATTAATTTGCAACGACACTTGTTTCGACTCTCGACTTAAGCCGCGATCCTTAAGCCTTGGACTCATATCGGCTTTTTTAAGTACCATAAGTTACCAATTTTGCTAAGCTTTTAAGGAAAGATCAATTCCTAAGGAGGGGCTTTGAAGCTAGGCTTCATCGAAAAGTTAAAATCACTGTTCAAAAGCAACGAAGCTGCGAGTGGACCAAAAGTGAGATTGACCGAAGCCATCGCGAACAACGGTGGCGCGACGAGTGTCGCGCTTGTGCGATCAAAAACAATCGCCCGCCCCGCTTTGGAGTGGGCGTACATCTATATGATGATCGCACTCTTAGGCTTTATGGGTGCCGATCTTACGATTCT
>JAKFYE010000027.1 GCA_021731045.1 Bdellovibrionales bacterium | reverse complement strand
TGTGGAGGCAGTGCTTCCACAAAAGGTTGTAGGCACCTTTTTGCTGGGGAACGGTTTTGGGGACGGAGCTCAAGAGGGTTATATATAGAGCGATTTAAGCGAGGCCTAAATAGCTCGTGGTTTTAGCTATTTAGGTGGGGTCTGTCCCCATTTGAGGGTTGGGGGTGTTTAGAGGAGGCCTAGGACGGAGAGGAGGAGGCCGGTGAGGCTTTGGGGGTTCGTGTCTGTTAAATTTGGTGGAATGACACCTTGGTTGGCTGCGTTCTTTGACCAGCTTTGAACGACGGCGCGATCAGGGCGTCCTAAAGTGTTTTTTACTTTTTGTGTGAGCTCCAAAACATCTTTGCGAAAGTTGGCTGAGCTGTTTCCGTCATGGCCCCAGTACAACATACCAAAGTTGATTCCTAAATCACGGCATTTTTGCTGAAGGCGTTTGAGATCTTGCGCCACTTTTGCATCACTCATTCCCATATTGCGAGCGGCCCAAAAATCAAAATCAAGATTTATAAACGCCGGTGAGGCGCCTCGAGCGGTCAACATATCAACGTACGAAAGGATTTGATCCATGCTCAGCCCCGGGTACGGCTCGATCAAACCAATGGCGGTCGTAAAACCACCAAATACTTTTCTTGAATAATTTTGACTGGATTTTATATATCGGGCAACGGCATCAGCTGTGAGTTCGGCGCTTCTACTTGGACAATAATTTACTCCTGCATAAAAAGGCTCATCCATAGAAATGTAATTGGGTTTTGTTTTCGCACTGGCAAGGCGATCCATAAATTGAGTTGCGAGGTCAATATTGGCGGTCGCATCGCAATCCCATGATTTAACGGATGCGGCCTCGATTGAAATTTCGATGTTCCATTCTTTCATTCGATCAAACGCGCCAACGCTCATCATACCTTCAAAAGTATTAGGCCCGCACGACTGGCAAACGCTGCCATCTCCGTGAATCATTCCTGCATAAAATTGCAACCCTGTGATTTTAGTTCTGGCTTGTGCCCAAAGTTCAGGTTGTGAAAAAAGACTTAGAAAATCCGGCGTTGTAATATTGGACGCCAGCCAAACAGATCCTGTAAATGTACTCGGTGTAGGACTGGGAGTTGGTGTTGGCGAAGGTTTTGGTTTTCCGCCCATACCCCAAGAGACCGACATGCTTAAAAAAACTAATATTGAAATAATGATTTTCATGTGTACCTACCTTCAAAAACATATCGGTTCTAAAACAATGTGAACTAAGTATTCAAATTAAAAACTAGACCAAACGTTTCATGGCTGAACTTTAACAGGAGACTTTGCGTATTTGTTAAGAAAAATAAAGTGGCTACTCTTTTTAGATGTCACAATTTAAAAAAGAGTCTTACAAATGGGATCCAAAACTTCGGCTGCTAAGTTAAATGGATTAGGATCAGAGGAGCGATACGCATTTTGTACGTTGGTATCATCACATGTGAGTTGCCATAACTTAGTCAAGCAACTTGTCGCCACGCTTCCGTTACTAATTAAGGCTCCAGAAGATTCTAACCCGATAATTTCATAAACTGTTGGCTCTGGTACAATTGAAACGCCTAGGTGGTTAGCGAAATTTGTAGCAGTTTCTATCCCAAGCCAACATGCGTCTTGAGTAGTTTCGCTGTGACAAGAGCTAATAACCTTACAGACATTCGTAAAAATTAAAGAGGCATAACTACCATTTGTGGCAGAAGCTTGAGGAGGACTGATCGGGTTTCCGGTCCCAGTGCCTTGATACGAGCATCCAGAAAATAATATCAAGACCAAAAATATAAGTGAGACATGTTTCATGAAGGTTCCTCATCTTCCCAACTGCTCACCGGAAAGAGTTGCATATTTATTTGATAAATTGTCTGTGGATTTTGATCTTCATGTGCGATCGCCAAGATTTCTTGACGAAAATCTTGAATCATTTTTTTTATTTTTAGAGCTGTTTCTTTAGATACAGGTACGCAGGCGGCAGAAATCTCGCGTCGGTCTCGAGGAACTGAGTCTATGGAATCCGCAGCTTTGCCCATCATGTCTTTATGATATCGCACAATCGAACTTGAGCTGACTTCGTTTGGTGTGGTAACCGTGCGTTGAGTTTGAGTGAGTTGCCCGTCAGAATTTCTAATGATGAGTCCTAAGGTTTCTAAATCTTTAAGTGCCTGTTTGGCCTGCTCAGGGGTAATTGCGGGAAAGACAGTCTGTGAAATCCAGTGAGGATTCTCTTTAAAATTCTTAAATGCGATGAGTTCGCGAACAGGAATATAATACCAATTCGCATAATAGGCGTATTCCGCTTGCTTTAAGGGATGAATTTTTTGAAACCCTCGTGAGGAGAGAAGGCGATTTGCACAATTGGATTTTTCAGAAGGACTTTTTGCTTGATTAAATTGGACCAAGTGAAAAAAGAATTCGGATTCAACTTTTGTCAGCTTTAAAGCTTGGCTAAAACGAGGAATACTGTCTAATGAAATATTTCGTTTGCCTTCGATAACCAATTTTAAAAAATTGGGCGAGGCAAAACCAGCCCGTCGAGAAAAGTAACGAAACGAAAACGGCTTTAAATTTAATTTTAGATAGTGATACATATCATCGAGATAAATCCGATAGTCCTCGTATTCAAAAATAGTTGGCCGGATCATAACTTTAAAAACTTCCATATATGATAAGATATCGTCATAACTAACAAAATCGAAAGTCTTAAACGCTAAAAGTGTATTCTGGTCGTATTCTTAAGTCAGAGTAACTAGATCTTAGTCTTACATACTATAGTAATAGGTAGGCATTAGGTTTTTACACTCGTCTTCTGCGTTGGAAAAATTTAAGGATCGCGTTTCAACGTAATTTTTGTTTTGTTTATGGGCCTTGATACCAAATAGCGAAACCGTTATGAGTTGTCCCTCGGATTCTGTGATACGAAGTATATCGCTTTGAGTTCGTACATAAGAGTCTTTATAACACTTTTCAGGTATCCATTCAGAATGCGTTAGCTTTGCAAGTGGTTGCAGGTTTTGAAGATCTAAAACAAACGCGCCGGAAAAATCTAAAAAATTGGAAGAATAATTATCATTATTTTTTTTATACAGAGAAAGCGGAAGCGCCGCAAGTCGCTTTGATTCGTTTATATAAAAAGCATGGTGATCAGTCGAAACTTGAACCTGACTTTGTTGTTCTCCGTAGTGTTGCTGCTCTAATAGCTTTATTTTTTCAGGGTTAGAGACATCAAAAAGTGAAAATTGAATACTTCGCATGGCACCAGCATATCCGACTCCAAATAAAGTATTCTGAAACACAGGATGAAGATAGCTAGAAAAACCCTCAACATCGATATGACTGATAAGTCGGGGATGTGATTTTGAGTCAAGTTGGAACACAAATAGAGGATCAAATTCGCGAAAAGTTACAATGTACGCTTTATCTTCAACAAATCGAACGGAGCGAATACTTTCGCCTTCTCCAAAGTTTTCTGAAGAACCGGTTTCAATTAGGTCATAGGAACCTAGCTTATGGCCAAGTTTCCAAAGGCGATTTTGTGTTCCCAATGAAGAAACAAACGAGTTTGAAGACGGACTGAAAGTTGTCGCGACGTAAAACTGGTCGTCAACCTCCTTTAATGACCACTCGTTATTAGGATAACCGCGAACTTGTCCCGCGGCTAAAAATGTAGGTCCATTCGGATTTTGCCAATCAAACATTGTAACAATTAAATTTTTTATTAGAGGGTTAGAGAAGAGACGTGTATCCCAGTAAAACCAACTGTAGCCATTTGTGAGTATATAAATATGCTCTTTATTTATATAAAGACTCTGATTTCTGGAACCTATTAGACCTGAAGATTGTATAGACAACGTTGCGCCTAAATAAATGTGATGGATAGAAGTGAAAGTTGTACCGAAATCATCAATCAAAGGTTGTTGCACAGACTCACAAGGAACAGAGAAGAGGTGTTCGTCAGAAATATTAAATGGAGTATCCCAAGAGTAGTCATTTTCTTGCACGAGCAGAAGTGAGTCTTCAGATAAGCGTGCAGCCATGTGGCGGCCTTCGAAAATAGACTTTTGTTTCAGGTTAAAGCCGCGAGATATGTTGTAAACGTAAAGTGTCGTTGTGTATTGAGAATTCTCTAAAGTTTTGGAGGCTAGGACAATAAGTTGATTAGAGGTTAAGAGTAATTTTAACCGATCAGATTTTTCAATCGTGATCGTTTTGAATAGACTGAGATCTGATTTTTTCACAATTTCTACGGACTGAGTTCTTGCGACATAAAAGAAAGTGTTGTCGGATTTTAATATGTCGGCTTCATCCACATCGGCTTCTTGTCTGTTCGTTATTGACGAAGGCGAAGCACCAGAGTTGACGGGAGTCGGCTGTGGTTGTGTCGAATACCATTTAGCATGTTTGTTGTATTCATGGTCGTACTGTTGTTTTTTGATATTCTGCCATTCCGCGATTTCATGGCAGTTTCTAAAAAAAGCGGGCTCTGATTTTAATTCTGGTAAAGCGAGATCTACGATTGGAGGACCATTGAGAAGTTTTTGTTCGCACTGACAACCAAACCCGCTTAACCCTGTTATAAACATAAAGAAACTGAGTATCAATTTGTTGTGTTTCATAAGCCCTCGTTGTTTTAAAAATTATCGGTGGCAAATTGGAAGTTGAATAGGGCCCACAAGATAATTCCGTATTCGAATAGTATTCTAGGGGTCTGTTGAAAAAGGGCCAACTTCCTCATCTGCGCTGTCGTCGGTCGCTCTGGCGTACAGAAGTACGCCGCTGCTCCCTCCTCGGCACATCTGAGAAATCTGACCCTTTTTGAACAGACCCAAGTGTATTTATATTGATGTTTTGTAGTGGTGGGTGCCAGCGAGTTGAAAATCAGATTCTAAAAATTTGCGGTGTTTTTTAAGTAGGAAAGCGAATACGATTTTTTAAGGAGTTTTTATGAAATCACAAATAAGACGTATCAGATGAGAAACTTTAAGAAAGGCGCTTTATTTTTGTAAAGCGCCTGGAATTTAAATGATTAGTTTTTGAACGTGATCCACATTTTGGAGATGCGGTTGTGTTGCTCTTTTGAGAACGATGTCATGCAAATGTCGTCTGAGTAATCCATGAAATTATCTATAGGATCTGTGCCTGGGAATGAAGCTGAGGCGCACGAATCTCGTGTAGTCGGGCAGCCGTAGGTTGGATCAGCTTCGGCGGGAGTGTCTTCGACTTCGTCGCCAAGCACTGAACAACCATTTTGAAATGTATGCCAAAGGCCGAACCAGTGGCCGACTTCATGTGTGGCAGTAAAACCCATGTTGTAGGGAGCTCCGGCTCCACCAGGAAGAGTGTCTTTGTTTATGACAACGCCATCAAGAATTGGCTCGTCATCTGACGGAAACGACGACCAACCTAAAATGCCATCGGCGATATTAGCCGTGTAAATATTTAGAGCTCTTTGATCGCCTTTTCTTAAGGCGCCTTTCATCGCGGCCACGGTTGTCGAGTCGTAATAGCTGATGTTGTACCAACTTGGATTTACGGTGCGATCGATTCCGGCAAGTTCAAATTGAAAGCCTGTCGGCGCATACGTTTTATTGAGAACATCGATTTGATCCATAATCATGGCGTCAGAAATATTGCCTTGCTGAGTTGAGGCACCACTGCTTAATACGTGAACGTAAGTTTCAACGATGACGGGTCCACCGCGGAATAATCGAGAAACGGCGCGCGTGTCGACGCTATCAACGTAGGTTTTAAGAAAAGTTTGGTCGATTTGGCTGACTTCTGGACTCGCGCATCGACGCCCACTCTCGACAAACGCTTTTTGGCTTGGCCAAACATTGCCTAGAAATGCAAACGGTGCGGCGAGAGAAGCTGCCGACGAAAGTGAGATAAGAAAAACTAAAATGCTGTGCTGAATTTTCATGCTGTCCCCTTAAGTGAATTTGTCCCCGTTAAAAAGCGTAGTGAGGACCCAAGGGTGCGTCAAATATATTTATGAAAAAATCTTAATATTCTGTTTCACAATTAAATTTTATTTGGATAGCTGAAATTTATTTTATGGATGCACGAATTCAGTACGAAAATATTGATGTGGGTCTTCGCATTTTTGAGATTTAACAAAACTTTATTGTCGAAATATTTTAGAAGCCAGGACTAATTCGTCTTCTGTGAAAGTTAACAGTGCTCGGTCGAATTTCTAAAGCGATGACACCGACGGCTCCAGAAGCAAACGTTCCGTCAACCGAAGTGTCGCCACCGTTGGGGATTTTATATTCTGCCGCTATAGAGTGAGCTTCTGACGAACTCTGGGCGCTACCACTAATTGTAAAGCCGCTACCGGGAGTGACAGGGGCGCTTTGGACGCCTTGACCGAAAGCGGCCCATGTTCCCCCGTCGTGCTGCTTTCAAACGCGCTCAATGTGGCCGTGACTGTGGTGTTCGAGTCGACATAATTTGTCGCGCTCTGAATAACCGCACCTGAACCATTGGTGCCGGTGAGATTTATGCCATCAAATTCATCAAGTACCCAATCACAACTGGAGAGGTTCGAACCTCCGGCCCAAGAGATGGTCAGAGTACCTGTGGATGCGCCCGAGGTGACAAGTCCCCTATAGACCACAACCCTTCGTTGAGGAGACGCATTTGTACCATAGGCAACATCATTTACCGTTGTCCAAGTAATACCCCCACCAGAAACTGTGGGAGCCGCGGGAATTCCCCCCGTATGCCGGCCGCTCACGGCTAAAAGGTAAAGTTTATTATTGCTGAAGGCGACACTGGCCGTTGTGTAAACTTGACCATTCGTATTGTCCGCAACAGCAAGTTTATTTGAAATGGTAATTGGAGAGGCTTCTGGCGCTGTTCCCCAGGCTCGAACTTCTATCGCGACCACACCCACTGCGGCCGATGAGAATGTTCCATCTACCGTGGTATCGCCCCCATTGGTGAGTCTGTATTCGGAAGAAATAGAGTGCGCTTCGCCGCTACTTTGATATGCGCCACCGAGAGTAAATCCGCTCCCGGCAGTCATAATACCTGACGCACCTTGAGTGCTTAACCCGAATGCGGCCCAAGTAAGACTTTGGCTATCGCCAAAAGACCCGAGTGTTGCGGTTATAGATGTTGCGCCGGAGTTCGCAGAATTGACGGCACTCTGAGCAATCGCGCCTGAGCCATTTGTACCTGAAATATCGACGCCTTCGAGTTCATCTAGCACCCATTCACAACTCGACATACTGCTCGCCCATGTAATCGTGAGCGCTTCGCTAATAGCACCTGAACGAACATATCCACGATAGACAGTGACTCGGCGATCTGGTGAGGCGATGGTATCAAAAGTAGACGTGTTAATTTCGACCCATGTGATTCCGCCGCCGCTAATCGTTGGAGATGCCGGAACGCCCGTGAGGCGTCCACCTACAGCCAAAAGATAAAGTTTATTATTGCTAAACGCCACGCTGGCGGTTGTATAAGTTGCGGAGTTTGTGTCGCTGCCAGTTGCTAATTTATTTGTAATGGTGATGGCGTTTCCGCTTGTTGACCAAAACAATACGAATAGGCTTAGTAATAAAATATGCTGTTTCATTACATCGCTCTTCGATAAGTCAAATTCATGCCGATAAATGAGGCGGTTGCACCTAAAGTATCAGAAGCGTCGTTTCCATCACGGAAAAGTTTTATATGTAAAAGTTGAGCTGTGCCTGTGACACAACTAGTAGGCAAAGTCGCGCCCGTAATTGTTGTTGTTTGCGCATACAATGTCGTGCCTGGAGACGCCGTTGTGCCAGTGTTAAATCCGTTACCAGAAGTTGGGAAGGCTGGGTCATCAGTTGCGGTCGCACCAACATCTGTACAAACAAGGGCAACTGTCCATTTTGCGTTACCGCTCGTGGCCGCTGTTAACCAAATAATATTAACATCAACACCGCCTGTACTTGTCCAATCCGCAGGAAGATACTGGGTCATTTGTGCAGAGAATCCGCCCGAAGTATCGGCAAAGTGTAAGACCCCTTTTTGCGTGTTGGTGCCGGTCACACAAGCCGGAACAGCTGGAGTTGACGTTGGGAGATCCCAAATCGTACCCGCCGTCGTGTTGCTACAACCTGCAGCTGGTAACCAAACTTTTGCTGGTAAAGTGACCACGTTACCCGTGCTATCCGCATTGAGTGTTTTATTAGTCAATGTGTCTGTGGTGGCTTTTCCGATTAATGTGTCAGCTGTGGCAGGAAGAGTTAAAATCACGCTACCAGCCGCAACATTCGGGCGAAGCTCGACATAACCTGATGTGCTACCCGATAAACGGAGTGTGCCTAAAGATGAGCCCGGAGTTCCGATACCAAGCATCGCACCTGGAGTTGTCGTACCAATACCGACGTTACCAGTGGCGTTGTCGATTCTCATTTTTTCGCCGTTAGCTCCTGAGAATACAGTTGGAGAGTCCCATCTATTGTTCCATATATATCCTGATCCGCTTGTGCCTGGTTGAAGCGATAATAAAGAGTTGGCCCCATTGGCAGTATTTTCAATCATCAAGATGGCATCCTGTCCGGCATCAGAACGCACGATATGTAATTTGTAATAAGCCGGATTTGTCGTGCCGATACCGACG
>JAKFYE010000044.1 GCA_021731045.1 Bdellovibrionales bacterium | reverse complement strand
GCTTCGTTGCGTTCATGATTTTCAACAACTAAGGTTAAGGTCCATGTGAACGTAATGTGTGCGATGACGATCATAAGCGAAATTGAATTTGCGTAGTGCCATCTTTTGTTTGAAGAGGTAAGTTTGGTTATAAATAGGGCCCCAATGAATGTCACAGAAAGGGCCACTAAGTCTAAATTTTGATTTAAAAAAGTTGCAAACACAGGTACTAAATCGGCATTAAATATATATTATTTATAAGAAAACAGTATTTATTTAGCACCAAGTATTCTCTTAACACATTGCGAGACTAACGTGAGTGAGTCCTAACTCAATACCTTTAAATGAATACATCTTAGAGTAGCTGTCATTATTTTAATTTTAAAAGTGGATTTAGTGTCAGCTAATAATTGAAAAAACTATTCACCAGCTAGCGCAACATAAAATCTCTTCGTAGCATAAGATACTAGAGGGCTTTTTTGAATTTTGTTTTTGTTGAAAGTAACTGCAAGGTTTTAGACGCAATATCTTTTATATGTAGTACATGGTCCACGCAGCCAAGATTGACCGCAGCTTGGGGCATCCCATAAACGACGCAGCTCTCTTCGCTCTCCGCAATGGTCAGTGCACCATTGTCTTTAAGCTGCTTCATCCCTTTGGCTCCGTCCGAGCCCATGCCTGTGAGCATGATAGCGATTATTCTTTTATTGCAGTTTTTAGCCAGACTAAAGAAGGTGTAATCAACTGATGGTTTGTGCCGATTTACCGGGCCGTCGTCATTGACATCTAAAAAATATTTACTACCCTCTTTTTTAATCGCTGTTTGTTTGCCACCGGCCGCAATGTATACTGTACCGGCGACCACCTCATCTCCGGTTTCGCCCTCTTTGACTAAAAATGGACATAATGTATCCATACGCTCGGCGAAGGCTTTCGAGAACCCAGCTGGAATATGCTGAACAATAACGATCGGAGGAATATTTTTAGGAAGTCGAACAAGAAATTCTCGTAAGGCTTCAATTCCACCAGTTGAAGAACCTACCGCCACAAGCTTGTCTGTATCAATAAGCGGACTATCAATATTGATGTTTATTTTATTTTTATGTTCAATTTTAGACAATTTATATTTTGATAAAAATGCGACCTTAATTTTGTCCGCTAGTACTGTTTGAAATTCTTCAAAGTTATTGTGCGTGGGCTTTTGAAGGTAATCAAATGCGCCGGCATCGATCGCGTCCATCACCAAGGAACCCTCTTCAAGTGAGACCGCGCTGACAACAATCGCCGGTACGGGGTATTTAGGAAAGAATTGCTTTAGCGCAAGGACCCCATTCACAACTGGCATCTGCATGTCCAAAGTCAAAACATGCACATCAAGGGTTTTTATTTTTTCTGCGAGATCTTGACCGTTTTCAGATTGTCCAACAACACAGAATTCCGGGTGAGACGAAATCGCACGCGTAAGCAATTCTCGTATTGTTTTAGAATCGTCAACCACGAGAACATTAATTTTCTCGATGGCTGTTTTGGAAAGCTTAATAACGCCTGTTTGTGGAGAATAGTAAATTAAATAGGATTTTGTATAAATGGCTTTCTCAATTTGAACTTCAATTTCAAAAAGTTTTTGTTGAATCTGGCGCGCCAAAAGGTAGGGGCCAATAACTTTGGCTTTTACCTTCTGCAAATTTTTAAAATGTTTTTTGCAGACGCGGCTGAATTCTATGAGCTGATCTTCAGATCCGACTTCGCCTGCCATGCGATTCGTAGCATCGTATAGGTAAATAAAAGCAGCTGAGCTGCTGCTTAACTTCTGGGTTTCTAGTTCTCGAGAGTCGAAAATCGTAAGTGTATTCATGCTTTACTTCGCAAATATTTCAAAAACTGTGTATTCAATACTTGTAAATGGATAAACGTTCCATTCACGCTTAACTTTTTTCATATCAATGTTCATAGCCTCTTCGATTATGACTTTTCCATCATGAAGCGGAGCAGCTAAAATATAATCGGCACCAGCCTGAGCCGTAACGGAGGTCACAATTCGAGTCTTTCCTTGAGCTTGGGTGGAGACCAGTGCAGACAACTCCTTGAGATCTAAACAATAAGTAAGTTTAGAATTTTGCGAATCTAAACTAAAGTTCCATTGCTTAAAGAGAGATTCAATAAGGGGCTTTTCAGCGTCCTTGGCTTTGTTCCATACAATAATTGTTGAAATTCCCAAGCCATAAGATCTTGCCATCAATTCGTGGATTTTGTCGCGTTCTCCCATTGTTCCCACCACAATATTTAAACATTCTTTTGGTTTTTTTATTTCAAGTACTTTTGCAAACTGCTTATCAAAATTACGATCGGCTCTTTGAGCTTTGTTTAGTATTGCCGTCTTAAGTTTTTCTCTAAGCTCTTGCGCGATTTCTTTCATATTTAGCAGTGTTGGTTTTTCGACGTAATCAGAGGCTCCGCTATTAAGTGCTTTAAAAGCAATGTCAGAGTTTTCTCGAGTTACCGAAGTCATCATCACCACGGGCGGATGCAAATTATTAAAATGTTTTTCTAGGTATTCTGTGCCTGTCATAACTGGCATGTGGATGTCGAGTGTGACTGCATCGACTTTGTTTGTTTTTAGAAATTCAAATGCCTCCACACCATTCATTGCCTTTCCCACAATTTTAAATCCATCTTGTTCAGACAAAATTTTTGAAAGCACGGCATGAATAGTCGGGGAGTCATCTACACATAGTACGCGAATAGGATTTGGCAATTCAGCGCGTGCAGGCGGAGGCGAAATCGTCTCAGGTATTTTTACTGAAGGACGAATCGACACGACTTTCTCAGTTGTTGAAGCTTTAGTGCCTAAACTTCTATAAACTGACGGGCCAACTGGCAATACGGAGTCTACGATTCCTCTAAGACTTTCCGAAATCCCAACTATTAAATACCCCGAAGGATTTAATAGTTTCATTAATGATTCGGTGATTTCTTTTACTTTGGGTTGATCAAAATAAATAAATACGTTTCGGCATAAGATAATATCGTACTTTGTGGCAGATGTTCGTGCTGATATTTTTAAAAGATTGTCTTCATAAAATTCACATTTCTCTTTAACTTTTTTAGAAATCTTAGCAAAATTTGAGATCTCACCTTTGCCTCGGATCCAATAACCCTCTAGGTATTGCATTGGTACGCGTTTGAGTTCTTCAAATGCATAGACGCCATTGTTTGCGTAATTTACCGACTGTACATCGACGTCGGTTGCTGTAATTTTAAAATTGATTCCAGAGTGGAGTTTTTTAATATTGTAATCTAAAAATGTGGCAAGTGAGTACACTTCGTGTCCGCGACTACAGGCCATAGAAAGGACTCGTAATGTTTTGTCGGGGCGCGCCTGAATCTCTTTTATGAGTTCAGGTATAATATTATTGTTGATAAATTCGAAGTGTGAGGACTCTCTAAAGAAGTACGTGTGATGAGTGGTGAGTAACGAAATGAGATGTTCTTTTTCATCATCTTCATTTTCTAAAAGGTATTGATAATATTCTTCAAGATTTTTTATCTTAATTTGTGAAATTCGACGTAATAATCGGCTCTCGATCATGGTGTAGTGTTTCTCTAAAAATCTATTGCCAGTCCAAGCGGTGACCTTATCAGCAATCAACACGAGAAGCGCATGATTATTTTTTAAAGCAGCGGAAGACATACCAAACCTCTTAAGGGTTAATCTTTAGTTTATACGTCCTCAAATCGACTGTCGTCTGAACTTGGCATCGTATCGTCACCCGAGGCTTTTTTAAGTGCAGGCGCAGGTGCGTGTTTTTTCTTATATAGCTTCATTTCGACCACCGACGTCGATTTAGTTGTCGCCATCGGTTTAATTGTTTTTGATGATTTTCCAAATACGACGTGAGTTAAGTCTCCCACAACTTCGGCAAATCGTTCGGTTTTGGATTTAATACCAACAGCCGTATCCGAAGATGAAGATGCAGCGGCCGTGTTTTGCTGAGTCACTTGATCGAGCTGGTTCATGGCCTTTGTGATTTCCGAAACCCCTTGGGCTTGTTCGTTTGAAGCCGTTGAAATTTCTTCGACCATTTGGTTGACTTGAGAAACGCTATTCACAATCTCTTCTAGAACATCGCTGCATGATTTCGCGGTTTTGATACCGATCTCTACTTTTTGTTTGCTGATATCAACGAGTTTGTCCACGCGTGACTTCGTCTCGCTCACGATCGCTTCGACTTTTACGGTACTACCTTCAAGTAGGCTGGTAATTTCTTTGGCTGCATTTCCGCTCATTTGGGCGAGGTTGCCGACTTCTTCAGCTACAACAGCAAAGCCTTTTCCGTGCGCACCGGCACGAGCAGCTTCAACTGAAGCATTAAACGAGAGCAACTTAGTTTGAAACACGATATCATTAATAACTTTGGTTTTAGATCCAATCTCGTTAATAACATTTACGATGTTCGTAAATTCTTCGTTACTTTTCTTAATTTGATCCATCATTTCTGTGTTGCTTTTATGAATTTCGTCAATGACCGCAATCATCTCATCCATGGTTCTTTTTCCTTGGACGGCAGACTTTTCGCTGTCTTGAGAAATTTCTTTCGATTTTCTCGCATTTTCGGCGTTTTTACTGACCATAGCACTGACTTCATCAATCGCCGAAACCGTTTCTTGTAAAGCCGCGGCTTGTTCGGTGGCAGCTGATGAAAGTTGATCACTGGTACTGGCCATAACATTTGAACTTTCAAGAAGCTCTTTATTTTCGCTTGCAAGCTGACCAGCAAGATTACTCATGGACTTAGAGACACTATTCCCAAACCACAAACTAAGAAGTGAAATCAATCCCAAGGTAATGGCAAAAGCAATATAAAAATCTCTCATACCTTTATCAAAGGCTGCAAAAGCCGCCTTTTTATCTATATGAGTCATAGCGCTCCACCCGACTTTTGAAGGCCATTTAGCGTCTTTGAACGAGGAGTACGCTACAATTTGAACTGTATTGAGTTCATCGTCGAAGGCTTCAACAACTCCCGTCATTGTGTGGTTAAGATTATTCAACTCTTTGTGTTCTTCATAAATATTTTGCACACCTACTTCTTCAAAGTTACGTTCATACTTTTCTTTAAAGCTTTTTGTAGCGTCGACAATGGCCAGAACTTTTCCGCTTTCGTTTAAAACCATGAGTTCAAAGTCGCTCCCTATTGCTTTTATCATGCCAGAAGCCAAGTTCTGTACTTCACTCTCGACCCATTTAAAGTTAGCCCGATTCGTAATCACGCCAATGACATCGCCTTTACTATTTTTAACCTGTGCGCTAAAGGCATTGCCCCATCTTTTTTCGCCATAGACTTCGCTCACAAAAGTATCCACTTGGGCGTCTTCAAAGTAGGTGCCGTTATAATTTTTTTCGGTATCGACTAAAAAGTTACCTTTTAGAGTTTCCTGGAACCACTTTTCGCTAGAATAGTTTTTCTTATACAAACCATCGGACTTAATATCTTTTCCTGCAATATCCTTATTGTTTACGGCAACAAGATTTCCTTTTGTATCGACGAGCATGATGAGATCATAAATTCCGTAAAGAACTACATATTCATTAAGTTCCGCAACAATCGTGTTGTGATCGTTGGACTGGATATCAGCATTCATCGCAAACGCCTGCACATCACCATATCTTTCGTAAAACTGAGCCGCGACGGCAGCTTGCAGATTGTCTGAATATGAGGAGAAACCCGCTTGGGTCCTGCTCATAATTTCGTTCTGACCATTGAAGAATATTAGAAACACAATAATTCCCAATACAACGAGGCCGACAATGTTCACTCCGATAATTTTAGCTTTTAAGCTAAGGTTTGCAAAAAATGTTTTCATATATATTCCTATGCTGTTTTCTTGTTAGTTTCTTTTAATAAAATTAAATCTTCTGCGTTCAATGCCTTTGCAATATCTAATCGTAAAATCAGTTTCTCATCTTGTTTAATAACGCCTGAAATATGCGCATTGGCCTTAGACTCAGTCATCGTTGGTTTTGGACCAATGTCTTTTTCTTCTGGGCTGAGAACTTTGTTAACTGAATCGACAACGCTCCCCATGCAAAAAGTTCCAAAATCACAAATTATAACTGTTGTCTCGCTTGTGTTTTGTGAGGCTATTCCCAATTTTTGTCTTAGGTCTACGATCGAAATAATTTGCCCTCGCAAATTTGTGATTCCCAAAAAGTAATTGGGTGCTTGTGGAACTTTTGTTGTTTCCGGCAGCCCAATAACCTCTCGAACAGCAAGCAACGGGATAGCAAACTCCTCTTTTCCGAGATTAAAACATAGATATCTGTCGTTTATATCTGTGGTGCTATTTTCTTCGCTCATGCGCACTCCATTTGTGAAAGATCAATGACGGGATTTTTTGTTAAAAACGTAGCGATTAGCTCATTCGGCTCTATAATAAGGGCAGGGCGTCCACTTCCGAGAATGGCGCTACCACTAAAGCCTTGAATGCTCTGCAACTCAACGCCAAGTTTTTTGATTACGACTTGTTGTTGATTGACGATGTCATCGACCACAATTCCAAAATCGAATTGTGAGCCTTTAATAACGACAACAATATAGTTATCGATCGATTTTGGTTTAGCATTTCTTTTTAAAATGTAGTCGAGTCGATAGAGAGGAATATTTTGTCCTCGGCTTAGTAATGTTTCACCAACTCCTTTATTGAACTGAACTTGGTTTTTTTGAGGCTTAATTGCATCTCTGATTTGCGAAAGTGGGATAATGTAAAAGTCTTCGTTAGACTGCAAAACCATTCCGTCCACAATCGCAAGAGTGAGAGGCAAAATAATTCTAAAGATTGAGCCTTTTCCAACAACGGTATCAATCTCGATCACTCCTTGCATGGCTTCGATATTAGTTCTTACGACATCCATACCAACGCCGCGACCCGAAATATCAGTTGTCTGTGCCTTGGTCGAAAAACCCGCGTGAAAAACGAGATTAATGATTTCTGTTTTTGAGAGGTTGTGATTCGCGGGAATCACATTTTTTTCAATAGCCTTACGAGATATAATGTCCGGATCAATTCCGCCACCATCATCTTCGACTTCGAGTACTAATTTGTCACCCCGATGAAAGGCCTTTAAAGAAATTGTGCCGGTCATGGATTTACCTGTGGTCGCTCGCTTTTCATTTGACTCAATTCCGTGATCAGCAGCATTTCTTACCAAATGAACTAATGGATCGCTAATGAGATCCAATACTGTTTTGTCAACGGCGGTTTCTTCGCCTTCAATTTGAAAGTTTATTTTTTTATTGAGTGCGCCCGAGGTGTCGCGAACAATTCTTTGCATCTTTTGAAAGATGGGCTTAATCGGAAGCATTCTGAGACCCATAGAGAGATCCTGGATTTCTTTTGAGACGCGGCCCATTTGATGGACAGATTTTCTAAGAAGAGGCGATTGACTAAATGAAGCTTGTTCTCGCAGTACTGTTTGGAGAATAACCATTTCTCCGACGTAGTTAATCAATTTTTCAAGTTTGGATAAACTCACACGAATGCTTTCATCGCTAGGAGCCGCCACTTCTGTTTTAGTCTTTTTAGTTTCTGCTGAAGTAACGCCTGCTATTTGTGGCGCAGGCGTGTTGGAGCTTTGTGGTGGCTCTTGAACTTTCGCGGCGGCATCTTCAGTCTCTTCGAACATAGTGGCGGGTGGAACCATCATAGAAGGAGGAACTCCTAGACTCTCATTATAACTAAGATCTGAAGTGGCGCTTACGACATTTACTTTTTCAACGATAGATTCTGATGGAGTAGAGTCTTCGATTTCAGCAGGCGCTGCGGCCTCTGCGACTGACGCAGCTTCGAGAGCTACTGGCGTAATTGGAGCCGCCGCGATGGTAGGAGTTTCACCGCGAATTGTGCTTTCGAGCTCTGCGAGTAGGGCGGTAGAATCAATATTTGCCGTGAGGTCTGATCTTAACTGGTCGATAAAATATTTAATATGATCGTTGCTTCTAAGGAGTAAACTTACGATCGCCCCAGAGACGACAATTTCATTTTTCTTTATTTTTAAAAGTAAGTTTTCAAAAACGTGGGTGAACTCACCCAATTGATTAAAACCGACGGCCTTAGAGCTGCCTTTTAAATTATGGGCAAGTCTAAAAATTTTATCAATGATAGAGGTATCATTTGGTGATGATTCTAGAGATAAAAAGCATTGCTCCACTTCTTCAATTCCTTGAGAAGCTTCGTCTAAAAATCCTTTTTTTAATTCAATTTCAAAATCATCCATACTGTTCGTGTCGGTAATTTGTTAATATTTATTAATAAGAAAATAACGTTAATTTTGAAAGGAAGTTTAAGTAAAAATAAAACCCCCCACTGAATTAGCAGGGAGAAAATATTTTTTTTGCGTCAAATATTAAAATTCGAGACGATACCTCACAGAAGTTAATTGTGCATTCTTAGGATTAACATAGAACTGGCCCGCAAAAAAGTAACCGTAATCGACCTGAAGTAGTGATTTTGCATCTAACTTATGAGTTAATTGAAAATCAACTTCGTCGCCAATTTGAGTTGAATTGTTAGATGACTCTGCCGCGCTTGTCAGATGACCGTAGCGCACTAAAGCAGAAGTTGTATCGGTGAAGTCATACTGCGTATTGAATACAATAAGAGTGAGGCCTTCGGGACTAGCAAGGCTGCCGGCCGAAACGCTTTCTTTCTTTGACCCAGGAGCTTCGTCAACGCCGTCAGACGTGGCGACGGTTAGGAGATAAGAAGCCGCAACTGGAGACGCGAAACCTTTTCTCGTACCGATAATTGTATTACCCGAGTTTGTTGTGTTCTTAGCGCCTGGAGTTGTTAATCCTTCAAGGCTAAATGAGGCGCGAGATCCTGATGGTTTATAACCGATTTTAAGATCAGCTAAGTAAGATGTGGCTTCATCTTTCTCGTTAAAGTTTTTAAACGATGTACGAGCCGAATTATGTATGCCTGTAGCATCAAAGCTGAATTCACCAACTGTATATTTCGCATTAGCGCCTGCCCAGACATATTGTGAGCGGGTACTGCCTGTGCTAGAGTTATATGTTCCACCACCTAAGTCTTTAGTAAATAACTCGCCATTAACTGAACGTTGAATCGCAAAAGGTGTAAGATTGAAATTTTCTGTAAAAGCGATATTAGATTGGATACCTGAGTACCGGTCCCCACTTGAATGTGCCAGACGTTGTCGAGTGGCTTCGCCCACCCAAACTTTCGTGCTAATTTTATCAAGTTTATAATTGAAGTTGAACGCTGCCAAATCATCCGAAAACACAAAAGCTCGAGGATCTGCTAATACAGGCATCACCCCGGTATCGAAACTGATGTTTTCGTTTATTTTATGAGACAAATAGAGATTACGAAGTCCAATCGCATCGCCTTTTTGCTGGCCGACACCGCCGCCGGATGTTGTATCTCCGTAATAAACATCTCCGACATCTAGAACTGAGTAAATGCGTGAAGTTTCAATTCCCGCATCTAGATTGAGTCTTAAATTAAGACTCATGTTTTCTTGGCTAGTGCTTTGAGTTTCGCTGTCACTAAAACTTGTTCGGCCTGAAGTTCCATCAAAACCAAATTTGTCTGAGCTTTCATATTCGACCCACGAAACTCCAGATGCATGGTAAGTGGTCTTTGCAGGTTCTTCGGGAGCTGATTCTTCTACTGCTTTCGTGATTTCTCGTGGCTTGACTTCTTGAACAACCGCGACTGGAGGCACAGTTGTAGGTTTAGGTGTGTCCACATTATGCGACGCTAAAAAACTTTTGCGAATGGCGCGCCAAATTTTTCCTTTTGCGGCAAAAGATGTTTTTCCCCACGCTTGAGATGTCTCGAGTGCAAGTCGATAATTGTATTTTTTGGTTTGATATGTTGCTACAGATTCTCGCGCACTACAGCGGAGAGTCGCCTGAACCGTTTTAAGTGAGGGTTCACAATTTGTAAGATCAAGCTCGACTTTTGCTGTCGCACATGAGTCTCCCTCCATTTTCGAAACTTTACCGCAGGCCTCAATTTTTATTTCTTCTTGAGCAAACGAGAGACCGTGATTAAAACATATCAAGAGAACAATAAGTATACTTATGCGTTTCATGCTGATTTTCCTTTTTTGATATTACTTCCGTGTTTGTCCGAAAACATTTTAATTAAATTATTTCCTAGCTCAGGACTTATTGAACCATTTTTGGCGATCTCTTCTATTGCTTGAAAAGGTGTTTTCTTTGCTTTTCCCGGAACGGGAACAGTTAGATCGTACAATTGCAATGCGACTGATAGTATTTGTGCTTCCTGTGATATTGAGTGACCGTGTCTTTGCGACGGAAACCCTTTGCCATCAAAACGCTCATGATGTTGAAGAATTGCTTTTTCAGCAGCTGAGCTTACGACTAATTTTTTCTTTTTAATTAAATTTATAGATTGTTGAGGATGTGTTTCGTAAATTTTTTTGTATTCTTCTGGCCAAGTCTTAGGATCAACATCAAAAAGTTCGATTGGAACATCTGAAAGAGCTAGATCACACATCATGGCTGCAATCGCGAGGTCTTCTATAGAACCAAGCCCTAAGCCGATACCCATAAGCGCAGCGTACGTTGAAATTGAAGAGACGCGATTGTAACCGCCACCGCTGCCGCCCATATTTTTTATAAGCATTGCATACCAATCGTCCTCTGAACCGTGAGTGATATAGTTCGACACTATTTTTTGGCAGGTCACGAGCATTTCTTTGCCCGAATCAATGCTTTCATCTTGAGAAGCATCAAAGATGTCAAACACCAGGGAGCGAACCGCTGTATTGAGCTTTTCTTCTTTTTCTGTTTCGGTCATCGTGTTGGATGTTGCGTTCATTTTTATCAAATGGTTCGCGGTGTGTTCAAAAAATTTTGACATATCCTTTTGGTCTAAAAACATACGACCATGGTTGCTTCGTTCAAGACGCTGCATTTTTTCCTGTGTGACTTCGGTTCCTGAAGGGATGTATTTAACGTATTTGTTATTAAGAGGAAGAAATACGAAAGTATCAAAAGTACTCTCAGCTCCTATAGGCATGTCTATCGGTCGGACCGCTCGGAACGTGCGATTTGCGAGAGCGTCTGCTGAAATTGTGTCGAGAACTTTAAATTTTAAGTTTTCTTCGTCAAAAGGCATTAGGAATGCATCATTAAAGCCGTTCTTAATGAATTTTTTAGGAGCAAAACCCTCTCTTTTTTGAGAAACATAAAACAAAGGTGTTTTAGGACTTTGGCATTTAATAAGTTGTGCGGCTTCGAGCGCCTCAGCTTCACTAAGAGACGAATCACAAATTATAGAAAAGAAAAGGCCGTCCTGAAAATTTTCGAATTTCGCTTCCACGTCTTTGAACCCTTGCATCGTGATAATTTTTTCCTTACTCAAATAGTTCTTTACTATTTGCTCTAAAAATCCGGTTCCAATCAGGAGAACTTTACCCTTCCATTCGTCCATAAATTATGCGGCGGCCGCACACTTTTTATATACCGCTTCCAATTTGGTCTTTAAATCTTCAGACTTAAAAGGTTTTACAACGTAATTATCCACTCCAGCCGAAACAGCTTCAGCTACCTGAGACATCTCTGACTCTGCTGTTACTAATACGAAGGGAAGTTTTTTAAAGCGGCCATCGGCACGCACACGTTTTAGAAAATCTAGTCCCGAACAATTAGGCATGTTCCAATCAGAAACGACAAGTTTCACTTTATCCGCATTCGCATTTAACGTCATCCAGGCCTCTTGTCCGTCTACAGCTTCAAGAAAGTTTTTAAAGCCAATATCCATTAGGCCTTTAATCACAATCTTTCGCATGGTCTTCATATCATCAGCGACAAGTACGGTTATATTTGGATCAAACATTTTAGCCCCCTTAATTTTTCTCAATAATAATTTCTAAATGAAAAGCGCCAAAGTCTGTTGCAAATGGCAAAATAACAATCGTGGCATTACTGTTAAATGACAGTTTTAATTTTTGACCTGTAACAACTGTGGGAATGGCCTTATCCACCGGAAGTCCTTTTTGGTCTTTGAGAATTGTCTTGGCCTGACCTAAAATGATGTTCATAATTTCACCGGCGGCGTCTTTAATTTCGTCATTAATTTCTGTGTGTTTTTCTCCAACCATTTTCTCGTAAACTTTTAGAA
>JAKFYE010000047.1 GCA_021731045.1 Bdellovibrionales bacterium | reverse complement strand
GCTGGTGGTTGAGAGTCCGGAAGACTCGCACAAATTTCTTCACCTTTTTTAGCCGTTCGACAAACATACGCTCCATAACGTCCCACACGAACCGATAAACCTTTTAAGGATTCAATTTCGATGGACCGCGCTTCTTCAGGTTTTATTTTCTTATCCTGAAGTTCAACTTGCTTTTGAAGTCCATTTTTTCCGAGATAAATACTCGTCAGATACGCAACCCAATTCAAATCTCCGGCCGCAATTTCATCTAAGCTTTCTTCCATTTTAGATGTAAATTCGGTGTCGACATATTGAGGCAGATATCGTTCTAACAATTTCACAACAACCATCGCCGTAAAGGTTGGCGTGAGAGCATTGCCAATTTTAATGACGTAACCCCGGTTAATGACGGTTGAAATTGTCGCCGCGTAAGTCGAAGGACGTCCGATGCCTTCTTTTTCCATCGTTTGAATTAAAGAAGCTTCTGTGTAACGGGCGACCGGTTTTGTCTCGTGCATGTTCGGCGTAATACTCGTGCACTCGACTTTGTCTCCCACTTTTAATGCGGGTAAAATCGTCTCGCGCTCTTCTAGAGCGGCTTCTGGATCATCACTTCCCTCAACATACGCTCGTAAAAATCCGGGAAACACAATTGAACTTCCGTTTGCAGCAAAAAGAGACGAACCGGCCTGAATTCGTACGCTCATTTGTTTTTGCTTGGCATCCGACATTTGTGACGCCACGGTTCGCTTCCAAATTAAATCATATAATTTTAATTCTTCACCTTTTAAATCCGACTGTTCCGGTAAAATAAAAACAGTTCCTGCCGGGCGAATCGCTTCGTGAGCTTCTTGTGCGCCTTTAGATTTTTTTCCGGTATAGAGGCGGGCTTCTGCAGGCAAATACTCTTTGCCGTACAAATCTTGAATACACTCACGCGCAGCTTTAATGGCTTGACCCGAAAGTGTCGTGGAATCTGTTCTCATGTATGTAATGAGACCTTTTTCGTACAAGCCTTGCGCCGTTCTCATGGTTTGATTCGAACTCATGCCCAATTTGCGATTGGCTTCTTGCTGAAGCGTCGACGTAATAAACGGCGGAGAGGGTTTACGCGTGACCGGTTTTTCTTCAACCTCCGTCACTTTCCAAGACTGACCTTTTAGACTTTTCTGAATGTCTTCGGCTTTCTTTTTATCTAAATGCAAAAGTTTTTTCTTATTGTCGTCGGCAATTTGGCCCGTTAACGGATCAAAATCTTTTCCGGTCGCGACACGCTTGCCTTCATGTTCAAGCAATCGGCTTTCAAATGGAGTTGACGACTTTGAATTTTCAGCTTCGATGCTCCAATACTCTGACTTACGAAAGCGCATACGCTCTTGCTCGCGTTCACAAATTAAGCGCACCGCCACAGACTGCACACGTCCTGCAGATAATCCAAATGCCACTTTCTTCCAAAGTAAAGGCGAAATCGTATATCCCACAAGACGATCCAAAACCCGACGAGCTTCTTGCGCGCGCACAAGGTTGTAATCAATCGCACGTGTGTGGTCGAGCGACTCTTCGATCGCTTCTTTAGTGATTTCATGAAACACCATGCGCTTAACCGGAATGTCTGGCTTCAAAATTTCTAATAGATGCCAACTAATACTTTCTCCCTCACGGTCTTCGTCCGTCGCGAGAATAAGTTCGTCGGCGTTTTCTAAAAGTCCGCGCAGTTGACTTACAATTTTTTCTTTATTTTTAGGAATGCAGTAAAGCGGATCAAAATCTTTTTCAACATTAACGCCTAATTTTGACCAGGCATGCTTTTTTACTTTTTCAGGAATATCTTTTGCGGATTGAGGCAAATCACGAACATGCCCCATACATGAAGTGACTTGATAATTTTTCCCGAGAAATTTTTTAATCGTCTTAGCTTTAGTTGGAGATTCCACAATAACAAGAGTTCGGCCTCCTGATTTTGTAGATTTATTTTTTGCTGCCGCTTTTGCCATCGATGGTTTTTGTCCTTTTAATTTTTACTCTAAACCTTACATTAACCCAAATTATCTATATATATGTTGGATATATGTGGCTGTTTTTGGGATCCTCTCAGATTTCTCTAGGTTTAGAATTTAAATTACGCAACGCAATAGTTCTAATTCAAACGCAGAACTCTTGTAATGCATTGATAACGTATATCAAAATGAGGCCTGTTAGGTTGTTATTGCAAGTGGAAAATTTTAACTCAACGCAGCTTTATACTTTTGGATGAATGAAAACACTTAGCGAATTTAAAAATCCCGGAATTAAATTTGTTTTTACGGATATCGACGACACGCTTACCGACGAAGGTCAATTAGGTCCAGACGCATACGCAGCACTTTGGAAATTAAAAAATAAAGGACTTCATATTATTCCGATCACGGGCCGTCCCGCCGGTTGGTGCGAAATGATTGCGCGCATGTGGCCCGTCGATGGCGTCGTCGGAGAAAACGGGGGTTTTTATTTTCGCTACACGAACAAAGAAATGAAACGCAAATTTTTTATCGAAGATAAAGCTCGAATAGAAAATCGTAAAAAATTAGATACATTGTCCGAAAAAATTCTTCGCGAAGTTCCCGGATGCGCCATTGCGTCGGATCAGTTTTGTCGCATGATGGATCTAGCAATAGATTTTTGTGAAGATGTTGAACCTCTACCACGAGAGCAAGTTAAAAAAATTGTTAGTTTATTTGAAGGCGCAGGAGCTCAAGCAAAAGTCAGCTCTATCCATGTCAACGGATGGTTCGGAACGTACGACAAACTTTCGATGTGTCGAGTTCTCCTTAAAGATGAATTTGGATTTGATTTAGAAAAAATAAATTCGACGTGCGCGTTTGTAGGCGATTCTCCAAACGATGAGCCTATGTTTGGCTATTTTCGAAATAGTTTTGCCGTCGCCAATATCAAAAATTTTATCCAGGATCTCAAACAAAAGCCTAAATATGTCGCCACTCAAAAAGGCGGGGACGGCTTTGTCGAAATCGCCCAACGTTTCTAATTATTTTACTTTGGGCTTCCAGACATTGTTCTCGTCACCACTGATGCTGATAAGAAACGTGCCGTTGTCCTCACCGTTCGAAGCTTCTAAGTTTTGAATGACCTTTTGGTAGGTGCGCGGCTGACCAGAAATAAAGTAATTTAAAAATGCGATAATATTTGTTGCCGTGACATCAGATGATGATTGAAGGCCAGTTGAAATAATATCGAGATTTTTTGAGCCGCCCTTAGATTTAAAATACATGTAGTTGTAATAGCGATACGAGCTACATCCGTTAAAAAAATAAATCTGATATTTAGACGGATCCAAAGTGAGACCTTCAATTCTTTCAACGTCTAAATTTCCGCCGAGCCCCGAATGGCCATCATACACAACAACTTCAGACTCTCGCATTGCCTGAACAAGCGCGCGACGAAAGGTTTCGTCTTCTGATGTAATCGCGGTATCGGCGAGGAGAATTTTTATTCTCACAAGAGTTGGAGCGAGACCCGAACCTGATTCGGGCGTTACCATTTTCTCGTACACACGTTCAAAGGCAATACCTTTATGATCAGGATTCGAATCTGAGAATTCATTTTTAAAAGTCGAAAGTTTAAAGGCACGATGCTTGAGTTCATCCTCAAGTACCGTCATGGCATAATACCCTTCGTCACCTTTGTTCACATTGACAGCATCAAGAGTTTCTTCATCAATGTAGCCCAAGAACACGCTGATATCTAAAGACCCATTATTATAATTTGTTTGAAACAATTTGTTATATTCAGGATACGTATATTCAAACGCATCGGTGCGTGTCAGTGTGCCTGTCACGCGAACGACATCCGCTTTATTATTATTTAAGGGGCAGTCCTCTTGCTCGGGATCCCAAAAGTACCAAAAATCGCCTTCGGTATTGTAGTGATCATCTGTACAAAAATTCAAATAATCGTCCGGCAAATCATCGCGTGAAGGAATCGCGAGACATGTCTTAACTTCTTCAGAGGTTTTAAATCCCAAACAATAGATTTTAGTAGAATCTAATGGAAGTTTAATCGGAACCCCTATGCTCTTTTTATTTTTAAACAGTTCTTTTTCAAATATAGTTTTGCCCGTGAATTCGTAAGTGATTAGTTTATTTTCTGAAGACTTAATATTTTCAACTTTGATAAACTTGATAGAATATGTAGCGCCTAAGGCTCCAGAACCGCCAACTTCTTCGATAAAAGACGTCGATTGAAACGTCCCCATAAGATGCTGAACCTGTTCGTCAATCTGCTCTAAAGCGTCATCACGAAGTTCTCCACCTGTTTGAATCTGCTTAAGACTTTGTAATTGTGGCAATGTCATCTCAATGACGGCACGATACTTAAGAGTCGCCTCTGCCGAATGACGCCCATAAAATGCATACGAGAGCGACGAGCCAGTAAAAACTACAGCGCAGACACCACTTAAAAAGATTCTAGAAGCAACCATTCTCATGGCGAATTTTCTGAGCAAGAGTCATACCTTAAGGCTCTGCAATATATAACATGCTGATCAACTCTGGACGTTTAATTATTTAATTGTTGCTCAGCGAGCCGCCAATGTTTTATTTCTTCTTCATGGAGAACAAGATGGTTAAAAGTCCAACCTATTCTAACCTTAAGATTACTGGAGAAAGGGTGTTTTTAAGACCCTACAAGATGACCGATTTCAAAAATTGTCAGGCCGCTCATAAAGGTAGATTTCGCTCCAAGGGTAAATTCGACAATGAAATACCTACCTGCAAAGAAGCGAGTCTAGGAAAATTCAAAACAAGACTCGAACGCTATAAGAAAAATTGGAAGAGTGGGCACCAATTCGTTTTCGGCATATTTAACAAAGCAGATGGATCTTACATCGGCCAGATTGACATACTCACACTAAATCAACAGCTACGTTGGGGAAATTTGGGTTACGTGATTCATAACCAATATTGGTCCAAGGGTTATGCAACAGAATCTTCAAAGTTGGCTCTCAAAATTGCTTTTACAAAAATGAATTTTCATAGGTTAGAGGCAGCGACAGAAACCAGACATAAACCTTCCATTAGAGTTGCCGTTAAAAGTGGACTTAAACACGAAGGTATACGAAGAAAATTTTTTTCCGATAATGGCGGAATTGATATGGTGGTTTATGCGACGAATGCGTTTGATTATAAATGAGCGCAACCGAAGCACTCGCTATCGATCTTTAAATTGACCGTGTAGAAACAAAAATTCAAATCGTTGACTCACTTATTTTTCTACTTCTTATTTAACTGATCTTTCAGAGCTGCGAGTGCGCCGAATGAATTGTTGAACGGCGATTTTGGTGGGCGTGGTGGCGTGTTTGGAGTTGGTCCACGGCCGTGTGGTTGTTGAGGTTTACCGCCGCGGTTGTCTCGCGAGTCAGGTCTGCGATCTTCACGACGAGGGCCACGCGACTGACCTGCGGCTTGAGCCGGTCTTTGTTGATCGGGTCTGACACCTGGTTGTTGACGGCGATTATCTGTGGGTCTTGCATTTTGTTGCGGACGTGATTGTTGTGATCTTTCTTGTTGAGGTCGTTCTTGACGAGGGCGTTCTTCTCTTGGTGGACGAGGGGCACGCTCGGGAGCGGCTTCAAGTTTCATTGTCAGAGAAATTTGGCTTTTTTCTAAGTCGACTTTTAAAACTTTCACTTTTACTTGCTGGCCGGGTTGAACCACTTTACGTGGGTCATCGACAAACTCGTGCGTTAGTTCCGAAATATGCACGAGACCGTCTTGATGAACTCCAATATCTACGAAGGCACCAAAGTTTGTAACGTTAGAAACGATGCCTGGGCAGATCATGCCCTCTTTTAAATCTTTAACTTCAAAAATATCATCGCGGTACGTGAAGATTTTAAATGGGTCACGTGGATCGCGTCCTGGTTTTTCAAGTTCTTTCACGATGTCGTCAAACGTAAATGCGCCAATCAGTTCGGCCCATTTTGTTCGAATGGCGACAAGTTTTTTTGCGCCCTCGCCGATCACATCTGAAAGTCCAAGATCAATCTCACCCGCCATTTCGCGAACGGCGGAGTAACGCTCAGGATGAATACCGGTTTTATCTAGAGGATTTTTGCTGTTAGCCAATCTTAAAAAACCGGCACACTGCTCAAAAACTTTTGAACTTAAGCGCGGAACTTTCGTTAAAGCATCCCGATCTTGAAATTGTCCGTGCTCTTTTCGATAGTCGACAATACTTTTTGCGAGCGCAGGCCCGATCCCGGCAATGTAACTCAATAAATACGGCGAAGCGGTGTTAAGATCGACTCCCACAGAATTCACGCAAGATTCAACAACGAAATCGAGACCTTTTTTAAGTTGAGTCGGAGAGACGTCGTGTTGATACTGCCCGACTCCAATACTTTTAGGATCAACTTTAACTAGTTCGGAAAGTGGATCTTGTAAACGGCGAGCAATAGAAATAGCGCCTCGAACGGTAAGGTCTAACTCCGGAAATTCTTCACGCGCCACTTCACTCGCCGAATACACACTCGCACCGGACTCATTTACCATAATAACCGGAATGGATTTACCGAGAGACGTTAAGATTTTGCGCAAAAAGCCTTCGGCTTCGCGTCCACCCGTCCCGTTACCAACCGCGATACCATCCAATTGAATTTGTCCTAAGAGCTCTTTGAATAAATGAGTTGCCTTGTCTTCGGCACTCTCACCTTGAATGTGCAGAACCGTGTGCGATAAGAAGTTTCCAGATTTATCAATCAACGCAACTTTACAACCTGTGCGCAAACCTGGGTCGACACCTAAAATACATTTTGAGCCAAAAGGACTCGCCAATAAAACTTGTCGAACATTTTGAGCGAAAACGTCAATCGCGTGAAGATCGGCGGTATCTTTTAATTTACGATGAACTTCGTTTCCGACAGATGACATGACGTGAACATCTAAGGCCGTCGCCGCGCATTTTTTTAAAAATTCAGTCGCTTGAGAAGGGGTCGTCAATGCGTAGTCTTCGAATTTTTTTAAATATAAATCACGATCGCCAACCACATCGACCGACAACTCGCTTTCTTGCCAACCTCGTCTCATGGCTAAGTAACGATGAGAGGCCTTAGGCAACAATAAGCTTTTTATAGGTTCTTCAAACTCCGCGTACATTTCAAATTTTGAATGCGGTTTAAACTCTTTACCCTTTTTAGAAACAATGCGTCCTCGTTCAAAAATATCTTTTCGAATCACTTCGCGTAGAGCGGGATCATTTGAAATTTTTTCGACTAAAATATCTTGAGCACCTTTAAGTACTTCTTCGTAAGTAACGTATTTAGCCGCGGCATTGATAAAGTCTTTGGCTTTTACTTCAAGCGCAGTTTCATCTTTTACGGTACCGTTACCTAAAGACCACAACCAGTTGGCAAGTGGTTCTAATCCGGCTTCGCGGGCTAAAGTGGCTCTTGTTTTTTTCTTTTTCTTGTAAGGACGATAAATCTCTTCAAGCTCGCCTAAGTCAAAAGTTGTCTGAATACGTAATTTAAGTTCATTTGTCAGATTGCCTTGGCCTTCGATTTCTTTGACCATGAAGGCTTGGCGTTTCACAATTTCATTAAATTCTTCAAAAGAATCAATGACTCCTTTGACCTCGACTTCATCGAGATTTCCAGTTTTTTCTTTTCGGTAGCGCGCAATAAAAGGAACAGTTGCGCCCTCTTGGTGCAAGTCCAAAACGGCCTTGGCCGACTGAGGCTTTATTCCTGGAAATTTTGTTTTTAAATAAACGCCGAATTCAGATGTCATAAAAACTATTTGTGACGGTACATGATAAGGCCATGAGTCGGATCATATGGAGAAACACCAACAGTTACTTTATCTCCAACCACAACGCGAATGTTAAAACGTCTCATCTTTCCACATAGCTTGGCATTGATATTTACACCGTTTTCTAATTCAACTTTGTAAAGGCCGCCCGCCGCAGCATCTACGACCTTTCCATCTAACTGTGCAAGATCATCCCTAGCCATGTTTCTCCTACTTTTGATAATTCGTAATGAGGGTCTTAACACCTTCTTTGAACAAAACTTGGATACGGTTTTTCTCTGTAGAGAGAATAAATCCCCATCCGAGCACTTTGTGCATAATTGGCGTGCGAGCCTCGAAGCTCTCAGACATTTTATAGTTTTTTATTTTCATTGCTTTTGCAATTTTGTAAACCGATTCAAAGTTTGTTCCGGCCTGAGCAAGTTTACGAGCCATCGCCTTCTTCTCTTGATCAGTCGAGTCTTGTTGTTCGACATTATTTAGAACGACATCAGGCTCCATATCAGCTGCAGATTTAATGCTTCCAGACAAAGCTTCTTTTAAAGTTTTTGGACCTGCAGACTTATTTATTTTTTCAAGTTCCGCTTTTTGAGCTAACTCGGCCGCTTTATTTTGTTTTGAAGGAGCGACTTTGGTTTCGGCTTTCACTTCTTTAATAGGTTTAATCGCGGGTTTAACTGCTTGTTTAACAGCCTGCTTAACTGCTTCCTTAACTACTGGCTTTACCTCTGACTTTGTGGATGCCTTTACAGATTTTAAAGCCGCTTTTGGCGCCACTGCTTTTACTGCTTTTTTACCTTTACCCGACGTATCTTTTTTAGCCGGTGATTTTTTAGCCGCTGCTTTTGCAGCAGGTTTTTTATTTACTTTTGCCTTCTTCATATTGATCCCTTCCAATTCCCCTTTACCAGCATCCGGTTTCCCGGTTATTGGCTCTAGAAGCTGACGCAATGCTTTTAAAAATAATTCAAATGACATTTTTGTAATTTCACCTATTTTTCAACTAGATAGATCAAACTATTCCATGAATCAACAGGTTATTATTTGTAACTCGTGATTCTGAGGTTGCACGTGCATTTGACTCTCACAGACATACAAAAGGCTAACCCAGAACTCTATTTAGGGTCTTTACACTCGCAAACGGTATCTTTTGAGCGGCTTTCGTCTCCACAAATGGCGAACAGTAAATCTCTAGTGTTTCTCTCCGATCTTGGCGACATTAAACTCGCATTTGAGCGAGGTTGTCGAGCTTTTGTTCTCGCATCTAAGTTAAAAGAGCATTCAGACCTACAAAAAGACGCAGGCTACCTATTTACGAATAATGTGACCCTCGCTTTGGCGCGAACATCTCAAAAATTTTTTCCTGATCACTTTAATATGTATCTTGAGGGTATTGATTCTACTGCTGTGATTCATCCAAGCGCGCAAATTGACGAGAACGTGAGCATTGGTGCTTACGTGTCTATCGGACCGCGCGTGCACCTAAAAAAAAATGTCTCTATTGGATCCAATACCGTTCTTGAGAGTGATATTGTGGTGGAGACTGACACGGCGATTGAACCCTTAGTTTTTATTGGTAGACGCACTCAAATCGGAAAAGCCTGTACGATAAAATCCAATACTAGCATTGGTGGAATTGGATTTGGATTTGCGCATGACGAAAAAGGCCATCATTACCAAATTCCTCAATCTGGCAAAGTTATACTCGAAGATCGTGTGCACATAGGCGCCGGGTGCACAATTGATCGCGCCACATTTGATGAAACTCGAATTGGCGAAGGCACAAAAATAGATAACCTCAGTCATATTGCGCATAACACAATTATCGGCAAAAACGGCCTCTTCGCCGGAAAGTTTGCGACGGCGGGATCGGCGGTTATAGGCGATAATGTGGTGTGCGGGGGGCGCGTCACCGTTACGGATCACATTTCAATTTGTGATAATGTTCAGATCGGTGGCTTATCCGGCGTTAGTAATAGCATTACAAAGTCTGGAGCTTACGCGGGATATCCCCTGTTGCCGATAAAATTGCATTTGCGTGCGGCCGCAAGCATTAGCGCACTTCCTCAAATCCGCAGAGATATTACGAAATTGTTCTCAAAGCTTGGGCTTTCACGCGAGGACAGCTAAATGAGTTTTTACATCACCACACCTATTTACTATGTAAATGACATTCCCCATATCGGGCATGCGTATACAACGGTCGTTGCGGACGTTCTGGCTCGCTATCATCGACTTTTTGAAGAAAAAACTTATTTTTTAACTGGAACCGATGAACATGGTCAAAAAGTCCAGCAGGCCGCACAAAAAAGAGATAAGTCGCCACAACAACATGTCGACGAACTCGTCGTTCGATTTCAAACTGCTTGGAAAAGTTTAGATATCAGTGAAGACCAATTTATTCGTACAACAATGCCCTTTCATAAAAAAGCCGTGCAAGATTCTCTGCAAGAGCTCTTTGATAAGGGCGAAATATATATTCAAGAATACGAAGGGCTTTATTGTGTTTCCGAAGAGGTTTTTTATACAGAAAAAGACTTAATCAATGGCAAAACCCCATTAGGAAACGACGTTCAGGCAGTTAAAGAAAAAAATTATTTTTTTAAAATGTCTAAGTACCAGCAACGTTTGATCGACTATATTCATGCGCATCCAAATTTTATCGCACCTGAGTTCCGAAAAAATGAAGTTCTGGGTTTTTTAAAACAACCGCTCGAAGATCTGTGCATTTCAAGGCCAAAAGCGCGCTTGAGTTGGGGTATTGAACTACCTTTTGATAATGACTACGTCACCTATGTTTGGTTTGATGCTCTTATTAATTACGCCTCTGCGGTCGGATACAAGCAGCCTGACAAAGCAAATCTATTTAAAGAGTTTTGGCCGTCGGCAATTCATTTAATAGGCAAAGACATTCTGACCACGCATGCCGTTTATTGGACCACAATGTTAATGGGTCTTGAGATTAGCCTGCCTAAACAAATTTTTGCACACGGTTGGTGGTTAATGGAAGGCAGCCAGAAAATGAGCAAATCGCTCGGAAATGTCGTCAACCCCTTGGACTTAAAAGATGTCGTTGGCGTTGATGGCCTTCGTTACTTTCTTGCGCGCGATATTTATTTGGGAAACGATGCTCAATTTTCGCAAGAACTCGTCATCAATCGTATAAATGCCGAGCTCGCGAACAATTTTGGTAACCTTTTAAGTCGGTCTACAAATTTAGTAGATAAATATTTTGCTGGCAAAGTTCCCACATCTGAAAGCCGTCTTCCGGGGTCGAAAGAACTAAAAAATGCGGCTTTGCAAACGGCAGAAAAAGTAAAAACTGATATCGAAAAAATGTCTCCAAATACGGCGATTGGGCATGTTGTAGATTTACTGAATCAAGCCAATAAATATTTAGAGGATACGGCTCCTTGGAAACGTGCCAAAGACTCACTCGAAGATGCCGGAGAAAGCCTTTACCACGCACTCGAAGTTCTAAGAATTGTCAGCACGTTGTTATCTCCCGTTATGCCAACAAAATGTTCAGACGTTTTAAAACGCATTGGTTGGAACAAACCTGCAGTCTTTAAAGATTGTAAAACCTGGGGACTCTTAAGCAATTCTGATCATGTCACGAAGGGTGACCCATTATTTCCACGCATTGATATTAAAACATTATAAATATTTAGCATTGAACGGATACGGCAAAAGCTCTCGCAAACGATACGCCTTTTTAATTCCTGACGGATCGGCAAGATGTATGAGAAAATCAGGCTCACAAAATTCTGCCATCGTTTGCAAGCACATCGCACAAGGCGGAACTAGTTTTTTAGACTTTGCGACAACTACAATTGAGTCAAAATCCCGAACTCCTTCGGATACTGCTTTTAAAATAGCCACACGTTCAGCGCAAACCGTGCCGCCGTAACTTGCGTTTTCAACGTTGCAGCCGGTAAACGTCTGCCCACGATCAGAAATCATCGCAGCGCCAACTTTAAATTTCGAATAGGGAGCATGCGCTAATTCACGGGCCTCTTTCGCTTGCCGAAAAAGTTTCGAAGAATTAATTGGCTTTGCAGTTTTATTTTTTTGCTTTTTTCTGAATGCTTTACTTTTTTTTGAACTTTTTTTAGACGATTTCTTCTTTGCCATATCAGTTTACGCAATCCCCTCTGTTGGTCTAGTTTTGTGCGTCTTACAGACTAGACTCTCCCCTTTCTTATTAAAATTCTCAACAATAGAATGAGACGTCTAAAATTTATTTTAGGCTTATGGAGGAGCTCTATGTCTGTGTCCTTGCGTCACGTATACATTATTTTTTTTCTGGCTATTCTTTTGGCGTTTACCATTCACACCCATACAGATTCGCAAGGAATTTGGAGTGTTATCACCAGCGGTTTTAACTTCTAAAACTTAATAAAAACGTTTCGTTTAAACTCAAATTTAAATTCCTCATCACGCGTTATTAATTTTTTCATTACATTCTGTAAAATAAGAGATTATTTATAGTCTCATCATACGAGGTGCCTATGTCTTTAGAATTTTACAAGCTCTTACATTTGACGGGCGTGTTCATGTTGATATTTTCTCTCGGAGGCGTAATCGTTCATGCCATTAACGGCGGAACAAAACAGTCTAACAAATTTCGCAAAGGAATTATGGCCACGCACGGAATTGGCCTTCTTTTGATTCTTTTTGGTGGATTCGGACTGTTAGCTAGACTCGGCTTAGTTTCTGAGTTTCCGATGTGGTCAGTGGCCAAAATTTTAATTTGGCTAACTTTAGGTGGTGTGATCGGCGTCATTTACCGCAAACCCGCATCAGCTCGCTCCCTTTGGTTCTTTCTTATTATGTTAGCTGTATTGGCCGCATTTTTAGGAATTTATAAGCCGGTCTAACAGCCGCTTGATAATTGTATTTAAAGTCTATGGACGTTCTTAAGTTAGATCGTCGTTATCTAATCTCGTATCGTAAAAACCGACATTCAATAGGGCCGTTCATAATAGGAATTCGACGGCTCGCTTTCATTCCGATGAGTGGCGCTAATTCGGCTTCTCCACATAAAACCCAGGCCACCCAGCCTTTGAACTTAGATTTAAAAATGAACCCCATGTTGCGATATACATCTTTGAGTTCATCAATCTCACCCAAACGCGCACCATA
>JAKFYE010000020.1 GCA_021731045.1 Bdellovibrionales bacterium | reverse complement strand
GAGTTTATCGAAAAAACAGAATGGCTCGAGGCTGACTACAAAGAACTCTTTTTGCCCGCAAATAAAGCTCAAGAGTATAAAGTTGAAAAAAACGCGCTCCATATTTGGCCTCGTGGCAGCCACATGATGATGGCCTTAGCGAACTTAGATGGGAGCTTTACCGTAACCATTTATATGCCTCGTACTGAAGCCCCCGTGAGTTTTGAATCTGTAAATTTAAATGTCGAACCGCTCTTTACTAGTGAATTTAAAGACGCGATTCCGCTGATGCCTTCGTACGTGCATGACTTTATAAACAATCCACAAGGCCGCTTAGGAACTGTCAGAAGTTCTCGTTGGGTCTACCAAAATTCGATCGTCCTTATGGGAGATGCCGCACACGCGATTGTTCCATTTTTTGGCCAAGGGATGAATTGTGGTTTTGAGGATTGTACAAATCTTCTGCAAATTCTTGATGAAGTAAAGTGGAAGTGGGCCGAAGCCTTGCCTAAATTTGAGCGACTTCAAAAACCAAACGCCAATGCGATTGCGGATATGGCCATCGAAAATTGGTATGAAATGCGCGATCGAGTCGGTGATGCACGTTTTTTATTACGAAAAAAAGTAGAGGCATTATTAGAAAAAGAATTTCCGTCTCTTTTTAAATCTCGTTACGGAATGGTTACTTATACGCTTATTCCTTATGCCCAAGCCCAACAAGCGGGTCGCATACAAGATCAGATTTTAACCAAACTGTGTGAAAACATAAAATCTGTTGATGAAGTGTCATTGGTTGAAGCCGAACGCTTAGTGAAAGCGGAGCTTGAGCCGTTTATAAATAAACATCAAATTAAACTTGGAACTGCAGATCTCGTAAGCTCCGCGCGGCAGCGTCTCTCGGCTGAAGCGACGATCAGTTATTAAAAAAGACACATGCCTTTTTTAAAAAGCGCCACCCTTTTGCTTTCTGGGAAGGTAGTAACTCGGACAGATAAAGCGTAGAGCACGGGCAAAGTTTTGAGATTTTGCAGTATCATTAGTTGTCTTCGCTCTTTCGGTTGCCATTTGACCGCCGAAAAGACCATCGAAGTAACGACTGGCAGCCGCTTTTCTTTCATCTTCAGTTTTGTATTGAGAACGAATCACTAAAAGTTCTCCGGCATCTAACCATATACCTGCACATTTAGGACATTCATCGACATAAACTTGCTTAAGCGGACTTTCAAATCGTCGAAGCATAATCATGTTTGGACATTTTGGGCATTTACGTTTTGCATGCGGAGCTTTTTCAACATCTTTGCCTAAAGTTACACGAGCCAGAATGTCTCCGTCTTGCTCGTGCTGCTCATCAACTTTTTTAAATTCATGCGCATCAAGCCAAACACCTCCACATCCGTTTTGACAGACGTCTACGGTTACATTTTGGAATGTCATAGGAGTCAGCGGCTTTGAACATGCGGGACACGAAATATTTTGGCTCATACTCTCACTTTTTCACTCGAGAATAGGCGAGTCAATAATCTAAGTGAATATCTGGATCTCAATTCTGTAAATTTCTGCAACATCCATTTTTAACTAGGCCCAAGAAAGATCAGTCATTGTTAGCCAACACTAAAACTTTTAGGATTTTCGTTTAAGAGTAAAGATGAGAGAGCACTGGAAACACGTGCTCTCAGAAATTCAAAATGTAATTGCTTTATAAGCTTCTGACGTATGAAAGAACTTGTGGAGCTTTTTCGAGATTGTTCTTCGCTTCGATAATTAAACGAATGGCGTCGGCCTGCTTAAGACGACCTTCTGCCATTTTAACGCAGATGTCTTGTTCAAGTGGGTCCGTAATTGTGTAAACGCTTTTATGTTGTGGCCAAAGATTGCTTGGATCGTTACTGCCGCCTGCACAAAGTGGAAAGTAGTGATCAATCTTAAAATCGGCGCGGTTCATTTTGCCTATCGAGAACCCAAAAACATGATCGTACTCATTAATGATGTCTTTTTTGGTTTGTGGGTCCACATCGCGATTACAGTAGGCGATCTTTTCTGGATAACGGTATGTCGACGGATTGTCGCAAAGTTTGCCGGGGGTCATGTCAGGTACTGGGCCCTCGGGATATCGCATTCCTTGTTGTTGTTCTGAGTGCTGGCCCGCAAGTTCACCGGTTTGTTGTTCCGATTGCTGATTGGGTGTCCCTTTTTTGGGATGACTCTTTGTAAATGCAGTTTGCGAGAAAAGACTGATGACTAAAACAAAACTCAAGATTGAGTACGTTGTGCGTGCTTTCATATTCCCCCAAAATAGACAGACATTCATGGTGTCTGGTAGAAACGCCGAACCTTATTTCCGACTTATACTTAAGAGTGCAATTGAGTTAATTTTTACTTTGGCCGTTTCTGTTGGTCAAAACAAAGCTGATGCATCGCGGTGTGTTAAGATAAATAAACTTGGTTTCATAATATCCAATTACAGGATTTTGTTAGATTTTCAAAAATCGCGGGCTTGCGACATGACATTTTAAAATGTACGACACTTCGATAGGAGAACCGACTTTGAAAAACCAGATTAAATCTCTTCTAACAAAACTTGGACGATATTCATCTCCCAATATTATTCACGGGTTAAATGCGACGGCCAACTACATTGCTTTGGGCCGCTGGTTTAAAGACAATCATTTTGATATTGGCGTAACGGTTAAGCATCGAGGAGAAGTCTTTGATTTAGCTGCGCCAGCGTTAGCCAATGTGCCTGTTCTTTATTTAGAGTTTGGGGTTTGGAAAGGTGAGGCCACTCGCTACTGGTCAAAGCTTTTAAAACATCCGGGCTCAATTCTTCATGGGTTTGATAGTTTCGAGGGTCTACCTGAAGATTGGAATCATGCGACCGGTAAGGCCCACTTTTCGACGGACGGGCAAATTCCCAATATTGACGATAAACGCGTGCAGTTTTTCAAAGGTTGGTTTGATCAAATATTACCTAAATACAAAATTCCCGCGCATACGCATCTCTTTATTAATATGGATGCAGACCTCTACTCTTCGACTAAAACCGTGTTGGATTTTTTAAAAGATGAGATCAAAGTGGGAACCTATATTTACTTTGACGAGTTTAATGATCGCTTTCACGAGATGAAGGCCTTTGATGAGTTTTTAAAAGAAACAAAAATGAAATTTAAAGTTGTAGGCGCGAATCAGATTCTCTCCAATGTTCTCTTTCAGAGAATTGGTTAGGCTATCTTCTTGACCTGCACTGGTTTTGTAACCATTATGGGCGCTTAAATATTTTGAGAGGACGGCATTCATGAAATCCATTACCGAATTTGCAAACTTCACTTTAAACCAAGGTCTTAAAACTAAGGCGGCTCTTGAAGCTGAAGGCAAAGCACCAGAAGAAATTCAACAAGGTTTAGGAACAGCATTTAAATACGAAGGCGATAAGCTTAAGTACTTTATCAATGCCTTAGATGTTGCCGGACAAAATCAAGACAATCTGAAACGCGTATTAGTCATGAGCCTTAGCGAAGGCGAAAATGTTCCGAGCAAAGCCACTAAAGTTGAAGAGCTTCATTACGTTCCTGAGTTTCATGTCACTCTAAAGCCAGCAGCCGCAGCACAAGATGCTAAAGGCGGCCGTGGCGGTAAAAAAGGTGGTCGACGTGGTGGAGAAGATAAAAAAGGATCTCCATGGGGACTTTCTCCTGAAGAAAAAGCCGCTAAAAAAGGTAAAGGCGCTCCAGCTAAAGCCAAGACAAATTAAGTAATTAAAATATATTAAGTAAAAAATGCCGAGATCTCTCTCGGCATTTTTTTATTCTTCGCACATTTTGTTGGCTTTTTTGCGTTCAACAGTAATGATTAGTTTCCGCGGAATGCTAAAAACCAAATCACTATACAAACGAATCCTGGAACACCTAAGAACCAAAGTAGTATTGGCACTCCCACGCGTCCTTGAATATTTTTAATTAATGATGTCATCGCCATCTCCTTTGATATTTTATTAGTATCATTAGGAAATGATTTTTCAGAATCTCTGTTTGAATTGCTAAGAAAACACAATAGGGATAATTCCTAATCATAGATATGATTAGGAATTAAATTAGAACGTGCAAGCCGTTGAACCGTCTGAGGCATTCACCCATGTTGAGCCGTTGCAGACACATAGCTTTCGACCATAGGTCAAAGCAATGGCACTGTCATTGGAGCCATTGCAATTTGGCGTTGATCCACTACCTTGTCTTGTGATCCGCATTAAGCCATTAATATCAAGCTCAACAGAAGGAGTTGCGGTATTAATACCAACATACCCATTTGTATTAATTAAAAGTCGCATTGCGCCAACGGCATTGTCCCAAATGAAAAAATCATTACTTCCGGTTGCCGTACTGTCGTTACCGATAGCCCATTTTTCAGCTCCTGCTGATTGCAAAGATATTTGATTTTGCCAATTGCCAGCCCCGTGGGTGTTATTGAGAACAATTGTACTGATGTTCGTTGAGGCAGCAGGGTTTGTTTGTATTGTAAAAGGCGTAAGAGCTGTGCCTGAAGAGCTCACAGTAAGAAGTGTAGAAGGAGCTGTCGTACCGATACCCACATATCCTGATCCATTGATAACTAATCTCTGAGTTCCTAGAGTTGAAAGTGCAATGCTATTTGCGGCTGGAGCATATAAACCCGTATCAGAATCTCCCGAGACGGATAAACCTGGTGTGGCGGCCGTACCGGATTGAATGCCTAACACTCCGGTCATACTATCGCCCGCTTTTGAGACTAAACCTGTGGTGCTTGCAAGTTGTCTTCTGACCGATCCGCCATCGGTGTAATAAAGGTATGTTCCATCGTATTCAATCGCTCCTGCTTCGGCGGTCGACATTAAAGTCCCACTGTTGATTTTAAGTGGCGCTGATCCTGCTGCCGTCGTTGAACCCGGGAGATGAAGAGTCGCAGAAGGGTTAGCTGCAGTTCCAATGCTCGCTTTACCAATAAACTTGAACATACCGCTGTTATCAATAGTGAGACGTTCAGTTCCGAAAACACCAAAACCCAGATCGTTTCCACTAGTAGAATACAAACCGTTAGTGCCACCAACCATAACCGAAGGAGTAGCTGCCGAGCCGTAGGAGCTGACTTCTAAGCCACTACTAAAATAGCCAGTATTCCCGTAAAGTAGGCCAGCAATGTTAGCGTTACCATCGACTGTAAGGTCAGAGCTTGTCCAAATTCGACCAGAAACGGTGAGACTGTTACTGGCAGTAATAAAGAGGTTGCCGCCCATGCTGCCGCCAGAACTGTAATTTGTCGGAAATGTCACCCAACCTAGTGCGCCAGCGCCGTTTGTTTTTAAAACTTGTCCGTTGGCTCCATCAGTAAGGGGGAGCTCCCAAACATTACTTGCTGATAATCCTATTGGAGCACGAAAGCCGACATAATAAGAGGCCGCGTTAGAAAATCTTAATTCGTTATAATTGTCGAACTGAATTGGGCCTGACAGGTTTGCGTTTCCTGATATCGTCACAAAATCACTGGCTGTTTTGCCTTGAAGAGTTTCGGCCACAGACGCCGAGGGAGCAGGTGACAACGTAAAATCAGGTGTTAAAACAGTTGCATTGACGGTTACTCTAAGTTTGCGAATTTCTCCTAATGATGAAGAATAAGCTGGGTTACAGTACGTCGCATCGTAGGTCCTTACTGAAGAGCCGTTTTGAAAAATAGTTTTCCAATTTAGGTTTCCATCAGCAGCAGTGTTTCGGGTTCCAGTACCACTGCCACCAATTTTTACCGCAAAATTACCTTTTGAATCGAGGGCCAAAGCCGAATACGTTTCTTCATAGAGCAAGCACGTTCCGTTTGGGTTATAAATTTGAAATTTAACGTCTGCTGGGCCCGCGATCGGATCGCCGTTATCGTCTAATAACTGACCTTCAAAAGTAAGAGTATCGCTATATAATAGTGCAGCTAGGCTGCTGACTGAAAACAGCGTGATTGCTAAACTTAAAATTATTTTCCACATACGGCCCACCTCTGTTTATCGAATTGCATTTAATCTTAATTCATATCCAGTGCCCGTGGCGGTTGCGCCAACCGGAGTTCCAATTTTAGCTCTAAGATTTATGTTTGTTGTTGAAGCTGTTCCCGCGCCGCTCGCAATTCCGAAACCGGGTGTTGAGTTTGATGTTGAAGCTGAGGTACATGAGGACGGCATACTTAATTGCGACGCTAAATTTGTAGCGGCGCCGGGAAACACAGCTGCGATATTCACCGTCTCAACATCTTTTTGAAGATTCACATTTGCAGTTCCAACATGATATGTGTCTACTAGCCGCGCACCTGAAAGATCTTTTGTCATTACGGGGCATGGTGAATTATCTCCCGTCGCTAAAAGATATAAATAGAGATCGATCTTGCGATTGGCTCCGCGAGGTACCGCAGCTTCCAATTTGCCACCACTAGCTGCATATCCTGCGACGATCCCCATGCTCGGGCTGCAACTCACATATGTTGGCGCTATATCAGGCGCACTCACGTTGATCCCATAACAAGCTTTTCTTCCTGCAGGAAGAGCCGCAAAAGTACCGACCCCTTTTGTACTTAGAGATTGAGGAGCTTGAATAATAATAGAAGACACTTCAACTTTAGGCTTTCTTTGACAGCCTAACGTCGCAAGCAAAAACAATACTGTTACGATTGAACGTGCCTTCATCACACAACATTTCGGATAAAGCTGAGTATTTCTAGAGACATAATTAGGTTAAAAAATAATGTTTAAAAATAAGACGCGTCTTTGATTTAAAATGAACCATTCTCAAAACGAGGCTCAGTTTTTTTGTTTAAAAATGAGCCGTGTCGAATTATGAAAACGTTCTCACTTTAGTGCATAACATTGGATTCGGTGTTTACAACTTCGGCAGATTTTGTAGATTCGGACGTGGTACTTCTTTTTTCAACTGCCTTTAAGGCAGCTAAACAAATCGCAAGAGCAGGACTTTCGTTAACGGCAGCTCCCGCATCGTTGAAATTGCCTTCTTGTAAAAATTGAAACGCCGCTTGAGGAGACTCCCAACCGGTCGGTGTTCCAACAAAAGCAAACCATTGATTGTCGTTGGTAGGAATCAGCGTGATTTTCATATAATTTGCAACTTCCCAAGCCCACTCGATTTCGCCTGAGTAATTGCGGAGAGGGCGATCCCCTAAAGGATGATTTTCGGTCATAACCCCTTTGTGTTTCCACACCTTATATCCAAATACTTCAGTAGCAATTTTTGTATTAAGCTCACGGCTTGGCTTCATAACCCCTCCAAAATTTTGTTTTGATGCAGGAACTATAGGCAGCGCAAATGGGTTAAACAAAGCCAAGATCTAATATTAACTTTTATTAACACTTTGGGCGTCGCGTACAAAAATTCATGACGCCTAAAAATGAGGCTTTGATTCGTAATTACATAATATTTGTGGGGAATTTGTTGACTCAGTCTTATTCTTTGTAAGACTGAACCAGTATTAAAACATTAAAATCTTCGTTGAAAGGATCATAAGTCATGAAATCTATTTTATGGGGTCTTGCGCTAATTGCCATTGCATCTATAGGCTGTAATAAAAAAGTCGATGTCAAAACAGATAAAGAAAAAATGAGCTACACGATCGGTCAACAAATTGGGCGACAGATTAAAGCTCAAGGAATGGATGTGGATGCGAATGTGTTGGCAGCGTCAATTTCTGATGTCGTAGCAAATAAAGAATCTCGTTTAAAGCCTGAAGAAATGCAAGCCGTCATGATGAAGGCGCAGGAGGCGGCAATGGCAAAGCAACAAGAAGCTGGCAAAGAAAACCAAGCTAAAGGTGAAAAATTTCTTGCCGACAATAAAGCAAAAGCGGGAGTTAAAGTTACTGCGAGTGGCCTTCAATATGAAACAATCACAGAAGGTAACGGAAAATCTCCAAAAGCCACTGACACCGTTGAGGTTCATTACAAAGGAACTCTCATTGATGGAACTGAGTTCGATAGTTCCTACAAGCGTGGGCAACCAGCGCAATTTCCTTTAAACGGCGTGATTAAAGGTTGGACGGAAGGTCTGCAACTTATGAAAGTTGGCGGTAAGAATCGTTTGTTCGTTCCGAGTGAGTTAGCTTATGGGCCACAAGGTCGCCCGGGTATCCCGCCAAATTCAGTTTTGGTTTTTGAAGTCGAACTTCTTAAAATTGGGAAAGCCGAAAAGAAGTAAGGACATGCTTTGTTGAGATTCAGCCATTTCAATTTTTGAAATGGCTTTTTTTATTTCTTCCTTCTAAAGTTCTGTCTCAAACAAAAGAGGTCATGAAGTGAAACTGTTCTTGTCTATTTTTACAATCCTAATATTGGCTCAACCTGCTTATGCTGCGATAGAAATTAAAGGACTTGCAGGGTTCACAATTATCGATCCCATATCGATGAATACTCAACTTGAGGCGACAGGAATTAAGCAAACGTTTGTCAGTGGTATTGCGGGCTTAGAGTTGCAGTATCGTATTCCCGTATTGGGGTTAGGTTTGGGGGCACGTTACGATTGGCAAGGTGTAAAAGTAAATGCGGCTAACTCGAATAGTTCGAACGAAATAGATATTGGTGTTTCACGAGTTTCGGCGGTTGCGAGTTTTCACCTAATTGACACAGGTTTTTATTTTGGTCCTATTGCCACTTTAGGGATTTCTCATTCTCCAAACATCCGGCACAAATATTCGGGTATAGAACCGAAATATGTAAAAGGTGAAGGCAAGAGTGCGTCTCTAGGAGCTGATTTAGGTTTTAAAATTGGTCCCATAGGTATTGGTGGCGAAGCGGGCTTTCAAAGTTATCTTGTGACAGATCTTGAGACGGCCGAAGGCACAAAAGCCAATTATGATTTAAACCTGGGTGGATTTTATCTATTAGGTACGGTCACTCTTATTTTTTAAAATTCCTCCGGTATTTGAAACTCAAATACCGGAGATTCAAATCTTAAGTACGTTCGCCAAATATCTTTGCGTCGAGCGAAAACTTGCCTGGGCCCATCATTCCAAAAAGAATTGCTATTCCTAAATAAACCAACGCCGGTTCAAAAGAAGAACCGCCGGTTTGATTTACAAACGGATCATGCATAACAAACGCATGCATACAAACCGCAACGGCCATCGTACAGCCAATTCCGAATGAAGCGAGTGGCGTAAGAAGACCAACAATAAGACCGAGGCCGCCACCAAATTCTGAAAGTGCGGCTAAAAACTGAAAAATACCTGGGATGGGAGCATCGGGTGGCATCCAAGCAAACGGATTTTGTATTTTTCCCCAACCATGATGCAGAAACGCGATTCCTACAATCAAGCGAAGGATGAGCAAGGCTGTCGACGCACACTTCGGATGTGTCATAGCTTTCAAACACTGCTTTGGATTTTTCACATAAGCTCCTTTTGGTTTAATAAATCTGTTGCCATGATCATCCGATAAAAAGAGGAGCTTTCGCAAGGGTTCAATGGCAAAGGTCCTGGGTTTAGCTTCGTGTATGACAAGAAAATAAAGCAGAAAAGTATAACGAGAAATTTAGAACGGTGGTGTTTCCATGTATTGGTAGGTGTTGCCTTGATAATCGAGAGTGCTCTCGTCGCCGGCAAAAGAAAATTTTGCATCTTCTTTTGGAAAGACTTGAGGAGCATCATTGCACTTGTCGCCGATCACAATTATTTGTGTGCTGTTAGAGATAATGTGATCTTTATAACTAGGTATTTGGGATCCGTTTTGAGTTAAACATTGATAACCAGAATCTAATAAATAGTAATGTCGTTGCGGCTCTTCCGAGACCAAAGGCTGTGAATTTTGAGGCGTGCCCGCGCAATTTTGGTAGATCACTCCGATAATTAAAAATATAGGAATAAACCATAAACCAGGCTTCATAAACTAGGCTACCTCTCTATGCGCAGAATATGTACTATTATATCATAGATCAACTCGGAACGTTTATGAAAGTACTGATTCTATTTATTTCGCTTTTTATAGTGGGGCCGGCATTTGCGGCGACCTCGCTTTTTATTTCAGAGCCTGGCTCATTTGAAATTCCTCCCGAATCGCTACGTTCAAGAAAAATTAAAATTGATTGGACACTTTTGCAAAACACTAAGGCTGGCAAAATAGTTCTAAATTATTTTGATGATGTGCAATTAGAAGCACAAAAAACGGCTTTACAATGGCGCGACGAAATCAGCTTTAGTTGGTTTGGTGAAGCTAAAAGTCAAAGAGATTCCGCTGTTATCCTCACGATCGAGAAAGGTCGACTTACACACGCGCGCACGATTGGTCAGTATAGTTACCAAGTTTTACAAACGCCTGATCCCGATATTTATATTATTGCCGAACGAAAATTAATGTCGATTCCACGTGACGAAGACGACGTTCGAGTCGCACCTGAAAATGCAAAGACTAAAATGGCGCAAGAGATTATTAAACCATCTTCTACGGATGACGGATCATACATAGATATTCTTGTTTTATATACGAGCCAAGCTGCACAGATCGCAGGAGATATAAACGGCGTTATTCAAAATGCGGTTGACTATATGAACGCAGCATTAAGATCAAGTCAGATCAGTTTACAGGTGCGTTTGGTTTATGCTGGTCCTACGAGTTATGTTGAGACGGGAACAGATTTATCTATCGACCTCAATCGACTGACAAATATGAATGACGGCTACATTGAAGAAGTTTTTGATTTGCGAACAAAGTTTGGTGCGGATCTTGTTTCGTTATGGACAGTGGGCACAGCATCTGTGGCCGGATTAGGGTGGCTAAATAATTTAAGTACAAGCCGAGATCTTGGTTTCTCAGTCACGGGTGTTTACAGTAACAACGTATCGAGCTTTTCGCCTATCGTTTTTTCTCACGAAGTAGGTCACAATTTGGGTTGCCATCACGACCGCGCAAATGCTTCAGGCACAGGGGCCTTTTCTTATTCTTATGGGTATTACGATTCGGTGAATGGCTTTGGAACTATCATGTCGTATCTTGGCACAATCATCATGAGTTATTCGAATCCGAATGTGAATTATAATGGAGCGCCAACGGGCGTAGATTCAAGTTCAGGAACTTCTGCGGACAATGCAAAAACAATTAATGCAATGAAGGCGCACATTGCGGCCTACACCGATACGAAGGTACCCTTCAACGATGCGACCACGACTAAATTCGTAACGGAAGGATGTTTTGTTGCGACTGCAGTTTATGGCAGCACAATGGAAAGTGAAGTGGGGTTATTAAGAAAGTTTCGAAACGAACATCTAAAAAAATCGACATTTGGCCGCTGGTTTATCACTCAATATTACAAATACTCTCCGGCTTTGGCCCATAAAATTCGCGACGATGAAACCTTAAGGACTCTCTCGGCTGCGATGTTGTTTCCGTTCGTACAATCCGTAAAAATTTATATGGAATATTTTGATGAAAAAACTGATTCTCATTAGTTTTTTATTTTACGGTTCAATTTCGTTTGCTGAGGGCGATCGATTTGGTATTGCGATATGGTCAACGTTTCCAAAAGGATCTGAATCTGGCCCCACGCTCGTTGGACAGAACTTCGATAGAAAAAAAGAAGTATTTAAAGAGCCTTATTCGTACTTTGGTTTTTATAAGACTGACGCCAATAGTTTTTGGAGTAATTATTTTATTACGGCTTCATATCTTGAGCACACATTAAAAGACGGAAACTTTGACACAACTGTGACCAGTCACAACGTAGACTTTCTTTTATATTCTAAATCTGAAGATATAAGAGGGCTCGAATATGGATTAGGAGCAAAAGTCTTACTGCTTAAAATAGAAGAAGACTATAGAGGCGTAAACGTAAAAAGTACCTATGAACAACGGACGGCAATTCCTTTGCTTTATTTGGGATACGACACCTCAATTTTGGATTCACAATTATTATTTTTAGGATTTGATGTACGTGGAATTGTTCTTTCAAGCCGCCAATACTACGATATGTATTTAAGGCTTCGCTTTCAGATTGCAGATGCCTTTGCGCCTACATTAGGATATCGCATGTCGCGCTACCAAAAAAAGAGCGACGACATAAATTTCGATCTCACCTATGACAATTTTTTCTTAGAGTTTACTTTTTAGGTACCTAAATAAGCCCGAGTTCGACCCGGACTTTCACAAGGCGCACGGAGAGAAAAGGCTCAAGACACCAGTAGAGGCAATACCGTTCGGTTAAGTTCTAAGGGATATGAGTCTGCTTCGCTCAAGCCAACTCTGACACTTAGAAAAATATTTTAATTAGATTTGGCGTAGCGGCTTCAAGGGGGCATTGGAGCCCCAACAGCCGCCCGCTGGGTTTTTAGGTAAAATATTTTTCGGGTTAGGTGATTCGTGTTTTTGGCGACGGAGGGTTAGAGAGGGAGAGGTTGAGATTCGAAGATCGGTGCTGAAAAGACTATTTGCCTGTCGTGCGACAGGAGAACTTTAGCTTGCGAAGTTCTAGCGGCTAGGAAAAGGTTTTGTTGTCGAGAATTTTTAAGTGGAAGATTGGCGGACGGGCGTGGCCCTTAAATGGGCCCTTGAGCCCGTTCCGTTCTGGCCAATTCCGAGGTGGGAAAAAATATTTGCCAGGAATTGGCAAAGCGGCTTCAAGGGGGCGTTGGAGCCCCGCCAGCCGCCGCTGATGTTTATCGTTAAATATTTTTTAGATCAGCTGCTTCGTGTTTTTAGCGACAACGGGTTAGAAATGGAGAGGTTGAGATTTGAAGATCCGTGTTGGAAAGACTATTTGCCTGTCGTGCGACAGGTGAGTTCTTACCAAGATACCTCTTGTTAATTCGTTGCATCCCTTTTAGTTCCCGCCAGCCGCCGCTGATGTTTATCGTTAAATATTTTTTAGATCAGCTGCTTCGTGTTTTTAGCGACAACGGGTTAGAAATGGAGAGGTTGAGATTTGAAGATCCGTGTTGGAAAGACTATTTGCCTGTCGTGCGACAGGTGAGTTCTTACCAAGATACCTCTTGTTAATTCGTTGCATCCCTTTTAGTTCCCGCCAGCCGCCGCTGATGTTTATCGTTAAATATTTTTTAGATCAGCTGCTTCGTGTTTTTAGCGACAACGGGTTAGAAATGGAGAGGTTGAGATTTGAAGATCCGTGTTGGAAAGACTATTTGCCTGTCGTGCGACAGGTGAGTACTTGCCAAGATACCTTTTGTTAATTCGCTGCATCCACAAAAGGTGGTAGGCACCTTTT
>JAKFYE010000037.1 GCA_021731045.1 Bdellovibrionales bacterium | reverse complement strand
AAATGTTCGAGACGCATCATTTTGTACCGTTACGGTCGTTAAAAGGCTCGTAAGACTGAGTGGATCATTAACGTTCGAAAGCTGCGCCGATTTATTTGTAACCACAGATAGATTGATATTAGAATTCACAATCGAAAAATTTGAAGTCTGCGAATATGGTGCTAGCCATCCAAATCTTGGATCAGGATTTTGATTTGAAGATTGAATAACACCTAAAGAATTTTGAGAATTATCCATGCCTTGATCTTGATTGCTATAGGTCAATTGTTTGCCAGATGGATCGATGACTTTGTGCTGTGATTGCGTTGAAGTTGCAGTTGTTTGATAGACGGTCTGTCGTCCTAAAGCTGTTTCAGTTGTAACCGTTTGTGATTTTGTGAGGGTATCATATGACCGCGAGAGACTAACAAAATCTCCGCCTGCGCCAGTATCTTTCACAACAAAGCCATTAGTATCATAAGTAACAATGCTTTTTTGACCTCCAGGTTTTGTAAAAGACGCTAAGTAGCCGATAGAATCGTAAGTAATGGTATAAGTCTCATTGTTAGGATTTGTTACGGATCCAAGACGACCATTGCTATCAAGGACAAGCCTTGTGATTTGTCCGTAAGGTGATGTAAGCAAAACTTGATTGGCAGAATAATTAAATGAACTCACATTTCCAAACCGATCAGAAATTGACGTGATTCTACCACTTGTATCATAGCTAAATGAGTACTTGATTAAATTTGTAAGCGTCTCTTTTGTTTGGAGATGTACGCCACTAGAATTAAAATAGTAAATTTCGGTTCCCGCGGTATTCGTTACATAGTAACCGCCGGGGATTGTGATGGCTTCAGTGGTTCTAAAATTTCCATCACCAAAATATATTATTTTTTTAGACGAGCTATAATGATGGCGTATCGATGGGGACCATCGACCTAATCCTAATGCTTGATAAGAAACTTCAAAAGTTGGTAAAGCCCAATTACTTAAAAAATGTAAATCAAAAGGAGCGCCTACAAGCGGAATACTTTCTTGCAAAGAAAGCGTATCCATATTTATTGAAGAATGTGTTGGCACGAAGCAACTATTTTGAGTGGAGATAGGAGGTAGATTAGTTTCCGGAAAAGTACCTGCTGCAAACTCATTGCAACTGTTAATTGGAAATGAAGTCGGCGGAGGTCCTACCGGTCTTTGGTCAGGGGCATAAAGCATTACAACATATCCTTGTAATGTATAAGGACCGGGAATAACGTTTCCTGGTTCTATTTGGCAAGTGTATCCAGGGTGATTACAGCCAACTAAGTATGACGGCATATTGGCTGCCCAATTCGTAAGATAAGCAACGCATTGACCTGGGCAATAAGTACTACCAAACCCTGGTACAAAACAAACGGTCTGAGCAAAAACTGGAGTTGCTAATAAAAATAATATTAAAGAGAAAAACAAAACCCGCAGTTTTAACACCATTCGTATACGCTTGGGACTTGAAATCATTACTCCTCCAAAGGCTTTGAGATCTTTCGGCTGGACCTAGACCAAACTAAAGTTATTTACAAAAATGAGACGGCGCTTTCTCGATTTGAAAGGCCTTATGTTGGGACGAATTTATTTGGGACTTATCCTCGTACCAAATAAAGAATCTTGGTGAAACATGGGTTAATCCCACACACAAAGCACCATTTGAAATCACAATCCAAATATCTAGCGCCAAGAGCTGCGTACATTTTCCTTTTTATTTAAAGACTTCGAACCTAGCAAAAAACGAGTTCCGCAGCGCCATAGGCGCGAGGACTGTCTGAGCTTTTTTGCTAGGTTCGAAGTCTTTAAATAAAATGGAAAAATGAACGTGGGCTTAAGTCCAGATTTCGGGACTTTGGTATCTGGTCCGTTACTACTTTTGCAAGATGTGCTGATGTTGAGGGCAGGGGGACACTCAATGTTTAAAGCACTCACAATGTTGGTGATTTGGATGGGCGTTCTTTCGTCGGCGCAAGCGGCAACGAAAGCCAAGTGGACGATGTTAGTTTATTTTAATGGTCACAATAATTTAGCTTCGTATGTTCCGGAAGATATCAACGAAATGGAAAAAGTAGGGTCGACACCAGAAATTAATTTGGTTGTTCAGTGGGCCGGAAGAACAAATAAAACTACAAATCGGTATTTAGTTAAAAAAGATACTAATCTGACGACAGTCACAAGTCCGATCGTTCAAGCTTTACCTACGGTGGATATGGGCGACTATCGCAGTTTGATTGATTTTGCTCAATGGGGAATCCAAAATTATCCTGCCGAGCACTATTTTTTAGTGGTGTGGAATCATGGTGGAGGCTGGGATCAAAAGCTTGGACCACGCGACATCAGTTGGGATGATTTTACTCATCATGTAATCACGACGGAACAATTAGGTTTTTCGCTGAATGAAATTGCAAAGTTTGCGGGTCAACCCATTGATATTTACGGAAACGACGCGTGTTTAATGTCGATGCCTGAAGTTTCTGCTGAGATGGATCAAGCCGTTAAATATTTTATCGGTTCTGAAGAAAACGAACCTGGAGATGGCTGGCCGTATGATGACTTTTTAAGTGCATGGGTCAAAACACCCAATATTTCGGCTCTAGAAATTTCGAAACTATTAGCGGCAACGTATCGAAAGTCTTATGAAAACGGCAGTCAAGGATTGAGTGAGGTCACGCTTTCGGCATTTGATCTCTCGAAGTCAGAAACATTCTACCAGGCGGTTGCAAATTTAAGTCGTGAAATTCGAGGGCTCTCACTGATGCAACTGAATTCGTTATTACAAGCGGCGCAGGGCGCTCAGTATTACGATAATTTGTATTATCGAGACTTGGGCGACTTTATAAACAAAATCGGTACGCAAGTATCTTTAAATAAGACCGTATTGAACGAGGTAAAAGCGGCGATTTCGTCATTTGTCGTGGCCAATGAAAGAACATCTAAGTATCAAACATCGCAAGGTGTCTCTATATGGTTACCGACAACGAGCGCCGATTTTTCTAACAAAGAAGAGCGCTATAGCAAACTCAAATTCAATCTTAAAACAGATTGGCATTCCGCACTTAAGATTTTGCACCCTATCGAGTAGTCAAAAATATGGTCGTAAGGACATTGCGACCACATTTTTAAAACCTTCTTTATTTTCTTGTCCAAAACTCATTGAGTTTGTAGCCTATTAGCATGACATCTAATTGGAAGTTTCTCAAAAAAGGCGACATCATCGATATTATTGCGCCGGCCTCAACTCCGCGACGCCAAGTTTTAATGGATGGGGTAAAAAAATTAAAAGCCCTAGGTTTTAAACCTCGATTTCATAAAGGTATTATTTCAAAAGATAATCCGTTTCACTCGAACTCAGATGCGTATCGCCTCAAGCATTTGTACAAAGCTTTAAGTGCGAAGGATTCAAAAGCGGTTTGGTGTGTGCGGGGTGGGTATGGTTGCAATCGGCTTTTGCCTCATCTTCAAAAATTAAAAAAACCAAAACAAAGTAAAATATTAATTGGCTATAGCGATATAAGTTCTCTGCATGTGTTTTTAGGACAAAAGTGGAAGTGGCCGACGTTTCATGGCCCTCAATTTGATCGCATCGGCGGGGGCCGCATGACAGCGGCTCAAGAAAAAGAAACCTTCGGTACGATTCAAGGTTTAGTTCAAAAAGTGGTATTTAAAAATTTAAAACCACTAAATACCTCAGCACGAAAAAGAAAAGTGATTCGGGGCTCTGTCACCGGCGGCAATATTATGGTTTTGCAATCGACACTCGGAACCGAATGGCAACTCGACACCCGAAATAAAATTTTATTTTTAGAAGAGATTGATGAACGAGGATACCGTATCGATCGCATGTTTGAACATTTTAAACAATCGGGGGCTTTGAAAGGGTGTAAGGCCATCGTGTTTGGCGATATTTTAGGCGGCGATGAAGACAGCGGTAAAAACTTTTGTTTTTATGCGGTCGATCGTTTTGCGAAAAGTTTAAACATTCCGGTGTTTGCTGGGATTAAAACAGGGCATGGTCTAAATCAAAGAGTTGTTCCGTTTCATACAAAATCTGTTTTAACAACGGGAGCAAACGCGCAACTAGTCGTTGAAACGGGTGGCCGTGAGTAAAATTAAAACGCTTGAAACTAAAATAAACTCGGCGCTTCAAGGAGTGACTCCTGGTCTCATTGTGCGTGCGTATGTTAAGGGCAAACTTAAAATTAATATTGAGGCCGGAGAGACGTACAAGTATTACGATTTAGCTTCTCTGACAAAAGTCGTCTGCTCCGTAAGTTTATTAATGCAGGCGTTTGATCAAAAAAAATTTGAACCGTCATCTTTATTAAATGAATACGTACCCTGGTTTGATTACACAACAAAAGCGTCTGAGGTGCTGTCGCATTCTGCGGGATTACCTTGGTGGATTCCGTTTTATCAAAAATTAGCAGAAAGCTTTCCTAATTTTGAAAGCTTAACTTTAGAAGAGAGAGGCTTTTTTTTAGAGCGAGAATTGCGCGAGATGGCGCCCACGAAACCGGAGCGTGCCGTGTATTCTGATGTCGATTTTTTCTTTCTTAAGTCGGCTTTACAAAATATATATCAAACACCGATTCATCATTCTTTTAACTCTTTTAAAGAGAGACTTGGTCTCAAACATACGCAATTTCATGTAAATAATATTTCTGCCTACAAAAAAAGTGACTACGCTCCGACAGAAAACTGCCCGTGGCGAAAGAAAATTCTGCAAGGAGAAGTGCACGACGAGAATACGTGGAGCTTAGGCGGGGTGTCTTCGCATGCAGGACTTTTTGGAAGTATCGAAGATTTGGCAACATGGTCGTTGGAGTTACGAAAAGCATTGCGCGGGCAGAGCCGTGTTTGGTCTCAAAAAGCAGCAAAGCTCTTTACGACTCGGGTGACACCCAAATCATTTGGTGATTGGTCTTTAGGTTTTATGCTTCCCTCTGAAGGTGGTTCGAGCAGTGGACGTTATTTGTCTTCACACGCGTTTGGGCATACCGGTTTTACCGGAACCAGCGTGTGGTGTGATCCTAAAAAAGATTTTATAATGCTGATTTTAAGCAACCGTGTGCATCCCACTCGAAAAAATGAGGCGTTTAAATTATTGCGGCCTCAACTTCACGATTGGTGCTACGAATACTGTTGGAGTTAGATGGGAGTTGGATATGTTTGAATCACTTAAAAAAAATGCGCACATTCATATGATGGGAATCTGCGGGACAGCGATGGGATCTCTTGCGGGATTGCTTCAAGGTTTAGGTTATCGTGTGACCGGCAGCGATCAAAATGTGTATCCCCCAATGTCGACTCAATTGCAGAACCTCGGTATTAAAATTATGCAGGGGTATAAAAAAGAAAACCTCAATCCGCGGCCTGATGGGGTGATAGTCGGAAACGTGATGAGTCGTACACACGAAGAGGTTCAAGCTTTATTGGTCACGGATATTCCGTATACGAGTTTACCCAAAGCGATGGGCGAAATCGTGATCGGAACTCGCAAGAGTATTGTGATCGCAGGCACGCATGGTAAAACCACGACGACTTCGATGATGGCGTGGATGGCGCAGAGCTGCGGGGTAAAACCTGGCTATTTAATTGGAGGCATTCCGCTTAACTTTGATTTATCTTTTAAAATTCCTGAAGGAGATTTTTTTATTATAGAAGGCGACGAATATGATACGGCCTTTTTTGATAAAGTTCCTAAGTTTATTCATTACAAACCAAAATACGTCATTCTTACGAGCATCGAGTTTGATCACGCCGACATTTATAAAGATTTAGATGCGGTCAAGAATGCGTTTAAAATGCTGCTCAAACTGATTCCTCAAGATGGGGTGTTTGTTTATAAATTTGGCGATAAGAATATAGAATCTATCTTATCTCAGTGTACGTGCCCCAAAATGTTTTCGTACGGATTGCAAAAGGATGCCGATTATTCTGCCAAAGTTTTAAACCGAACCCCTGAGTTTACCGAGTTTGAAATTTGGTTTAAAGGACAAAAGCTAGAGACTGCGCAAGTCACCGTTTTTGGAGATTATAATATCGAGAACGCCTTGGCCGATTACGCCCTCGCTCATCAAATAGGTTGGGATTCAAACAAAATTAAACAGAGCCTTAAAACATTTAAAGGCGTTAAACGACGCCAAGAAGTTCTTGGCCAAGTTAAAGGAATCACAATTATCGATGATTTTGCACATCATCCCACCGCCGTTAAACTGACCGTGCAGGCGATTCAAGAGCGCTTTCCGAATCGGCGCGTGATTTCTGTATTTGAACCTCGATCGGCAACGTCTCGACGTAAATATTTTCAGCAAGAATATGCCGAAGCTTTTAAAATTTGCCAAAAACTCATGTTATCAGATGTATTCAATAAAGGAGTTTTAGGGGCGGATGAAGAACTAAATGCGCAAAAAATTATTTCGGATTTAAAAGGTACCGGTCACGATGCCGATTTGCTCGCAGGCCCCGATGCAATTTTTGAAAAACTAAAAAGTGTCGCGAAATCTGGCGACGTCATTCTTATTATGAGTAACGGTGGCTTTGGTGGACTTCACCAAAAGCTTTTGACCCAACTATAATTATTTTTTTGGTTCTGAGAGTGGCCCAATTTTACTAATAAACAGCGATTGTAGGGCATACCCCTGATTTAAATACGCTTGCGCGAGTAAATCTCGGATTTGAGTATCTTGCGTGTCAAAATATTTTTTTCGCAAATCACGAAGCAGGATGGGATCACAAGTTTTACTGTTTTGAACACGGAGTTGGATCTCTTTGATTTCTTTTTTAGAGTACGTATACGAGGGATCCAATCCTTGCATGTTTAATATTTGCGTTTGCTTTTTCCAACCCATTTTCGATAGTTGAAGGGATTTTTTATAAAGCCGATACAAATTTAATATGCGGCTGCCTTGCAAGGAGCGACCATTAAGTGATGTGAGTTCTAAAAGTTTTCGTACGTGCGATATATTTAAATCCCACAGCAGAGATTGTGAAACTGCTACAGCACCGCCTAAAATTAGCGCGGCATTTTGATCTCCGTTTTCGGTAGGGACAAGAACATCGTACTCTTGCGGGAATTCTTCTGATAAATTTTCATTGATGAGCAGGGCTTGTGCTCTCAGGTATATGTCTTCGGACGAGTCCAAAAGTGGTGCTCCTACGGGTGAAACCATGATCCCGTGTTGTCGAAAACGCGAAAAAGCCCATCCAGTTAACTTTGCATTTTCTGCATCTAAGTCTTTTAGGGGAGTTAAAATGATAGCAACATCAGCAGGCAACGCACGAGTCATTGCAAATAAAATTCCTTCACTCGAAACGCCCGAAGTTAAGTCAAGAGAGCTATGGTTTTGAAAATTAAAAAAATTGAACGTTTTTTCAAAGAGTTCACGAGACTCGGCTTCTTCTATCACGCGAAGACGAGTTTTTAGAGATGTTAGATTTTGGTTAGCAAAGAGTTCGGGGACAAGATCCACACCCATCAAATCGCTTGAAAACGAAGCCGTACAGTCATCGCTATAGGCGAGTGGAGCTGTTAATAAAATCAACAGGAGGCTTAAAAACGCCAACGGTTTAGACATACAAATCACCTTATTGCTTTTCGCCTTAAGTTTCTGATTCAAAGATTTAAATATGCGAGAACCGCGCCCCACCGAACCCCAAATTTGGGGACGGAGCTCATACAAATTATTGAATTTACAGCCCTTAATCGTCGACCGATGGCGCGGACACTTCAGAGAAGCAAAGTTAGAACTGAATACAGACTTGAGCTCCGTCCCCGATTTTCACCTGAAATTTCTCGGATTTTTTGGTTTTGGACGCGCTTCGGAACGAATAGTAGAGTGACGCCTTATTTGTGAGTTGGTACGCATAAACTTATGACAAAATTGACGCCTTTGATGCAGCAGTATTGGGAGATTAAAAATGCCCACCCGGACAAGATTCTGTTTTTTAGAATGGGTGATTTTTTTGAGCTTTTTCATGACGACGCCGTTCTGGCCGCTCCGATTTTGGATATCGTATTAACTTCGCGAAATAAAAAGGCTGAAGATGAAACTCCGATGTGTGGAATGCCTCATCATTCGGTTGCCAGTCCCATCAATCGCTTATTAGCTCGTGGTTTTAAAATCGCAATTTGTGATCAACTAGAAGATCCGAAACAGGCAAAGGGTTTGGTCAAAAGAGGTATAACCCGAATTCTTAGTCCGGGGATGGTTTACAATCCCGAAGAGTTAGACGGACAAAAACCGAATTATCTGTGCGCCTTTGATGCGGAGACTTTAAGTTTTTTAGAGCCTACGACCGGTGAATGCTTTTATTTTCGCATTTCGAATTTGCAAAATATTTTAGATCTCATGGCCATTCTTAATCCGGTCGAACTTGTTTTAACAGACGAGCAAAAAACTGTCTTTCTTGAAACTAAAAAAGAAGCGAAGGGACCTCACTTAACGGTTCACCTGAATCGCGCCAATTTTCAGGTGCCGGAGTCAGCCCAACGTCTCATATCGTATGCGGTATATATGCAGGGCGAAGATATTTTGAAAACTCTCGGAGAGTTTTCGGAACGCCCGCTTAACTCACGACTCAAACTGACTCCGACCGTCCTGAAACATCTTGAAATTTTTGAAAATTACAATGGCGAGGTTGAAGGCAGTTTGTTTCATGCCGTCGATCGTACAAAAACGTCTGCCGGAGGTCGTGTTTTAAAACAGTGGCTCATGCTGCCTCTGCTTTCAGAAAACGATATTTACCAAAGACAAAATAAAATTCAGTCCTGGACTTTAAAATCTCGGGAGCTCGGAGAGGTTCGGAGTATTTTGGGACGAATGGGCGATATTGAGCGCCGACTAGGTAAACTTTCAAACCCCAATTGTAACCCGCGCGATATTTTAGCAATCGCAGAATCTTTAGATATCGGTTTACAAATAACGCGCTATTTAGAAACACCAGAGAGTTTAATTCCTCGATTAAAAACGACCCAAGCGTTGGTCCATACGATTTGCTCCACTTTGGTGGATGAGCCGCCGCTTTCAAAGCGTGAAGCCGGTTTAATTCGTAAAGGGTATCACGCCGACTTAGATGAGCTGATAGATCTGACCACCGATGCGCAAGCCACTTTGCTTGAACTTGAAATGCGCGAAAAAACAGCTACGGGTATCACCACTTTAAAAATTCGTTATAACAACGTCTTCGGCTACTACATTGAAGTGACAAATTCCCATAAAAATAAAATTCCCGCACATTACCAACGCAAACAGACCCTCGTAAATGCAGAACGCTACATTACTGATGAATTGCTCGAGCTCGAAAAGAAAGTTTTATCCGCACGCACCAAGCGCGAACAAATGGAACTCGAAATTTTTGAAGATTTAAGACGTGCGGTCTTAGCAGAAGCCCATCATCTATTAATTTTAAGTCGTTTTTGGGCCGAAAGCGATGTGCTGTGTGGTTTTGCGCAATTGGCGATTGAGCGAAAATACTCGGCGCCTAAATTTAATCACACCGGAATTATCGATATAAAATCGAGTCGTCACCCGGTTATCGAACAGATCATTCGCAGCCAATTTGTACCGAATGATTTGATCTTGAAAAAAGGCGAAACTCTTTTACTGACCGGGCCTAATATGGCGGGTAAGAGCACGCTCATGCGTCAGGTGGCATTAACTTGTATTCTGGCGCAAACAGGATCGTTTGTGCCGGCGACTTACGCAGAACTACCGCTCTTTGAAAATATCTTTACTCGTATCGGAGCGAGCGATGCACTCACCCAAGGGCTCTCAACGTTTATGGTCGAAATGATAGAGACGGCAGAGATTCTCAATGGCGCTGGTGAGCGTTCTTTGATCGTAATGGATGAAATTGGTCGTGGCACTAGCACGTATGATGGAATGAGTCTCGCGCAGGCGATCCTTGAACATGTCTCTCGCCTTGGTAAATTTCACGTCTTATTTGCGACCCATTATCATGAGCTGACGGAGCTTGAAAAAGAAAACCCAAAAATTCGCAATGCCCATATGTCGATTCGTGAGAAAGCAGGAGATCTTTACTTTCTCTATACTTTAAATTCAGGTCCTGCGAACCGTTCTTACGGCATCGAAGTGGCTAAACGAGCTGGCCTGCCTCTAGATGTCGTCAATAGGGCCAAGATGATTTTAAAAGAACGTGAAAAAGAGCGCACACAGGCCACCACGCAAATGTCGCTATTTGGATTGCCTGAAAAAACCGCTCCTGAAAGCGGCGAAGACATAAAGAAATTATTTAAAGATGTCTCGATTGAAACGCTAACACCCGTACAAGCGTTACTGAAGCTTCAAGAGTTAAAAGATAAAGTTCTAAATTAAATTGGTTACTTATTAAGCGAATGAAACATAACGCTTTTTGTCGTGAGTATTTTAGGCATGACTCTCCGTTAAGTGTTATTGTTTTTAAAATTTTGCGAAGGAAGTACATGAAACATTTAATAGGGATTTTAATTTTTGTATTTAGTATAGCGGCCCAGGCCAATCTTGTTCCTGAAGGGTACTTCATTACCGATCCCAACCATAAATGGTTAGAAGAAATCAAAAAGCAGCCCGATTTAACAATTGATCATGTTCAAGCTGGTCATTTTGAAGTGTGGGGACCTAGAGGTTTGGGTCAATGGCTTAAAAAGAATCAGATCGATCACAAGTCTCTTACAAATTTAAAATTAAGAACCGTAGGCGGCTATGCCTCACATGAAGAGGTGAGTGCAGAGCTGACGGCACTCGTAAAAAATTATCCTAAAACAGCAAAATTATTTTCGATAGGCAATTCCACTGAAGGCCGGCCTTTGTGGGTTGTTAAAATATCTCGAAATGTTGGGGTGGATGATACGCGCCCAGAATTTAAATTTATTGCGAACATGCATGGTGATGAAATCGTGGGTCGAGAATTAATGAGACGATTAATTCGTGAGCTCCTAGAACAAGATGGAAAAGATCCTGTGGTCACGCATTTGCTCGACAGTGTCCAAATCTACATACTGCCTTCGATGAATCCTGATGGGGCCACTTATGGAACTCGTGGGAACGCCTTAGATATCGATTTAAATCGCGACTTTCCAGATTTTAGTACAAGCGACAACGTAAATACTACGGATCATCGTGCCGTAGAGACCCAAGCGATTATGAATTGGCAAGCCACGCGAAAGTTTCGATTGTCTGCGAATTTTCATGGTGGGGCTGAGGTCGTGAATTACCCTTGGGATGCGATTCCAGATCCTCATCCTTTAGATTCTTATGTAAAAGCCCTCTCACTTGAGTACGCGAATTTGGCTCCCTATATTTCGGCGTCGACGGAGTTTGAAAACGGAATCACAAACGGTTATGCGTGGTACGAGGTTCTCGGAGGAATGCAGGATTGGAGCTACCATTGGTACAATGATATTCAATTGACCATTGAAGTTTCGATTACAAAATGGCCCGAATATTCGAAAATGGATTACTATTGGAATCAAAATCGTAATGCTCTTTTGAATTACATCGGAAAAGTCACCGAACTATAAAATATGCCGTTAAGCCAGGAGTCGATAGTAAGACTAAAAGCGACTTTTATATCGTGCCTGTGTGTTTTTACTTTTGAATATGCACGGTCAGATGCGCAGCGAAAAATCCTTTTGATTGGAGACTCGCATATAGCGGCCAGTTATGGGCAGGGTTTGACCCAAGACTTAATAAAATTATATGGAAATAAGGTTTTTACGGTGGGCCGCGGGGGCTCAAGCCCCGATTGGTGGGTACCGGGCTTTACAAATAGCGAACGTGACGCCACGAGCGTGTTTGATTATCCGATTCGGGCGTCTTCTCATCGCACCCCTTTATTAGAAGAGTTAATTTTAAAATCTGAACATATGCAAGAGCCTGTGCAATTAATTTTAGTGGAGTTGGGTGCAAATCTTATGGGCACCAGTTCTGCTTTTAAGTATGAGTCCGTTCACGCGTTACTACAAAAAATAAAGTCTTTGCGTGTTCCTTGCGTATGGATCGGGCCACCATTGGGGCAAAATAAAATTGAAGCCTTATCTGAATTTAACGAGCTCTATCAATTGCTTCAAACTCAAACAGCGAACATATGTTTGGGTTTGATAGATAGTCGTCCCGCCACTCGTCTTCCACAAGGGATACATTCGTATCCAGGAGATGGGCGACATTTCGATCAAATGGGCGATCTCGGAAAGCTTCTGACCACTCAATGGAAGTTGTCTACTCTTGAGCAATTAAACTTTATTATTAAATAATTTTAAATAGCGCTAAATAATTCAAGAAAAATCGATCGAGATTTTGGGTGGCCGCGAGGCGAGCGGTTTCTATTATAAAAGGTTTTTTGTTGAAAATCGCAATGGAAAATCCATTCTTAAGTCATATTTTTATATGTTCAAAGTTTTATTAAAGGATTCAAGGACTTGGCTATCGTCGCACAGACCTTGCTGTCCTTAAGCATAGATTTCTAAGACAGACGCCTAGGAAAAATAGTCCTACCTCTAGTTTAAAACTAGACCAAAAAATGAATTTCTCTTCATATCCGCTCTTGCGTTAGTGAAAAATATCCGTCAGACTTTTATCAAGGTGGCGGATCGAAACGCTGAAAAGGATTTTGCATGATGCACGATTCTGACGGTGCCAAGGTCTTGGTAATAACAATTTAAGAGGGGGGAGCAAGGATGCTCAGAGATGTCCTCATCCAAAAGGGTCTTTCAAATAGAGAAGCCGAAGTTGCAGAGCTCGTTACAAAAGGGCTTTCAAACAAGGAAGTTGCGAATCAGCTTTTCGTAACAGAGAAAACAGTAAAATTTCATTTAACAAACATCTATAAAAAGATGAGCGTTAAGTCGCGTGCACAATTGATCGTGTGGTGTATGCCTCATCATTCTTTCGCAGAGGAAGAAAAGAAGGCAGCTCCTGCTCAAGTGGCAAGCAACATCAACACGATTCCTCGTGGAAATACGACTGTTGCTCAAACCATTCCTCGCGTGGGTCCATTTTCAGGTAGCGGTACCGGAAACGACACTGGCAATCAAGAGCCAGGCGCTGGAATTTAGTAGACGGAATACATGACGGGAGCACGCACAGTTTCAGATTCACGAGTCGTGATGACGGAGCTGGTGCTTCCTACTCATACGAATGCTTTAGGTTCTATTTTTGGCGGAGTCGTAATGTCATGGATTGATATTGCAGCCGCAATCGCAGCGCAACGTCATGCGCGCAGACAAGTTGTAACGGCTAGTATAGATGCGCTTCATTTTGTGGCCCCCGTGTATCAAGGGTGGATCGTCAATTTAATTGCCAGCGTAAATTTTGCAGCAAAGACTTCAATGGAAATTGGTGTTCGCGTGGATGCTGAAAATCCGATTACGGGTGAAAAGTTTCATACCGCAACAGCGTACCTCACATTTGTGGCGGTAGACGATCAGCTAAAGCCTATTGCTATCCCGCAAATAATTCCTAAATCCGAAGACGAAAAGCGCCGATATGATAGGGCGCAAGAGCGTCGGAGGATACGACTTGAACAAAAGAAAGCCACGCTTAAATAGTGTTTTAAAACGAGACGGTTATAGCTTAATCGAAGTAATGGTCGCGGTTGGTGTTGGAACCATTGTGTCGCTTGGTGTAGCAACACTCATTGTTTTTGCCGTCGAACAGTTTACAATTATTGTTGAACAAAACGCTGCCGAAGAGTCTCTCCTTTGGGCTTCTTATAATACGCGCACTTTTTTTGGCCAAGCTATTGATGTGCAGGCAAAGAATAGCCCGCTTGGCGCCGCTATACCTGGAAAAGGACAAGTTTTAACTTCATTTGTATCATCGGGAAACGGTCAGCTAACCACGATTGGAATCTTTAATAGAGAAACATCATCAAATTCTGCAGGAAGCGATATCTATTCGACCGCAGTTTATTTTATGAACCCTTTGGATAATCACGCAGTAGGTGGGGATGAGGGGC
>JAKFYE010000010.1 GCA_021731045.1 Bdellovibrionales bacterium | reverse complement strand
GATGTATGGAGTGACCGTATTAGTGAATTTCGGTTACAAGAAGTTGAATGCGTGATTGGAGGGGCAATTGGGGCGGCCTGTGACGGATCAAATATAAAATCAGCTACGTTCATTATTAAAACCCGCTATTTTAAGAGCGCAAAAAAATCAGAATGGTTTTTTGCTGCTGCCGCCGGCGCCATGGCGCCATGGCGAGATATAGAAATGAATATCAAAGTTGCCTTTAGAAATAATATTCTTTTGGATTCCGGTACCTCAAAAGTGGGAAGTACTAAAGACGAACGAATTTTTGGTGGACTATACTTTTTCAAGATGATCGCACCGCCTCTACAATTGTAGCAGGAGTCCATCTTCTTTTGTAGGTCTGACAGCTAAGCAGCTTGCCGCATGTAAAAATTAAATCACGTACGTCTGAACCTAAACACTCTTACCCCGGCCGAAGGTATTTAGATAGGTTCAGACTAAGTCAATACACCATTAAAGATCTCATAGAATAGTAGTAGCGTTTCAGTTTGATATTTGCTCAAATTTTTAGTCCCAAACTCCGATAAGTAAGTCTGATATGGACAAAAAAATCATTAAAATTAGTTTTATTTGTCTATTTGTTTTTGGGTGCACACGTAAGGCTGAGGAGAGTAGCGTTCTGCGAATACAGCTTCCCACGACCGCTCAAGTTCAATCTCATAATAAGACCGAGAACGGTACGTCTGACTATCGTGTATCATCATCTCAATTAAAAGAAAAGATTCACACTTTAGAGGCAAATAGTCCGTTTAATACACTTTTAAATCCAACAGCTTTAAGTGAATTTGATTGTTACGCAATTTTTGTTGGAGGTGGAACTTTTAATGGATTTGGAACATGTAATGTGACCGATGGAACGTCATTTAGCTCAGGCGCGGCTATTGGTGGCTTTCCTGCTGGTCAAGTAGTAAGTTTGACGGTTCCCTCTGGTCAGAGAACAATTAGATTGATCGGATTTAATGTTTCAGAGGCTGCTGATTGTCACGATTATTTCAGCCAAAATATACCTGAACAAAGGGTTTCCTATCCACATGTGCTTGCTAAGACCGATTTTACATTACCACCAGGAGATGCGTCAGTTTCTCTTACGGCAGCATACTCGACAAATAAAATTACAAGCTGCAATTTTTCAGCTGGCGGTGGTAGTGGTGCGTATTTCGGTAATGGCAGTGATGGAAACATAACAGTGTCAGCCTCTACCTTAAATCTAGACAGCACCCCATCTCCCACATCCGGACGTTTTCTCACTTCGACTTCGAAAGTAACTCAAATCGACAATGTATCGACAGCGGCATTGCCTGACCGTGTTGATGTCACAGTTCAAGCTTCTTGGACTACAGCAAATGTAAACGTTGGGGATGAAGTTGTACTTTATGTGGCAGCCTCAAGTGGAGCATCCGCTTGTGGAAATGGACTTGCCCCGGGTTTATGGACATCTGGAATTGTAAGATCTTATGCTGGTAGTAGCGTTTTACGATTAGAAGTCTCAGACTCTCGATTTTTAAGTGTGGCATCGTCACAGTTGGCGGCAATAGGTTATGGGACGTCTCCTGATTTTTGCCGTATAATAGCAATAAGAGTACCGCATATAAATAATCTGACGATTAATTATGCCGGTACAGTTCAAATCACTTCGAATACTTCGGGAGATAAATTTGATATAACTGAAGCCGATCATACCAATAAAATCGGAATTGCGTTTATGAGAATAGCAGGAGTTTTAACAGTTGAATCTGGAACGACTGCGGAGTTCAACGTTACTGGTGCGGGCTATAAAGGCGGGGATTCTACCAGAAAAAGGGGCCAAGGCATTGCCGGACAGCGCGATAACGGCGCGGATACCGCCGTTGAAAATGGGGGCGGCTACGAGGGGATCGCGGGCTCTGGAGGTGGGCACGGAGGGACGGGTGGTGCTACTAATGGTGGAGGAGTTGTTGGAGATCTTTATGGTTGTTCAAGTGCAATCGACCCTCTTATGAAATGTCTTAAAGGAAAGTTTTTTATGGGTGGCGGTGGTGGATACGACTCAAATTCTGGTGGTGCGGGTGGTGGTGCTGTGAGGATTCTAGCTCATCAAATTGCAGTTAATGGCACTTTAAATGTTGAAGCAAAAGGTGGAAGCTACGGATCTTTGGATGATGCGGGCGGTGCGGGTGGGTCGATATATATTAGCACAAATTCATTTGTTAATAATGGTGGCTTCAACTTTCTAGCATCTGGTGGAAATGGGTATAGTACCTATGGTGGTGCCGGTGGTGGTGGTCGAATTCATGTGAAAGCTATTTCGAGTTCAGGAACTGGCGGCACAAATGCACAAGTGGCTATCGGCACTGGAAACACGACAGGAGCCTCTGCGGGTAGTTGTTATGCCGAAGGTATCACAATATCAGGCTGCCCTTAACCGTCGTAGGAACACCTCGTCAGAGGTTTTCGATTGAATCTGTTAAGTCTTGGTTTATCCTCCTTTCACATTAAATCTCGGGAGAGGGGTACACCATGAGTTTTGAGCTCATTGAGAAACACGGAGAACATGAAGAGGTTTTGTTTTGCCACAATAAAGATGTGGGACTTAAAGCTATAATTGCGATTCATAATACGGCATTGGGACCTGCGCTTGGCGGAACACGTATGTGGAATTATAAATCCGAAACAGAAGCTCTTGTAGACGTGTTACGATTATCTAAAGGTATGAGCTACAAGGCCGCCGCTGCGGGGCTAAATCTCGGAGGCGGTAAAGCCGTTATTATAGGTGATAATAAAACTCAAAAAACAGAAGCTCTCTTTCGAGCGTTTGGTCAGTATGTAAATTCATTAAATGGTCGCTATATTACCGCCGAGGACGTTGGAACGAGCGTTAAAGACATGGAGTATATTTATAATGAAACGCCTTGGGTGACCGGAATTCCGCCAGATTTGGGTGGTTCAGGAGATCCTAGCCCTTACACGGCACACGGTGTGTTTCAAGGTATGAAGGCCTGTGCAAACGAAAAATTCGGTAGTGATGCATTAAAAGGTTTACGAGTCGCGATTCAAGGACTTGGAAACGTAGGATACCATTTGTGCGAGTTTCTTTACAAAGAAGGCGCTCAACTAATTGTGAGTGATATTGATCCGATAAAAATTAAAAAGGCCGTTGATACATTCGGAGCAAAAGCGGTTTCGCCAGAAGAAATATCGTCGGTGGAGTGTGATATTTTTGCTCCGTGTGCTTTAGGTGCAGGAGTGAATGATCAAACCTTAAATAAGTTTAAATGCAAAATAATCGCAGGTGGGGCCAATAACGTATTAGCGGAAGATCGTCATGGAATGGCACTTAAAGAGTTAGGAATCTTGTACGCACCAGATTACGTAATCAATGCCGGCGGATTGATGAATGTATTTGTTGAACTTGAAGGGTATTCGAAAGAACGTGCCCACTCACACACCTTAAAAATATATCAAAATCTTAAACAGGTTTTTGATATAGCTAAAAAAGAAAACATACCTAATCATAAAGCTGCAGATCATTTAGCTGAATCACGTATGGCCACTATCGGTCGGTTAAAACAAAAACACACGGGCGTGGCGCAAAGAGTGTTTGGAAGTCTTAAAGTCGAAAACCGTTAATCGAGAGTATTATGAAAACGGCGGTTATTACAGGAGCAGGAAGTGGAATTGGAGCGGCTACAGCCGCTCTTTTTTCATCTCAAGGTTTTGCTTTAATTCTTGTTGGGCGTAACAAAACCAATCTTCAAAAAGTTGCCGGTGGGCTTAAAAATACAACGTTTGAAATTTGCGATTTAAAAGATTCTCACGCCATTGCAACCTTAGGCGATAAGCTTGTTCAAAATAAAAACATTGAGGTTTTAGTGAACAATGCGGGAATTATTGAACGTAAAGATTTTATTCAAACACAAGAGTCCTCATTACGTGATCAATTTGAGACCAACCTATTTGGTCCTATGTTGTTCACTCAAAAACTTCTTCCAATGTTTTACAAGAAAAGAAGCGGTGCTATCGTGAATGTCTCGTCGAGTCTAGGGATTCGACCAATTGCTAAAACCTCTGCGTATTCTTCGAGTAAAGCGGCGATGATCAACTGGACGCAAACTTTGGCATTAGAGGCAGGGCCGTATAACGTACGAGTCAATGCCGTTTGCCCAGGCATAGTAGAGACGCCTATTCTGACCAATCATGAGCGTGAAATCTCTGATGAAGAACGCAAAATGTATGGAAAACTCCACCCGTTAGGACGAGTTGGAACACCTGCGGAAGTGGCACAGGCAATCGGTTATCTTTCGACGGCACCATGGACGACGGGTTCGGTATTGGTTGTGGATGGCGGTATTAGTTTAACGTAACGACTTAGGTGGTTATGTTGTTTGGCACGCCGGTATTAATGAAATCTTCTGCAGATTCGCTTTTTGTCAGCATTAAGTAATTCAGAATGCTTCTTAATTCTTTTTTGCTGTTGCTGTTTACGTCAACAAACATCACGCCATAACAACTCTCTTTATTTACCCAAATAATTTTAGCCATCGCTTTAAATCTGAGATCAAGAATTGAAAGATTAAGATAGATGATATCCCCAGACGAAAGCTTGGTATCAATCTTAGCATAACAGCCAGACATACTAATATCGAGAAGCGAACCTCTTCGAACATCCCCATCAATTTGGAAATCAGCCACAAGATTTACTCGATAGCGTGGGTCTCTATCCCACCATCTAAGCTGTGGATTGAAATAAGGAGCCGTAATGTGTTTTTGTAAAAGAAGACTCAAGCCACCTACAAGTAATACGGTAGTTAATAAAATAATATAATTGGGAAGGATAGGTGCTTTAAAATATTGATAAAGAAAATAAATAACAAGCCCAACCGCAAAAGAGAGAAACGAAAGATATCCCCATTTTTTAACCTGATAAATTCCAAAACCTACTGGAAAAGCCACCATAGTAATGAGAAGATGTGCCGGATTTAAAGTCGCAAATGAAGTCATTAGATCAAGTGACTGAAACCAAAGATGATATCCAAGATAAAGCGGAGCGATCAGAATACAAATGAATGAAACTATGAGTATCGATATAGGACGTTTTTTCATACTCTTTTTTATCGGTTTGTACGAAGGCAGACCTTAGTAGTATTGGCAGAAAAAATAGAAAACGAGTCGTGTCTCAATTTGATTCAAATGTTTAGGAGTACGATGGGAGAGGTGGCAGGAGAGGGAGGCTTCTCACTTAGCACTTAAGGTCGGGGCTATTAAGCCGTTTTCTTACCTGTTCTATGGGTATTTGCGGCCTCATAAACTTTGGCTTCGGAAAAAATTTTAATAAGCTTTGAGTCGAGTTTTCCAGCATTGGCTTCTAGATTAAGAATTTCGATGGCACGTTGAGGCGTCACAGATTTTTTATAAGGGCGATCCATGGCGGTGAGGGCATCGTAAATATCACTGATCGCCATCATGCGTGCTTGAATAGGAATCATGTCTGCTTTTAAACCTCGCGGATAACCTGAACCATCTAATTTCTCGTGGTGGGCATGAGCGATGTCGGCAACGCCTGAAAGATCTTCTGTCCAGGCAATTTGACTTAAAAATTCGTATGTATGAATCACATGAGATTCGATTTCACGCCGCTCCTCTTCGCCTAAGGTTCCTCGAGCAATAGAAAGACGTTTTCTTTCTTCTGTCGTAAGGACTACTTGGTTTAAGGCTTCGCCCATTTTATCGATCCAATTCATAAGTTTTGCGATATCAAAGTCTTTATCTAAAATCTGAGATTCGTTGGCTTTAACAATACCTTGGCGGATATTGTCTAACTGTTTATTGAACGAGTCGATTTGCCAGAGTGTCTGTCCTAAATTTGTTTGTGGGCTTTTGAGATTACCTTGCGTAAACAGCTGTGTCATAAGCTCACATGTTTCACGCCACATACGCGCTTCGTTTTTACTTTTTAAAGTTTCGAGCCGCAACAAAACAGTTTCTAGTTCATGAGGAAATAACTTTTTAGCCTTGAGTAGAATGTTCTCACGCACACCAATTTTGCCAAAATCATGTAAGAGGGCTGCGTAACGTAACTCTCGCATTTGCTCAGTAGAAAACCGAATGTCTGCAAAATCACCAACACGAACGGCATCGACTCTCTCTGCAAATGTTGTTGTAAGAATCGCGACACGGTCAGAATGTCCCGAAGTTGAGGGATCTCGCGCTTCAATTGCGGTGACGGAAGCCTTGACGAAGCTTTCAAAGAGGCGCGCGATATCATTTGTTAGTTTGGCGTTTTCTAAGGCCACTGCAGCGTGAGATGCAAAAGCCTGCATCAGCTGACCGTCGTAATCAGAGAATGTAATGATTTGATCTTTGGGGGCTGGAGAGTCTGGAAAGAAACTCACAGTATCGGATTTACGACGATACGCTTTGAGTTTATTCACAAGCTGTACGACGCCAATAATTTGCCCTTTATTTGTTCGAATAGGAACAGCGAGAACAGATTGAGTACGGTATCCGGTATCGTTATCGAATTCTTTATTAAAAGTAAATGGTGTGTCCTCTGGAAGATTATAACAATCATCGATCTTAACAGCATTGCCTGTGAGTGCGACGTAACCCGCTATCGATTGATTGTCGATTTCCATTAGGCGATTTACAAGTTGCGACTTTGTCGATTTATTGCTGGCTTTATGAAAGCGAAGCATTCGCTTATGTGCAGGACGTGCTCCACCCATACTATCTTGACGAATTCGCTCCGTCAGGTAAATACTGCCACCATCAGCTAACGTATTTTCGATAGCTTTTTGCACAATCATATCCAATATTTTATCTGTTTCGTGTTCAGACGAAAGCGCGCGTCCTACATCTAATAAAGAGTAGAGATCACGGTCGCGATGTTCCTTGATGGTGGGATGTGTGAGCTTAGTGTCTTCACGTTTTGAATTTTTGCCCATCTTATTGCTGTCACTCCACAAACGATAAAGGGACGTTAGGTTTTCCTAACGTCCCTTTATCGGATGTCTCATATTAGAACTAAAGTCGAGTTATGCGGCCTTTCGCATATACTGAATATACTTCTTATCAAAATCTTTTGGGTATGTTCCGTCTTTCTTAATTAACCCCGCTTTAAACCAAAGAAAGTGCTCGTTACAAAATCCGATCTTTTCGACTTTCTTTTTACAGCTCTCCGCCTGGCAACTTTGAACTATCTCAACGACCTTACCGCCTTTTGGTGGGGCGACCTTTTTTGCTGTGTCTTTCTCCATCTTTCCTCCGAATAATTCCTCATAAACTTTAAAGCGTGTCTATAAGTACCTTCATAAAGCTTATCGGCCCAAGGTCTAGTCAGCTTAAGGAATTTGGTGTCTCATTTTGATATCTAGCAAAAAAAAGTGAATGATCTTTGTAAAGAACCTACTTAACGCAGGCCCTAATATCGAAAATCAGCTCACCACTGAAAGGCTAAGGTACTAAAAAACCATGACTATTCTAATTAACGTGTTGATTGCGAGTATTGGACTTTTACATTTTTGGTTCCTTACGTTGGAAATGTTTTTATGGCAGAAACCAATAGGTTTAAAAACGTTTCGAAATTCTCCTGAAATGGCAAAATCCACCGCGGTTTTAGCCGCTAATCAAGGGCTCTATAATGGATTTATAGGAGCAGGTTTAATCATCAGTTTAATTTTAACAGACGGTTATACCTCTTCTACTTTTAAAATTTATTTTCTAAGTTGCGTGGTGGTTGCGGGAATATTTGGTGCGCGCACAGTAAGTAAAAAAATCTTTTTTATGCAGGCTTTGCCCGCGATGATTACGTTGATGCTCTTTTTTTTAACACTTAATAACGTTACATAATTCTTATTGTAAATTCTTTTTATTAAGACCGCTAAAATCGACTTGTCCTAAAGAATTGAAATTCACACCTTCGAAAAGCAAACTAAGAAGGCGGGCATAATGAATCTTTCCCTGAGGAATCAAGTGATAATCCTTAATTAAAAATTCCACCGCCTGACGGCAATAGCGTTTACGCTCGCGATCACTAATAGTTTTTTGAGATTTAAGAATAAGCTTGTCGTATTCAGAACTTTTGAGTCCGATAAAATTATCTTTATTCGTTGAATAAAAAGATTCTATCGCGGCTAAACAGGTCGGACGATCTAACGAAACGCCCACGCGAAAAAGTTGTGGCGGCTGCGTATTCAACCGCTGACGGTAAATGCCAAATTCAAGCTGTTGAAGTTCAATGTCTAAGCCTAGGTGTTTTTTCCACTGCGCCTGATACCATTCCGCAACTGATTTAAGGTTATTGGACGCTATTTTTGTAAAATATAATTTAAGTTTTTTTTCTAAATGTTTCGGCTCTACTTTTTCGAATGCTTTTTTTGCTTTAGATAAATCAAAGTTAAGGCAGGGAACTTTATCCATAAAAAAATCGGGTAAGCCGGAGCATCCGGGGCGACCTATCGCATGAAAAGCTTTTACGAACTCTTCGTAATCTACACTTAATGCCAAAGCTTCGCGCAAATTTTTATCAGCTCTTAATTCTTCACCAAAACCAATGTAATCAAATCGCGCCATTGGAGTACTGTAGAAATCTTTTTGATTTTGAAAAGACGGGATTTCGGAAGTCGGGATCTCTGTAAGAAAATCTAATTTTTTTAACCGGTACATATCTAAAGCCGTAGCGCTTTCTTCTATAAAAATAATTTCGATCTCGGGTCGATTTTTATTTCCTAACGAGTAATAGGGATTGGCTTCTAGAAGAACCTTCTTTCCGGATACCCATTCTTTAATTTTATACGGACCATTGAAAATATAGGTTGAGCTATCGCCAATCGAAGGAATGGTTTTAATCGGAGCTAAAAGGGGAGACGAAAGTTTGTAGAGAAACTCTTCATCCATTTCGGAAAACTCAAACTCCAAATGAGTTTTATCTTTAGCTATAACACCCAAGGTTTCTGGTTTTGCTGTTCCTTCTAAAATCGATTTAGCATTTTTAAGATTAAGTAAAAGACCGGATTCGCGCGCTTTAGTTTCAGGATTAATAAAATTTCGAAATGCCCGCACGTAATCCTCGGCTACGATCATCTCACCGTTCGACCATTTAATTTTGTTATTGAGCGTGCAACCTATTTTTTTTTGCCCGAGCTTTTCGCATGATTTTGCACCGATAGGAGTTAGTCCTTTTTGGTCATCAAAACGATAAAGCCCACTAAAGAGTGTCGGCAAAAAATAAATGGTTTCATTTGCAGAAAACTTTGCGGGATTCAGCGTATGAGGTTGCGCGTATAAACTAAATCGAAAGACGTCGGCTCCCCATATATTTTCGGAACACACAATGACCAAGGCGAATATAATGTATCTCATCGCACAGGGTAGGAAAGTTCGGCAAATTTGCGCGAACGCAAATGTGATGGCTTCAGCTGTATATTTAATTGTGTCGATTCAACGGCAACGTTAGTACTAGATTTTTTAGTAATCGAAGCTAATTCAATTGCAATTTCACTTGAAAGAAAAAAATCAATTAAGTCATAAGCATTTTTATGATTGAGTGATTTTGAAGAGATAACAAAGCTTTGAACCCACAACCCTGGAATTTGTCGATCTTTATCGTAATCATGATGAAAGTTTATTTGAGATTTTAAGTTCGAAACATTTTCTAATGAGTCTGTTTCATTACTATTGGGAACATAGGCGTCGCCTATACTTAAGTTTTCATTTTTTTTTGCCTCATGAATTCCCCATAGCAAGGGGACTGAATACGCGCCCTCTGGATCAGTCGGGATATCCCTAAAATCAGGAGAGACATTGCTGATATTCTTTAAATACTTGACGTCTATAGGAGCAATAAGTGCATTTAACTTAAGTTCAGGAACATTTGTATGAGGTGCTAGGATCAAATCAAAAAATGAGAGATTTTTAATCTTTTTGTTAAAGTCTTCATTACTTGTATAATAACTCATTTTAATTTCAGAGTTTCTTTCAAGCTGATAACTTTCGAGCAAATCTTCAGGAATTAATCCTTCGGGAGCAAGCAAGGTTATGACATGTGGACTTCCATGAATAATGTTTTGTGGAGCATTCAGTTCATAAAAATTTCCAAACCCTAGACCTACGACAAAACTTAAACAAATGTACCAAATGATGTATTTACGCATACCTGTTTTTCGGAACCTAAGGAGGTAAACTTAATCTCAAAATAGGACTCTTAAGCCAACTTTAGTCTATGTTTTTAATGGGGCTTACTTGATTTCAGCGGGGTCGTAGTCAACAGTAATCGCGGCACCTTGCTTCGGTATAGCCGTACCATGAAACACTATGCTGTTCGCAAGTGGATTAAACGTCCAGCCGTTAATCGTGTTTTTGTTCATAAGCGTGCCGTTTACACGTACTGCAAGTGTGGAAATCAGAGGCACGCGACTTAAGAAAAATTGAGTTGATAATTCCGCAATCTTATTTTGAATTTGGTCTAACACCGGAGCGTAACTAGGAGCACAGATATCACCCACCACGCCATCTGTTTGCGCAGCAAGATCCATATAACGAAGTCCCATAATTCCACCAGTTCCTTGAGTCGCCTGTAAGCAAGTCGCATCTTTAATCGAAATCGAAGACACCGAGTATCGTCTTAATGCTCCTGTACTTTGTGTTAAGCCATCAAGAAAGTCTGTATAGTGACTAATTGGGTGCATTGCTGGGTTACTATAATTATGCCCAAGATTTGCATCCGTATCGTTTGAAAAATCATCTTCATCTGATACGATAATGATAGAAAGAAAACCATCTGGTCTCACAAAATCGGCATTTAAATTACTACTTAGCGCCATTTTAAAACTGTGAAAAGCTCTTTCATCCGTATAGCCCAAAGTACCTTGGGCTACATTTGTGACAAATGTACTGATCAAATTTGGTGTTTCCGGAGTAATCACAAAAACGCCTGTATGTGAAGTTTGATCTCGGCCGTCGCGAAATTTAGCGAGATTAGGTTGATTGATAAAAGGCGCCCGCCAAGCATCGGTAGTCGTGACCGCCAATTTAAAATCATATCCTTTATCGATAAATCCGGTAATAAAAGAGTTAAAATTATTTGCTAAGTTGATTTGCTCATCATTCATCGAACTCGAATTATCAATGACCCACAAAATATCTATTTTATTATTTAACTTTCCAGGACTTTGATAAAATACATCAAGTTCAGGTAGAATAGAAAACGTTGGCTTTTCTTCAGCACATCCATTTAAAAATAAAATTGAGAGTATCGCCAACGTAAATTTTTTCATACATGCGTCCTACTTAATTTCTGCTGGATCATAATCAACAGTGATCGCGTCTCCTTGTTGCGGAATCGCCGTTCCGTGAAACACAATACTGTTCGCGGCGCCATTAAAGGTCCATCCATTAGTGGTATCATTTACCACCAATGTTCCATTCACTCGAACAGCTAATGTTGAAACAATCGGCACACGGCTCAAATAAAATTGAGTTGATAATTCCGCAATTTTATTTTGAATCTGGTCTAACACCGGAGCGTAGCTAGGAGCACAAATGTCACCTACCACACCATCTGTCTGTGCGGCTAAAGCGATGTAGCGAGTCCCCATAATTCCGCCAGTTCCTTGAGTTGCCTGTAAACAAGCAGCATCTTTAATCGAAATCGAAGACACCGAGTAATGTCGTGAGGCACCTGTACTTTGTGTTAAAGTATCGAGGTAACTGACGTAGTTACTTACAGGGTGAAGTGCCGGACTATTATAGTTATGATTTATGTCTGAGCTTGTATCGGTAGAAAAGTCATCTTCATCTGATACGATAATGATAGATAGAAAACCATCCGGTCTCACAAAATCGGCATTCAAGGTGCTATTCAATGCTGTCTTAAAACTTTGAAAAGCTCTTTCATTTCCGCTTCCATTCGTTCCCTGATTTATATTCGTTACAAACGTGTTGATCAAATTTGGCGTGCTCGGTGTGATCACAAAAACGCCTGAATGTGAGGTTTGATCTGTTCCATCGCGAAATTTAGCTAAATTGGGTTGATTGATAAAAGGAGCTCGCCATGCCTCGGTTGTCGTAACAGCGATCTTATAATCATATCCTTTGTTCGCGAAGCCAGTAATAAACGAACTAAAATTATTAGCCAGATTGACTTGTTCATCTTGCATAGAGCCCGAGTTGTCGATCACCCATAAAATATCTATTTTATTATTTAGCTTTCCAGGACTTTGATAAAATACATCGAGTTCAGGAAGAATAGAAAATGTTGGAGCTTCTTGGGCGCAGCCACTTAAAAAAAAGACTGAACTCACAAGTGAAATCGAAAGAATTAACTTCTTCACAGAATAGCCTCCTGATAAAACGTGTACTTAGAATACATGCGATAAGTCTGGAGGTTACATGCAACAGTTAAGACTTCGTACTTCGACTTATAGATTACGGTCTTAACGCATGAAATACAAATATCTGACGAAGCCTATGATTTGCCTGGTGATTTAGAAATGATTTTCAAAACAAGACAGGCTAAAGACCTGAAATCATTGAGTGACCGCAAACTCTTAGTGAAAGGATTTTTTTCAGTTGTCAAAAAAGTTGTCATTTTTTTTAACTTTTCTAGAGCGTGCGCACGCTCTAGAAAATGATTCAATATGAGACGAACAAAATGAGACGAATTACTTCAATCCATGAGCATGAGATTCTTGAAAGCCTGCAGAACTCATCTCTATAAAACGCGCGTTTTCACGAATTTCGCCAATCGTAGTGGCATTGACGTAACTCATTCCACTACGAATGCCTCCGCAGATTTCAAGAATAACATCTCGAACATGGCCTTTAACACTGACCTTTGTGGCTACACCTTCAGGTGCCATACCCTCCGGAACTTCGCCTCGCCAGGAGACTTGAGCGGCTTTCGAAGCCATTCCACGATAATTTTTATGACCTTGGTTGATCTCTCCTGGAGTTTCTATAGTTCCAGCTAACATGCTTCCGAGCATGACCGTATCTGCACCTGCGGCAAATGCTTTTACGATATCGCCGCTCGTTTTAATTCCACCATCTGCAATAACTGGGATGTTTTTTGCTCGCGCAACTTCTGCACAAAGAGCAATTGCCGTAAGCTGCGGAACTCCGCAACCCGTAATAATTCGAGTTGTACACATAGATCCTGGTCCAATTCCAATTTTAATTGCATCGGCACCGGCTTCAATTAACTCTTCCGCGGCTTCTGGAGTTGCGATATTCCCAGCGATAACTTCGATATTTGAAAAGCAATCTTTGATATGTTTCATCGTTTCTAGCATGCTAGTCGAATGTCCATGGGCGATATCAATTGTTAAAATACTCGCACCCGCATTTACTAAAGCTTGCGCGCGCTCCTTCCAATCCCCATTAACTCCGATACTTGCACAAATATGTTGAACCCCTTTTTCATGGGCAAGCTGGACCTCCCGCACTTGTTCTAGAATACCCATAAAACGATGGAGAATCCCTAAACCTCCAAGCTCGTGCATAGCAATCATCATTTGATGTTCCGTTACCGTATCCATATTGGCGCTTACGATCGGAGTCGTCAGAAACACTTTTTTGGTTAATCTCGTATTTAAACTTGGGTCACGGCGAGATTTAACATCAGATTTTGTTGGAACGATCAACACGTCATCATAGGCTAATCCACGCGCGCGATCTTTGATTTCCATCCAATTAAAACGCCAATTCATTCGGCCCCTCCTTTAAAACAATAAGTCTTTCAAAAATTTTAATTAATCCTATTGCCGAAGCTAATTCAACAACCACAGCCACAGGAACGCTAAAAATAAAATCTACCAATAAATTTTGTAAAGAACGCGGTTCATAGCCTATGAGTCGTTCTAAAATAGCTGGCAAACCCATAACCACAGCCAACACGATTATCTGAGATATATAATAGAAACTCGCAAGTCCTGCAAACGACCCTTGAGTTAATCTGTCGGACTCTTTAAGTGCATCTACTTTACCTAAATGATAGCGACGAGACAGCACCACCACGTAAGGAACAAAAACCAGCCGAATCATTTTAACAAAAGCCGGAATCACAAGAAGCAAGAATGAAATAATGATAATCGGTAAAGTACGAAGAGTTTCGATACTGACAAGTTTCACGTGCTTATTGATAAATCCCATTAAAGAAAGATTCTTATAATGGCCTTTATGGCCATAAATTGCGTAAGGAATAATCAAACTGTAAATTATTGTAAGTATAAATCCCCAAATACCCTCCAAAACTCTTTGTGTTAAAAGAACATTTTCGTCGAGGGGACCAGGATTCAGTAATAGCGGCGCATACGTAAATACAAATTGGAAAGAAGATAGGCTAAAACATAAAAAAAACAACGACGAGAGGGTAGCCGGAAGTTCTTGAGAAATTCCCTCAAGTGCAATGATCCAAGTCTGTTTAAAACTTAAGTTTTTTTCGTTGTTCATAGTCTCTAAAGCAAACCACTCAAGTTAATGACGCAGTGAAAACCTGTCACGTGAAAAGGCTTAAAGTTGTAGCAAGGGTGCGTTGAGTCAAAGAAGATTGATGACGGGTCAATTCGAACTCACTAATCTTCAATTTCCGATTTCATTGAAAAAGGCTCGAGTGGCGAAATTGGTAGACGCACAGGACTTAAAATCCTGGGGTTCGATAATATCGGCCGTGCCGGTTCGATTCCGGCCTCGAGCACCAAATTTCGCTTTAAGACCTACTTAATCTCCTCGAATCCTTCGTTGTCGCTCTGTCGAGTGCACTTGCACACTCCCTCGCTCCGCCTCGACTTCGAGGACATTAAATAGGTCTTAAAGCGAAATTTCGGTTCTACTCACTCGATGGTGGAAGTGTATCCAAAAGTTCAAACATCTTAAATATTTAGCAGCCGAAGTCTGTAGTTAATAAAGCTTCGAACTCCAAAAGATGAGTATTGTTCACCTTTTGCGAGGC
>JAKFYE010000014.1 GCA_021731045.1 Bdellovibrionales bacterium | reverse complement strand
ATAATTCGCGGGTAAGGAAGGGCCAGAATACCCACTCTTTAAGCTGTTTGCAGTTAGACCACCGCACTGACCCGTAGGGTAAGAGCCTCGATCCATAACTTGGTAGAGAGGTCGAAAATAGTATTGATCAATAACCAGTTCCTTCATATCGGTGGGAGCTTCAAGGCCCCATTTCTTTCCATTGGAAATAAACATATCCATAATATACCGGTCTTCCGATAAACAAGATGTAATGTCCTTATTTTGTGCAGACGTTGGTATCGACTCGTTTGTAATTTCAAATTTGGGAGTCGTTTCCCATCTGCCTCGCTCGCTATTATACTTCCCAACCTCAAGAAATTTTGTGGTTCGCAATACATTTGATTGTAATTGAGGTTGCTTGCCTTCGACTCTAAATCTATCAGACTCTTGAACTATGGTGACGTTAGAAAACTTTAGGCGATACTCTGTGAGTTTCGTAACAAATAAATTAAATCGGACGCCCGAGCCGCATCGTTCACCTGTACAATATTTCTTCCCAATCTCAGTATCCTCGACACAGAGATCGGAACATTTACGATCATCCAAGATCATTGTCGCTGTTTCCGTTTGAGAAGTATCCAACCAGGTAAGAACCATTTCTACATTAGAATCAGATTTTTGCCTAAGTTCTATTTTAGATCTCTTTATGTCGAAGTCGTCCACCGCGGCATCAACTTTGAAAAACAAAGTATCTATATCGCTATTTTTAAATTGAATCGATTTGATCACCTCATCAATTTGAACTCGAGCTTTAACCTGTTCTGCATCATAAAAAGTATGTTTTTGTGCAAAACTATAAAGATCATATGCCGATGAAAATCTAAAATCAGTTACTGACTTGGTGCTAATATCGATAATGCACTTGAGTTGGGATCTATAAGCTGCGTGATCGCTACCATTGCCGGCCGGCCACCGAAGCGCGAATGACTGGTGCGGGTACCATGAGTCAGCAATAACGCTGGATGAAAGAGTTGTTTGGCCCAACAGCATTTTACAGAATGTATCTGAAAATGATTCGGCAAAAGCATTTCTGCTCGTCACACTCAATAGAAACCAAACCGCAACTATTAACTTCTTCATTGAATCCCCCCGATGACAACAAAATAAATTTGAACCCTGTAATTGCTAAACCAATGCCATTGAAAAGTCCAGTTTGATTGTACACCTATCAACTAGGGAAGTGTCTGATCGAAGCAGCAAAATTCCATCATTGGAATTCTGACTAAAACCAAATGTTTAAAGTCCAAACATTGATCTGAAAGGCACAAACTTTCTGAGCTTTAAAAAGTTCAGCGTAGAGGTAACGTTCTCACCCAGATCTCCTGACCCATTTCCAAAGCAGAAGGATAAGAATCGAAAGAACGATTTCTGCCTGAATAAAATAGATGAGCCCCTCCTCAACTGTATCAAAACCAGGGCATTGATTCACTTGCGAAATATAACCTTTACTCCCACCAGGAACGCAAAAATACGTCAGAAGTGTAGCGATGGCAGCAAGAATAAGTGCAACTATCTGATTTGCCAGAATAAGCAATAATGTTTCTTTATGTGTTTTCCAATTCAAATTCTTTATGCTCATCCTAAAACGCTACCAGAAAAATCTAGAAAGTTAAGCTTTTTACTAAGATACAAAAAGGTGTCCGTACCTTTTGAATTGTGACAATTCACGTATCAAGTACAGATGTTGCCCCTATTAGACTCAATACCGCCATTTTGTATCGAAGTTAAACCGACGAAACCAAACTACAACAAAAGGTACGGACATCCTTTCTGCGACTCAGTTGGTCGCAAAAAGGATGTCCGTACCTTTTGCGCACTAGTCGATGGGTTCAGTTTTTTTACTGCAGACGCGCGCGGTCCATGTATTTGAAACTTTATGAAGGTCAAAGTATTCTTCTGTGCCTTTTTCCCAAGTCTTTATAAGAAAATGAGTGGAGTCTTTAAACTTTACTTTTTCTAGAATATCTATTTTGGGCGCACCATATTCTTCAAAAGCCACGAAGAGTAATTGGTTTTTTTCGTACACTAATTTTACGAGTCCCGAGCACTCGACCAATTCAAAGTCTTCTCGTACCGTTGATTGGCAAGTCTCTGAGGAGATTGGGGGCGCGTAAAGGTCCTTCCCAACATCTTCTCGCTCCAAATAAATTTTTCCGTCTCCTGATCGCTGCCATCGAAATTTAGACATTTGATTTTCACGAACGCCGAGAGGTTTTTGATAAACGTCCCGCCCTGCAACAGTCCACTCTCGACTCTTACTCAAACCTAACTTTTCAGTTTTAATGGTCCCGTCTATTTTACAAAGTTTTTTAAATTCGGACGGTGTTGCAATCACGCCAATAAAAAAAGAAACAGCAAAACTGATATTAAAAATCAATCTTCTCATTCCATAAATCTAATTGCGGTTCTCTTCGGGGTCAACCGAAGTAAAAGGAACGACGACCTCTACATATTATTATTCGCCAAAACACTCGGACATGCCTGTTATTTGTGTGCCTTTATAAGTGCAACTAAATATTTTTCCGGTCGAATCTCGGCGGCAGTTATTTTCGCGCCTTACAATTTCGCAATCTACTTCATTTATTGCGGAAACAATTCTTTTTTCAAGAACAAAACCAAAAAAGATTATCATCCATCCGATCAATGAGATAATCAGAAAACCACGTCGCTTTCGGCTTAAAATTGCAAAAATAGAGGCAATGGCATAACCAATTAATTGTACAAAGACACCTGAAACATCTGTCTGCTGTTCAAAATTCGTGGATAGCAAAAGGAACAAAACCAGACAAATTGAAACTGGGTTTAGAAGAATTATGAGATTAATTTTAATTACTTTATTAGTAATGGCATCCATAATATCTATATTCTATCATTTTCACACTTCAAACAACTGTCCCTATCTTTTTTGACCGCGCTTTAGTGAAGCTAGCACTCGGCTCTCGGAAGTTTTGGACTTAAGATTGTCTCAAATGTTTATGACATCGGCCTCTAACTTGAAAAGAAAAAGGCCGCGGTTACGCGGCCCGAAGCTTTAGTCCCCTCCTGAAAAGGAGGTTTTATGTCCACACGACATAAGAAATATCGGTTCCGATTTCGGCAAACTTTAGAGGAGATTGGTCTGTGGTCTTTGATTCTAAAGAACTTGCTGACGTTGGTCGAAATTGCGATGAAGCATAAAGGTACGGCGACACACTTTTGGGACGCAATGAGTCCCAAAAGTGTGTCGCCGTACCTTTATGTTTTGCCTTTTTGTCCTTACGCCCACTGGCCGTCTTTCAACGACAACACTCTTGGAAAGCGTTTTGCGAAATCTACGTCGTGGCTGACAACGATGAGAGTCAGACCGCGACGGGCTTTTAATTCAAAAAATAATTCCTGAATGCGTTGGCCGTTGGCGGTGTCGAGGTTTCCCGTAGGTTCATCGGCAAAAAGAATTTCAGGATTTTGCACGAGCGCACGCGCAATCGCGACACGCTGCTGTTCACCGCCGCTCATTTCATTTGGGTAATGAGTCATGCGAGATTCTAATTGAAGCTCAACCAAAAGAGCTTCGGCTTTTTCACGTGCCACAGATTTTGATTGGCCGGCAATTCGACACGGCATCATTACATTTTCAAGCGCAGTGAACTCAGACATCAAATGGTGAAACTGAAACACAAATCCCATTTTTTTGTTTCGAAAGTCGGCTAATTGATCATCGGTTTTGGTTAAAAGATTCGCGCCCCGATAAAAAACCTGTCCCTGACTTGGACGATCCAGAGTGCCCAAAATATGTAGCAACGTGCTCTTACCCGCACCCGAAGCTCCACGAATACAAACAGCATCTCCGGCTTGTACAGTTAAACTCAAGTTTTTTAAAACCCAAAGTTTATCGCTTCCTTGTTGAAAAAATTTTGCAACATCCTTCGCCGCGATCAAATCTTGAGATGTTTCGGTGATGATTTCACTATTCATATTTTAAACCTTCAATAGGCTTGAGCTTTGCGCCTCTCAGCGCGGGAATCAAGGTCGAAATAAAGCAGATCACAAAACTCAATAACAAAATCGCCAGAATATCGGTCATCCGATATTCCACGGGCAAGTGGTCGAACTTATAAATCTCTGCGGGAACATAAGCAAAGGCCGTACGAGTCACAATTTGACTGAGCCCAATCCCCACCAATAACCCGACAACAGACCCGATAAAACCAAGCATCACACCTTGTAAAACAAATATTTTGACGAGCGAAATTTGCCGCGCGCCGAGTGTTTTTAAAATGCTAATGTCATGATAGCGTTTCAACACACTAACAAAAAGTGTGCTGCTAATATTAAAACACGCAACAACGATCATGAAACTCAGCACAACAAAAATCACCCGCTTTTCAATTTCAACGGCCGAAAAATAATTATAATTAGAGTCAAACCAATCGCGAACCCAATACGGATGTCCCATTTCGGTTGTAATTTGATATCCGGCCTCTTTAACTAAATCGGGATCTGTTAAACGAATGCGCACGCCTGAATAAACATTGCCTATGCTCGCTAAATTTTGCGCTGTTAAATCTGAAACCACTACGAGGCGCTCATTAAATTCGTATTTTCCTAAATCTAAAATTCCCGAAACTTTAAGTTTGGCCGTAATCGGTGAAAATGAAGATGCATTTATTTTTGACGGCTTCGGCATGATCACTTGAAACTCATCACCAAGTTTCAATTTTAACTTTTTAGCTAGTTCTTTTCCGATCATAGCGGCGTCCACGCCGTTGATTTCAGAGAGGTTATACTGCCCTTCAATTACACGATTGCGAATATTTAAAACCGAATCAACAGTGTTTGTGTCGATGCCTTGTACGATCACGCCATTGATTTTTCCTTGTCGAGCGACAATGGCCTCAATATGCACGAAAGGGGTCAAAGCTTGAAAGCTCGGAACCGCTTTTTTAAGTCGCTCGTTCAGTGCACGCGTGGGGTCAGATTCGCCGCCAGGTTTCATCAACATAATATGGCCGCTGACATCGATCACGGCTTTACGTAATAAAGTTTCGACCCCGCTCACCACCGAGATCGTGATCACCAAAGTGGCCACGCCCACAATCATTCCGATGAGGGATAACAACGTTGTGATATTAAACATCTTACCTTTGACGAGGAATCGAAACGTCAGCCACAGATGAAACATTATTTTTTCTCTCCGCGGGCTGAAAACTTTAAGTACCCTTCGATAAATCCATCGAGATCACCATCTAAAACCGATTGCGACTGACTGGTCTCATACCCGGTACGATGATCTTTAACCATTTGATACGGATGCAAAACGTACGAGCGAATTTGGCTGCCCCACTCATTGGCTTTTTTAGATGAATTCATCTCGTCTTTCTTTTTATTTCGCTCTTCAAGCTCTCTCTCATAAAGAGCTGCACGTAACATTTTTAAAGCGCGCTCGCGGTTTTGCAATTGGCTACGCTCGTTCTGACATTGCACCACGACTCCAGTCGGAATGTGAGTCATTCGCACAGCAGAATCTGTTTTGTTCACGTGCTGTCCGCCCGCGCCACCTGCGCGATACGTATCAATGCGTAAATCTTCAGTTTTAATTTCAATTTCGATATCGTCATCAACTTCGGGCCAGACAAACGTCGCCGCAAAACTTGTGTGTCGACGAGCGTTCGAGTCAAACGGACTAATACGTACCAACCTATGAACGCCCGACTCTCCCTTCAAAAACCCATATGCGTAAGGCCCTTCAACATGAATCGTGGCCGATTTAATACCCGCTCCTTCTCCATCGGTGAGTTCCATCACTTCAGCTTTAAATCGGTGAGCTTCGGCATAGCGAACGTACATGCGAAAGAGCATTTGGGCCCAATCTTGAGCCTCCGTACCGCCCGCGCCCGAATTAATCGAAATGTAGGCGCTATTCAAGTCGCTGTCTCCGTTGAGCATCGTCTTAAGTTCAAGTTTTTCTAAATCGGGTTCAATTTTAGCAAGTTCACTTTTGCATTCATCAAACGACGCATCGTCTTGCGCTTCGATAGACATTTCTAAAAGCACTAACCCGTCATCAATGCGACTTTTAAGATCTTTCCATTCGGCAATCGTTTTTTCTAAAGACGATTTTTCTTTATTAATTTTTTGCATCTCTGAAGGGTTATTCCAGATCGCCGGGTTTTCAGATTTTAGATTTAGCTCTTGAAGGCGCTTTTCTTTATTGGGCAGGTCAAAGATACCCCCGCAACTCTTCACATAGTGCGAGCGCGGCTTGCAATCTTTTTTTTACGTCTAGGGACTCGGCTTGAATGGACATGCTTTGAACTCTGACATAAATCTCCAAACACGTCATCTTGTAATTTAAACATCTGTTGCGCTTCTTTTTTGGTCTTTTCGTGATCAAAACCCAGTAAATGTAAAATTCCGTGGAGCAGCATGTAGCCAAGCTCTTCATTTATTGTAAGGTCATGCTCTTGGGATTGTTTTTTAATAACTTCAAAACAAATGACAAGTTCTCCCAAACACAGGCTCTCATGGCTGACAAAACTTAAAACATCCGTCGCATACTTTTTTCCGCGATATTCTGAGTTTAATACGGTCATCTCTTGGGGGTTCACAATGACGATCGTGATTTCTCGTACGGCTTTAGGGAGCACAACTTTATACTGTTTAAGTGCATCCACAATCGCGTTATTCCAAGTCTGAATAAATTTGTGCGGAATACGATTCTTTGTTTTATTGATAATGACAGATTTCATCCGTGAGTCGTACTAATTTTGGCAGCTGGAGTTTCAGAAGCGCCTCCACCTGCACGTTTAGGATAATCTATACGTTGATGATAAATTCCATGAAGAATGCGAATAAACGCGTCTTCGATTAGCGAGAGATCTCTTAGAGTTAAATCGCAATCATCCAACTGACCGTCCATAAACTTTCGATGAATAATGTTTTTTACGATATTGCGTAAACGCGTCGGATTGGGCTCATCTAAACTTCGAGCGGCAGCTTCAATACTGTCGGCCAACATGCACAAAGCGGCTTCCGGAAATTGTGGTTTTGGACCAGGATATCTAAATTCATCTTCAACCACTTCGTCTAAACTCACATCTTGCTTTTCTAAAGCGCGATTATAGAAAAATGCGATCAACGTTGTTCCGTGATGCTGTAAAATAACGTCAATGATCGGCTTTCCTAACTTGTACTGCTCTCCAAGTTCAACCCCGTCTTTAACGTGCGCAATTAAAATTGTTTTGCTCATATGCGGAGACAAATGATCATGAGGATTTTGACCAGGTTTTTGATTTTCAATAAAGTACTGAGCATGTTCAGTTTTACCGATGTCATGATAATAGCATGACACTTTACCGAGTAGCGGATTTGCGCCAATGACCTCGGCCGCGGCTTCAACCATGCTACCCACAACTAAAGAGTGATGATACGTGCCCGGCGCTTTTACGATCATTTCTTTGAGCAAGGGGTGATTCAAATTGCTGAGCTCTAATAATTTAATATCTGTTGTATAATTAAATGCAGTTTCCAAAAGCGGTACAAACATCATCGCGATGAAAGACGAAACAAAACCTGAAACCAACCCCGCGAAAGCACCCCACAAGAGCTGAGTGACAAGCGGAATGGATTCGGCCCCGGTCTTGTAATTAAGTAGCGTGAACAAAATAATAACGGCCACATTTACAAGGCCCGTGCGTAGACCCGCGAAGTAAATGTCATTTCGTTTTTTACAGCCAAAAACGCCTCGCGCTCCTGAAATTCCACCGATGATACCGTAAAGTAAAAACAAAAAACTTTGATCAAACATGAAGCTGAGAACCGTAGCCATAAACACCGAGAAGATCCACACGACCTCCCCTGAAGTAATCAGCAGGCCAGCCAGCATCGATCCCGCTGCGGCCGGCATCAAGTACAGCAACGTTGTGAGCGGAAACAAATGCGTTATTTTATCTTCGAGTGCTTCAGTTAACAAAAAGTACCCGAGCTTACAAACACCCACCATCAAAATCGTAACTGCAGCGAGAGCAAAAATATCTTTCGAATTCACGATCACTTTATTAAGTGTAAAGCGACGAAGGTACGAAAAGAAAACCAACATTAATGTCACAAAAAAGATAGCCAGCACGAGCGAAACAAAATCTTTATATTGCTGGTTCTGTAACTTACGAATTTCGTCAAAAATCAAAAGATGGGTCGGCTGAATCGTTGAACCTTCATTGATAATAATTTGATTCTGTTTAACCGAAATAAAAGCCGGCAGGACACTGTCGCGGGCTTTTTGTTGTCGATTTGCAGTTTCTTGCCGGTTTAAAGTTAAATTCGGTATCAAAACCACTTTGATTAGCTTAAGGACTTCCTCTTTATCTGAGGCAGTTAGCCGCGCCAATTGCGGAATTTTATTTTCATTCATGATATTGCGAAGTGCCGACAAATCAGTAAGCGAACTTACACTTACGTTGAACTCTTCACCACCACCACCCCTCTCAACCACTCTCACAGTGACTTCGAGCGCTTTGCTTTGTTTAATTGGGTTCAAGTCCGAAACCATTTTTGCAGACAAAAATGGTTCGATCGATTTCAGCAAAACGTTTTCAACTGTAATACTAAACCGTTTTTCAACTAGCCATTCATAAAGGCGATCTGGAACGTCGTTGCGACCCAAAAGGCCTTCAAACTCTTGTTTATAAGTAAAAAATTCTTTAACTTTTTCTTCACGCTTAACCGCATTTTGTGGCCAAGGATTACGGCCGATATAACGACGCATCTGTCGAAACGCCGAGTACACGCCTTCGACCGATTGCTCTAAAACGTTAAGATCCAAATCATAAACTGTAGGAATATTTTTTTCGGATTCGACCTTCTTCTTTTCGGTCGCCTCAAGATCAATGACTTCAAACGAAACCGGTGATTTAATTGTCGTGGTCGCAACGTCACCGACTTGGTATCCTGTATAAACAAAATCAACTTTGAGCGTGAGCAAGTACGCCACGATCATCGAAAACAAAAACAAAACGGTCACTCGACGAAGTCCTAATTTTTTATCAAAAATATGGGCGATGCGGCCGACTAATGTTTGCTCGATGCCTAATGAGTTCACCCAATTGACAAAGCTCAGCGAATGATCGACGTATTTCGATCTTGAAAGTGGAGCTTGATCTTTTTTAGTGCCTGAAGCACCAAACTTAGGGTGTCTTTTCATTTTCTTTTTTCTATCTACAGAATACTCCTATATAAACGGAATTTTTAGGTTTTTAGACAACTGTAGACCTATGAATTAAGACTTTTTTGCGCCTTTATTTTGATAAAGTCACTGCGATGCGCTAGGCGTTATTGGGAGTTGTTAAAAAACTCTCACATTCAGGACGAACATCGTGCATATAGGGGTGTTGTTCCAGACAAAAGTCAAACGCGAGGTTTTTCTGTGATTAAAGCGCCCGATAATTTAAGAAGTTTTGATTCACTCATTCAAATTGTTAAAGGCCTGCGAAACCCTGAAGGTGGCTGTCCCTGGGACCTCGAGCAAAACCACCAATCCCTCACCCCACATATGATTGAAGAGGCTCACGAATTAGTTGAAGCAATAGAGTCTCGCTCGCAAACACACATGATTGAAGAGTTAGGCGACGTGCTTTTGCAGGTGATTCTACATTCTACGATTGCGGAACAGTCTGGAACGTTTAAGTTGATCGACGTGATCGAATCCCTCAATAAAAAACTTGTCTCTCGACATCCTCATGTTTTTTCAGATGCGGCAGCTGGTAGCGCTAGCGAGGCTTTAGCCAATTGGGACAAACAAAAAACAAAAGAAAAAGCCGGCCGAATGCCCGTGCAAAATTTTGAAATTCCACCGGGCTTACCCGCCTTACAGCGTTCACAAAAAATTGGATCTAAAACTAAGAAATTTAAATTTGATTGGCCTAATATCGAAGGCGTTCGCGCAAAGGTTCAAGAAGAACTGGGAGAAGTCGATGAGGCACTTAAATCGAAAAAAACAGAAGATATTCAGAGCGAAATCGGAGATTTACTTTTTACGGTCGCGCAGCTGGCTCGTCATGCCCACCTCGATGCTGAAGGCTGTTTAAGACAAGCAAACACGAAGTTTGAAAAACGTTTTTTTAAAATGAAGACGCTGGCAGAATCTCGCGGGTTAAACCTCGAGACCTGCACGCCGGAAAAATTAGAAAGCCTCTGGCAAGAAATTAAGAAATAAGTTTTTTAAATTTTAAAAGCAATTTATCTGAAACAGGTTTGAGCTCCTCAAGTCTAAAAAGATGTGCAAGCAAAAGATACGCCCCGCCCGCCAAAGTAATATTCGCAAAAAGTAAGGCTAATCGCAGCGCACGCCCGAGCTCTGGAGTATCAAGAACAAAAAATATTTGCAGCAGCGCAAACATCACAGCGCCAATAATAAGAAACTTAAAAAGACTGGTTAAAAGTTTTACGTAATCAAACTTTCCAATGAAATATTGAAAGCCCGCAAATAACAGCAACATGTTGATCGTGCCGCTCACAACGGTCGAAGTCGTGAGTCCTTCAATTCCGTAACGTTCAATTAGGGGCCAAGCCAATATCAAGTGCACACATAATCCTATTAAGGAACACACCGCCGGAAACCACGTATTTTTAATCGCATAAAAGCAAGGTGCGAGAACTCGCAAAATTGAATATGTCAAAATCGCAAATGCGTAAATTTGCAAAATACTTGCGGTGTTGGCAACCGAAACTTCTGTATAGTTTTTTCGCAAAAAAAGCAGTTCAACAATCGGATGCGCCAATACGTAACAGCCGATCCCAGCCGGCACCGCTAAAAATAAAACCGATCTCAAATAGTAATTTGATGTTTTAAAAAACTCTTCGAGTCGACCCTCCTGCCATTGACTTGAGAGCGTCGGCATAAGTGCCGTCCCAATGCTCACGGCAAAAAGAGATAATGGTAATTCTAAAATTCTGTCGGCAATAAAAATCCAAGTATTGGACCCCTCAGGTAAGTAACTTGCAAACCGGGTATTAATAAAAATAGTGATTTGCATAATTCCTAAACCCAAAAGGCTTGGACCAAATCCTCGAAATACTTTTTTAATTTCAGGGGTACGAACTTGAAGCGTGAGTTTTGGCAAGTAACCGGCTTTTATCAGCGGAGGAATTAAAATTCCCATTTGCAAAAGTCCGCCTACGACCACACCCCACGCCAGAATCTCTCCACTTTCTGTGAGCGGCCCTAAGTTTACAAAGGCAGAGGCAATCATCGCGACATTCCAAAGTACGGGTGCAAACGCAGGCAGCCAAAAGCTTCGTAAACTATTGAGAATCGCCATGTAGTAGGCGTAAATACAAACCAAAAGGACGTAGACAAACATGATCCGTGCAAGATGAATTGTCAGATCGACTTTGCCAGGAACGCTAGCGTAGGCCTCGCCTTTTGTGATCATAACAACAATGGGCTCAGCAAAAATAATCCCTAAAGCCGTGATCGTGATCGCCACCGAGAGTAGTAGCGTAAATACACCGTCGGTCAATTTTTTTGCATCGAGATTTATACCCTCACGAGTGCCGACCATACCGCTAAAAACCGGGATAAAACTGACACTAAGAGCGCCTTCACCCAAAATTCGTCTAAACATATTAGGCAAACGAAACGCGACTAGCCACGCGTCTGTGATCGTCGCCGGAAAGTAAGCTGTCGTCATCATGTCGCGAACCAGTCCCAAAACGCGGCTCGAAAGTGTGCCCAAACTCACCAAAAAAGCAGAAAAACCCACGCGATCTCGTCTGATAGTGCCTTGAGGGGTCTTTATATTCGAACCTGAGTTCTTTTCGGCTATATTTTGTGAGGTCTTTTCAACCACTTGCATCACCTTGGGGGCTGTGTTAGCTTGCACGTTCATTTAAAGCTTAGTTCGGAGGTATTCACTTGGCAAATCATAAGTCAGCGGCAAAGCGTGCTCGTCAGTCTATCAAGAAAAACGCTCGTAACCGTTCAACAAAAAATGCGGTTCGTACATGGGAAAAGAAATTGCGCGAAGCAGTTGTTAAAAAAGACGCAAAGGGCGCTCAAGAATTACTTAGCACCTACGTTAGCAAAATCGGTAAAGCAGCTGCTAAAGGAGTTGTAAAAACTCAAACTGCCGCACGCAAAGTGAGCCGTCTTTCTAAATACGTCAGCACATCGCTTTCGAAGTAATTTGAAATTTTTAATTTGAAATGAAAAAGCCTATCTCTTGATGGGCTTTTTTATTTTTCAGCGCGGAACATGCCTTCAGCAATCGCTTCGGCTTCGGTTTTTGCTGCAATAAAGTCTCTTAGTTTTCGTCTTTGATCAAACGCTATATTGGTAAATTTTAAACCGTACAAGACTTCGCTTCTGTCGGATGTGCTCATCACATATTGAACTTGTGAGCGCGCGATAATAAATACGCTCCCAGGAACCATAAAAGACACGACAATGTGATCCAACTCTTGAAGTGCAAACGGGGAACGGATCAGCATTCCGCCCTCACCAATCTGATTACTTTCAGACATTTGGTAGCGTCCTTTATAAAGGATGCCGATTTTTTGCACTGATCGACGGCGAGGAAATTTTCGTTTCGAAATGTCGTCGGTCTTTTTTTCGGCCATACTTTTGTATCGGAAGATTTTGCCGCCCTCTTAAGAGCAAGTGCCTGGTCCGATAAATCACTAGCCTTTGGTTTGGAACTTACCGGATCGTACCGAGGATAAAATTTTCAAGCCAAATATGCGATGATACCGGCGAGGACTTCAGAGCACGATCGGTCTCTAAAATTGCCTCGTGGGTCTCTTCAAGTTTGGATTCGGTCCAACGTAAAGCTTGATCTATATAGTTTTGAATAAAAAATGAGGGCACTCCTACCCGTGTGCTAATTTGAGCACGAGTCATTCCCTGCACTTGACACTCTTTCGTCATCATTAAAATGCGTATGTGCCGTGAGATCAAAGCTAATATTCCGACTTCGCTCTCATTATGGTCAAGAAGCTGTGCTAAATAAGTAAGGGCTTTGGCTTGGTCACGCTCACCGATTGCGTTGGTCAAACCAAAAACCGACTCCATACGTGAATGCGATACGATTTCTCGCACATCCCCCACTTCAATGCTGTCTCTTTTACCAATAAACTGAGACAGTTTCTTGATTTCATTATTGATATCCAAAAGATTTGAACCCACGAGCTGCATAATGGCCAATACAGCATCTTCGGTGATCGACTTGCCTTCTTTTTTTGTTATTTTTTGAATCCATACAGGCAATTGGTTTTCTGGTAATCGGTCGAGTTTTACTAAAACGCCGTTTTTATCTACGGCTTTAAAAAATTTTTTACGCTGGTCGATCTTATCAGCAACCACTACGAAAACCGTTGAATCAATTGGATTGTCGACTAAGTTTTGTAGCTCCTCAAGATCTTTGGCTTTGAGGGATTCGGCAGACTTTAAAATCACAAAGCGTTTAGGCGCCATCATCGGTAGCATTTCAATAGCGTCCTTAACGGACGACACATCAGACTCGCCTGCGTAAAAAATATCGACGTTAAAATCTTGAGGTGAACCGTCTAAAACTTTACTGACTAACTTTGTCACGGTTTCTTCGATTAAGTAGGTTTCTTCGCCAAAAATACAATAGAGATTTGCAACTTCGGGTTTTTGAATTTCGCGCTCGAAACGTTCGAAGTTCCAAAGAGCCATTAGAAATTCTCCGTCATTCGACTGTAGGCTTCTGACATCAGATCTCGCGCCATAATTTCGATGTTTTGGTGACGCGAAGAATGATTGTAGAGCGGATTCACTGTATTTAGGTTTGGAGTTGTCACAACAGGGGCCGGATAACTTTTTTCACCTTTAAAGTCTCCGCTCCAAATAATTTTTTGGTCAGATTTGCGTCGTGCCTGAATTCGCGCATCGAGTAAAATACGATAATCCTGATTTAAAACCACGTCTGGGGGAAGATTGCTGAACGTATTTGCCGAGCCTGGAGCGTATTGAATATTCACAACTTCGCCTTCAATAATCACTTGCGCGTTGTCTTTATCGGTTATGGAGGCAATGTGTCCGCGTTCTAGTTCTTCGATCATGGATTTTGTAAAGTAGACCTCAACGCCCACCTCGGGAGTTGAGTTTTTAAATACCGGGACCGCAACTCGATCATAGGCTCCCGGAATATTTCTTTTTACCGCACCGAAGTGATAAGAGCATGCGAAGTTGATAAGCGCTAAAAAAAGGACTAAAACCAATCGAATCATTTGATTTTGAGCGTAATGTGGACACAGTGTCTTGTCCACTAGATTGGAGCAAGTCAAAATGACCTATCCGTATTATTTAATGGCCCCGGGCCCAGTACAAATTCCTGAAGACGTGCTGAGTGAACTAGCACGCCCAATGATTCACCATCGCACTCCCGAATTTGACGCTATTTTGGCCGAAACTTTGTCTTTATTAAAAAAATTTTTTCGCACTGAACAACCCGTTTTTATTCAAACCGCAACAGGTTCGGGCGGAATGGAATCTGCGCTCGTAAATACGCTTTCGCCCGGCGATAAAGTTATTGTGGTTGTAAGCGGAAAATTTGGCGAACGCTGGCGCGACATGGCTAAAACTTTTGGTTTTAATGTCCTCACGATTGATGTGCCATGGGGACAAGCCGTCGACCCCCAAGCCGTTGCCAATTTACTTCGCCAAAATCCAGAAACTCGCGCCGTACTGACACAAGTTTGTGAAACCAGCACTGGAGTTTTACATCCTATTAAGGCCCTTGCCGATATTGTTCGAGATCATCCCCAAACTCTTTTAATTGTGGATGCCATCACGGCCATTGGCGTAACTGAGATGCCAATGGACGAATGGGCGCTTGATGTCATCGTTGCGGGATCACAAAAATCCTTTATGCTTCCTACGGGATTAGCTTTTCTCAGTTTTTCTAAAAAAGCTTGGGCGTTTGTCGAACACAGCAGTTCTCCACGGTACTATTGGGACGTGCGGTTAGAAAAAACAGCAAATTCTAAAGGCGAGACTCATTTTAGCTCTGCCGTTTCCATGATTCGGGGTTTACGACAATCCTTACAAATGATGATGGCCGAAGGACTCCAAAAACAAATTTCAAAAGTTGAAGCGTTTGCAAGTGGCACGCGCGTTGGTGGCGAAACTTTAGGATTAAAAGTGTATGCGCAATCTCCAAGTCCTTCAGTAACGGCACTCCTCA
>JAKFYE010000045.1 GCA_021731045.1 Bdellovibrionales bacterium | reverse complement strand
GTCCCTGGTGGCTTGGCTTCGGAATACGTCGCTAAAATGAAGGTCGGAGACGAAGTTAATTTTACCGGCCCATGGGGCAAATGTCTTTTTAAAACTCCCGTGGCCGATCAAGTTTTATTTATATGTACCGGCTCTGGGCTATCCCAGCATCTTTCATTTTTATTTTCCGACACACCGAACTTTCCGAATACAAAGTTTCATATGTTAATTGGCGTCGGTAACGAAGCTGAAGTTTTTTATCACGAAGAACTTAAAGCCGCGAAAGACCGCAATAAAAATTTTGATTACCATTGGGTAATCTCACGTCCAACAACTCAGTGGGCCGGCAAAAAAGGTTGGGTCACGCATTTTATCAATGACTTTGATTACAAAAATATTTCGACGCATGTGTATTTGTGTGGTCGCGGAGAAATGATCAAAGGCGCTAAGGAAGTTTTAGTCGATCAAAACGGATTCGCTAAAGAAAACCTCATTATCGAAAACTTTGGCTAAAAAAACTTCTTTAATTCTTCAATAAAAAGTAGCGGCTGATCGGAATGCACCCAATGCCCAGCATTGGGAATTTCAACTCCTTTTGCGTAAGGATTGCTTTCAAGCATTTTTTCAAATGTCGCGTGGTCGAGCTCATCCGACTGGGCGCCGCGAATGAGTAGGGTTTCATTTTTAACGTCTTCCCAATAATCCCATCGATCCCGATTTCGCCCTTCGCGAATGCTTTGTAAAATTGCGTTTTTTGAAAAACGCCAATCAAAAAGATTTGGCTCGACTTCCGCAATGTTGGAATACAAATATTGCGCTAAAACTTGATCTTCAAACGCATTTAAGATGGTGTCTTTTGCAACTCGCTTATCGGTAAACGGAGTCGGAACTTTGGAAAAAATCAACTCCGTCTTACGCACACTTTCCGCACTGCCTTCGGGACCAATATCTTCGATCACTAGTTTTTCAATGCGATGAGGATTTTGTGCGGCAAATACAAATGCGTTTCGCCCGCCCATGGAATGACCCACGAGGGTGACTTTCTCCCATTTTAATTCGTCCAAAATAATGCGCAGGTCTTCGGCGTAATCCTCGGGTCGGTAATTGGCTTCAGGTTTAAAAGATCGCCCATGACCCCGCTGATCGTACGAAAGAATCTGATATTCTTTTTCAAAAGCCGTTAGGATACGGCGCCAATTAGTCCAAGAGCCCATCAAACCGTGCAAAAACACGAGCTTTCGACCCCCGCCTAACCCTCTGATATCACTATTAAAGTTCTTTAAATACCCAGACATAGTTTTTTTCTTAAGGACGTTGACCCTTTATTATCCTCACGTCATTATGCCTTTGGAATGCAATCAAGGCAAAAGCCAAATCTTACACGCGATTGGATCGACCCGTTTGCGGTCAACATCGTACAACGTCTTCAGCGCAAGGGTTATGAAACCTATCTTGTTGGTGGTTGCGTACGAGATTTGCTCGCCGGGCAACGTCCTAAAGATTACGATATCGTCACGATGGCTCGACCTGAACAAGTTCGGGATGAAATTGATCGCGCATATATCATCGGAAAACGTTTTCGTTTGGTTTTAGTTAAACGTGGACAAGATCAATTCGAGGTCGCAACTTTTCGTCGCGAGCCTTCACCCGAAAATGATTTGAATGAAGACGGCTTACAAATTTCAGATAACGTTTTCGGAACTCCCGAAGAAGACGCTCGTCGCCGCGACTTTACGGTGAACAGTTTTTTTTACGATCCAGTTAAAGATGAGCTTATTGATTATTGCGAAGGTATGAAAGATATCGAAGATCGCGTGATTCGAGTGATCGGTGACCCTAAAACACGCTTGACCGAAGATCCCATTCGTATTCTGCGTGCTTTACGTCTTGCTCATAAATTGGATTTCTCTATCGAGCCAAGTTTACGGCAAGCCATGATGGAAAAAGCGCCACTCCTGACGATGTCCGCACTGCCACGACGACGTGAAGAAATGCTTAAAATTTTAAAGCTACAAGATCCTTCGGTAACGCTACACGAATGTCACGATTTAGGCATTCTTCAACATGCGTTCCCGGGATTAGATCATCTCTACACGCAAAAATCCGGCATCGACGATTTTGATGCCTACTTGTCTCGTATCAAATCTGAAGTCCCAGCAGGAATAGGCGAGCCTGTTTATCTTTTTGGCATTTTTCTTTTAGCTTATGTACGAGCTACGATTCATGCTGACCCTCATCAACCGATTCAAATTTCTGAAGCCGATGAATCACGTCTTGCAGAGTTTATGAAAAAAGAACTCGGCATTTTTAATCTCGAAGAGAGTATTATTTTACGCGCTTTAGAACTTCAACCCGAATTGACGCAGGTTGAAGACTATAAAAAGCGTGGAGCTCGTCGTAAACGAGGATTCTTGCTTAACGAATCTATGCCACTTGCCCTTTTGTTCGCCGAAGTCGACCATGTGATTTCACCTTCAGATTTACATTTTTGGAAAATGGAATACGCCACCGTTGCGCACGAGCTTGTCACAGATGAGCGCCCTCGCAGACGACGCCGTCGTGACCCTAGAAAATCGCCTCAAACTCCAGAAGAAAACTAAATCCTTTTTGTGCTCTCTAAATTCCAACTCCTCACCTAAAAGTTTGTATTCAGCTGCAATGGAATTTAGAGAGCACAAAAAGGATTTAGTTTTCTTCTGGATATTTCTTTAGAGTTTGTCGATGGACACATTGTGATAGTAAAACTTTATGATCTCTTCGAAGGTTTTTCCTTGATCCGCGAGAATACGTGCGCCCCACTGGGACATTCCAACTCCGTGACCTAATCCGTAGCCGGTAATATCTTGTGAACCTTTTTTAGGCGTGCCTAATTCGTAATACGCGCTCTTCATGCCAAATTGCCAGCGCATATTCTTGGTTGTGTCCTTGTCGAGGATGGCGCGGCCGCCGTTTGCTAATTTAACGGCAAGACGAGCCACGCGACCGGCAGCTCCCACTTCGTGCGCTTCTAATCCTATAATGTCACTTGGCCCACTGTAGCCGGGAATGAGTTTTAGCAGATCTATTTGTCCTAAATTATCAAGCAACTTGAGTCGTGCATCAATGCCGCTAGAATCTGCATGCGATTGCCATGTTCCCGAAGGTTTCAGTCGAACACCATCAACATCGGGTTTGGTCACAACGTACGGTCGATTAGGTAAATCAAAACATTCTTTGACCGAACAAACCATGCCTCCTGAGTTGGCCGAAAAAAATGCTTCAATAATTTTGTTTGAATACGTAATCACCAAGCCTGATGTGGATACGACCGCCGGAGTTATAGTTTTGGCATTTTCGAGTGTCGTTCCTCGATAGCTCTGATACCACGTGGTCGGATCAACATCCCACTCTGTTTTATTTGTATTGCGTGCAAGCCAAGCGTGAAAAAGAGAATACGTTCGTGCCGTCACCGCTTGTGCTCTAAGAGCTTCGAAGGCAAAGTACGACGGCATTTCAGACGGCACCACCGAGAATAAATAATCATCGATAGAAACGTAATTGATCGTCGACCAATACGTTGTCGTATCAAATGCCGTTTTTACAATATAAAAGGCCCCTCGGTAAGACACTTTAACGGATTTGTCATAAGACACAACTGTAGGTTCCGAAATATCTTTTGCATGAATCGCGACGATTCTGAGATTTTGTATTTTGCCGTCTAAAGATATTTTTTCGTTTTTGCCATCTATAGAAATATTTTTGTAAACACCTATCAAATTACCATTTTCGTAAATCTCTAGCCCATTGGAATTGGAAAGACTCACGTTATAAGGATCCGCAGTTTTAGGATACGGATCTTGCGACGGCACGGAGAGAATCGGAAATACACGTACGCGCAAAGTATTGTAAGAGGTGTCGAGAGTGTTCTTTGAATCATCACTGCTAGGAGGATTGTGAATATCGTCGATGTCACCGGCATTCGCTGGCGGATCTTGCACTGGAGGAGAGCTTTCTGACTGCACGACCCCTACCGAATTCAACGAATTAGATTTTGGCGCACATGCAAATAAGAACAATACGGCAAACATGACAATCGAAATTGTCATCGTACGAACTGTGGTCCCCACCCAGCTTCTCCCCATATGTATGAGAATAGGCTGACATAAAAATAGGTTAAAATCTTAATAATTGAATTTTAGATTAAATTTCAGGACCAGCCCATGACCGACAAAAATCTAAGTCCCATGAGTTGAGATTCCGTAGGATGACTAGACGTAACGGTTTCTTTACGGCACCACACAACTTCAGCATCGACTTCATACGTCTTACATAAAAACGTAAGTGGTATTTTTAAACGAATTTTATCTCCTTTAGAATATTCATTTCTAAAAGAGCGAAGGCGCGCACCCCGTGCCGCTAAATCTAAAATGCAACCGTTACTATCTACCCCTCTGTCTGAAGTTTTTATAGAAGCTGGCTGCAGAGTGGGTTGACGACGATCAGATCGATTCCACACTTTCAATCCCATATTCATACGCACCAAAATACCATTGAGATCCATGATTTCGCTATTGATACCTAAGGATATAACCGACGGAATTTTAAGCGCTTGTTTTTGCGCGTCGAAATCGATATTGCTCGAGACAAAAACCATAGGAATAGACGCGTGAAGATCGCGAATTTTATCTGCGAGTTCGAGTTGCTTAACGGTAAAGTTATCTAAAATAACCACCAAAGAATTCAGCGTTCGTTCTTTAAGTTTAGAAACCGCATTAGGCGCATCAGTAAAAATATGAATTTGAAATCTCCCGCGGCTTAACTCTGAGAGTACCCGAGAGAGGTCCCGACCAGGTTTTGAAATAATCCCAATTTGGTACATATTCTTACTCCTATGCATCTTGATACACCTAGTATTAAGCAACTCTTATGCGCACGGGCGTCACTTTAGGGGCCTTTAAACGCAAGACTTAAGGCAGATGTAAAGAGACTTTACGAGTTCTCTTAATGAGACGTAGTTCGCCCGCGCACCGCGCCGATCCAAAATCAGAAATGAGGTCAGAAATGAGACGATCGCTTTCCAAGATATGGACTTATGCCGATAGAAGTAATAAGAATGAGACGTTACTAAATTGGAGGCTTCACATGGGTTTGAGTCTTACCCACATGATATTCATCGCTGTTGTATTGTTGCTTTTCTTTGGTCCAGGTCGTTTACCAGGACTCGGAAAATCAATGGGAGAAGCTATTCGTGGTTTCAAAAAGGGATTGAATGATGAAGAGGATCCACAACGAGATGTGACGTCTTCTGCAAAAACAGAATCTCTTAAAGATAGCGATAACGAAAAGAAAGATTCCTAAATATTTATTGTTTAGGAGTTTAATACCGACTTAATCGTTCGTGCAATTCCTGTCGAATCTAATCCGTGTTTTTGATAAATAGCTTTTGGTAGCCCGCTCTCTCCGTAAGTGTCCTGAATACCTATTTTCGTTAGCGGCACGCCCGCACCGGCTTCAGCTAAAACCTCAGAAACTGCTCCGCCCAAACCACCTAAAACATTATGGTCTTCAGCGGTAAAAAGTTTTTTAGACTTTTTAGACCATTTCAATATCATTTCTTTATCGATAGGTTTAATCGACGAAAAATTCACAACGGCAACTTTTAATCCTTCTTTTGCGAGTATCTCGGAAGCTTCTACTGCGTGGCCCACTTGCGCTCCGGTGGCAAAAATAGCGGCATCACTGCCCTCGCGTAATTCCACCGCACGGCCCAGTTGAAACTTGTATCCTTGAGGTGAAACATCTTTCAATGCTTGGCGGGTAAGACGAATATAAACGGGCCCTTTATGATCAACTAAATAGCGCATCATAGATTTAGTTTCAGCATCATCGGCAGGCTGCAAAACCGCCATTCCCGGTAAAGTACGCATACACGCAAGATCTTCGGTCGCCATTTGGCTACAACCATCATCACCAATTCCGACTCCCGCGTGTGTTCCCACTAAGCGAACGTTCGCTTCAGCGTAGCCAATCGAAACGCGAATAATATCAAAGCGCCCAGTTAAGAACGCACCGAATGAACATAGAAAAGGAATTTTATTACAAAACGAAAGTCCTGCCGCCACACCAATCATGTTGGCTTCAGTAATTCCCATTTGAAAAAATCGATTCGGAAATTCTTTAGCAAAACCTGCCGACATCGTACTTTTTGATAAATCGGCATCTAACGCCACGATACTCGGGAACTCACGACCGAGCTCTACAAGCGCTTCTCCAAAACTCGCGCGACTTGCTTTTTCCATTAGTGCGCTCCTTTTAATTCTTCGAGAGCTTTCTTTAATTGCTCCTCAGTCGGACTTTTGCCGTGCCATTGATTGTCGCCTTCCATAAAGCTGACACCTTTTCCCTTAATCGTGTGCGCGACAATCATCGTGGGTTTTTCTTTTTCATCACGCGCTTTTTTTAATGCGCCCAAAATAGCTTCGATATTATGACCGTCAATTTCAAGAACATTCCATTTAAAGGCTTTGAACTTGTCTCCGATAGGTTCAATATCCATAACATCTTTCGTAGATCCGTCGATTTGAAATTTATTAGCGTCCAAAAATACGCAGAGATTTGATAATTTATAATTGCCCGCGCAAAGAGCGGCTTCCCAAATTTGACCTTCTTGAGTTTCGCCGTCGCCGATTAAACAATACGTACGGTAAGATTTTTTATCTAATCTTGCAGCGAGCGCGATTCCGATCGCAACTGAAAGTCCTTGTCCTAATGAACCTGTCGAAGCTTCAACTGCTGGCAAACGTACACGATCCGGGTGCCCCTGAAAAACGCTGCCTAATTCACGCAACGTTAAAGTCGCTTTAGGATCATAGTAACCGCGATACGCTTGCGTTGCGTACAGTGCGGGAACACCATGACCTTTACTTAAAATAAAACGATCTCTCTCAGACCATGTCGGATTTTTTGGATCCAGATTCATTTCATTAAAAAATAATGTGGTTAAAATATCTATAGCTGAAAGCGAACCTCCAGGATGACCACTACCGGCTTTTGTAATCATCTCGAGAATAAGTTTGCGGCTTTCAAGTGCCTGTTTTGTTAGGTCTGGAGCTAGAAGTTTTTGTGTCATGGATTCTTGTATTCTGATGACGCGAAAGGGTCAATTTTCATCGCATTGCATTCTTGCGTTTACAAGAACATTCGTCTGTATCTGACAATTCAAATATCGAGTTGACGAAGAAATTTTTGCTTATAGCGAGGCGTCGATGACGACAGACGGGCTTGCTAATCTTAATAGGAGCAACGAAGCTATAAGTAAAATTAACGAGTCAAATCGATATTTGATTTGTCAGACACAGACGAGAGTGAAATCGAATAAATGGATTTAAAGAAGATACCTAAAGTTGAATTACACCGCCATCTTGAGGGAGCCTTACGGTTTACGACCGTGGTTGAACTTGCAAAAGCTGCAAAAAAAGATTTTCCGTATGACAATTGTCCCGCGATTAAAGAGCGAATTTGCGTAACTTCGCCGATGAAAGACCTCAAAGCTGTGCTCGATAAATTCTGGCTTACGCAATCTCTGTTGGACTCAGAGGAAGTGCTCGAACGCATTACTTACGAAGCCATCGAAGATGCGTATAAAGAAGGCGTCCACACACTCGAACTTCGATATTCTTTAAGCTTCATTAGTATTAATCACCCGAATCTAAAATATGACCAAATCAATCGCGCGATCTATAAAGGCATGTTGCGAGCTAAAAAAGATTTTCCAACTCGTGTTGGATTTTTGGCCACGTTAGGACGCGTCGATGCTCCTAATGTCCAAAAAAATGTCATGGATTTTGTCGTCGATCATGCCGAAACTTTTGTCGGCGTAGATCTCGCAGATAACGAAGTCGATGTCGACACCAAGACGTTGGCCCCCTTATTCGAAAAAGCACGCAAAGCAGGCTTAGGCGTTACGATTCACGCTGGAGAACCTGTTGGATCTGAAAAAAACGTTGTCGATTCTATCGAAATGTTAGGCGCACAAAGAATTGGACATGGTCTTCAAATTCATCGTTTTCCTAAAATTATTGAACTTGTAAAATCTCGAAACGTACATTTGGAACTTTGTCCTTATAGCAACTGGCTAACCAATGCCGTACACGCCACCAAAGCCCACCCGTTCAGAAAACTTATGGAAGCCGGTGTTTCCGTTTCAATTAACTCTGATGATCCTGGCATTTTTGACAGTAATCTGACGCACGAATACGAAATATTAAGAAATGAGCACGGCTTTACCGAAGCCGAATTTAATAAATGTAACGACATGGCTTTGAAAGCCACCTTCATAAGATGAAGGTGCTTGGGATTGCGATCATTCTTTTTTGTACGGCCTGTAATATCCCGCTCTCTTCAGAAAAATCCAAACTCAAAGTTGAAAATCTCGTAAATATTTATTTGGAACATACGGGGCCTAAAACTTGGTTTGTGGCCTATCGTGCGCGCAATCCGGTAAAAAAATTAGTTTTTGAACGTTCCCTCAATCGGTTTCGACACGGGATTTTTAAACCCGTAACAACGGGCGCACGTATTTTTGAAGAAGAAAAACATGAGTACCTCGAAATGACAAATGGTTCGAGCTTTACCGAGGTTTCGTTTACATTTGAATCTTACTTTGAAAGTACACCTAAAGATTATGAATTTTTTCAACCTTTCTCTGATGGCAGTGTCGTCATTTATACTGGACACTTCAATGTTCACGACACGAGTGCTGATGAAACAATTAATTCTTTCCAATTTAAGTCTTCAAAGAATGAAAATGTTATTGTTGACGGCCGTTTTTTTAAAACTCGAGAAGAGCCTTATGTACCACATTCTCGTGGTACGTACGTCTATTTTGGTCAAATTAAACCTATAGAGAAAAAAGATTTTACCGCGATTTTTGACCCTCAACTGCCACCTTGGATTCGTGATAATTTAGAAAAAAGCTTTAACTCGATTTTTTCTTTCTACATTAAAAAGACCGGCGCGCGCCCTCCATTCAAACCGTTTCTTTTTTTAAACTATTCAGATTCAGAAAATAAAGATTTGGATGGTTTTGTCGGCGGAACTCTTCCAGGTCTTGTTCAGGCCACAATATCCGGTGGCGCGTGGAAGCAAAAATCTCAAGATCGCTTTATAAGACTCGCACGATTTTATGCCCATGAGTCCGCTCATATTTGGAACGGACAAATTTTTCCTTACGAATCTTCAGACATGTGGATGCATGAAGGTGGCGCGGACGGATTCGCATATCGCCTCCTTAGAGAAGAGCATATTATTTCTGAATCCGAATATAATGATTTTTTATCAACAGCCTTAAACGAATGTTTGTATCGGGTTAAAGACAGTCCCTTAAAGAAAGTGTTCGATGATCGTGAGTACCGCATGATGTATTACTGCGGTTCTACATTGGCGCTCATGACCGAGATGGCTTTAAAAAATCAAAAACAAGGCGACCTCTTTACCTTCTGGAAAAAACTTTTCGAAAAAACAGGCGCTCTTCCATATTCCGAAAACCTGTATTTTTCAGTTTTAGAAAAAGATTTTTCTTCTCCGCAATTGGCTTCATTCATTCGGGCATTTGTGAACGGGCCTATGTTGCAAACGTCAGAAAAGTTAATTGCCCAAATGAAATCATTAGGAATTCCCGTCACGCTATCGCCTAAACCTCCGAAAGCCCTGCAACCAACTTACGGCCGCTTAGTGTTGCGAGAATTACAAAAGCGAGATTGCAACGGAGAATATGCAATCTCCCAAATGACCACAGGGTTTTCTATGGACGGAATTCCAAATTGTAGAAATCTAAAAGATAAAACTTTGATCACGCATGTCGGAAACTTCAAGCTCCTTGATCAAGGCTTTGAAGCTTTGATTTATGTCAATGAAACCTGCGCTAAAAATAAAACGGTGGAACTCAGCAACTCCTTCAACAAAACAAATTTTACCGTCGACTGCCCACCTAGAATCTCGTATCAAACTCCGTATAAAATATTTTAGAACATAAACCAAAAAGCAAAATGCGGACGTATTTCTGTGCGAACGTAGTTTTTAGCACTATCGGTTGTCGTATTATTTACCGTGTGTTCGCGTTTTTTGTAAGTCATGTTACTCCACGTCAGTTGAGGGCCAAACATAATAGTACCTGTTAAAGGAAACGCCCACCCGATATCAATCTGCAAACCCGAACCATCAGTATAAGTGTCCTTAGTTGTCGAACTTCGCTTTTCAACTTCTTGTGCAGAAAGAAAGTAATGACCTATTAAATTAAAGCCACCCATAATAAAACCTAGAGACGCGCCTATCCTTGAAGCTGATCTCTCGCCATCGGCCGTCGTCGTATTGAACGTTCCATTTTCTAAACCATAAATGCCGCCAAAGTAGAGCCCGCCCGGCATTATGTATCCTAATCTTAGATCAATATACGTTGTTGTTTCATCGTCCTTGGTTTCAGGAGTATCATTTGAGTCTCGCGTGGTCGTACTAATGTGTGAAATCGTAGGAGAAAGGGCGACGCCTGCATGTGCGAACGAACTCCCTAGAATGGTCATGACGGCTAACACGAGAAGCATGTTCAATTTCATAGAACCTCCTATTTTCTTATTATGTTAAATCATATTGCATGAGTTACAGATAATTAATTCATAAATTAACTTTATTAATTATTCCAAATCCTAATCTCTAATTTTACTAGATATTCGTCTAGAGTTACAAATGCGTATTATTAATACTAGTTCCACTAAATAATTGGGTCGATATTATCTTTCCTGACTGCATTTTTGATACTGTCGTGGCAAGACTCTCAATATCACGAGTATCATGCGTAACCAAAATCGTTGGCACCTTCCACTCTTTAATAACCGATTTAACTAAAAGCCTGGCTTCAAATTTTAAATCTTCATCTAACGACGAGAACGGTTCATCTAATAAAAGCCAACGTGGATTCCCGATCAGTGCCCGCGCTAAAGCTACGCGCTGTTTTTCTCCCCCCGAAAGCCGCGTCGCTTTGGTACGTAGACATTTCTCGAGTTGTAACGCTTGAACCAAACGATCAAAGTTTGAATTTGATTTTTGAATTTTTCGGGCCTCCATAGCAAATTTAATATTCTCATTTGCCGTCATATGTGGAAAAAGCTCGTAACTCTGAAAAACGACTCCTAGCTGGCGTTCTCCAATCGGTAACGCAGCTAAATCTAAGTTTTTGTACAACCATTGCGCATGCGAAACTTTTTCTAAACCAATAAGAGTACGCAGAAGTGAGGTTTTGCCCGAGCCCGAAGGGCCGCTTAACACTGTAACCCCCTCATCCGGGATTTCCCAGCTCGGGATATCCAAAATAAAATCACCATAATTACGATAGATATTTTTTATGAGCGACACGACTTAAACTCCAAAATATTAAGAATGATAAGACTCCGACGAACATTGACATCCATATAAATAATGTGGCCGCTTCGAACCGGTATGATCCTAAAAGACCACTCGCAATAAGTGCAAGCGTTAACGGTTGGCCTGTTAATAATTGCGAAAGTGCAAATTCTCCAGATGCCCAAAAACAAGCCACCCCCGCGAGTAAAAGTGCCTCGAACAATACTTGAGGTAAAACTATTTTTACGTATGTCTGCCAAGTTCTTGCTCCCAAAATCATAGCAACATCTAGTTGCCCTTTTAAATTATCTAGCGAGCTCGACCATCTGAGACGATAAAGTCCGCATAACACTAACAAACTAAAGGCCAATGATATTTTTAAAAGAGTTTCAAAGTCGGATTGGCGAGACAATGTTCCACTGCCAATCAACATAAAAGAAAATCCTAATAGTACTGTGCTCGGTGAAACAAAGGATTGTAAGAATTTTTCAAAACGTTTGTGCGGCAGGCCGTAAGCAATAAGGAGTAAAAAAAAGAAAATAAAAATCCCGACAAACAAAGAGACAGTGCTTGTTCCTATAAACGCGTGCGCGATGAGTTCATATAGGTTTCCGAGGTTTTGCATTTCTGCGAAGCCTTTAAAAATTCCAAATAAGTTTACCCCAACAATTAGAATCGAAATTACGACAAGGGGAATATGTGCAAATCGCATTTGCAACAAGTCTAAATTTTTAGTTGAAGAAGCCGGATACACTTTTTGGGTTGAAACAAAAGAGAGTACAAACAAAAAGAAAAACTGCATCAAACATAAAACTACAGCCTGCGCTAAATTTGATTCAATAATGGCTTTTTCGTATATTAAAATTTCGAGAGTTGAAACCCCACGTCCACCAACCACAATGGGAATAGAAAAACTTGAAACTGCCATAGCAAATACGTAACCAAAAACCATTAATAGGTCCTTATAAAGATACGGAATCACACCGTATCTTAAAAATTGAAGTCGACTGGCTCCTTCAACCTGCGCGAGTTCTGAAAACCCACCTATTTTAGTTTCAAAAAGGCGACAAATCATTACCGCAAGCACACCGGAATAGATAATCGTGTGTACCAGCACAATACCGCTAATCCCAAATGGAAACGGAGAAATAATTTGTAAACATGCCAAGAGAACAAATAGCGTAGGCAAAAACGTAGGTAGGACTAATAGTATTTCAGTAAAAATCCGATTTTTTTGTACTGCCAATAAACCCATTGCACCGAAAAAGCCAAATCCTAAAGCTAAACTTGCACTTAAAAAAGACTGTAAAAAGGTATTAATGAACGCAGGCTTTAAGTCCTCGTAAGGAATCCAACTCCATACTTCCACATTAAAGACGAGAATGATCAAAGGAGACATGAGCAGGAGTGCGAGGGCCACTCTCGTCAAAGTTTTCAATGGGGAAGAGTTTTCCATAGTTTAAGTGTATTGGTGACGGTTTCAACGGAGACGGCAGAAGATTTTTGGAGCTTGAGTTTAGGGAGTTGCGCAAACTCTGTTCCTTCAATTATGTTTTCAATAACAGGAAACATATAGTTCGTGCTCATGATTTTACTCTGAGAAGATTTTGAAAGAAGAAATTTTACAAACTCTTCACCCGCTGCACACGATTTACAATTTTCGGGCACAGCTGCAAATTCAATTTGATAGGGATGCGCCTCATTTAGCTCGGCCGCTTGATAACTTAAATCTTTCTCTTCTTTCCAATGGTAGACCACTGACGTCTGATAAGAAAAAACAAGGTTTGCTTGTTTTTTAGTAAACAGACCGTAAGCTGCACTCCATCCTGGTGAAACCGAAAAGATAGCGCCATCGATCGCGCGCAAAAAAAACAAAGCCGATTCAGCTCCATATAAATTTACTATCCAGTCTAAAAACTGATAGCCCGGAGTGCTTGTCCGTGGGTCTATTAACGATAAAGTTTTCTTATATTTTTCGTTTTTTAAATCCTCAATAGATTTAGGCGGCTCAATTTCGTCCTTCCGGTATATAAATGTTAGAGGCGCCCAATCAAACGGAATAAAGTATTCACTCTTATAGGTGTTGGGAAAATCGGAGTTGAAAACAATCGAATGATTTAAATTTATACTTTTCCATTTAAATTTTTTAGCGGCTTCAAGTGAAAATTGATCAAAGCCTAAAACGACATCTGCCGCCAGGTTGTCCCCTTCCATTTCTATTTTCTTTGGAAGTAATCGTGAATCACCTGCGTCGACTAACTTTACGTGAGCTCCGTAAAGAGTTTCAAATTCTTTTGCAATGGTCGGCCCAGGTCCCCAGGAACTTACAAAAGAGCTATAAGCGTATACAACGACTTCTTGAGATTTAAATTCGTTGCTGACATGCAGACGTTTTGCCACAAGCCAAATCACGGCGCCTATGACCACAAGAGTGAAAGCCAGCGCAAAGCGTTTCATATCACCACCAAATACCGCGATTTCTCTTATAAAAATAGTAGTCAAACCCTAAGCAACGACCCGCCGCTAGCCATGCGAGAGTTATATGAACAGCGATAAATGTTTTATAAAAAATATCAGCAGTCGGATACACGCTTAAATAAAAACAACTAAGCAAAACCCCGACGATCGCCATCGGACGCACAAGATATCCAAGTAAATAAGAAAATCCTAATAAGAGCTCACACGCCACAATAACACCTGAAAACACACGCCAGTGCGGGATTGCAACCTGACTTAAAAATTCTGAATACCATGTCGGCGCTGTACTTTGGGCTAGTCCGGTTGTAATCAAATCTGCAATGCGTGGATGTGTGAGAAAGTCCCCATTGTATTTGAGAAGAGCTTGATTCAAATAAAAATAGCCCACAAACACTCGTAAAAACGCCAGTGGGAAAAGATGCCCTACGTATTTTATGCTCTCAAAAAATGCAACAATCACCTATAAAGTGTTGCCTCTATTGGGTGCAACTGTCAAATTAGAAGCACGATGAGAAAATTTAGAGTGATATATAATTTTGGTTTTTTTGTGAGTCTCTTTTTGATTGTTATGTTCTGCAATCCCGTTCTAGCCAAAGAGAAAGCAGCCAAACCTACAAAAGAACACGTAGCCGACGAGAGCCGCGAAACGCCGAGCAATGTTAAAAAAAATCCTGCAGAATTTATCACTAAGCTCAAGCAACGCATTCAAAAATTGAATTACAAGTGGGATCTCAGTGTTTTTGTTGACGACGGCTGGGAAATTGGTGGCTACTCCATAGATGGCAATCCTTTGATCTACTGGAAGTGCGGAGATAACTCGAGCACTTCAAATACCTCGCTCGTGCTTTCTGCCGTTCATGGAGATGAAGTCACGCCAGTGTTTTTTGGCTTTCGACTTGTCGAATGGGTAAAAGCACGTCCCGAATTGTGCAAAAATAAATCGATTGTGATCGCGCCTATCGTAAATCCGGATGGCTTTATGAGATATTCTAAAGGCACACGCACGAATTTTAATAAAGTCGACATCAACCGCAACTTCGATACTCCAGATTGGGCGGCAAATGCATTGAAAATGTGGAAAGAACGCTACCAATCTTTACGACGTTATTATCCAGGCGACAAAGGTGGTTCTGAGCCAGAAACAGTTTTTCAACAATGGCTAGTCTCCACATATAAACCCAGCAAAATCATGAGCGTGCATGCACCTTTAAACATGCTAGATTACGACGGACCGGCCGATCAAAAAACTATTAGCTTTATGAAAAGTTATATTGATTCTTGTGAAGTGCTAAAAGAAGCTGTAAAAAAAGCCACGCCCGAATTGAGATTTTATGCATATGGTTTGTTTCCGGGAAGTCTTGGAAACTATGCGGGTCGTCAACGAGGTATTCCGGTTTTAACTGCAGAATTGCCTTCGGTTGATCCGGCGCTTGCAGCCCATTATTTTAGCGTTTTAGAAAAAGGAACACGAACATTTTTTGAATATAATATTAAAGATTCGCCTATTCGTTCAGCAAATAATCTCTAAGCCCATTTGTTATAAAATATCGCTAAATAAGTTGTGGGCAGTAATCTAATAAAAAACATGTTTCACATAATGGCGTTCTGGCTTTACAAATTTGTCGACCATGCTCGATTAGCAAATGTGAAAAATCCACCCAATCTTTTTTATCAATAACGACTTCGAGTTGCTTTTCTAATTTAACGGCATCCTCTCCTACAGCAAGCCCCAGGCGATTGCTTAATCGGGTCACATGCGTGTCGACCACCATACCTGGAACTCCAAAAGCATTACCTAAAACTACGTTTGCCGTTTTACGTCCTACACCTGCGAGTGCGCTCAGTTCTTCCATTGTCTTCGGAACTTCGCCATCGTATTTTTGAACCAAATCTGTTGTGCAAGATTTAATATTTTTTGCTTTGTTTTTGTAAAATCCGGTGGTCCGTACCATGTCCTCAAGATCCAAAATTTCGGCTTCTGAAAACTCACGCGCATTTTTATAACGAGAAAATAATGCCGGGGTGACCATGTTCACGCGCTTATCCGTACACTGAGCTGAAAGCATTGTTGCGATTAATAATTGTAAAGGATTTTTATGGTCAAGCGAACACTTTGCTTCGGGATAATATTTGCGTAAGAGTTTAACGATTTTCTGTGCTCGCTTAATTTTAGCGTCTTGAGATTCACGAGCCATTTTTTAAGAAGGTTCGTCGTCGCTTCCGATAGCTTCAACAGGGCAGCCGTCCATTGCTTCTCGACAAAGATCCTCTTCTTCGGTTGATGCGGGCTGCTTATTCATGAAGGCATGCCCCTCATCCTCATTCATCGCAAAATTATTAGGAGCTGTTGTCACGCAGGCATCACATGCAATGCAAGTTTGGTCGACATAGAATTTGCCTTTTGCGTTTTGTTCCCATTTTTCTTTTTTATTTGCCATGCATTCGATTCCTTAAAAAGGTACGCAAAAAATGCCGGATTCTTGACGTCTTGTCAAAGACAAAACCATAAGAAATTCCAAAGGTTTAGATTGCGCGCTCTCGCTCATCAATGGCGAGAACTTTCTTTGCTTAAGTCTATCATCAAATACCTAAAAGTCCTTTAGATATATGACCTACACTAAAAATGGACCACACCTTTTGTCCTGATTTGCCTCTAGATGGGCTCCTCACTCTAACTTCTTAGTTATACTAAAGAAGCACAAGAACTTTCAAAAAGGAGTGGATCATGGAAGGTCCTCGAGCCCCCGCCCCTAGCGAATATCCCGAGATTGTTAATTTTTTGGATAAGAGCCTAAGACCCGATAAAAAGTGGTCGATTGTTTCAGAATATCCGACGGCGCTCTCGCAAGTGAATCTCAACAATATTCGAATTATCAAAGATAACGGAGAGGTTTTATCTCACGCAGTTTTAAAGCCTTTGATTGTTAAAACACCGGTAGCCGTATTTAAGGCAGGTGCTATTGGAAGTGTGGTGACGAATTCTTCTTATCGCAGCCAAGGCCTTAGTAAACAAATCATCGATGAGTGTCTGGATGAAGCGCAAAAACAAGATTGTGATTTTGCAATCTTATGGACGAATCTTTACGATTTTTATCGAAAGTTTGGTTTTGAATTAACCGGTAACGAAATTAGCATTATTGTTGAGAACGAACTCTCTCTGCCCGCTCCTTCGAATTTAATTTTTCGAGAAGGTAGCAATGTAGATCCAGCGGCCATTTATAAACTCTACTCTCGACACACAGTCTGTACCGTTCGTACCGTCGAAGACATTCGAAACTTTTTAAAAATTCCTAACGCTCGTATCTATACGGCTTGGGATTCACAAGGAGCTCTCGCTGCTTACGCGATCGAAGGTAAGGGTGTGGATTTAGATGGCTATATTCATGAATGGGGCGGAGGCGTCAGCGAAGTTGTCCAGCTAACTCAACATATTTATAAAACTCAGCAGCGTCCTATCACTCTGATTGCACCGATCCATTCAGTTTCGTTAATTGAAAAGTTTCGAAGTTTCGGTTGCATGATTCATGAGGGCCACTTAGGAATGATTAAGATTTTAAAAACCGAAGCACTTTTTTCGAAAATCACACGTCATGCCCGCAATGATCATGGAATGGCCGATTTTGTACTCGAAAAAGTTGGTGATGAGTTTCATATCGGGACAACTCAAAGTAGCTATAAAACATCTTCCGAGCGCGAAGTTGTCAGCTTTTTATTTGGACCATCGCGTCCGTCAGATATTCATAAGTTTGAACAAAAAACAGCAGATAAACTTAATCAGATTTTTCCATTGAGATTATGGTTTTGGGGATGGGATTCAATATGAAAACATTGAATATTCGACTTGTTGGTTTTTCAGTTCTCCATATTTTAGGGGCCATTTGTATTCCGCTACTCATATTTTTACTGACGAGTTGTATTCACAAAGAAGAAGAAAAAGCCGATGACGGCCCCGAAGTATCGGCTAACGATATACAAAGTGCCTTTGACAAAGCTGCAAATAAAAAAACATTAGCGAATTCAAAAAAAGGTGATTGGGTTTTGATCGAATCCACTCAACAAATTTTTACAGAACCACCACAGTTTTCAGGTTTGCTTTCAAAGCAAATTTATTCGATGACCCAAAATTCCAATATCTATGATTTAGAAATCCTCAAACGAGTTTATGATATTAGCCAGTCACCACCTGTGGTCTCAAATGAATCCATAGAGAAGTGCCAAGTCTATACGGATGGCTCAGATCATAGTTGTCGGTATTCTCCCATGAGAGTTTCGCAAAAGGCTGCTGGACCTGATTTGAGTAAGGCGAATTATTCGCAATTTAGTAGCACCCATCAGCTCCAGCCTCGAGGCAATAGCACGAGTTACCATAATTTAATCGTCTCTCAGTCTGCCATACGACCTCCGAAATTAGTTTCAGATAAAGCCTCGTGTGGAGGCGTCCCAAATTGCTTATTGAATATTACAACCATTCAATTTGACGAAACGACTTACGTCGATGGCGAAAGAACTCGTTACCGTCACGAGATGGATTTTAGCGGTGATGCTCCGTTTTTAGCCATTGTTCTTCGTCACTGCATAAAATGGAATTACAAAACTGAGAACCGCTATCTACCAGCCGAACTCTGCGATAGAGCTGTTAATTTTGAATACGGCCTATAGCACTTCTTGACCTTCCGAAACTCCGAAGCTACTCAAATAAGGCGAAGGAGTTTCAAATGAAAAATATTGCAGTTATTTTATCAGGCTGTGGATTCAAAGACGGAACCGAAATCACAGAAGCCGTTAGCACCCTCATCGCTCTTTCAGAAGCCGGAGCTCATTACGAAGTTTTCGCTCCTGATGTTAAAATAACCTCAACAAATCATCTCTCTCAACAATCTGAAGATGAGCGCTCAGTACTGGCTGAATCAGCCCGAATAGCACGCGGAAATATTTCTTCATTATCCCAATTGAATACAAAAAAATTTGATGGGTTGGTTTTTCCGGGCGGACA
>JAKFYE010000019.1 GCA_021731045.1 Bdellovibrionales bacterium | reverse complement strand
GAAGCAAATGCAGCTATCGAAAAATTCAACGGTAACGACTTTATGGGTCGTAACATCGTTGTCAACGAAGCTCGTCCACAAGAGCCACGCTCTGGTGGCGGCGGCGGACGCGGCGGCTTCGGCGGCTGTGGACGTGGTGGCGGTGGCGGTGGACGCGGCGGCTTTGGTGGCGGCGGCGGACGCGGTGGAAATCGCTTCTAATTTTTCTTTTTAATTTTAAATCTTTAAAAAGGCGAACGCACAGTTCGCCTTTTTTATTTGTGCGCCCGACAGGGTACTTCTAAGGGATGAAAGATCCCTGCGATCCGTTCCGCTTGCAACCTACATTCTAAACTTTTAAGAGACGGGCGGAATCTTGATCTAAGTACAAAGTGCAGTGCGGGTGAGATTGTAGAAAGGACGCTGGATAGTTTTTTGATTCGATAGCAGAAAAACTATTTTTTACGGCTTCTGCTTTTGTAGCTCCCGTCGCGATTATAATAATATTTTTAGATTCCAAAATATTAGATATGCCTAAAGTTAAACCTTGAGTCGGCGTTTTTTCAAAGTTCGGGTGTGGAATTTTAGCTTGGGTTTCAGGACTTAAATTTACTAGGCGTGTCCGAGAGGATTTTTCAGAGCCGGGTTCATTAAAACCAATGTGTCCGTTTGTGCCTATGCCTAGAATTTGTAAATCTAGCCCGCCAGAATGTTGAACAAGCTCCTCGTAACGTATGCATTCATTTTTAAAATTAGTGGCGGCACCGTTCAAACCTTCAGTGCGTTTGAAATCAAGAAATTTAAATAAATGCTCTTGGGTAAACTTATAAAAACTTTCAGGATGATCTTTGGTAATCCCAACATATTCATCGAGATTAAATGTTGTCACTTGGCTAAAAGAAAACTTCTGGGCAAGGGACATTTCAACAAGTTTTTTATAAAGTAACACAGGAGTTTTGCCAGCAGCTAAGCCCAAAACAAAATTGGGTTTCAATCGTATGGCTCGAAAAACTTCTTGGGCGGCCGAGAGAAACAAAGAATTTAAGTTATTAAATACTTCAGTTTTCATTTTTTCTTTTTCGGCATCGAAGGTACAACTAAATTTTCAAAAACTTCTTTTTGCAAGATAGCTAAATGCTTTTTGATTAATTTTTTAGGATTCAACGTTTTTTCGTGAATCAGAGTGGTAAGGTCCATCGCAAAGCATAACGAGCTTTCTTTGTCGGTCTTCGTGGATTCAAAAAATGTGGCGTTTGCGTGGCGGCGTCCAAGAGTACCAAGATCGTACTTTTTTCCGCCCGCTATTTGGGAGTCATGGGCTTGGCAAAGTTGTAAAGCTAAGTCTTCGTTAGCAGAAGTTGGTAGCACAACTTTTTGTTTATCGCTCAGCCAATCTAGACTGCGCCAAACTTCACAGCCTAAAACTTTTTTTGGCTTTTTATTTTTTGGAAGAGTTCTTAGCGCCACAAGACATTTTAGCGCCAGAGCTACATGGGTGTGGTGTTTATCTGCGATATTATGAAGGTAAACGACGTCAGGATTTGTCGCCATGAAAATTTGGGCGAGTTCCTCAATGATTATAGAATTTTTTGGATTTTTTATTTCCTTGCTTGTGTGTGCTAACATCAAAAGTAGATTATACTTTCCTAATGCCGCCGCTTTTTTTTGTTCGATTTGTCGAGTGGCAATCATTTGATCATCTGTGATGTTTTGATATTTTCCGGCTCGGGGGCTTCCGGCTCCGTCTGCAGCAATGACCGCAGTGAAGCTGTTATGATCTAGCCCTTGTTGAATTCCATGAAATGCCATGATTTCGATATCGTCAGGATGAGCGCCTATTGCCAAATGAGTTGTTCTTTTGAGAGCTTCGGTCAGTGTAGAGCCATCGGGAACATACGTAAAAGATTTTTCTGATTTCAATTTCATCATATCATCGTACATCTTTTTAGTTCTCGTGTCTTGTCTGACACGAAGGTTTTTGCATGTACGGTACTAATATTCTAGAATTAATCATTTTCGATCGGAACAATCTGTTGCAGATGCCCGCTCGAGACTTCCATTCTTTGTTTTTGAAAATCGAATCCGTCGGCTAATATAAGTGTGTGCTTTTCGTTTAGACTTGAACCCATGGCGCAATGGGCGCGTCTATTTTCTTCGGCTAATTCCCAAAATGCAGGGTCGACATCTCGACCCGTGAAACTTTCGACTTCGTAAAATATAGAATGCGGTGGAATAAGGTAGCGCATCTCTCCCTTTATTTTTGCGATAATTGGCATATAGGTCGACATTCTCACTTCGGGCGTTTCCGCTGCGATTTTACGTATGGAAGATGGAAGTAAAAAACGCGATGGCTTAATACTTGTTATGGCACCACCCGCAACAAATTGATGAAAATTACCAAAGTTTTTTACGTCGCAATCGTGAGGATATATAGTGCAAGGGTCAAGCTCTGTGCCGTCTTTGAGTGTAACCGCACAATCTAGAGCGCGGAATGTACAATATTGGGCGACATAATATTGTCCGTCGTCAGTACGTGCGAGTTTATGTTTAATCCCGTCGTAAAGAACCGATACGACTTCTCGAGTGTCTTCAATATAATTCATGTCTTTGGGTTGTACTTGTAGGTATGTGCCATCGCGCGCGCACATTTTTTTCAAGGCGCTAGTAAACTCTTTGTCGACATCTTTTTGGATTTTTTTATAAAGCGTTCCAAAGTCTATGTCCTCTTTAGACTTCAATTTATCGATTCGGTTTTTAATTTCTGTATCAGAGTTTTGGCGAGAATATACGTATGTAGTTTTATCCATAAAAAAGCATCTCTCAATTAATCAAAAAGAATTTCTTTTCGATCGAATTAAAGTTTAACTCGATCTTTAGATACGCTACAAATTGATTTACTATTTAAGCATGAGTGCTGCTAGACGATGGTCTAGCAAATTTGAGAGTAAGGCTGAAGACCTTAATTTATTTAATTAAGGTCTTCATTATTATTTTCGGTAACGAACAAAAACTTTATCATAGGCATCGTTAGCGGCAGCAATCATAAGACTATCCAAACGTTGACGATCGGTTGTAACGCCCATCACATTTGAGACGCTCGTTTTTGTAGCTTCGCCTACGGCCCAAGTGTCTTGCCAGATCGGTTTGTCTGAAGATGTGCTATAAACCTGAAACATCAATCGCGCCTTAGGATAGTAATCAACGGCACCTACCAGCTTCATAAGACCGCCGCCTTTTTCGAGCTCAATATTCATGTTAACTACGACGAGAGCGTCCACTCCTAATTTTTTAATAAGTTCTCGCCGGCGAGTTTCGTCTAAACGTTGGAAGGACCACTGATCCATAATATTTGTAGCCGCAAAGTTATCAAACTGACTTCCCATTAATGGGCGATTTTGCCAGCCCTCAGTTTCAGATATAAATTCTTTGTTGTAGTGAGGGTTCGTCGCTACGACTTGACGATCGAGTACCATCCAATTCATTTCTTTAGTGAGTTTGACTGCAAGTTCATCGTACATTTTATCTATACGTGAATCTGTTGAAATTCCTTTTACCTTCATATTTTCTAAAGTCGAAACTTCTTTCGGTTTAAAGACATCGGCAAGGTTTGCGGGCATTTCTTGAGTGACTCCGAATCCGACAATGGCAACTTTTTTAACATTGCTGACTTGATCTTTTTGTACGTTTAATGTCGAACACGCCGTCAAACTGAGTGCTAATAACACGATTAGTTTTTTCATTTTTTATTTTTCCTATAAAGTTTGAGGTGCCTACCACCTTTTGTGGATGCAACGCATCCACAAAAGGTGGTAGGCACCTTTCGAATTAGTAGCTCGTATAATCTACGTAGAAATCGTAATAAAGTGTGTCGCAATTCTTTAAGCCTTTAAGATTTAGCTTTAAGCGATACGATATGTTTTTTAATATGGACACCGTAGAGTACGCGTAGCTCAATTGCGTAGTGGCGCCGATGGTTCCGTCAGCTCTTAAGGTTTGCCAATCAATGGTATCAATAATTTGGCTTGTTGGGCACGCGTAACCTAACTTGCTTGCGGAATTGAATGCAAGATATCCATCAGCTGTTGCTGTGTAATTAAAGTACATGTCTTTTTCTTCAAGAGGTCCGTATAGCGTGATGCTGTTGGCATATCCTGTCGATATTCCTGTACCGACTTTTAATGTTTGTGTCTCGGGAGTCGACTTACGGGTCACCGGTGTTTCTGGTATCGGGTCTGAGGACCCAACTTTTGCGGAACAAGCGGATAAACTGAGTGCGGTTAATACTGTGAATAGAACTGTTGATGTTTTCATATCATCTCCTCTGTTTGTGTTTATTCAAGCTAAACACAGAGGAAATTATGCGCACTTTTGTTTTTTATTTATGAGACGAAAGAGTTGGGGCGATATTAAAGAGTTAAACCCACAAAATATTTTTTTAGCTCCTGCAAATCAGTACGTCCACCAGCAGAGTACGGAATTTTACTCCACGCATTGCTGTACTTTGGATTTGTAAGCAAATCGTCAAAGTCTGTTGGCTTTAATACGGCCCAGCCAAAATCAAACGAGTTAAAACTTTCTTGCGGTAAGGTGAGTGCATCCGATATCCACTGGAGTCGATCGCAAAGCTCTCGGGATTCATTTTCGATAACAAAAGAGTCGCAACCATTAAATTTTTCACGAAAGCTTCGTATATTTTGACGAATGTCGTCTATGTTTTCGTAAGCGTAGTACATAACGGGCTCGTAATTGGTGTCATCTAACTTACGCACAAATTCGACGAGGCTACTGATAGAGAAGCCTTGCCAAGTTTTATACTGTCCTTTTTCGCGCCACCCAATAACTTGCAACATATTGACCGTACTGGGTTTGAGTTGTCCACTCATCTCGCGAGTTCGAAGAGCCAATTCTATTTTTTGAAGTAAGTTGTTATTATCTTCGTAAAGAGTCGTTTGATTTTTACGTTTTGAATTAAAGCGAATGTCGACTTCATCTGCAGTTTTTAATTTTTCGTCTCGATAGATATTAAATGTCAACTTGCTTGTATCTATAGCTTCAATATCGGCACCCGAAGTTACTTGCTCATAAAAATTTAAGTAGGGCGATGAACCATGGGTTAAATAATCTTCAATGACGTATTTAATTGAATCAAAGGGAACAGAAATAACCGTGTTGTCGCCTAAATTATTACCAGGAGTTAAATCTTCAAGGTTGCCACTCGCCGGATTATAAATCTGATGCGAAAGAATTCCTAGCAGGTGCATGTGGTCATCTTCGTTCGATAGTGCGTATAGAGCTCCGCCACTCATGCCGAACTCGGCTCCAATATAACTTTCTTCCCATACCGAAGAGAGCTGAGCCCCAAAATCCTGATATTTATTAGTTTGAGTTACATTTCCGTATGATTTGTTTGCCGCAAGTGCAACCGAGTTCGCTGGGTAGCCGCCCACGTAAAAAGTGCCGATTACGCCTGAGTGCGAAAGTTCAGAAAAATTAGGTATGTATTCGCTATTCAGAACTTGGTCTGGCAGTTGAGGTAGAGCTAGCACAGCAAAATGTCGCCCCCAATCTGCAAACACATATTCGGCAATATATTCGGAGGGAGTTGTGTAGGGAAGAAATTGCCCACGAACCGTATGGATAAACGAATTGTTTGTGCGTGCAATCACATGATCTGACGTAAGCACAAAAATTTTATTTTGAAATCGAAAAGCAAAGCCGCTTCCCGCGTATCGAGGAGGCATACCTTTAACTCCTGAGCGAACTTTGACGATTGGGTACTGGTGATGTTCTTCATTCCAATACGAGCGCGCCGGAAAAGATAGAAATAATAACAAAAACAAAATTAGTATTTTCATTTAGTTGCCAATGCCACTCTAAGTTTTGCAAATTCGCTATGCAGATTTGGTTTGTTACCAAAAAACTGATTCTCGATGAAGCTCCAGGAGAAAGCGTAATTATTTTTATCAAGCAACGCATCTACTTGTGATAAAGAAATATCCTTATATTCTTCGCTCATAGCGGCTGAACAGATAAAATAAATTTCGCGCATCATGCTCATCGTGACTTCGTCGGTCAAATCTTTATGAGTTTGGTAAATAGATTGAATGTCCAACGAAATGCTACTGGCAAGTGTTCTCATTGCGACGTGCGCAGTATCTGCGCCTGGTTGGCCCGTCGAGCTTGAAAAAGCATGAGTCATGATTTGAACTTGAGAGTTTTTCTCTAGATCTGCGAAAAACTGCTGTAAACTGTAATTGAGATTTCGATCTAGATAATCAAATGCCGTGTTCTTTTGGTAGAGATACCAAAGCTCAATATGATCAACGCGATTAAGTAAGTTTAAAGCTTTTGAATACCAATTGCCTCCGTCTAAAACAGAGGCGTGCTTAAGTATGGGTTTTGCGGATCTGCGTACAACCACAATACACCCTGGCTTTGCCCAAGCATTTCCACCGATTCCGATAGGATCTGTTCCTCCAATCGGGTATGGAGAATCGGAAACATCTGTATTGGTCTGGTTGGGACAATCGGTTTCAAACTCTAATTCGCCAGTGGTAAGTTTGTCTTTTCCTAGCTTTTGGTCTTCAAGAGTTACTGCAATAGAGTGATTATAAGTACCGAGATCCAAACGTTCAAAAACAAATCTTTGAACTTCTTTAATAGGAATAATTAAAGGGGCATCTTGTAAGTTTGATTTTGAACGATGCCAAAATTCTAATTGCGAACTACTCCCGGGATTCATTTCGATGTACTGATTTGAAATTAAACCTTTAAATTGCATTTCCTGACAATAGAGACCACCCACAAATCCTGAGTCAATGGAGCCGCCCTTAACCTCAGTCATCGCGGGATACGTGCCGCGGTCGCTATTCAAACTGATCTGCGACGTTCGAATTTGTGTTTCAGAAGCCGAAGACGATTTTTTAGAAAACCCAATTAAATACGGAGCTGTGTCCTGGGTTCTGCAGCTGTAAGGCGCGGGATGAGTGATATCGAGTTCAGCGTTATATTTAAGGTTGTTATTAATGGTGAAGAGTGCGAGGCCGTTCCACTGCCAGTGCGAAAGCTCAACCTGTACCCAAGTCGAATCATAGTCTTGAACAAAATGACAGGACTTCGGATCGTTAAATACGTATTGCGATGATGAAATGAGATACTTTCCTGATCCTTGGTTATTAAATAAAATGCCGGAGGAGTGCATTGCATCTTGGGGTTGACCGCAAGGTTCAGATTTTAGTCTGAGGACATTGGAAGCTAAAGTGGGAAGCGCCAAGAATATAATAAATAAACTAAATATTGTTTTCAGAAATACCTCTTATTTTATTTTTTTCATTTAAAAAATAAACCGTATTGCGTGCGTTGCCTTTCTTATCTAAGAAACCTTGATCTAGCCAAGTTTTAATTAAACGGTTTGCGGTGCTTCTAGAGGTTCCGGCGAGTTTTTCGACGTCTTCTCTTGTAAATTCCGGTTTGCCGCAGAGTTTTTTAAGTAATAAGTTAGGTTTAATCCATTTTTGTAGAGTTTCTTCTTTATCTGCCTTTTTTATAATATTGGAACTCACGAGAGATTGCCATTCGATGCGATTGTCCACGCGATATTCATCCAAAAGCGGTCGTATAAACTGAATGTCTTTCCAGCTTCCTATGGCAAAGACTTTACCAGCTTTGACCCCGAGTTTCAGATTTTCTAGTTTATATCCCCTCATGCGGGCCAATAGGTTAAATATTTTCTGGTCATGCATAAGAGCGTCGTAATTGTGCAAACCAAAAGTCGCGAGCAAAAACTCTTCGCACATGACTGAACCTTTACGATGCAAAATTTCAAAACCCCGACACATAGGCTCCGAGGTGACCGTTTCTTTTGTTTTAGCATCGTAAATTCTGTCAGACGAAGTGTCGATAACAATATCGGCAGACGTGGTGGCATTTTCTTGCTTAGATTTTATTATTTTTGAAAGATTGATCGCTAAAGACTGCAATGGTTTAGAAATAACAGATACATCTTGATTCAAATACTTAATAACTACTGAGAATAGTAGATCGGTATTGCCCCACAAAGGGTGTTGCTTGAGATTTGCGAGAAAATCTTGAGCTTCGATATTACGATGATCTCTAAGTGCAAAAAGGTAAGTTTGAAAATCATTTTCAAAAGATAAAAGATCATAGCTTCGTCCTTGATGCGGTCGAAGCGAGGCGGTTAGCTTTTCAACCTTTTCAAAGCTGGTCGGATCAAATAGACTAATCCAATATAGAGAGTTTCTTACAAGATGAAAGTCTTCATCGGTCAAAAAGTGCGAGAGCTCACTAAAATCAACGCTATTGATAAGAGCGAGTAATCGCGTAATAGGAAATTGATTTGGAAATACTAACCAACGCCAGGTCCATAAATACAAGCGATCTGCAAATTCGGTAACGTTGTAATCTGTATTATCCTGTTGGTGCATAAGCCCTTGAAGGGTTCGCAAGCGGTATGATTTTTTATAAAAATAAGGATTTGCTAGAGACAAATCTTCAAGTTGTAACTCTTCAAACGGCATATGGTACGTGTGATAGGGGAGCATTTTGATCCATGTCTTTAGATACTCGGATTGGCCAAAGGTTACGGCAGTGTTTGGGTGGTTGAAGATGTCTCCAAATTTTCCGTAACGAAATTTAATTCGTGTTTCAAAGGCATGGAGTTGTTCTAAAGATTGTTGAAAATAATTTGATTTTTGCTCCGGAAGTTCCTTCATTAATTTCTCGATTTCAGACTTTGTTTTTTCAAAAGATAAACCGAGGTTGTCCAAACAAAACATGGCATTCGATAGGGCGTATATTTTTTCTTCAATGAGCTTTGTATGAATTCGACTGGTCAAAAAAACTTCTAAGGCGGCGGAATAATCACGATTGGCCACGTAGTTAATCGCTTTTTGAAAAAAAAGTTGAAAAGGCGACTCAATATTTCGTTTAGAAATGCTACTTTCAATCGTCTCAAGAATTTGCTGGCTTAATGTCAGTTGACCATCGGATCGCATGAGCGAGGCCGCAAGGAGGAGGGCTTGAATACTGTTTTCTAAGTCAGATGATGGCGCGGATTCAATAATCTGCAGAACTTGTTGAGGGTTCAAAAGGCCAACGGGAATTTTAAGCTCTTGTTTAATTTGAGCAATACTGGTTCGACAATCTTCGAAGTTTTGGCTTAGTCGAAAATCCCAAGCCTTTTTAATTTGCTCAGCTGTTGTGGTCATTCTGGTTACCTTAAGATCTTGATTAATCGACTCAAATTTTATTTACAATGTTTAAATGGCCCATATTTCAGGGCCATCATTACCAACATTATTATTGATTTACGAAATCAAAAAACCAACCTGCTGCAGCATAGAAAGTTCCGGGGCCTGTGCCACTCAAAGGAATATTGTAACCCATTCCTAAGTTAAAACCTCCGCCGGCTTGCCAATCGAAACCGAGTGCGGTGTAGAGTAGGCCGCCGCTCCCGCGATAACCTTGAATTTCAATTTCGCCGTCGCCTTCGGTGCTGATATTCGAATAATGTAAACCGAAGATAGGCGTGATGCTCCAGCCCGGTACAAATCCTGTCGCGCCTGCGCCGATGGTTGTCATTTTCACTCCTAAAAATTCAATTTCTCCGTAACCAAGAGTTCCGCGCAAAAAATCTGTAACGTTATACGAACCATTCACTCCTAAAATAGAAGGGTAGGGGTCACCGACAACTCCGATCGTAACGCCGACTTTATTATTCATACGATTGCTAAAGCCGATAGAAGATGACGATTCACCTTCAGCCGCTTGTGCGGCAGCCACAAAACTCACAGCTAAAATTCCGATCCATAAACCTTTTAATACTTTCATGCTCTCTCCCTTTGTTGAGTGTGAGTCGACTCCGAGGGTGGGGGTGGAATCGACTCACACTGTGTTTGTTAAAACAAGTTAGTGGGGAGATGATTACGGAACACTCTGAAAAATTATTTATGAGTCGATCGTTTTGAGTCGATTCTTAAGAGTTAAGGAAGGACGGACCACTTCATACGAAATTCTCCGCAGTCGGAATCCGCGGGAAAAATAAAATAAAGATCCTGGTGAATAAGCTCGTAAGTATAAATAACCTCAGAAGGTTCTTCATCTCCGCTGCAGGTGATTGACGTATTAGGCTGCGTAGTTTCGGAGGTCCATTTTGTACCTCCAAAATGGATTCTTACTTTTGACTCCGAAAGATATTCTAATTCTATTTCGCTAATACCGATGCATGACGCGTTTTGTTCGTTATACCGAGTCAAATACTGCCCGTGTGTCGATGATGTGAAAAGATATTGGTCCAAAGTGTAGCCAGAGTTGATTGCGTCCACGAAAGCTTTTTCTTCAGGAAGTTGAACGTAATTGGGATTGGTGCAAAACGCGTCTGTGAGCTGGTATTTTCCGGGGCTAAAATGACTTGGGCTTGTTGAAAAAGCCAAGGCATGTAAAAAAAGGGACTGTTCAAAAAGGTTCAGATTCCTCAGATGTGCCGAGAAGGGAGCAGCGGCGTACTTACTGTACGCCAGAGAGACTAACGACAGCGCAGATGAGGAAGATGGGCCTTTTTCAACAGACCCACTTGCGTTTGCGTGTAATGAAATAAGTAAGGTTAAAATAATTTTAATCATTTGCAATGTGTTTCAACGGGAATGACGTCTTCTAGAATTTGCACATCATCACAGCCCAGCGGTCCAGAAACATCTGGATTTTTATCGCAGATCACAGTGAATTCAACAGGAATCGCATCACAAGATTTTATGAGTTCAGGTAATTTGATCATAGTCTGCTCCCAAGGAACGTCTTCAAATACAACGTAGCCCGAAACTCTCAATTTAATTAGAGAGCGTAAACTGCGTGAAGGGTTTCGAGTCGCAAGCGTGCAAGCACTGGCATCTAATTCCGTACGTGACCAGTAGCCAGGTAAAGTAATTTTAAGACTTGCGGCCTGCGCATTTTCAATTCGTGCCGCAACGGACTGTATAGGTTGAGACGGAGCCGCCTCAAAAATCATGGCGCTGATCGGAGATGTGGGAGTTGCGGTTGAGACATCCACATCTGCATGAATGCTCACATCGTAATGAACCCCATTGACTTCGCAACTTGCAAACCGTGTCCACTGATCGATAACCGGTTGCGCATGAGCCTGCACTCCTAAAAATAAAATAAAAAAAGCCAAAAATTTCACCAAGCGCCCCCAAAAGCCAATCCTGCATCCAAAGTCAAAAGGCGTCACTCTACTTTTCGTTCCGAAGCGTGTCCAAGTAAATGGCACGCTTCGGAACGAAAAGTAGAGTGACGCCTTTTGGGGTTGCATGTTCAGATAGACAGATGACATATCGATCTCGATTTTATCAAGCTATTGCGCCTTGCATTGAACGTAACCCGTTGGCCGCTTTCTTTCTCGGAATGTCCTCGGGCTTTCCGTATGCTTTGATCGGCGCTACGTTGACCACTCGCTTGGCCCAAGTGGGAATCGACAAGAAAAGTGTGACGACTTTCGCGCTGGTGTTTCTTGCTTACAACTTAAAGTTTTTATGGGCGTGGATGGTTGAGGGGATTCGGCTCCCTGTCTTGGGCCGTTTGGGACAACGTGTGTCTTGGATGATTTTTGTGGGCGTGCTCATGATTGCTGCGGTTTTGAATTTGGCATTTGTGGATCCTGCGGCCAATCTGATGGCGACAGCGCAAGCGGCGATTCTTTTGGGAATTGCGGGCGCCACGTATGATATTATTATCGACGCCTATCGCATTGAGCTTCTTGAGCCGCGCCAACTCGGCGCGGGCGCCGGAATGTCGCAATATGGGTGGCGAATTGGCGCGACGGGAACGAGCGCCTTGGTATTGATCCTTTCGGCCCGTATCGGTTGGGAAATGGCTTATGCTGTGTGCGCGTTGTTTGCTTTACCGGCGATGATCACGGCGTTGGTGATGGGCGAACCTATTCGCCATCAACATCACGAAAAGAAAAAGCGGTCTTGGAAGAACGTCGGCGACTTTATTATCGACCCTTTTATTGAATTCTTCAGACGTAAAGGAGCTTTTTTAGTTTTGCTATTTATTATCCTTCACAAAGTTGGCGACACTCTCGCAAACCTGACTTTGCGTTTATTGTTTAGTGATCTGGGCTACACTAACGACGAAATTGCGATCTACGATATCGGTGTCGGATTCTGGGCGCTATTATTAGGCGTGTTTGTAGGTGGAATTCTGTATGCTCGCTTGGGAATGAAGCGTTCGGTTTTGATCAGTTTAATTTTAATGGCGATTTCTAATTTGAGTTTTGCCGGGTTGGCAGCACTGGGACATTCGAATTTAGGAATGGCCGCAGCGATAGGCTTTGAAAATTTCACGAGCGGGATTGGCGGAGTGACAGTGGTCGCCTATTTTTCTGCACTTTGTAGTTTGAACTTTACAGCGGCCCAATATTCTTTAATTTCCGCAGCCGCGAGTATTTTCGGCCGCGTAGCGACGGGAACAACCGCGGGCAGTCTGATCGAAAGCCTGGGGTACGTAAGCTTCTATATTCTGACAACCGTGATTGCGTTTCCCGGAGTTATTTTATTCTGGGCAATGATGCGCGCAGGCTTAATAGACAAATCCATTGGCAGCGCCGGCTCTGAATCCACAAACGGGTAATTCAAAAAGGGACTGCTTAATTTCGACAAAAAATTTGATAAAGTGACTTTATCAATTCTAAGACCCTTTTATCCACGATTTTATAGAAGACGTGTTTGCCTTCGCGTCGAGATTCAATCAAGCCTTCTAAGCGCATACTCTTTAAAAACTGAGATACAGCCGACTGAGAAGCGCCACAAGCCAATTCTATCTCATTAACGGATTTCTCATTTTCGGCCAAACTGCACAGTATAAGCAATCTTTGAGGGTGAGACAATTGCTTGAGCAAAGTCGCAACATCTTCGCTCTTTTGTCTCAAATTTGCCAATGCTTTGGTCGCGCCTTGACTTTTCATATTATAATATTATAATATATTAATGTAATGAGCAAGGAGAATATAAGTGGCAACCAAACAAATTTTTAATCCAGTTTTTGTAGATGATGTTCCTGAAATCACCCCAGAAGATTTTAAAGCTTACAAGGGCAGTGTCACCTTGATTGATGTTCGTCGGCCTGAAGAATTTGTTGGTGAGCTTTCGCATATCAAAGGAGCCCGTCTTATAACTCTCGGACCTGATTTAGAAAACTTTCTGAATACCCATGATAAAAATGACGAAATCGTATTTGTATGTCGAAGCGGCGCTCGTTCCGGTCGGGCCACTTTACAGAGCCGGGCTATGGGCTTTTCTAAGAGTGTCAATCTTCAAGGAGGAATGCTTCTTTGGAATGATCGAAAGTATCCAGTAGAAAAGAAAGGCGAAGGGGCAAAATGATAGAATTCAATTCGATACGCAACGCTCTTATTGGAGGTTCTTTAATTGGGATAGCCGTCACTATCATGTTGCTATTTAACGGGCGTATTACAGGCATCAGCGGCATTGTCGCGTCATCGCTTGCGAAACCCAACAAAGACGGGCTTTGGCGGTGGATGTTTCTTGCGGGCATGATTTTAGGTGGAGGACTCGTACATAGTTTTTACCCTGATTATTTTATTAATCTCTCTGGCCGAAGTTTAATGCTGGTGGGAGTTGCGGGACTTCTTGTGGGTTATGGCACAGTATTAGGAAGTGGGTGTACAAGTGGTCACGGTATTTGCGGTATTAGTCGATTTTCTATTCGGTCAATCATGGCCACTCTGACCTTCATGGGTTTAGGTTTTTTTACTGTTCAAGTTGTACGCGTTCTCAAAGGGGATTTTTAATGAAAACGAAATGGGCTTGGCAAAATGCGGTGTCATTTGTTGTCGGATTTCTATTTGCTGTTGGCCTTGCAATTTCGGGCATGACCCAGCCTCAGAAAGTGATCGGATTTTTGAATCCGTGGGAATGGGATCCTGCGCTTCTCTTCGTTATGTTAGGAGCGGTGGGTGTCCACTTCGTGAGTTACCCTCTCATTAAAAAAAAGTCATCTCCACTGTTAGATACGAAATGGCATATTCCTTCTCGGAAAGATGTGACAACTCGTTTGATTTTAGGCTCTGCAATTTTTGGAGTTGGTTGGGGCCTCGGTGGATATTGTCCAGGACCAGGCATAACATCATTAGCCTCGGGAGACATTCGAGCGCCTCTTTTTGTCGGCACCATGATACTTGGAATGCTTCTCTTTAAGAGAACAGAAAAGTATTTAAAGCTGAGGGAGTGAATATGGAAAGCCTCGGTTACGTTGCAAGTTTTTTGATGGGAATTACGCTCGGCCTGATGGGTGGTGGCGGCTCCATATTAACAGTGCCTATCATGGTTTATCTCTTCGGATTTTCGCCGACTGTGGCTACGGGAAACTCACTCTTCGTGGTCGGTTTGACCGCGATGATTGGTAGCGCAATGTATATTCGAAAAGGAGATATCGACTTCAAAACTGGTTTTCTATTTGCTATTCCCAGCGTGATGGGTGTGAACATTTCGCGTGGACTAATTATTCCAAAGATTCCAGAGCTCATCGTTAGCTTTGATTTTTTAGTGCTCACTAGAGAAATCCTGATTATGATCACATTTGCTGCCCTTATGATTGCCGCATCTTACTCAATGATCAAAAAGAAAAGTGCACAAATACCAAAAGATTCAGCCCCTCTGGCTCGAGGAACGCTAATTGCTTTTGAAGGATTAACCGTCGGACTAATTGCAGGCTTTGTGGGAGCAGGTGGGGGCTTTTTAATTATACCAGCTCTAATTTTTTTGGCACGGCTTTCGATGAGGGTCGCAATTGGAACTTCGCTTATGATTATTGCTCTTCAATCCCTACTGGGTTTTGCAGGAGATGTTTCGCGCGGGATAGAATTTGAATGGAAATTGTTGATAACAGTCGCAATTATTGCCGTCTTTGGAATCATGATTGGTTCTTCAGTGGCACATAAGATAAAAGAACAAAAATTAAAAATTGCATTCGGATGGTTCGTACTCTTTATGGGAGCCACCATCTTGATTGAGCAAATTCGTCAACTTTCATTTTAATATAGGAGAACTAACATGACTAAAATCAAAGAATTTTTCGACAGAAACACATGGACACTTACATATGTACTTTGGGACGAACAAACCCGAGATGCTATCGTTATCGATCCAGTAATGGACTATGATCAGGCAGCGTCTAAAACAAGTGAAGAGTCAGCAAATAAAGTCATTGAATTTTTACATTCGAATGATCTCAAGCTGCATTTCATTCTTGAAACCCATGCGCACGCTGATCACTTAAGTGGTTCACAAATTATAAAAAGAGAATTTCCGAAATCGCTCATTGCAATAGGCGAAAAAATCACTAAAGTGCAAGAGACTTTTAAAGGCGTTTTTGGTTTACCCGAAGACTTCAAAACTGATGGATCACAATTTGATCGTCTCTTGAAGGATACTGAAGAGTTTCAAGCTGGTTCTATCAAAATTAAAACTCTCTTTACTCCAGGCCACACTCCTGCTTGTGTTTCGTACTATATTGACGGAAACGTATTTGTAGGTGATGCCTTGTTTATGCCTGACTACGGAACCGGTCGTTGTGACTTTCCGGCGGGGAGTGCCGCTGACCTTTATCAATCTGTACATAATCGTCTGTATGAACTTCCTGAAAATACAAAAGTATATACTGGACACGATTACCTTCCAAACGGCCGGTCGTTAAAATTCATGGCGACAATAGCCGAAGAAAAGACCGAAAATATTCAACTGAAAGCCCAAACGTCTCTTGAAGATTTTGTTCGATTACGAACAGAAAGAGACCGCAGTCTTGCCGCACCAAAGTTGTTGTTGCCATCGGTCCTAGTCAATATCGATGCTGGACATCTTCCCGAGCCAGAAGAAAATGGCAAACGTTACTTGCGCATACCAGTGAGTTAATGGCTCTTTTGTTTTTAGACAAAATGTCCAATCGCGAGACAAGGTGTCTCAAAAACAAAGTGGAAGTCCCGTATATGGTTTGGAATCGCTGGCCAACAAATTGCTTTATGATTAAGTAAATATTAAAAAACAATTCTTTTAGAAGGAGTCGCTATGAAGACAAATGAAGGAAAAGTCGATCGAATTTTTCGTGTAATACTTGGCTTAGGGTTACTTAGTCTAGTTTTTGCTGGCCCTCAGACCATGTGGGGCTTAATTGGCATCGTACCTCTTGCAACGGGGGTGCTTGGATTTTGTCCGCTGTATAAGATGATTGGAATTGATACATGTCCCTTGAGCACTAAAAACAAATAATTTTTTGGTGCGGTGTCATTCTTCGAACATCAAATAAAGTAGACTAAAAATATCTTCACTATTTTTGTTTGAAGTTGAAGCCTCATCAGAAAAACAAAAATTGGAAAATTATGAAAACAGATAACCGTAAAGTGTCGCCGACTTCGACCCTGGGAATTCAACAAAATGGTTCAAGAACAAGATTGATTTTAGATAATATCAAATGTGGCGGCTGCGCAAATACAATTACCAAGGCACTAAATAATCTCGGTTTGGAAAACGTAATTGTGGATCCAGAATCAAGTTTCGTTGAAGTGGATAACCCTCAAGATCCCACAAAACTTCACAAGGCGATCGCAAACCTCAAAGGTTTGGGATATCCCTTAATTGACACTGAAGACGGGCTAAAGGCCGTAGCTCTTAAAGCAAGAAGCTATTTGAGCTGTGCACTCGGAAAAATGAGTTAGATTTTCAAAAAATGAAAAAATGTAAGGACTGACATTTGGTACCGGCGATGGGTCACTCCTCACGTGCGATTGAATATCGGAAATAACATGAAGGTAGACGTTGTAAGGGCATTCAAAAATAACGCGTGATTGCTACCAAAAGTCAGTCCGTACATTCACATTTAAAAATATCTTTTCGGTGGCCGTTAACCAAGGATTTTCACGGGCTTGATGTTTGATTTTATTAAAAAGTTCTTTGGTGCTAAGGCCAGCCACCTTTTTTCTTCCTGTTCCAAGGCATGAGCCACGAACAATGAAAATTGCCCAATTGCCGCTTAAAGCTTTCCGACTTCGCTGGAGCCAGTAATTTAATACATGTTATTCACTTTTTCTTAGGGTCTCGACCTTTTTTAGTAGGTTTTGTTGCAACCATTCCATAAGGATTCACACGAGAATCGTGTTTTATCTTCTTCAGTAGCTCCCTAGTGCTGAGTCTCGGATTCTTTTCGTGTTCGGCCTTTAATCTTTCATTGATGTCTATTTTTGAAATCGCGAGCTCTAGTTCTGCGAGTTCTTTAGCTTCTTGGTTTACATTTTTAAACCACTCCTTTTTCTCACGAGTGGCGTCCTCTTGGCTGAATGTGCCAATTTCCTCAACATAATCTGACAAATTTTCAAGAACGATGTGATCTGCATTTTCGTAAAGACGAGTTGCTCCACCGATATAGGAAATCACAAAAATATTTTTTGAATTTGGACTAATTTCCTCTGGATCAGTAGACCAACCCACAGTCAAAACTTTTATGACCTGACTTTTCTTTAGATGTGGAATGCCAAATGGCGAGAGAACCTTGTAGATATGAAAAGGCTTTATGGAATAACTGGAGTTCATTCTTTATGAATATAGCTACTTGAATTTTAAAACTCAACTAAATGGTTCGCTGCTTGTTTTTACCTATGACTTGAATTCCAATCAGATTTTTTCTCTCTAAGTTTTTGTTATTATTTTCAAAAAATGTAAGAACTGACATTTGGTAGCGGCGATGGGTCACTCCTCACGTGCGATTGAATATCGGAAATACATGAAGGTAGACGTTGTAAGGGCATTCAAAAATAACGCGTGATTGCTACCAAAAGTCAGTCCGTACATTTATTTGCGACTTAGTGAGTCGCAAATAAATAACCAAAAATTACGCAGGAACGTTTCTCGCATTAGTGCGGTTCATATAGTATGGAAGTTTAATGAAGAAAAGGAGAAGGAAATGAAAAGCTTTATTATTGCTGGTACTATTTTATTTGGATCCATTGGTTTTGCTGGCAGCCATGATGACATACGAAATCTTTTAGAAAAACGAGATACAGTAAGAGTATTTTGGGCAGAATGTTCTATTGATCAAGCTCATAGCTATATCCAAGACACAATTGATTTGTATCTACAACAAGGCTTTCAACAAGTTGCTAAAATCCAAATTGATAAAAAGGATGTTAGTGTCCAGACATCTCCAACCTCTGGCGTTACATATCCAGCCACATCTTGCTTATATGAGTTTGTTCGCAAAGATAATTTAAAATAATCAATATCGAATAGATTGCCCATTTTACTCTCTCAACTTACGAAGAGACAAATGGGCGAGATTATTGCTTGCCCCTCTTCAATTCCATACACGGCGGAAGTATTATTTAGCAGTCCATTCAAGCGTAGCTGCCGTTGCCTCGGTCAATAATTGTGGGACTAAATGCAGCTTGAAGGTTTTAGAAAAATCAATCGGTTTACCACAGGCAAAAGAACTGTTGGACCAACGATAACCTTGGTTAGTGTCAGGATTTTGAGCGGATGGTATTGATTCAACTCCCGTAGTATTTTCAAACTTTAGCTCTTGCATTACTCCTGTTGAATCCTCTGTTTTTATAACCCAGTATTTAAACTTTGCTGAATCTAAGCTTTGAGTAGAACCGGCTCTTCTCGGTTGATGGTGGAATGCTTGGCGTTAGTCTCTGAATAAAGGGATCCAATCAAATTCAAGAACTTCTTAGAATTTTAGTGTCTGACGCTGAAATTTAAAAAGGAGTTATCTGATGGATCCCAAATGGCAATCTACGTCTAAATTTATTCTTTTACCAGAGTTGAAATTACTTACAAATTGGCAATCTGATAAGTTTAGAGCTCATTATAAATGCTTTAAACAGTCGGAATTTGAGGTTTGCCCACGCTGTGCGGTAAAAAGTTTTTCCGTCCATGATAAACGTTTGATTAAAGTTAAAGATCAGCCAATTCGAGGCAGCGGTATTGTTCTTCACGTTTGGAAACGTAGATTCAGATGCCCAAATTGTCGCAAGGTCTTCACAGAACCTCTTGCTGGCGTTCGTAAAGGCTTTAAAACTAGTGATCGCTATCGCAGAGGCCTTAAATGGGCTTGTGAAAACTTCAAAGATCTCAAACGTGTGCAGAAAGCTTTTAATTGCTCAGCAGGACTTTGCTATAAAGTCTTTTACGAACAACTTGAAATTAAATACCGCGAACGCAGGAACGATTGCTGGGGTAAAACACTCGGTATTGATGAACATACCTGGAGGAAGAGACACAAAGGTAAACGGCAAACTGATTTTGCCTCTCTCATCGTTGATTATGATAGAAACCGCGTTGTCGAAGTTGTGAACGGTAAAACTGTACAAGATCTAAAAG
>JAKFYE010000033.1 GCA_021731045.1 Bdellovibrionales bacterium | reverse complement strand
ATTACATGGGCAAAGCTCATCGGTTTGAAGCGCGTCAAGCGTTCGCACCACTTCTTTTACGTTACGACCCACATTTAAGTCATTTACGCTCACCCAACGAATAATTCCGTCTGGATCTACAATGTAGGTAGCACGCAGAGGCACTTCATCCGTCGCATGCAAAATACCCAACGCTCGAGTCAATTCTTTTTTGTAATCAGCAAGCATTGGAAATTTTAAATCTTTTAAATCAGGATGTTCGTTTCTCCACGCGAGATGAACAAAGTGACTATCCGCACTCGCGCCAATCAACTGGGTCTCACGATCCTGAAAGTCTTTAAAACTTTTATTGAATTCGGCGATTTCAGTGGGACAAACAAATGTAAAATCAAGTGGCCAAAAGAAAACAACATTCCATTTGCCTTTTAATTTTTCGCTTGAGAACTCCTGAAACTCTTTGCCCTTTTCACGGCTAACCGTGGCTTGAACTTTAAAATCTGGAAATTTTTGTCCTATTCCTAACATGTACTGCCTCCTGGGATTTATCCCGTTACTTTTCCACGCAACACCACCTTGATGTCGCGAATCTTAAATTTTCGTTTTAAACGTGCTGACACTTCAACTTCATCTGGATCGATATCATAAAGCTTACCGCTCTCTTCATCTATAAAGTGATAATGTTTATGAATATTATTGTCGTACATCACCTTATCCGAGTGCGGGAGCTTTACCTCTGAAAGAAGCTCCACATCCACCAGAGTATTCAACGTATTGTAAACCGTTGCGAGACTCATTTTAGGAAAGTTTTTATCTGCCCATTCCTTGACTTGTTCGGCCGTGGGATGATCCGCCTCACATAAAACATATCGACAAATCGCAATCCGCTGAGCCGTAGGTTGCACGCCCTTGTCTATCAACGCTTTTTCTATTTCTTGAGGTGTCAGGCACACTGTTTTCATTTCTCTACTTTACGGTAGTTCTAATTTTATATCAAGTCTAATTTTAGAATTATTCTAAATATGAGGCTAAATACTTGAAACTCGACTTTATTTAATAAATACGCTATGTCTCATTTTAATGCACAAGCCGACTTATTTTGATTACCACGCGTCCACTCCGGTAGACCCTCGGGTCTTAGAATCTATGATGCCGTATTTCACAGAGCACTTCGGAAACGCCTCCAGTAAACAGCATGCATTTGGATGGAGTGCAGATTTTGGAGTCGAAAAGGCACGCAAGCAAATCGCAGATCTATTGGGCGCCACGGCTCAAGAAATTGTTTTTACCTCCGGAGGAACAGAAAGCAATAACATGGTGATTATGGGAGTTTGGGAAAGCTTTCGAGATCAAGGCTGCCATTTTATTACCACGCAGGTTGAACACAAAGCGATTTTAGAGCCCCTTCACTATTTAGAAACTCACGGCGCAAAAGTCACCTACCTCCCCGTCGATAACGAGGGTCACGTACGTCCGCAAGATATCGCGGCAGCGATCCGCCCTGAAACTCGATTGGTCAGCGTCATATACGGCAACAATGAAATTGGTACCATTAATCCTATCGATGATATTGCTGAAATCTGCACCGCCAAAGATGTTCTCTTTCACACGGATGCTGTACAAGCTCTCGGAAAAATGAATATTGATGTACAAAAAACGAAAATTGATCTGCTTTCGATTTCAGCTCACAAAATCTATGGCCCCAAAGGTGTAGGAGCGCTTTACATTCGTAAACGCAGCCCGCGAATTCGCCTGCACCCTCTCATGATGGGCGGAGGCCAAGAGCGCGGCATTCGCTCAGGGACTCTCAACGTACCAGGGATTGTCGGTCTTGGAAAATCATGCGAGATTTTAAAGATCGAAGGCCCCGCAGAATGCGCGCGCCTGCGAGAGTATCAAAATTATATGTTTCAAGAGTTTTCAAAAATTCCTGATAGTCTGATCAATGGCGATCTCAAAAACCGACTGTGCAACAATATTTCAATTACGATTAACGGCATTCGGTCTAACTTTCTTATTTCTGCTTTAAAGGATATGGCTATTAGTACGGGGTCGGCCTGTTCGACTCAAAGTGTTGTGCCCAGCTACGTTTTAATGGCTATTGGACGTTCAGAAGAAGAAGCTGTCTCAACAATTCGCTTTGGACTGGGTCGATTTACAACCCAAAATGAGGTAGAATGTGGAGTTAGGACCTTTATATCTGCTATTGAGGATTTACGAAAAAAGAGTAGATTAGGAAGTCCTAGTTCGGAGGCTTTAAATGGTTCACATATCTGAAAATGCAGCGACTCAAATCAGTCACTTAAAGTCCCAAGATAAACGCCAAGGGGATTTATTTTTGCGCGTGCGTGTGGTCGGCGGTGGATGTTCGGGCTTATCTTATAAACTCGATTTTGATCACGAGCTCAAATCCGATGATAAAATTTTTGAAAATCACGGTGTTAAAGTTGTCACAGATCCTAAAAGCTACCTTCATATTATCGGAACCGAATTAGACTTTTCTGGCGGACTCAACGGAAAAGGATTTGTTTTTAATAATCCAAACGCGAAGAAGTCGTGTGGTTGCGGCTCTTCATTTGCTGTTTAACCCTTAAAACGAGATTTCAACATGAGAAAAAGCTATATCCGTAGCCTTGGCCACTTTGTTCCTTCAAATGTCGTAACTAACTTTGACTTAGAAAAAATGATGGAAACGTCGGACGAGTGGATTCAACAGCGCTCCGGAATTAAAGAGCGTCGTTGGGTTGAGCCTGGCGAGACCACGACCGGAATGGCACTTAAGGCGACTCAAGAAGCACTTCGTAAGGCTGATTTAAAAGCAGATGATATCGACGCCATTATTTTTGGTTGCCTACTTTCAGATTACATTTTTCCTGGCGGAGGATGTCTTTTGCAGAAAGAACTGGGCTGCTCAAAACCCATTCCCGCATTTGATATTCGCAATCAATGTTCAGCTTTCCCCTACTCTCTTCAACTCGCGGATAGCTTAATTCGTTCGGGCGTATATAACCGTATTTTAATTGTAGGTTCAGAAATTCATTCGACGAGTTTAGATAAAACGACTCGTGGTCGCGATGTCTCAGTTTTATTTGGTGATGGCGCTGGAGTCTGCATTGTCGAAGCGGCTCCTGAAAATTCTAAATCTTTCATCATCGATACAATCGTACAAAGTGAAGGCGAAGGCTGTCAGTATTTGATGATTCATAATCCAAGTCCTATGAATCATCCGCGGATGCAGGCCAACGTAGAACTCGATGAAAGCTTTTACCCACACATGGAAGGTCGCGCGGTTTTCAAAAACGCGGTAACTCGCATGTGCCAAATCATGGGCACAATTTTACAGAAAAATGGTTTTAAGCCTTCAGATGTCGACTTTGTCGTCGCACACCAAGCCAATATGCGAATCAATCAAATGGTCATGAACGAGTTAAAAATCCCATTCGAAAAAACTCATCACACGATCGAAAAGTACGGCAACACGACCGCAGCGACGATCCCTATCACGATGAACGAAGCCGTAGATCTTGGTAAAATTAAACGTGGTGATCTCGTTGCAACCGTGGCCTTCGGTGCCGGCTTTACCTGGGGCGCAAGCCTTATGCGATTTTAGATTTTCTAAAGCACTTTAATTTTCAAATATTGTTATACCATACGCTCTAACGGAGAAAAAATATTTACCGTCCGTACTCGTAGCGGCTTCAAGGGGGCGCTGAAGCCTCAACAGCTGCTATTTGTAAAGGCGTCACTCTACTTTTCGTTCCGAGCCGCACTACTTATGGTGCGGCTCGGAACGAAAAGTAGAGTGACGCCTTTACAGATTCTATTCTGGTTTATTTCCGGAGTCGGTTGGCTTTTTTGGTTCTGCGTTTGGTGGGACTACGTTTTGCTGTGGCGCTGGGTTGTTGTTTCTGGAGTTTGATTGTTGGGGGCGTTGGGAATTATTTCGGGGTCCTTGGTTCTGAGGACGATTACTGCCCTGAGCTCTTTGATTATTATTTTGCTGATTTCTTTGATTGTTCTGCGGCTGGGTTCGATTTCCTTGTTGTGGTCGTTGATTATTTTGTTGAGGACGATTGCGATTTTGATTGTTTCTCTGTTGATTCTGATTTCGCTGTTGTTGAGCTCGGGCTTCGCGTTGAGCCGCAAGTTCTTTTTCGTCTTCTTCAATATCTTCAAATACTTTTTTGTCGTCGAGAATAATGCTACCTTGAATAGCTGCAGATGCTCCTAAATCAAAATCATCACTATTTGAAACAGCACGAGAACCACGTGGTCTTTTACTCGCAAGATTACGGCCCGCTTTTTCTATCTGCTCTTTTAAATCAATAGTTACATCTCCAAAACATTTTAGCTGACAGGACAGTCGACTCCGGTCAACAAAATGGGCAGATCCAATCAAATTGATTTCTGCTGGCAGTGGTGGAAACACATTGTGCTCACCCTCAATAATTTGAATTTTACACTCAGCACATGAGGGAACACCCTTACACACCGATTTAATATGAATGCCGTTGTCGTGTGCGACCTTCAAAACAGACTCATTCGGCTTGATATCAAATTCTACATTGTCGGGCATGAATTTTATTTTCATTTTACAATCACCTTAGCAAAACGCTTTTTACCTGCTTTAATTACAAGCTCAAGCCCTGGAGTGAGGTTATATTTCTTTTTCTCATCTAAAATTTTTTCGCCATTAATTTCTACGGCCTTACCTGCAATCAAACGTTTGGCTTCACTTGTGGATTCTGTCAGTTTTGCCTCTTTCATAATCTGGCAAATCCAGACATCTTGAGCGGGCTGAAAACTGACTTCAGCAATTTCATCCGGCAATCCTTTTTTTACAAAAATTTCGTTAAACTCGGCTTCAGATTTCTCTGCAATGTCTTGTGAGTAAAAACGAGCTGTTAAAATTTTTGCAAGATTCACTTTAGCCGTGCGGGGATGCAATTTTCCAGAGGCCATATCTTTTTTTAGCTGATCGATCTCATCAACTGTCAAATCAGTGAGGAGTTCATAGTAGCGCATCATCAATACATCTGAAACGCGCATGGTTTTTCCAAAAATATCGCGAGGCGTGTCTTCGACTGCAATGTAATTGTCGTAACTTTTGGACATCTTCTGAACACCATCAAGGCCCTCAAGAAGTGGAACTGTCATAATACATTGAGGAGCTTGGCCGTAAGACTTTTGCATCTCTCGTCCTACTAACAAATTAAATCTTTGATCTGTTCCTCCCAATTCGACATCTGACTTCAAAGCAACAGAATCATAGCCTTGAACGAGCGGGTATAAAAATTCATGAATAGAAATAGGAAGGTTTGATTTAAATCGTTTTGTAAAATCATCACGCTCTAGCATTCTCGCAACTGTGTACTGACCGGCAAGTTTAATAAAATCTACAGGAGTGAATTTATTCATCCAATGCGAGTTATAAACAGTTTCTGTTTTATTTTCGTTTAAAACTTTGAAGACCTGTCTTGCATACGTTTTTGCGTTCTCTTTGACCTCGGCTTCGGTCAAAGCAGGACGAGTTTCATTGCGTCCTGTCGGGTCTCCAATTAGGGCAGTAAAATCTCCGATTAAAAATAAACAATGATGACCTAGCTCTTGAAACTGGCGCATTTTATTTAATAAAACCGTATGACCAATATGAAGATCGGGTCGGTTTGGATCAAAACCTGCTTTGATTCGCAGTGGTTTATTATTTTCAAAACTCCACGTGAGTTTTTTTAAAAGCTCAGGCTCGGTTTCGAGATCGACGATCCCTTTTTTCAAAAGTCTTAATTGCTCTTTTGGATCTTTAAATCCCATTTTTATCTCGCAAAATCTATCGCGCGAGTCTCACGAATCACCGTGACTTTAATTTGTCCTGGATAATTCATCTCACGCTCAATCTTTCGAGCAATATCACGGCTAAGCATTAAGCTTTGTTCATCTGTAACTTTGCCGCCTTCAACTAAGACTCGAATTTCGCGACCCGCCTGAATAGCAAACGTGCGAATCACGCCATCAAAACTATTTCCGATACTTTCAAGATCTTGAAGTCTACGAACATAAGTCTCCATTTGCTGACGACGAGCTCCTGGTCGGGCACTTGAAAGCGCATCGGCCGCAGCAGTTAAATAGGCATACGGAGTTTTTGGTTTTTCATCCTCATGATGAGCGCGAATGGCGTGACAAATAATTTCACTCTCGCCGTGACGTTTTGCAAAGTCAGCCCCAATAACCGCATGACTACCTTCTATAGAATGGTCCAGCGCTTTGCCAATATCATGTAAAAGACCCGCACGCTGTGCCGCCTTAACATCGACACCGAGCTCGGCCGCCATCATACCCGCTAAAAACCCAACTTCAATGGAGTGAACATAGTTATTCTGTGTAAAAGAGGTTCTGTACTTTAAGCTTCCGATTAGTTTAATGATTTCAACATCCACGCCTGTGATTCCAAGCTCTAAACAAGCTTTGTCTCCGTCGTCTTTAATAGATTTGAAAAGATCTTGTTTAATTTTTTGCGACACTTCTTCAATTCTTGAAGGATGCACGCGACCGTCTTCTAGTAATTTTTCAATGGAACGTCGTGCGATTTCTCTTCGAACGGGGTCAAACGCTGAGATCACAACTGAGTCTGGAGTTTCATCGATAATAAGATCTACACCACATGCCGCTTCTAGTGCACGAATGTTACGGCCTTCTTTACCGATAATTTTACCTTTAGCTTCTTCTCCTGGAATTTGCACTAAGCTCATTGTGCGCTCAGCTGCATATTCGCCTGCATATCGTGATACGGCCATACTGATAATACGTTTAGCTTTTTTCTCGGCTTCTTCTTTGGCCTCCGTCTCAATCGCAATCGCAATGCGATTTGCTTCAACCTCGGCTTCTTTTCTAACCGCGTCGATCAATTCATTCTTAGCCGCTTCGGATGACATTCCGGCTGCGGTTTCAAGTTTGCTTTTAAGCTTTTCAAGTTCTTCTTGCTTGCGGGATTCTTGTTCTTTTACTTTTTGCTCTGCGATCTGAATTTTCTCGTTCTGTGATTGTAATTCTCGTTGACGTCGTTCAATGACGACCTCTTTTTCTTTAAATCTCTGTTGGAGCTGACTTTCTTTTTCAATGTAGCTTTTTTCGGCCTTAGCTAAATTTTGTTTGTGTTTCAAAATTTCGTTTTCAGCACCTTTTTTAACTTTCACTTCGTGCTCTTTTGCACGTTGCTCCATCATTCTCGCGTCGTTTTTAGCTTTGTTGAGAATTCTTTCGGCTTCAGATTTTGCAAAGTTCTTTTTTTGCTCGTCTTTTATTTTTTTAAATCCAAAAAAACCAATCGCTCCTAAAATAACGCCTATAACTCCTGCTATAATGGCTTCCATAACTCTCCTTTTACGTGCTTAAGAACACGTAATGATTTCGCTCTCAGTCACAATAAATTGAACCGAGGCATCTGTGCTCTCACGTGGCAGCTCTTCATTTGTAACTTGAAGTTCATAAGCCAGTGCAACTGAGCACCCTTTAAATGTTTGTAAAAACCGGTCATAATAACCTTTGCCGTAACCCAATCGACCGCCTTTTTTATCAAAGGCAAGGCCGGGCACAAGACAGCCGGTGATGTCGTGTGTTTGCATTTCTTGGGAATGCGCCAGGTCGGGTTCTTGAATTCCTAATACACCCAAGCGAAATGCTTGCGGGTTTTTAGGAATAAAAAATTTCATGGATTCGTTTTGTACTACCGGAAACGCCCAGCGGATTCGAGATTGCGATGTCTCGATGACTCCGGAAGGATCAACTTCATTTTTAATGGGCATGTAAGCGGTCCAGACGGCGTCGGGGGATTGAGATTTTCTCTCAATCAACTCCAACGCGCGCTCACAGATTTTGTGATCGAGTTGTATTTTTGCATCGCCAACCAATGTACTACGAAGGTCTTTATAACGTTTGCGTAGCAATTGCTTGGATAATCCCAAGCTTCCCATGAGTACAAAACTCCAAAATTAAAAACAAAAGCAGCTTACAGTTCTGCTTTTGGTATTCGGGAAGCTTCTAGAGAGGTGATGACACGATCTGCTTTTTGCTCGAGCCGTTCCAGCTCATGCGTCGCTTGCTTTCTTAGCAGCAGCAGCTCCTCCGCAAAATTAAGGGCCGCAAGCATTGCAGCCGTTTGCAAAGAGGCATGTTTTACTTTTGGAAGGGCTTGATTGATTTTTTGATCAACAAGAGAAACCAATTCATTAACAGTTTGTGCATCGTGTGATGAGCGAAGCTTAAGAGGCATTCCAGCTATTTCGATTTCAAATAATGTATTGTCTGGATTGGTCTTTTGAGCCACGGACCGAAGTCTCCTAACGTTTCGCTTCACTTATATTTCGCTACAACTTATTCTCTTCAATTCTTACTTCTAGAAAATTCCCTAATACTATTAATGACATATATTCGGAGGAATTGCAAAGGGACCCAAGGTTTTAATCACGGCTATTTTACTTGAGATGATTCATCGCATTGAATATCTTGTCCAGAAGGTTCCTTCTATCGCTTTTCAATACTGTACGCGTGATTAACGATGAGACCTACAAAATGACGCCAGTCAGAAAGAAGATCCAAATGAATCGAGCTCGTATTAATGCTTTCTCTAAGACCTTGGTTGAGGCGACTGAGATGAGACTCTCGTAGTTCTTTTTCAAGAATTTTTAGCTCTCGCTTTCTGTCGATAACTTTGTGCGCTAGATCGACATCGCCAAGATGTGATGCAGAAAGTGACATGGTGGCGATCTCCATCACAAGACGATGAAAGTTACAAATCTCACTCCAACCTTGGGGACTGAATTCGAGCTTAAGCGCTTGTTTTTTTCTCGCCAACTCCATAATGTTTTTTTCGATCACGTCTGCAGCCGTTTCAATGTCGCTGCAAAAATCTATCATTTGTAAAACATTTTTTGCGATGCCGGGAGTATTTCCGTTTTCAAATTTGACTAAAAACAGTTTGATTTCACGGTTGAGAAGATCGACTTGGTTGTCACGTTCTCGCATACTCTCTTGCAGGTCAGGATCATCACCTTTAAATAGATCGATACTATCTCTCACCATACTTAAAACAATGTCTCCCATTCTTAAGATTTCTCTTTGAGAATGAGCCAGCGCGAGTGTTGGTGTATTATACGATTCATTTTTAAGATACTGAGTCGCAAAGTCTTGTTCGTTTGCAGATTTGCTAATGAGTTTTTCCATTCCTCTTGATCCAATTTCAATAAATGGCATAAACGCAAGTGCCGAAATGATATTAAAGAATGTATGCAAATTCGCTATGCCGCGAGAGTAATCGGGACTTGATCCACACACGACAGATACAAATATGTCTGTTACAAAATAAAACAGAAGGACGCTTCCAATTTTATAAAAGAAATGCGCCCATGCGACTTGCTTACCGATATAGTTAGAACCAAGCGAAGCCATGAGTGCCGTCGATGTGGTTCCGATATTAGCTCCATAAACCCAATACATCGCATCTGTAACCGTAATAATATCGGCCTGAGCTAAACTCATCGCAAGTCCTATAACAGCAGCACTCGAATGAATAAAGGCCGTAAAAATAGCCGTGATTGCCACTGCAGCCAACGGCGTTGAACTTAAATGTTTAATTTGATCGATCAAAAGAGGATTTGTTTTAAAGACTGCAGTTCCAATTGACATGAGTTCAAGACCAAAAAAAATAAGTCCAAATCCCATACCGACAGCTGCGACATGACGTACAACACGTTTTTGTTGTAAAAAATAAGTCATAAAACACACAAAGAAAATTGAAAGTCCGTATTGTGAAAGATTAAAACTGATCAATTGCACGGTGAGTGTTGAGCCAATGGCCGTTCCAATAATAACACCCATGACTTGTGTGAGTGAAATCACCCGCGCCGTCCCTAAACCGACAAGCATACTCGTGACAGCACCTGAACTTTGAAGAAGTGCTGTTAAGCCAATACCAACAAGAATGGCAAGCATACGTCGCTCTGAAAGTTTAGCGAGTAACGTACGAACTCGATTGGCCGCAAGTCTTTGCAGATGATCGCTCGCAAGAGTCATTCCGTACATAAAGAGGGCCATGCCCCCAAGTAGGAACATCAGCGATGAGTGTGTCTCAGATGTCATGCTACTTTATCGGCACACTTAAATATGCTATTGAGATAACTAGACCGCATAGCTCGTCTTCAGCTCAAATAAATTTAGTTGTCGACTGTCAACTAGACCTTCAGATTATCTAGTTGATAGACCTTGGGATCTCTCGAATTCTGATTGTTAGCATCAAAGAGGATTCTATCCTTCTTATTTCCTTGAAAAGTTTCTTTATTAAAAATAAAGGTGTCACTTAAGTTTATTAGGAGAACACCTATGTTACAAAACCAAGCGCTCATTCCTCAAATCATACTAAAAAGCGAAAACAAATTTTTATATAATATTCTGTCAATTTTTAGTGGTGTTTTTTTGATGAGTCTTCTCGCTCAAGTCACAATTCCACTCCCATTTACGCCCGTACCAATCACAGGACAAACTTTTGGAGTTTCGTTGACAGCTCTCCTATGGGGAAGAAACCGTGGTTGTATTACACTTGCTTCCTACCTTGCGCTCGGTGCACTCGGACTTCCTGTATTTGCGATGGGTAAATCAGGATTATTTTTAGGGCCAACAACAGGTTACCTTATCGGAATGTTCTTTGCCTCTTACGCGATGGGGGCACTTGCCGATTTAGGATGGACAAAATCATTTTCGAAAACATGGCTTGCCGCTTTTTGTGGAAGCATTATTACTTTTGCCTTTGGACTTTTTGGACTCGCATTTTTTATTCCTAAACAACAGCTTCTAATGGCCGGCCTGATTCCTTTTTTGCCTGGCGATATTATTAAAACACTTTTTGCTAGTGCTCTTGCTTGGCGTTCGACACGATTCATAAAATGAAGATTCTGATTCTAATTTTATTTGCTTCTTCTTTTATACCGATAAATGTTGTTCGTGCATCGACAAATATCACCGTCGCTTTTCTTCAGCTCAAAACACCTGATGGCCAAGTCTTGCAATTTGAGAAAAATGGACAATTTGCTCATACAGCTATTTCGTATCGCGGACAATGGCTCCAAGCACATCCCTACCGGGGAGTAGAAGTTGTTTCATACGCAAAGTTGAATGAGATGGGCTCTATCACAAAGTTAGTAACTGTTTCAGATGTTCCCGAACTCACGCCCGACAGAGTTGAAAAATTAATTGGTAAACCATTTGATCGCTATTTTTCTTGGGACGATGACCGCTATTATTGCTCTGAACTCGTGGGTAAACTTTTAAATTTAGAACCCGAGCCTATGAGTTTTGATGCGGATTATTGGCCACCAGATTATCAAAAGTACCAGGATCAACCAGGCCTTTCTCCCGATGATATCTATCGCCTTTTGCGTGAAAAGGGGATGAAAGAGCGCCCACCACCGCAGTAAAAATGGGGTCTGTTTAAAAAGGGCTCACTTTTTTCGCTAACGTCTGTCCAAAACTTAGTCACTGAAAACCGTCTGGCTTAACTTGGCTCTTCCTAAAAATGGCATTCATTTCGCTATTTATGAGGTTATGAAGAACCTATTGTTGTTAACACTCATGTGTATTGGATTTTCTGCAGAAGCAAAAAAACCTCCTGAGCCCGCTTGCGATGAGACAGCGCGGATGTGTGAATATGTAGTCGTCAATTCGACAGCAGAAAAAATAATCGAAAAACTGAATTTAAAATTATCCAACAATGAAGAACTGTGTCTTTTAGAGGCGAATCTGTACATTTGTCAAAATGGACCCATGAGAATTCTATTTGGTCACCGGGACAACTCCAAATTTCAAGAATTAAAAACTCAAGTTCCTACCTTGGATCTAGAAGAAAAATCCGACGAAAAATCTTTAAATCCTAATAAAGACGCTTACGAGTAACACCATTGACTCGCTCAGTGTCCTTATGTTGCAAAAAGTCTGATCGCATATACCTATTTGGATCAAAGTCTGTCTATAGAGTACTCGCTCTCTAAGATTCACTTGCTCCTGTCCTAGCGTAGTCATAATATTTAATGGAACACTCATCTTAAGGATTTTATGAAAGCTCTCGTGATCGGCGGAAATCGTTTTTTTGGTAAACAACTTGTGCGCCTTTTAGTTGAGGGTGGACATGACGTAACGATATTAAATCGTGGACGTCATGCGGATGAATTTGGAAGTAGTGTAACTAAAATTAAGTGTGATCGTAAAATTAGCTTAGAGCTTAGCGCCGCAGTTGCGGGAGAAAATTGGGATATTGTTTATGATCAAATTTGTTACGATGAACAAACAGCACAAGAGGCATGCGATATTTTTAATGATAAAACTGAGCGGTATATTTTCACATCTTCAGTTTCGGTATATAAAACAGGTAGTAAAATTAAAGAGTCTGCTTTTAACCCCTTACAACATTCCTATTCAAAATCAGTAACCACAGAGCAAGATTACGCCGAGGCAAAACGGCAGGCGGAATGTGCATTTTTTAAAAATATGAATATGAAAGTGGCCGCCGTGCGATTTCCGATTGTTTTAGGCGCCGATGACTATACTAAGCGTTTGAATTTTCATGTCGATAGAATTAAAAATAATCAGGCTATTTACTTTCAAAACATTAGTGCTAAAGAATCTTTCGTTTCGTCTCAGGATGCCGCTTTATTTTTAGAGCATCTCAGCACCGTTAATTTTTCAGGCCCGATCAATTGTGCCTCTTCTGAACCAATTGGATTACTTGAACTCGTAGAAATGATCGAATTAATGACGAACAAAAAAGCTCAATACGACAGTACCGAAACACCCGAAAATCTTTCGCCATTTAGTATTGCGGATGACTGGTGGGTTGATACAAATCTAATGAAACAAACGGGTTTTGAAGCACAACCCTTGTTAAGTTGGTTGCCGGCACTTGTTGAAAGCCTTATCTAAATAATCGCGTCGACAAACTCGGCAGAATTAAAAGAGCGGAGGTCATCTTTACCCTCTCCGACTCCGATAAGTTGGATAGGAATTTCAAGTTCGCCGGAAATTCCGACGGCCATTCCGCCTTTGGCAGTTCCGTCGAGTTTGGTCAACACGATGCCCGACACGCCTAAGGCTTGATGAAATTCTCGAGCTTGAATCAAAGCATTTTGCCCTGAATTCGCATCTAAAACCAAAAGAATTTCATGAGGCGGGGGCAAACTAGGATTTAAGCCCTTCGAATCTGTAAACGCTTTTTCAATTACACGTTTAACTTTTTTTAACTCCTCCATCAGATTTTTTTGCGTATGGAGCCGACCCGCAGTATCGATAATTAAATGATCAATATTATTTGTCATTGCATACTTAACGGCATCAAATGCCACGGCACTCGGGCTTTCAACACCCTCAGGTGCAAAAATTTCAACATTCGCTCGCTCCGACCATACCTTGAGTTGTTCACTTGCGGCGGCCCGGAATGTATCTCCCGCCGCAATCACGACGGACTTTCCACTTAGAGCCAATTTATAAGCAAGTTTGCCGATCGTCGTCGTTTTACCCGCGCCATTAACTCCAACGATCATCCAAATTTCAGGTTTGTTTGAGGATCGTTCGGAAGACCTAAAAAAACGCTCCACGGATTTCACTTTCTGCTGAGGTTTTTCTAAAATATTTAACATTTCATCTCGAAGTGCTCCGCGAATAACTTCGACATCTTTGTTCGCTGACTTACTAATCTTCTCACTGATTGCAGTGATCAAGCGTTGGACCGTTTGTGGACCCAAATCACTCGTATATAAAACTTCTTCGATCGAATCTAAGCTGGTCGATTCAAATTGCGAACCGCTCGAAAACAAACCGCGTATTCGCCCCATAAGTCCCGACTTCGTCGATTTTAGAGCTTCATCCAAACTTAACAGTTTAGATTCTCGAACCAAAGGACGTGCGAGTTTTTCAGACTCTATGTCTTGCGGAGTTGGTTTTTGCTTAGTCTCTTCAGGTTTTAAAAGGCGAAGTTTGTTTTTTACTTCTGGGCGAAGGTGACCACCGTAATATTTTTCTGCAGCTTCCAGATGAGGCTTTAAATCGTCTGCAATTTTTTTTAAGTCATCTTCAATAAGTGGAGCTCTTCGCTCCTCTTCACTCAAAAACTCTTCTGTCTTAGTGTCACGTTTTAGAGGACGGTTACTCAGTTTTGTTCGCATGTAGAACATGCCGAACAAAAATGCAATCGCCAGTATAACGGCCTCGGCTACAGAAAAATGATCCATTAGACGGCTACTGTTTTAGCATCCGATAGACTCACCGAAACCATTTTAGACACGCCTTTTTCTTGCATCGTCACACCGTAAAGTTTTTCGTTGATCTCCATGGTGTATTTATTGTGAGTGACCACAATAATCTGACTACGCTTTGCCATTTCTCTTACAAGATCATTAAAGCGTGCCACGTTGGCGTCATCCAACGGGGCATCGACTTCGTCCAGTAAACAAAATGGTGAAGGCTTCACGAGGAAGATCGCAAAAATAAGAGAGACGGCAGATAACGCCTTTTCGCCACCCGACAATAAAGTTACAGATTGCAACTTTTTACCCGGAGGACGCGCCATCATATCGATACCTTCATCTCCGTCTTCGCTTTCAATTAATGTCAAGCTGGCTTCTCCCCCGCCGAACAAAACAGGGAATACTTTTTGGAAGCGTTCATTCACAGCCTCGAAAGTCTCTCTAAAGCGCTTACTGCAGATTCGATTAATTCGGTCGATCACTTTGCGAAGCTGTTCTTTAGCTTCAATCAAATCATTTTGTTGTTGGCTTAAGAATTCATAGCGTTTCGCAATGTCATCATACTCTTCAATGGCCGATAAATTGACTTCGCCAATTTTCTTAAGTTTATCGCGCGCATCCGCGAGCTCCGCCTCAGCAATGACCATATCGCCACCACGCTGTATGTACTCCATGTAAATTTGTGGAAGATCGAGCATGTAACGTTCACGGATTTGAGTAATAAGATAGTCTTCTTTAAGTTTGGCTTGTTCTAACTGTAACTGCGCTTCGTTCATCGTCATTTGCACTTGATTTTGCGTACGACGAGCCTCATTGATTTTGTCATCAACTTTACGAAGATCACCACTCTGAACTTCATACTTATCAATAACCGCGCTCAATCTTTTTTCAGACTCTTGCGTCTCTCCAATTAAACGCTCTAAATGAACTTTAGCTTCTTCAAGTTTGATTTGATTCAATGACATAAACTCGACATTTTTCGAATTCTCTTCGGTCATCTTTCCAAGTTGTTCGTTGAGGTCGTTTAAAGAGCTACTTAAAATTTGATTCTGACGATTTAATCCTTCGACTTCTTGTCTTTTTGAAGCGGCCTCAATTTGCAAACGTGTCGCAGATTCACGAAGTTCATCGATACCCGTTTTAGAATTTTCTAACTCTGTATTCAGACTCGACACCTGCGTATCCAAAACTGATTTTTTCTCGCGAATATCGGTAAGTTTTAATTGTACCTCTTGAAGCGCGTCTTCTTGTGAAGACCTTTGCGCCATGATTTGGTTTACTTCGCTTTGTTGGCGCTCAACTGCTTTATTGAGGTTTTGCAATTCCATCTCGGCGCGTTCTAAATCTTTTTTTAATTCAGTAACAAGAATTTCTTTTTCAGTTTTAGCTTTGTGAGCATTGTCGAGATCTCGCTTAAGACCTTCAAAGGAACTTTCAAGTTTCTTCAATACCCCTTGAGCAAGCGCGAGCTTTCCAGCCCACTCTTCTTTTCGCGAAGACAATTCTTTTATTTCGCGACGACGTTTGAGCATGCCCGAATCGGCACTTTCAATCGTTCCACCCGTGAGTACGCCTTCTTGATCCAGCACATCTCCATCAGATGTTACAAACGTCCATCCCGGGTGGTCTGGTCGTAATCGCAAGGCCGAACGTATGGAATCCACCACCGCAACTTTTGAAACTAAACGGTCTAAAGAACTTTGATATTTTTCTGGACTGCGAATCACATCTTTAAGAATCGCACGCACACCTTCTCCTGCTGGAGTTTGCGTTGAGATTTCACTTAAAGCGGCACTCGAAGCAAAAAAGCTCGAACGCCCACCATTGTTTTGTTTTAAGTAATCCACGGCTTGTAAAGCCCCGTCGGTCGATTCACTTAAAATTAATTGCAGTTTTGTTCCTAAAGCTGCTTCCATAGCAACCTCATACTCTTCAGGAACTTCAACTACGTCTGCCACCGGAGTCAGATCGACAACAGATCCGTCTAGGGTTATTTCTTTACGAGATTTTTGCCACATCATCACGTTCTTCACGCCTTCTTCGAATCCTTCAAAGCTTGCGTTTAAATTTTCAAGACCGTAAAGACGGCTCGTAACAGTGTTGAATTCGTCTTTAAGAGCGTCGACTTCTAAACGCTTCTCTGTGACCTGTACCGACACCGTATTCAAATTGCTTTCGAATGTCGCCACATCATTCATCACGTCGAGCTGCATTTGACGTTCTTTTTCTAATTTCGCGTAGGTTTTATTGCGATGATCTTCAAATGGAGATTTTTTCTCTAAAAGCTCAGTGTAAACAGCTTGTACGCTCTCTTCGCGTTGAGCGATGTCTTCAAGTCGAGCCTCTAAACTCACAACTTTTTCGCGAATCATCCCCTCAGACTGAGAGATAGCCACGTGTTCACGTCGAACCGTCGTCAACTCAGTGTCGATTTCTGAAATCCGGGCATAGACTTTTTGATATGTTGCAGATTTTTCTTCGGACTCGAGAGTTAATCTTTCAGCTTCGGATTGTGCGAGCTCTAAACTTTGCGAAACTGTTTTAAGATCTCGCTCTAAAATCTGTTGGCGCGCTTCCATCTCTTGCTTCATATCTCCTTGGAGTTGAGCTTGACGACGGGCACTCTCCACTTCAAATTTTAAATTTTGAACTTCTGACTCTGTCACTTGCACTTGGTTTTTAAGTGTAAAATGACTTTGCTGAGATTCATCAACTGATTTTTCAAGCTCTAAAACGGACAAACGCAACGACTCTACGCTTGATTCCATCTGTTCAAGTTCGGTTCGTCCGCTAGTGTTAGTAAATTCCGCTTCGGAAAAACGTTTTTGTGCATTATCTGCCGCATCTTTAAGTTCGATGTAACTTTTTGAGGTAATCCAAATATCTAAATCTTCAGCTTGTTTTTTTAATTCACGATATCTTTCCGCTCGCTTGGCTTGGCGTTGCAAGCTATCCAACTGACGTTTTAATTCGCCTACGATATCAGCCAAGCGAACTAAGTTTTGATCTGTCGAAATTAATTTTCGTTGAGATTCTTTTTTACGCGCTTTGAATTTTGTTATCCCGGCCGCTTCTTCGATCAAAACACGACGGTCTTCAGGTTTAGCGGTGATAATTTTACCGATCGCTCCTTGCTCGATAATAGAAAACCCTTTGGCTCCAGCGCCCGTATCCATAAAAATTTCTTGAATATCACGTAAACGGGCCGGTTCTTTGTTAATAAGGTATTCTGATTCACCCGATCTATGAAGACGTCGAGTCGCCATAATTTCTGAATATTGCGCATACTTGGCCGGAAAAGGTCCACCATCGTTTTCGAGAGTGAGAGACACTTCGGCCATTCCGGCCGCCGCATACCCTTCCGCTCCACCAAAAATCACATCTTCCATTGAAGCGCCGCGAAGATGCTTTGCTGATTGTTCGCCCATGACCCAAACCAGAGCATCCACTATATTTGACTTGCCGCATCCATTGGGTCCGACAATCCCCGTAATACCCGCATCAAAATGAATAACGGTTCGGTCTTTGAACGATTTAAAACCTACGAGTTCTAACTTTTTAATTCTCAATTGAAACCCCTCAGCATGTTAGAAAAATCAATAATTTTAAATACTTACTTTTTACTTGCCCCACGACTCAAAATATTGGCGCGCGCCGCTGCTAAACGGGCAATCGGAACGCGATACGGTGAGCAACTCACATAGTCTAGTCCGACAGAATTAAAAAATTCAATACTATTCGGATCACCACCGTGTTCTCCGCAAACGCCCACTTTCAAATCACTTTTGGTTTTTCGGCCGCGCTCTGTCCCCATTTTCACAAGTTCACCAACGCCTTGTCGATCTATCGAAACAAAAGGGTCGCGCTCAAGAATTCCCTGAGACACATACGCACCTAAAAAACGACCGGCATCATCGCGAGAAATTCCAAGCGCTGTTTGTGTGAGATCATTCGTTCCAAAAGAGAAGAAGTCTGCACACTCCGCGATTTCATCTGCAATGATAGCCGCGCGAGGAAGTTCGATCATTGTCCCGATCAAAAAATCAAACTTCACGCCTTTTTCTTTTTGGACATCACGAACAGTGGCTTCCACATTTGCTCTTAAAATAGAAAGTTCTTTTTTTGTCGCCACGATTGGAATCATAATTTCCGGAATCAAAGTTTGTCCGCCCTTAACGATTTCTGCAGCAGCTTCGGCAATTGCCCGCGCCTGCATATTGTAAATTTCTGGAAAAGTAATCGCCAGTCGACAACCACGATGCCCAAGCATCGGGTTAAACTCGTGAAGGGATTTTACTTTGCTTCGCAATTTCTCAACAGGAACGGCGATACGACGAGACAGCTCTTCGATTTCTTCATCCGTGTGAGGCAAGAACTCGTGTAGAGGCGGATCCAGCAGACGAATCGTAACGGGCAACCCCTGCATTTCTTTAAAGATGCCGATAAAATCTTGTCTTTGGAATGGTAACAACTGATCAAGGGCTTGTTCACGCTCGGCCGTAGAATCCGCAATAATCATTTTTCTTACGACATCAATACGATCGGCATCAAAGAACATATGCTCAGTTCGACAAAGACCAATACCCTCAGCTCCAAATTGACGAGCGATTTTAGCATCTCGAGGATTGTCGGCGTTTGTACGAATCTTAAGTCGTCGATTTGCGTCGGCAAGTTTCATAATGCGATCAAAAGTTTCATCGAGACGTGGATCCACAGTTTTGACTTCACCCAAAAAGACTTCGCCCGTAGATCCATCAAGTGTGATTACATCACCTTTACGAAGTGAGTAACTGCTAACACGCAATTCTTCACGCTTGTAATCGACTTCGATTTCGCCGCACCCGGCGACACAGCATTTACCCATTCCTCGCGCGACAACTGCCGCATGAGACGTCATTCCCCCTCGCGTGGTAAGAATGCCCTGAGCCGCGATCATTCCTGTAATATCTTCTGGAGACGTTTCTACGCGCACGAGAATCACTTTTTCTCCACGCCCTTTCCAATCTTCGGCGTCCTCAGATGAGAATACTATACGGCCACAAGCCGCTCCCGGACTCGCCGGCAACCCTTTTGCGAGCAGAGTTTTTTTCGCTTGCGGATCAATCGTAGGATGAAGCAGTTGATCCAACCCTGAAGGGTCGATTCGCAAAAGCGCCTCTTGCTCGGTAATGAGTTTTTCGTCGATCATATCGCAAGCGATCTTTAAAGCCGCAGCCGAAGTTCGTTTTCCGGTACGAGTTTGAAGCATCCACAGCCGACCTTGTTCGACCGTAAATTCAATGTCTTGCATATCGCGGTAGTGAGCCTCTAGTTTTTTATAAATACTGACAAGTTCTTCATAAGCTTTAGGCAAAATTTCTTCCATTGATTTAAGACTGGAACTTTCTGCCGCTTTTTTGCTAATCGGTTGTGGCGTGCGAATGCCCGCAACGACGTCTTCACCTTGAGCGTTGATTAAAAATTCACCATAAAAATATTTTTCGCCATTTGAAGGGTTGCGAGTAAACGCCACACCTGTAGCCGAATCATCTCCCATATTTCCGAATACCATCGACTGAACATTAACGGCGGTTCCCCACCATTCTGGTATTTCATGTAAATTGCGGTAGGTAATCGCACGCGGTGTGTTCCATGATTCAAACACGGACGAGATCGCACCCCAAAGCTGTTCGAATGGATCTTCTGGAAATTTTTTACCCGTCTCTTCAACGACTTTCTTTTTAAACTCTTTAACTAACTCTTTTAAATCTGCATCGGTCAGATCAGTATCGAGTTTATAGCCTTTGTGATCTTTCATATCTTCAAGCGCAACTTCGAGAAGAGAACCGTTCATTCCCATAACGACGTCAGAGTACATCTGAATAAAGCGTCGGTATGAATCCCACGCAAAGCGAGAGTTTCCCGATTTTTTAGCTAAACCTTCGACGGTCGTGTCGTTAAGACCTAAATTTAGAATTGTGTCCATCATTCCTGGCATGCTGGCTCGGGCACCTGAACGCACGCTGACCAAAAGAGGATTGTTGTGATCTCCAAATTTTTTACCGATATTCGTTTCGATATTTTGTAGCGCTTTAAGCGCATCACGCTTAACTTCTTCAGGTAATTTTTTGCCGTTGGCATAAAAAATTCCGCAGATCTCAGTTGCAATTGTAAATCCTGGCGGAACATTAATTCCGAGCGAAGACATTTCTGCTAGGTTTGCACCTTTACCACCCAAAGATTCTTTCATCTTAGCGCTACCCTCAGCACTCCCAGCACCGAATGAGTAAACAAATTTTTGTGGAAATTTCTTGGACGCGGTTGTGTTTATCATTTCCAAACTTCACCTCTAAAGTTTTTTAATTGCTCTTTTATGTAAGTTGAAATTCCAGACATCGAAACTCGAGACTGCTTCATTGTATCACGATGACGAACCGTCACGCATTGGTCTTCTAAAGATTGAAAATCCACAGTCAGACAAAATGGTGTACCCACTTCGTCTTGGCGTCTATAGCGCTTACCAATACTACCCGCCTCATCATGTTGGGCCACAAAATCTTCCGAAAGTTCGGCACAAATTCTATTAGAAATCTCTTGGAGCTCAGGTTTTTTTGATAAAGGTAAGACGGCGGCTTTAACCGGAGCCAGCTCCGGATGAAATCCAAGAACCACGCGCACATCTTCTTTGCCCGTGTCTTCGTCTGGAACGACTTCTTCGCGATACGCATCTGAAAGCGTCGCGAGTAAGGTCCGATCGCAACCTGCTGAGGTTTCGATAACAAACGGAACAAATTTTTCTTTTGAAGATTCATCAAAATATTCAATTTTTTTACCTGAAAATTTTTGATGTTGAGTGAGATCAAAATCGGAACGATTGTGAATGCCCTCAATCTCTTGCCATCCAAACGGAAATTTGTATTCGATATCAAACGCGGCACGCGCATAATGTGCCAGCTCACCTTCGCCATGTTGATGAAAACGTAAATTCTCTGGGCGAAATCCAAAGCTTTCGTAATACGATTTACGTGCGGCCTTCCAGGTTTCGAAATGCTCCATGTCTGTACCCGGCTTTACAAAGTATTGCATTTCCATTTGTTCAAATTCGCGCGTGCGAAAAATAAAATTTCCGGGCGTAATTTCGTTTCGAAAAGCTTTGCCGATTTGCGCGATCCCAAACGGAATCTTTTTTCGAGCGGTGACCTGAACGTTTTCAAAGTTAACAAAAATCCCTTGCGCCGTTTCAGGACGGAGATAAACCACCGCGGCTGAATCCTCAACCGGTCCCATAAAAGTTTTGAACATGAGATTAAACATGCGGGGCTCAGAAAGACTCGTTTTACCGCAATTATTGCATTTACCGGCTTCTTTCAAATGGTCGACCCGAAAGCGCGATTTACAGTCTTTACACTCCACCAATGGATCTGAAAACCCATCGACATGTCCCGAAGCTTTCCAAACCGTCGGGTGCATAAGAATGGCCGCATCAACACCCACGATATCTTGTCGCTTGGTCATCGACTTCCACCACAATTTTTTTACATTGGCCTTGAGCTCAACCCCGAGTGGTCCGTAATCCCAACATGCGTTGATTCCGCCATAAATTTCAGAGCTTTGAAAAACAAAACCACGACGTTTACAAAGAGACACAAGTGTCTGTAAGTCGTTCAGATAACGAGTTTGACCGCTCATTAAAAACCTTCCGTTTAGTCACACAAGACTTGCGTCTTTGAAGAAGTTAGACAACACTTTTTTTGACCACTTCATCGAAGGAGAAGCAATATGGGAAAGCACCAATGGCTCATCGTGTTAGTCATTCTATTTTTAGGTTTAGGATTAAAACACGTCACGGCTGAAGAGGAAGGGGCTCATGGAGAAAAAAAATCGACCCGCTCGTCTATGAAAATTGGCAAATCACGCATAGATCACGGGTCAGCCAAAGCGATGACGGATGCCGACATTCAGCAACGTCAATATATGATCGAGATTTCACGCCAGCTTGGAGTCACTTGCACTTATTGCCACGACATCAAGGACTTTAAAGTCGCAGATAAGGCTGCCTACAAAATTAGCAAAACCCACATTGAGGTTGTCAAAACACTCAACGAAAAATACTCCGGCCAAATCGGCGAAAAAGTCGACTGCTACATGTGCCATCACGGGCAGACAAAACCAAGCTACAAAGAAAAGTTAGAAACCCACGAGTAGCTTTTCAGATTAATCGGAGCCTTTTATGAAGAATATCTGCAGGGCGTTTTTCCTAATTCTTGCTTTTGGATTCCATATTGTTGTTTACGCTGACAATAATATTATCCAACAAAAATGGTTGGTGAAGTTTGTAAAATTAGAGAAAACTGAGGCGCCGTTTTCTTATGAAAAGCTCCCTGAAGCTATGCCTCTTTTCGCTAAATACAACTTAACGAATACTGAAGTGGATTCCTTGCGCAACTTGAAACATCAAGGAAGATTTCGGCAAGAAGCAGGAGCCTTAGTTAATGGCCAGGGCCAATCCTCAAATGTCGTTATTATCATGGATAGACAAATCACAAAAACAATTGAACTGGAGTTTCCCGATAAAACAGATGTTATCTCCTTTCAACCCCTTTTTTCCATACAGGGCTAACTAAGCAGACACGACGTGTTGTGTTGCTAAACCAGCGGCCCAATCGCGTATAAACATTTCAGGGCTACGGTCATCAAGAGAACCATGTAGCCTTC
>JAKFYE010000028.1 GCA_021731045.1 Bdellovibrionales bacterium | reverse complement strand
GTCCACCGCCGCCGAAGCCGCCGCGTCCGCCGCCGCCACCAGAGCGTGGCTCTTGTGGACGAGCTTCGTTGACAACGATGTTACGACCCATAAAGTCGTTACCGTTGAATTTTTCGATAGCTGCATTTGCTTCGTCATCAGACGACATCTCGACAAATCCAAAACCTTTGCTTCGGCCTGAATCGCGATCCATAACAATCTTCGCAGAATCAACCGCACCAACTTGAGCGAAGTGACCTTGTAGTCCTTCTTCAGTTGCTGAATATGGTAGATTACCAACGTAGAGTTTTTTTCCCATGTTTCCTCCTTAGGTACTAGTAGCTCTAAAGAGGGGTCTGGTGAACAAGAACAGTATCCAAGAAACACTCTTTTGAGACAGTTAACTCACGCTCAGGTATAACAGGAAATATTTGAACGGCAAGTATTTCTCAAAATTTTACAGACTAAATTAAAACCTAAGTCTTGTGTTTGTTAAACCGATGTTAAGACTCAGGATTTTTAATTATTGACAGTTTTTTCCGCCTGTATATTCGCACGCTTTAATCATGGCATTATACGCATTAGCAATACCGCCAGTTCGAGAAAGTGAGCCAAACAGGACGATATCGTCAGTCCCAGGAACCTTTACCGGGGTGGAAGAATAGTCGACCACAGATTCCGTAATAATTGTTTTAAGCTCCTCGGCTGTCAGCGTAGGAAATTGCGACCAAACTAATGCCGCAACTCCCGCAGTGCTTGGACTTGCCATACTAGTTCCAGAATAAGAATCGTATTTATCTCCAGGAACAGAAGATACGACGCTCACGCCCGGAGCAAAAATATCCACCGAAATTTTTCCAAAGTTAGAAAACGACGCGACGAGGTCTTCGCCAACCTTCGCGCTAGAGGCGCCAATTTCTAACCACCCTTTAATTGTTTGCAATGGATTTGAGAACAAATAGCGGTTTGGAAAGTTGCCACCCTTATCATTATCTGCATTGTCGTTACCAGCGGCATGAACAAGCAAAACACCTTTAGAAGCAGCATATTGGAAAGCCGCATCGACCTGGGCTTTGTAGGGAGAATAGCCTTTACCAAAGCTCATATTAATAATTTTGGCTCCGTTATCGGTTGCGTAACGAATTGCGTTGGCGATGTCTTTGTCATTTTCGTCACCATCAGGAACGGCTCTTAATGCAATAAAACGAACATCTCTTGCGATCCCTTCAATGCCGATAGAGTTACCGCGAGTTGCGCCGATAATTCCGGCGACGTGCGTGCCGTGCGAAGAATCTTCGGCAATACCATCTGAATTTCTTGGACCTTCGACCACGTTGTTTCCGTATTTAATGTCAGAAAAATCAGAAAGATCGTCACCAACGATGTCTTTACGTGGGTTAAAAGATTCGTTTAAATAATACTTAATTTGCGTGTCGTAGTAATCGATACGCCCGAGAAGAGAATTGATGCTTTTTAACTTATTATCCGTAAATATTTTAAGAAGATCACTCTTCGCGGAATCTTCATCAACCGAAGTCACAGCAGCTGTTTCGATATCTTTTAAAGTGATAGTCGCGAAAACTTTTTGCGACAAAGAGCTCACTTTTGACACCAATAACTCTGCTTGAGTTTTTAAATCGGTATTAAGTTTTAAAAGATCTGCATTTACTTTGTATCTATCAGCAAAATCTTTAGTTACTTGATCAAAGTAAACTTGCTCGTTCGATGTCAGAGTCTGGCCTTGAGCTTCTCGTGCAGCTTTAAGCTCTTTCATACGAACCGTCTCTCGCGTGACCTCTAGACGTTCTTGGCGAATAAACGTCGGGCTTCCTTTTGCATCGTAGCTTCCTAAATAATCCCAACCATTTATGTCATCGATATAACCATTGTGATCATCGTCAACTCCAAGTTGACCATTGGCTTCGGCTGCGTTTTCCCAAATAGAAGCCTTAAGATCTTCGTGAAAAATATCGACGCCGCTATCGATGATCGCAACAATCACTGGACTAACGTTTGGCTTTGCGAATGAAAGCGTATATGCGCGATCAGCACTTGTGCCGGCGACGCCGTCTAGTGTGATGTCTTTCGTAATCCAATTTTCAACTATTGTTAGTTCACCGTCGTTTTGGTCATGTCTATCACCTTTTGGGCCGGTGAGATCTTCGACTGGCAACGGATCTTTTGTGGATTTTGGGGAACAGCCAATAAGCGGAATCAACGAACTGACAATCAAAGCCGACATCAAAAAATTCTTCATGGTTACCTCGTATAAGTGGGCATTATACCTACTTTGGTAGAGTCACAAAACCGCAATTAGACATTCATGTCAATTTTTCGTGAAGATTATTAATTTAGTCACTAACATAGATTTAATGAATAGAGCGGCGTTAGTTATGTCTGGTGGAGGCGCACGTGGTGCTTACCAAGCCGGAGTCATCAAAGCATTGGAAGAAATTTTACGACCGATCGGAAAGTTTCCATTTGATATCATATGTGGTGCAAGTGCAGGCTCAATTAATGCCGGCGGTCTCGCCAACTACGCAGATAACTTTAAACACGCAGCTGAATTTTTAGAAAGACTTTGGGGCGGGTTAACCGCAGATAAAGTGATCAGATCTGACTTGGGGTCTCTCAGCCGCGTTGGTGCCCGTTGGATTCGAGATTTGTCTTTTGGCGGAGCAATCGGGGGCGGGCATGCACGTTCACTTTTAGAAACAGATCCTTTACGTGATTTGCTAACACTCAATTATGATCCTGAAAAAACGCGTATCAATATCGAGAACAAACATTTTTATGCCGCGGTTATTTCTGCCACAAACATTTATACAAATAATTCTGTTGCATTTGTTCAAGGTCATCCCAACTTACAATTATGGTCGCGTCATAAACGCGTATCGGAGCTGACAAATATTCAAGTGGATCACTTAATGGCATCAAGTGCGATACCTATATTTTTTCCTTCAGTACAAATAGAAGGTCGCCATTTTACAGATGGTTGTATCGGCAACATTGCGCCGCTGAGTCCCGCTGTACATCTTGGAGCCAATCGCATTATTGCAATTGGAGTTCGTAACATAGAGATGGACTCAGAACAATATCAAGGCCCACGAGAAACACCTTCAATGGCCCATCTTATTGGAATCTTAATGAATACTGTTTTCATGGATGCGATTGAATCTGATATTGCCAGAATGAGGCGGATTAATGAAATCATGTCGTTGGGACAAACGCTTGAAGGAAATACGGCCCACTGGCAACCGATAGAAGTTTTGCAAATTAGTCCGTCAGAAAGGATCAGCGAAATCGCGCGCGATTATATCCGCAATCTTCCAAGAATTGTGCGGTACTTAATGAAGGGCTTAGGAGATCAAGGCTCAATCAATGATGTTGCTAGTTACCTTTTATTCGATAGTAACTTTTGTTCACGCCTAATTGAACTTGGATATAATGATGCTCTGAAGATGCGTAAAGGCGTCGAGATAATGTTCTCTTAGATCCGGTCGAATTCGCTATGAAACCGACTCAAATCACATTATATGTGCGCCGCTATCAACAAACATATTAGCTCCGGTAATATGAACACCACCGGGACCACACAAAAATGTCGCAAGAGCACCAACATCTTCGGCCGAAATGTTTTCTTTGAGCGGTGTTTTTTCTTCAGCCTTACTTAGCATGGTTCGAAAATCACGAATGCCAGCGGCGGCTAACGTTTTAACCGGGCCAGCAGAAATCGCATTCACGCGAATTTTTTGAGGACCTAAATCATACGCTAAATATCTTACGGTCGCTTCAAGAGCGGCTTTTGCCACGCCCATCACGTTATAGTTTGGAACCACGCGCGTAGCGCCTTCATAACTCAGAGTTAAAATTGTTCCGCCGTTTTTCATTAACGGCTCAGCATGCTTAGAAAGCGGAATGAGCGAATACGCACTCACGTCAAGTGCGAGTCGGAATCCTTCACGAGATGTTTGAATAAAACGTCCTTCAAGATCTTCGCGATTTGCAAACGCCACGGAGTGAATGACGATGTCGAGTGCACCCCACTTGCTTTCAATTTTATTAAAAACTTTTGTGAGTTGTTCTTCGTTTGCAATGTCGAGGTCTTCGATAACTTCAGCGCCAAGGCTTTCAGCAAGGGGGCGAACCCGCTTTTCCATTTTTTCGCCCCAGTATGTAAATGCGAGTTTGGCTCCATCCTTATGAAGATGCTGAGCAATGGCCCAAGCCAGACTGCGTTCGTTTGCCACGCCTACAATAAGAGCGCATTTACCTTCAAGTGGTTTCATAATTCCTCCGGGAAAACCAGCCTCACAAAGTAGCACATGGTAGTCAAGAAACGAGTTGTCATTTCAGAGTTGGGGAATTAAAAACCTACTATGAAGGATTTAGCAAAAGCCCGTACACGGCTTCGACAATTTGCCAGCCCAAAAAAGGCGGCTTTCGTGTCCAAATATTTTAAAACAGGTAAAGGCGAATATGGCGAAGGCGATGTCTTTATCGGCGTAACCGTGCCCAATATGCGCCAAGTTGCAAAACAGTTTCGTCATCTCTCTTTGCTAGAGACCGAAAAATTACTTAAGTCTAAAATTCACGAAGAACGTTCGATGGCGTTAGAAATTTTAAGTCTGAATTTTAAAAATGGGGATGACAACACTCGCGCTCACATTTTCAAGTTATATATTAGAAATAAAAAGCACATCAACAACTGGGATTTAATTGATGGCTCAGCCCCCTCTATTGTTGGGCCGTATCTAAAAGACAAAGATAAAATATTGCTTTTAAATTTTGCAAAATCCAAAAGACTCTGGGATCGCCGAGTCGCGATGCTCGCCACATTCTCTTACATACGAGAAAAAGATTTTGATATTGCACTTAGAATAGCTAAAATTTTACTTAAAGACGAAGAAGACCTCATGCACAAAGCTGTCGGCTGGATGCTCAGAGAAATCGGCAACCGCGACTTGCCAACAGAAGAGTCTTTTTTAAAAAAGCATTATAAAAAAATGCCACGTACTATGCTTCGCTACGCCATCGAAAAATTCCCAGAGCCTAAACGATTGGCATACCTTAAAGGAAACATTTAAACCGCTCCCAACTCACAATAAAATTTTTCTTGTTCTGTTGATTTTCAAATATAGGCTTAAGAGTCTTGGGGACCTTCAATATGTCCTCTGACTCTAGTTTGCGTCGTGCGGGGCGTATCCGGGTTGCGATACAAGTAGTTCGGTAAGTTATTTCTCTAATTGCTTTCGGCCACTGTAGCTCAATCCGAAGACGCGCCTGCGGCCGAAAGCAATTAGAGTCAGAGGACATATTGAAGGTCCCCAAGGCTCTTAATGTAAAAAGCATTCAACAGAACAAGAAAAATTTTATTGCAAGTTGACGCTTTGCCAGTCGATGCCGCCGCGGCCGTCGTTAATGACGATAGCGAGGGTTACGTTTGTGCGTTGTTTAGTTGTGGGCGGGATCCAATGATTAAGATGGTTACGGCCGAAGGTGCGTGAGACGTCCATTGAACCTTCAGTGTAAAACCACGTGATGAGAATATCTTCTTGGGATGTTTGCGATGTGCCGCCGGAATCCTTGTACGTGTAAGTTTCGTAACTTGCGTTTGAGATATCGGCTGTTAAATCTGTCGCGGTGCCCATGCTGTTACCATTTGCTAATGTGGCGCCGGCGCGGATGATTCCGCTGATCGTTGGGTTTGAATTTTTAGTAGGATTTGTACTGATCACAATGCGTTTGAATGCGCGAATGGTTTCGCTTCCTGCTGTGACGGTGACAGCCACAATATAGTTGATGCCGTTAAATGCGCGCGAAGTTGAAAAATTATCTAGTGCTGTTGCGGGAATTGTTACGACCCCTCCGGTTGAAGAGCTGCCTGAACCTAATGAAACACGATCAGTGGCATTCTCACACGTGTATCGTGTCGTAGAGGATGTTGTTGTCTCTAGGCAACCGACCCATTCGTAAGTGATAGTTCGTCCACCACCATCGGGGTCTAACACGAGTGCACTGACGACCCCAATTGTGCCTCCAGGAGAAATTTCCGGAGTGGCTGCTTTAAGACCGAGTACTCGTAAGTTGTTAACCAAAGCGTATTTAGGAAGTTGATCGCCAGCACACCCTAAAAGAAATAAAAATAAAATCGTGTATTTCATTGTTAAAACTCCGCCCGTAAACCAAAGCTGGGAATCATTGGCAAACCTGTAAGATAGTAAGATTCCGAATAATTATAATTATATGAAACGCCTTCAATGTTTTTTGAATTTAAAGCGTTTTGCAAATCGAGATACGCGTTTAAAATCCACGTGTCGTATACCCAGCGTTTGTCGACTCGTAAATCCATTTGAAAAAAAGACGGGAGTCGATCGGAGTAAGGAGTGCCGGCTTCAGAAATGTATGTATCATTGTCGGCATCAAATCGTGCTCCTACGATGGGCGTGCGCGGATTGCCCGTGCCGTACCGAGCTCTCATACCATACTCCCAGCGGCTTTCAGTTTTGTAATTGAGAATGAGCGTGGCGTTGTGAGTTTGATCGTATTGAAATACGGTCTCTCCGTTTGTAGGATTTTGTCGTGTCGCTTTGGAATACGTGTAACTGAGCCATCCGCTAAATTGGTTTTTCGCAAATTTAAAATACACTTCGGCGCCGACGCTTTTGCCGGTTCCTTTATTTGAATATTTTGTGCTCGCATCACTGACAATTAAATCCTTAAGGTCTTTGTAGAAAACGTCAAATTCTAAAACCGAACTGGTCAACCATGGAACATGGGGGTCAGATTCAAAGCCCAATACGTAATGAACAGCCCACGGAGACGAGATATTTGGATTACCAAAAAATTTATCTATGTACTGAAAGTCAGGTGGCTGATAAAAAAATCCGGTGCTTCCGCGAAATGCAAAATTTTCGGTGAGAGCATAGCGAGAGGCAAATCTTGGACTCAAATGGTTTTGGTCGGTTAACTTAAAACGATCGAAACGAAGGCCCGGCGTGAGCGTCCACTTTTCGGGATCGCGCAAAACACCAATTTTATGCTCAGCAAACACGGCAGTTTGCGACTCCTGCGCTTCAGTTTGGTTTTGTATCAGAACTCCAGAAGAAATGGGTCCGCCGTTTGTTTGCGGGACTTTATATTTAACCGTCGCAAATTTATATTCGTTATCTACTCCGATTCGTGACAGGTTCCATGAGTTAAATCGGTGCTCCCAATCGCTTCGCACCGAAAGGGCATTCACCGCCAGATCAAAATAGAGATCACCAATATCAAAATACGTGGCGTCAGTTCCGTACGCAGCACTAAAGCGAAAAACATCTTGGTCTGAAAATTTATCGGTGTAGGTCCCGATAAGGCGGTGGAATTTAGTGACGTTATTTAAGTTGCCCCGAATTCCGGGATCTTGATCTCGTGGCTCTTTAATAACAAAACCGAGTTCATCGTAAGATCCCAAAAGAGAAAAACGTAGATTTTTTTGATCTGAAATCTTTTTAGAAATTAAAAGGAGTCCATCGTAATAATAAGGTGCGACGGTCAAATCAAAACTTTTATTATTTTCGGCTAAAGCCGCGAGGACATCGCCTATGTAGCTCCGTCTAGCGGTTAACCCAAGACTCCATCCTGATCCAAGTGACGTTTCAATTAAAAAGCCAGCATTGATCACATCAGCAAAAACATAGCCTTGAAGGCGTTCTTGCCTAGGGTCGCGCAAAACCGTGCCGATAATCCCGCCACTAGCTCTGCCGTACGGAGATCCAAAACCTCCGGGCAAATAAATAATCTCGCTCAGCAAATCCGTATTCACAACGCTCGCGAGTCCACCAAAATGAAAGATAATGGGAACACGGTGGCCTTCGATTAAGTACCCCGTATCGTTAGGTCCACTCCCCCGAATAATAACGTTGCCCGAAAATGCGGAGGTTCGTGCAACTCCGGGCAGAGTTTGCACGGCTCGTAACGTATCACCACCCGTCCCGGCTATTTTTGAAGCTTCTCCTGCAGAAATATTTTTTTGGCTAGTTTGCACGGTGTTTGATTTTGTTTGCACGGTGGTTTCGTACGGATTGTAAGAGGATTTTTCGACGAGAATTTCTATTGGCCCCTGCACCGGCACGGAAAATTCAATAGATGTTTTGATATAACCTGGAATATTAACGACCGCGCTGTGTTCACCATCGGGAATTTCAACTTCAAAAACACCTTCGAGATTCGTTGTTTGCCGACTTCGTTCTGGCAAAATATAAACAATTGCATTTCCCATTGGTGTGCGTGTGCCTTTTTCTAAAACCAAGCCTTTCACGCTCGCGCTTGCCATTTCTGTTAAAAATAAAATCACCAGAAGAATTCTCACGCTTTACCTTTGAATCACAAATTTATAACTATAACGAATCACAATCGGCATAACTTTGTCACCCACTCGCGCGGGAGAAAATTGAAACTGCTTTGCGGCTTCTAATGCGGCCTCGTTTAAACCAAAACCGGGGCCTTGCACGAGGGTGGCTCTCATGACCCGTCCCGCGTCAGAAATATAGAGATCCATCACGACGGCTCCTTCTATACCTTTTGCTTTAGCTTCGCGCGGATAAGGAACCCGCACATCATTTTTTAAAGAAGGCCAAACATTGACTTCAAATTCTTCCGCCGGAGGAGGAAGCGCGTCTTCGGTCGAAGGATTGTTATCAGGTGCTTTCGATAGAGTGTTTCCAAGTTTAACATTTGGAGCGTCAGCCACCGCGTTTTCGGTCGTAGAGTTTTTTGAAACTCCGGCCGTAGGTGTTTTTGCACGTGCCGATTTGGAAGTGTTCGTTGGTATGATTTGGGGCTGTGGCGGAGGCGGTGTCATAGGGTTTTCAAAAACTTGAAACTCTATTCGTGTAGGAACTTCAGGGGCAGGCGCTAAGATTCCGGTAAGAAGTCCGAGCAAAAATGCATGGATCGCAAGTGAGCCAAGCGTGGTTTTTTCAATAGTGCTTAATTTTAGAAATAAAAAAAATTTATTCACGTGGAGTCGTGAATAAATCAAACATGCGCTTTACAAAAAGTATTGTGAAATTTTAAAAATACGACTTGTCGCGTCTCTGCTATTTACATAAACAAAAGACCATATGTCGATTATTGAAACAACAGGTACACGTTTGAAAGTTCGCGAGTGCCACCACAGTCTAATGCCCTAAAATCAAGATGAAAATCCTGATTGGATATCACGTTTGCTGTAACATCTAAGGGCGCAATCGTACTGGTGCCGGCACTCCCAAATGGCGACAGCACAATAGGCGTACTTCGAAAAGTTATGTAATCAGTTGAAGGCAAAGTCGAATCTGATGTTCCATAAGATTTATAATAAGATTCGACTGAAGAAGTAAGCGTAGGAGGAATAAATCCAACTAAAATAAAGTTGTCGACCAAAATAGGCGCCGTAGCAGATGTACCACCAGCCAAACGTATATTTCTTTTACCTTGTAAAAAGAAATCCAAATCGGATTTACCTAATTGATACGAGTTACGCGTTGGAGTGCCACCGCTATTATGATTGCGCGATACAACTTCGTTATCAACGGTACTTGTTAAAGTTGAACTGCTGCTCGCAATTGAGTTCACTAATTTTATAGAATAGCAAACGCCGGCAGCAGTGCGCGCAGGTACAATATACTTTCCGTCAGTTGCTGCTAAAATTTGTACTGACTTACATTCGAAGTCACGGCACTGGCCGTTTTCTTTAACACGTTGACCACAATCTACAGGAACTTGTACGAGAGCGTTCAAGGTCACGCCTTCAGAGTTTTTAGCTTCGATCCCACAGGTTAAATCACGAGTTATAACAATTGGAACTTCGTCTGTTGTGCCAGAGCGAAGAACTCCACTCAGAGCTATGCCTCCGCTTAGCTCCATACAATTGTATTTTACCTCTGAAACATATTCTGTCGTAACAACTAATTTTGCTGTTTCGCCTTCTTTCGGCATGACAGGAGTAAGATGAGCCTCTAGTTTTGGAGCCGGACAATTTGCAACGCTGTCAACTGGTACTGTTGAAAAATCTGTCGGACGAATTTCACTGCTTTCACAAATAAAGCCCTGGGTACTTTTGTATTTTTGTGGGCGCGAAGGCGCATCTGGGCAAGAAAGTTGAACAACAGAATCTGTCGATGTTGACCAAGTTGAACCCTCCTCGTGTAGTGCTCCGTCTTGATCAATACATGGCTTTGTATCAATGCTTATTTTTGAAGAGTCGTGCCCGACTGATGAAAATTTAACATTTGAAGCACAGTTTTGAAAGCCCACTAAATAAATAGTGAAAAGCGAAAAAAGTAGTACGGGCATAAAATAACGTTTCATATTGATCACCCTTGACCTACCTTTTCGGTTTAATCGCGGTGTTCTAAAGCGAGAAACAAGTCATTTTAATACAGATACTTGTTTTTGATTAGAGAGCGAAAAACGTTTCAAACTGAGACGTTTTTTAAAGATTTAGTGAAACACCGACTTTTTGCTTTAGCGCCGCATGATAAATATGAATGGCCGTTGCCATATCATCAAGCGCAATTCCTAAATTAATCGCCATTGTTCGTTCTTCAGGTTTTTCGCGGCCTGGCTTTTTACCCGCGACAATGTCTCCCAAATCTGCATAAGGAGTCGGAGTCGTTTGAAAATAGCCTTGGCTACGATAATACTCGAGCTGTGCGCGATCGTCGGTTGCTAATTTTGAAATTTCTTTGAGTGCCCCGCCTTGCCAATAGGAATCAAAATCAACAGGTGACGCAAATGAACCTTCTCTCAACCAACCTTTCTCGATCACCGGCGTTGGTTTTTTTAGAATCGGACCACTGGTGACGACGAGATCAAGATTTTTTACGGCCTCTGCAGGTTGGGTGACCACTTCAATTTCTAAATTCAGTTGTCGGCTCATATCTTCGGCAAACTTTCGCGCGACTTCTGGAAAAAAATCATACGCTTTTACTTTTTTAATTTTGTATACGCAGCTCAAAGCTTCAAGATTACTACGACCTTGAACTCCGCACGCAATAATCCCGACCGTCGAACTTTCAGGCCGTGCAAGGTAGCGCGCGGCCACCGCCGTAGCAGCGCCAGTTCTTTGTGCCGTAATCCAGGTTGCATCCATCACGCAAAGCGGAATCCCCGTTTGCGGATCATTCAAAATTAAAAGTCCGGTGATATAAGGCAAACCTTTTTCTTGATTCTGCGGAAAACCCGAAATCCATTTTACTCCGGCAGATCCCAAGCTTGGAATGAACGCGGGCATCGCGTGGATAAAGGCATCGGGTAAAGGATGAATGCCAGGTTTAGGTGGCATTTCGGTTTTGCCTTCGCCTTTTTCTTTAAACATGGTTTCGAGTGAGGAAATAATGGTCTTCATTGGTAGATTAATTTCTTCAACCTCTTTACGAGACAAATATAAAATGGAATGGGGTTTAGATGACATTTTTACCTCCGAAATTAAGCTCCACAGGACTAACAAAAAATATGGGATTGTCCAAATAGAAACTATATCAGGTGTGCTGCATTCGTAAGGGAGCGAAGGCAAGGCTTTGTAAAGTTCACGTTTGGACTCCTCGCCTAAGGTCGAGTTAACTGGATTACCGGTTAACTTGCCCCTTCGGCCTAATTAAGATTTAAACGTGATCTTTCAGAAGGAGAATCTATGATTCAAGTGATCCGTTTTATCGTAACCGTCATGTTTTTATTTGTTGGCCAAGTTCATGCGGAACCGGCAACAAAAAACACGGCCCCAGTAAAAAGAAAACCCGCACAGGCAGAACCTACTGACGAACAAAAAAGTAAAGCTCTCAGCGAATTACTCAAAAAAAATGAAGAGTTCTGGGCACGCTCTTGGGTGGATCGCCAAGGCGTGGGCAAATTTGGTGCAAAACGTGAAACATGGATCAAAGGCAACATCATCGAAACCGAAAAAAATCTGGCACGACGACGTATCCAGCTTAGAAAATTCAATATTCATGATGCTTATGCAGCGGGAGACTTTCCAAAACTTCCTCCCGGCAGAACCTGCAATCCTGATAAACAAAGTGCGGATCGTAAATATCGTACGGCCGATGGAGCGTGTAACGATTTAAAATATCCAGCTTCTGGAATGCCGGGAGTCCGCTTTGGTCGATTGGTGCCAATAAATAAAACCGCTCGCCCTTCGAATGAAGAATTATTAACTCCTAATCCGCGAACCGTGAGTCGAGAATTGTTAGCGCAAAAACCAGGAGAGGGTCAAAAAACGGTTCCGTTCTTAAACGTTCTCACTGCCGCTTGGATTCAATTTATGGTGCATGATTGGTTAGATCATGGCGCCAACGATCCAAATCCTGAGCACAACATTAACGTCCCCTTATCTGAAAACGATCCTTTGAGAAAAGCATTAAGAGATTCAAAGAAAAAAGACGACGTGTTGTCGATTCCGCGCACCGTTGCCGATGCTTCAACCGTTGCGGCTCAGGGTTCAGCAACTCATCAAAACCAAGTGACCGCTTGGTGGGATTTGTCGCAAATTTATGGTAGCAATATTGAAACGCAACAAAAGCTTCGTGAGTTTTCTGGTGGACGCATGAAGTTGCGAAAAGTCACATTGGCAGACGGAACGGTCGAAGAACGCCTCCCGCTTGACCCAACAACAGACCGTGGACGTGGTAGCGAGAAGTATCAAAAAGAATTAACTGGATTTAACAAAAACTGGTGGCCAGGAATTTCTTTGCTCCATCACGTGTTCGTTCTTGAACACAACCGCATCGCTGCGGAATTACATCGCTATTATCCAAAGATGACCGATGAAGAATTATTTCAAACCGCACGATTGGTGAACTCGGCCGTACAAGCTAAAATTCATACGGTTGAATGGACTCCGGCGATTCTTTCAAGTCTCGTTATGTACCGTGCGATGAACGGCAATTGGTACGGGTTCGGTCGTGATTCTGGAAACGTGAGATCTTTTGGTGAAAAACTCCTGGGGTTGGCTTTTGATTTCAAAGGGAACATGGGTGTTAAAGGTGCGGTCGGTGAAGCTCCTAAATTTCACGGAGTTCCGTTTTCGCATACCGAAGAGTTTGTTTCGATTTATCGTTTACATCCACTTATGCCGGACCATCTCGCGATTTTAAATCGCAACACCGAAGAAGTTAAAGAGACGAAGCTTCTTACGGAGTTGAGAGAAGAAGGTTCGCATGCTTTGACCGATCGGTATTCTTTGACCGACATGCTGTATTCTTTGGGTCGACAACATCCGGGGCTTTTAATCGCAAATAACTTTCCTAATTTCATGACGGAGATGAAAATTCAAGAGCCTACGATCAGCTATATCACCGACTTGGCTATGACTGATATTGTGCGTGATCGTGAACGCGGTGTTTTACGATACAATGATTTACGTGAAATGCTCGGACTTAGCCGTCTCGACAGTTTTGATTATTTTGTGAATAGCGCCGAGTCTGTTCCGCTCGTCGAAAAATTAAAAGAGATTTACAACAACGACATCAACAAAGTCGACGTGCTTGTGGGAACGCTCGCAGAAGGTTTTCGACCTGAAGGTTTTGGATTTGCTGAAACTTTGTTCCAAGTTTTCCTAGTGACCGCCACACGCAGACTTGAGACCGATCGATTTTTAACGACCGATTTTACTCCAGAAGTTTACACGCCAGTCGGCTACAAATGGGTGAACGATCGCACGATGAAAGGTATTTTGATCGACAATATTCCGGGTCTGTCAAACGACTTAGCTGCGATCAAAAATCCGTTTAGACCGTGGAGACCACACAATGGTCGCGCCGTGGCCGCAGATGATCCGATGAAATTGGCGTATGAATCCAACGAAGTCCAATGGACGGATTTTACACATCCAAATAAATCCACACGCAAACCGGCGCAAGCGATGCCGGTTATTTCATGTAAAGAGGCTCCTCTCAACAGCGAGTACAGCAACAACGCCGCGAAAGAAGCCGAAAACTACGCTTTGATGGGCGTGCGCATGTCGATGGTAATGAAGGAATATGCGAAAAAAGATTTAAAAGGTAATTTCAACGCCGACACTTTAGCTCATGGCGATGGTGGTAATACTTTGCCTGAAGGCGGAGACCGCCGACCATTTCATGCTAAAGCGCATGCGTGCTTGAAAGCGCGTTTTCAAATTTTAGATGATTTGAACGCAGGCGTTTTTAGATCTTCAAATGAGTACAAAGCCTGGGTGCGTTTTTCAAATGCGAGTGGTGAAATGAAACCTGACGGCGATGATGACCTCAGAGGCGTTGCGATTAAACTTTTAGGAATTAAAAACAACGTGAAGAACGCGCAGTTCTTACAAGATGATCCCAATGATCAATCGTCACGCACACAAGATTTCTTGTTAACAAATTATCCCGTTCACTTTGTGAAAGACAGCGCCGAGATGGTAAGTTTTGCAGAAGGTGTTTCAAAGCTACCTAACGGCAAGCTCGGAAAACTTTTTTACTTTCTTCCATTTCATATGAAATTGTTGGGTAAAGCTAAAGCCGCGCAATCACAAACCAAGCCTCCAGAAAACAGCATGGCTGAAACCGACTACTACAGTCGCGTGCCATTTTTGTTAGGCGACAAAGCGGCAAAGTTTGTTTTGAAACCTTGTGAGGGCACAACAAAATCAACGGAAGCCACTAAAAACAAAGCACCAAACTTTTTGCGCACTGATATTATCGATCGCGCTGAAAAAGGTTTTTGTTATGACTTCTACGTTCAATATCAACAACCCGATTCGGCGTACACGAGCGATGCAAAAGTGAAGTTAGAAAACGGTTACGATTATTCGCAACACGCGTGCGTCGATGATATCGAAGATCCAAGAAAAGCTTGGAAAGGTGGCTTGCGACGAGTGGCACGACTCACGTTTAAGCCCGAAGACAACGAAGGCTTTGTAAATACGGCTCGTCGTAACGGATACAATCCGACAAAACAAGATGAGTTCTGTGAAGACATGAGATTTAATCCCTGGCACGGCCTCACCGACATCCGCCCGATTGGCGACATGAACCGCGCCCGCGAACGCGTCTACTACGCCGTTCAAAACGCCCGACGCGCTCCAAAAGGCTACGACTCCAAACCCATCGAGTGGTAAAAGCTAGCTCCGAACCTTCCAAAGGGGACCCCCTAGGTCCCCCCCTTTTTCTCAAGATCCAGTTCCATACGTTTCTGGTTATCCATTACAAAAAATGCGTATTTGAAAAAGGGGCCCAGAGATAAACCCTTTTTCAAATACGCATTTTTTGTAATGGATAACCAGAAAGCAACTCAATCCGCCTATGTTTTTGTAGGTCCGTACCTTTTGATTGCAAGAAACAGGGCCTGGCGCTTTTAGGGACGGAGTTGGGCTTTGGTGTCTGGTTTTTGGGCAGGCTTAAATGGGGTATTTTTGATCTGGGTATAGGCGCGGTATTTAAGATTTTAGCCTCTTAGTTTCTTTCAATTATTTCAATAACATGAGGCTCTGGAATAGATGTTGTACCTCTCGGTGTTTTTACCGCGATGTCTGGCCAATAAAAAGGATGCTTTTGTGAATATACGCATAATGATTTTAGGACTTATTTTGAGTTTACCAGCATTGCAAGGTTGTAGCGAGAGCAAGGAAACTGAAAAAGCCGCTCCAGAATATGTCTTAGACATGAGCAAATACGCAGACGCTAAAAAAGAAAGCTTTCTTATTGGCGAAAGCAATGAGGACATTCAGAAGTCTCTGGTTTACAGCTGCAATCCCATGTCTACGTCTACTCCCACAATAAAAGAAAAAAACGTCGACTTAGCACTTTGGAAAAGTTGTCTGCAAAAACTGCCGGCAGAATTCAACATTCAGGAAAACCTCAGTTGGAATTGTGCTCAATCAGACCGCAGCAGCATCAAAAGACCTTTACCTGACGCCGCTCAAATTAAACTTACGGCAAATTTTAAGAAAGTAAACGGTAAGCTTATATCTTCTGTCGCGGCAAAAGACTGGCAATCCTTTTTACAACCAGCAATCAACGGAAATACCACCTACTTTTACTGTCGAGAAGACGCGCGCGCAAATTTTCTAGCTAAAATCGAAGACAGTCTTCAAAAAAAATTCGAGAGTTCGTGCGGAACAAGAGCTCCTGAAGACGATATTGACTTTTTATATGGAATTGAATCCGGCCTCTCAAATGTTGAGAAACCTATATTTGCGAACGAGTTTGCAAAAAAATTGCTTCTCCCTGTTCTTCCTTACTACCAAGATCTAAAAGAAAATGCAGAATCTAAAACAAATCCTTTTTCGGGCTTAGGTATTTGCTCACCAATGTCGGATAGAGGTGCCCCTCATGACAGAAGCCTTAACGACAGCGCGATAAAAATTTTATCTGCAAATTTTATCGAAACAGAGCTTTCCAGTATTATTGATAATGCCAGTATAAGCTGCGTTCACAGAATTTTAGATTTCTATTTACCCGATCACACGGCCAACAGCATCTACCAAAAATGCTTGGTAACACCTGAAAAAGATCAATGTCCAGTTTATGTCGCCCGCCTTAGATCGTTTTACCAAAAACTCGATGCAATAACAAAAGACAAACTTTCAACATTTTCATTTTTATCAGCTTTGGATTCTAAAAATCAGTACCCTAGTCTCCTCGTAAGAAAATCATTAGAGAAATCTCGTACAAATTGCGAACTCTTGCCAATAGGAAAACAAAAATCCGTATTTAATAAATGGCTGAATACTCAGGAGAATAAAGAGTTCACATTAAAGCGCATTGATGAAAATACGAGTGAACTAACAGTAAACGTGGCATTTAAACCAAGCTGTGACAGTTCGTCTTACGAAAACAAAAAAGTCGCTAAAGCTTGGTTGGAGCGCGCCAACTCGTGTCTCGAGCGAATGTCGCCATATTTAAAAGGGCCTGATGGCGGCCTTCTTAAAATTAAACTTCAATCTGAATCTACTGATAAAGCTCCCCAATTTAATGTTATCAGAGTGTTGAATGAAGCACGTGAAGTTCGCCAAGACGCGACTCTTTACAGTCCATCATCGAATTGCATGACGACGTTGCACGAGGTTCTACATCTTACAGGATTAGTTGATGAATATCCCGAAACCGAAAAAGAATTTGTAAATCAAATTACAATGGAAAAACAGGATATTAATGTTCAATGTCGAATATTGGGCCCGGAAGATTCGATTATGCGAAATTTGAAAGGACCTATTTTCGCAGCTGCAAATCACAATACGAGTCTTTTAAAACCAGCTCATTATCGAATGTTGGTGTATCCAAATTGCGCTGAGAAAAATAAAATTTATCAGAGCTGTTCTCGTTTTGCTTACACAGGAAATTTTAACGGCCAGTGCACATACCCAAAAGATTTGCCAGCAGAATGCTCAAATGATTCGTTTGATTGGATCAATAATTAATGATTGCCTTTAAACCGGCGATTAATCGCTTTGGGTTAAAAAGTAACCACCGTCTCATTTTGAGAGGAAAAATTTAAAATCCATTTTCAAACTTAAGTATTTTGGACAATCACTCAACGAATGTAGAAAATCTGATCGTACTTAAATCTATACGACAAGCTATTCGACTCCTAATGGGCATGTTTCTTGAACTTAAATACTTGGGGAAGTGGATGGTACATATGAAATTCTCATTTCGAAACGCTAATAGACTTTTGACGTTTTTAGTTCTGACTCTGCTTCTGGTGTCTTGCTCTGGTGAAATGAAAGGCTCAACAGCTAGTAGCTCTCAATCGAGCTCTCAATCACAGAAAGATCCTACTCTCCCAACCACTACAACAACGACTCGCATGACAACTACGACAACACTTGCACCAACCACCACAACAACGACTCGCATGACAACTACGACAACACTTGCACCAACCACCACAACAACGACTCGCATGACAACTACGACAACACTTGCACCAACCACCACAACAACGACACGTATGACAACTACGACAACACTTGCACCAACCACCACAACAACGACACGTATGACAACTACGACAACACTTGCACCAACCACTACAACAACGACTTTAATCTCTACACCAGCAGCTTCTAATTCGAATCCTGTGACTCAAGCTGTGGTGGGAAGTCGAACAACTTATAACGTAGGGCCAAACCAAACCTACTTAGAGCCAGATACTATTCCGTGGGGCGCACTACAAGCAGGCGATGTGGTGAATATTTATTATCGTGCAACTCCTTATAAATATAAAATTTGTCTCAGAGGGCAAGGAACCCAAATAAATCCAATTATTATAAACGGAGTCACAGACAGTAGTGGCAATCGGCCTAAATTTGATTTTAAAGATGCCCGAACATCTGCTGGCTGTAATGCTGGAGGTACTAATAATGTTTTTAATACCTCCTCACAATATAGTCTTGAAGACTACGGTGGAATCGTTATTAAACCTGGAACTTCTGATCCCGCTGGTTACAAACCAAGATGGATTCAAATAAAAAATCTTGAATTTGGCGGAGCCGCTGCTGGCAATCAGTTTACAGGACTGACCGGCGCGACAATGACTTATGGAGATTCGGGGGGCATTTGGCTCCAGCCATCGGCAGATATCCTCATAGAGAATAATATTATTTATGATAATGCATTTGGCATTTTCACAATGGCCAAAGACAGCGTGCTTGAATCCGCATGTGAACGCATTATTATACGCAACAATCGCATTTATGGTAACGGACGAGTAAATAATTATTATGATCATAATTTATATATCCAGGCGACCAATCCAATTATTGAAGGAAACTTTATTGGCCAGGTTCGTAGTGGGTCTTCCGGCGCCAGTTATAAAAGTAGAAGCAGTGGAGAAATTTTTAGATATAACTATGTTGTCTCTAGCTCGAGAGCTGTTGATTGGGTGCAATCTGAAGATCAAGAGTCTGGAATTGCTGCGCAACCTGATTACGGCATCGATTACGCCTACGGAAACATTATCGTAAACGATTGTGATCTTGGAAGTTGCGCCACAAACCCCATCCACTATGGCGGAGATAACTTAGGAGAGCAAGAAAACGTTTCTAGTGTCTATGATCCGGGTGCCAAATATCGCAGCAGACTTTATTTTTACAACAATACAGTCATAAATAAAGTTAAGATGTCGCAATCTTATCGAACTCACATTTTCGATCTTTCCTTAGTCGGCACAACTGTAGAGGCCTGGAATAATATTTTTTATCTTCAAGGAGACTCCTTGTTTTCTTGGCTAGAGATTGCAGGTAAATTAAATCTTCGAGGCAACAACATTATTTCGGGAACGATTGGCATTGGAGACATCAACGCGACTCATCCAGCAAATTTTTCAGTTGTTTCGTCAAGCGGCCTAACTATCGCTAATCCTAACTTTGTAAATGCCACCAGCAACAATTATAATTTGTCTGCGGGATCACCTGCCTTGAATCAAGGAACAGGAATTCCAAGTGGTATAAGTCCTAACACGAGTTACATGAACATCCCTGTTACAAGACAGCCGTATTTGCAGCTCAATGGACTCTCCACTCGAAGCATAAACGGAAGTGCTCTTGACCTAGGCGCAGTTGAAGGACCTTAAATCGAGGCTGTTGGGGGAGAACTTAGTCTTCGAAGTGGCTGACGCCAATGTTCGATGGTCGAACCCACCTGTTTGACAATCAAAATAGCGCTCTGATTTTTTTCGCCATAACCCTTGAATCACAGGAGATTTTTTATATTTCAATTTTGAAAAACGGACTCTCAACAGCCTGCGCTACTCAAGATTTTCTGGGTATTTAAATACCTTAAACGGGGTTTAGAGCCTCGACAGCTACCGTCTAGGTCAAAAAAGTGTTAATCATTTCAAATCACATCACATCCTCCTTGCCCTTAAAGGCTTTATGACTAAGTATCCGTCACCATAATGGAGCTTTAGAAATGTTAAAATGGACAACTGTTGTATTGACTTTATTGTTGGCTCTCCCTGCGAACGCAGATTCAACAAACGATGACTGCTCGTTCATACGAGATGCGATTAAAAATCTTCCCGAAGCCGGTGGTGAGGTTGTCGTACCTGCAGGAACTTATACATGCTTATCCCCCATTGTTCTCAATCGCCATCATGTCTCTTTGCGAGGAGACGGAAGCCCGACATTAAAACTTGGCAATAATATTAATACCCCCCTTGTGATAATGGGCGGACTCGAGTTTGCGCCTTCTCCAATCATAGACGTTGAAGTTCGTGATTTAAATATCGACGGCAATCGTTGGAACCAAAAATACGAATGTTGGTCTGGGCTGTGTGATGGTCAAGGATACTCGTATATACGCAACAACGGAATCACAGTACGCGGAGTCACGAACGGACGCATTCAAAACGTCATCATTCGTAGTGCGCGGTCAGGCGGCATAGTGACCGAAAAAGGATGCTTCGATCTGGTCATTCAAGACGTCGTCTCTGTTGATAACGAGTTTGATGGGTTTGCAGGTTACGAAACAACAGGTGCACGCTTGAATCGCCTCGATCTTTCTCGAAATCGAGCGGCAGGTATCTCGCTTGATATTCGTTTTCACGGAAACATTTTTAAAAATATCACGATACACGAAAACGATGATGTCGGAATTTTTATGCGCGACTCTCGCTCAAATATTTTTGAGAATGTTTCAATATCGGAGAGCGGAAACCATGGCGTTTTTATCGCAATGGATGGCGACACCTCCACTTGCTCGCAAGACAACGAATTTCAAAACTTGTCAGTTTATCATTCTCGCGGAATGGCATTTGTGCTGAACGATGTATGCGAAGGAAATCGTTTTACCGGCACTACCAACTTTACTTCGAATCGTGATGGCTGCTTACTCGAAGTTCAAGGTGCTTACATGGAAGGTACGGGAACCATTCAATGCGAAAATTAATTATCTTTATTATTTATTTAATTGGAATCACGGCGCACTCGCAAAGTCGTCGCGTCGAAATTATCAATAACCGCCTAAGTGTCGACGGAGAGCCACAACCTCAGCTTTTTGGAGCTGAAATTCAATATTTTCGGTTGCGCGGCGGCTATGGTCCTAATGTTCCACGAACAAAAGTACTTCAACTTTGGGAAAAAACTCTGGATCATGCCGTTAAAGCCAAAATGAACAGCGTGAGTTTTTACATTCCTTGGGATTTTCATGAATACGCTGAGGGTAAATTTGATTTTACCGGCACCGTAGACGAGGACGGCGATGGTCAGCCTGATTATCCGTCACGCGATATTTTAACTTTCTTTAAAATTATCGCTGATCACGGCATCACACGTATCATGGTTCGTCCAGGCCCATACATCAATGCCGAGTGGGGTTTTCTCGGTTTTGGCGCAATACCGTCGTGGTTTAACGAAAAATTCCCTAACAGTCACATGCGCTCTCCTTACGGCTTACGCACAAAACTCTACGACTACCATAATGTCGATTTAAAACATTACACGCAACTTTGGTTCAAGGCACTCAACGAGCAGGTGCTGGCATCTCAAATGGAACTCGGCAAACCTGTTATTTTTTTGCAGCTCGACAACGAAACCAATTTTCAATGGCAATCTCTCTACGCCCATGATTATAGCCTACCCACTACACATCGATATCAAAAGTTCTTAGAGGACACTTATAAAAATATCCAATCGCTCAATCTTGCACACGGTCGACAATGGGATCGCTTTTCGCAAGTGCAGCCTCCGACATATCGCGACCGCAATATTTTAGAAGATCAATCTTGGTATAGGTTTAATGATTATTCTATTTTTACTTACTTAAGTTCCATTCGCGATCTGTGGCAAGGACTTGGCATTTTCGAGCCTCAGGTTCTGTTTACTTTGGCCGAGAGCTATAATTCTCCGAGTGGAGGATTATTACCGCATTATAAATTTCGCAATTTCAAAAATTTAACCGGTTTGATGACGGTCAATCTTTATCCTAAAACAGATGAAACAACTTTACACACGCTGCTCAACTTTCCGTTTAAAGCTGATCTTGATGTAAAATCAGCCGATGAAGCCAATGACTTTTATTTTGATTCGCCCCAAGAGTGGGTGATGGGCCCAGAAATCCAAGGCGGATGGTGGCGTGGAATAAATATTTCTCCCGAAGCGCGACAGCAGACTTACTTAACGGTGCTCGGGCACGGCATGAAGGCCATTTATATTTACTATTTTAACGAGGGACAAAACTGGGGCGTCGAGTGGGCTCACAAAAAGTTGCAACCGATTTATGACAATCTCCTGAACGAAAAACACCTTGTAAACACACCAATGTCTGAGCTCAATAATGATTTTTGGAATGAACTCCAAATGCGCAGTGATCGGCACTTGCTTGCCGGAATCGACGTTCGCCGTGCGATGAAAGAAGGGATCACTCAAGATCGAGATCTTTACTTCGATGCTCCGCTAGACGGAAACGCCGACCCTCGTCCTCACTACGACAATCTTAAAAAAATTGGAGAGCGTGTTATAGCTCCTTACCAGGAGTTTTTGGCGAGCGCTCAAGCTGTTTACGATGATGTCGCCATCGTGAAAGACAGCACCGCACACGAACCGACAATGGACAATAATATTCTCGGCACTCAAGCGTCGGCGGATTGGACCGGCGGTTTGCTCGGTTATTTAATGAACGTCGACTTCAACCCTAGGATTTTATTTGGTGATCTCTCTTTAGATTCTACTTTTGCAAAAATGAAAGCGCTTATTCATCTTGATACGGGTCATAACTCTGAACTCACTCTTACGCAGTTACGCAAAGCTCTCGATCGAGGGCAAACCGTGGTGAATTTTTTAAACAATGATGGGCAAGTACCATCACGAGTACTTTTTAAACGAAAAGCGATCGGCCCAGCAGAAGTTAAACCCGCGGATGTTCCCCTCAAATTTTATACTGATAGCCTCGGGCGATTGACCTCTAGCACACAAGGCACAAAAGCTATTACCGTTCTGTCTTCGACACCCGTTTACGCTTACGATTTAAGCGGTCACCCTGAATGTTTACCAATTTTATTCTCGCAGAATGAGGTGGTGGGTTACCGTTGCGCGAATGGCCTCATTCAAATTGGAGCTCTCTTGTTTGAAGATTACAATTCAAACGCCTATGCACAAACTCAAAGTGCTCTTGAGCGAAAACAATTTATGAAATTGCTTTTGAGCACGTCGGGTCTTCAATCGGCGCTTACATTAATAGGCAACCCGACCCAAGTTGTTGCGTTTTCACGACGAATACCAGGGCAACCACGTGTTTGGATAACCGTAAAGTCGGGCTCACTTGAGACACAAACTTTTGCGATTAAAGTTGATAAACAACTCTTATCTGAAAGCTGCCTCAACTATGAAGTCAGCACTCTTCTAGACAAAAAAACGCGGAAGCTGAGCTCGTCTGACCTCTCAAAGGTTGGCTTTTCCATCACCTTAAATCCAAACGACACACAAGTTTTACTTTTAGACTGCAAATAAAAAGTACTGCCCGCGAAGGCGCTGACTTCCCGGGCATCACAAAAACAGGCTAACTTTTATTGCCCAGGTTGGATGCATTCGAATATTTGAGTCCAAATCAAGAATCCAGTGGTTTAGTCGCGTCTATTTTATCTTCTGTTGAATGAGATCAACAATCTTAGATACGATTTGATGAGGGCCTCTAATAGAAACACCTTCGTAGTTATCAGATTCTATCGTGATTTCATCTATTCCAACCTTCAAAATCCACGTCTCAAGCTCCACAGAACCTGCCACTCCCGATGAGGAGTCTACTTTAATAGCTCCCAACTCTTTCAAGACCAACTTCAAGGCCTCGAACTTCTTTTCATCATCACCCAGGACAATAGTTTCTATCTGCATACCAATATTCTTGCCGTGAAATCGACTTCGGTCATCAATGAAATCATATTGGTCAGTGCGCGTATCCCTCCGCGCTAAAGAACACTATTGCGAGTGTAAGAGCTGACAAAGAAATTTTCATATCCGCAAAAAAGACCGAGACCCAATGGCAATGCCAATAATTTGAAGATCACTTTAATGCCCACGACTTATCTTTGCATGAACTTACAATTTGGTTAAGCCCTAAGAATGCTAGGTTCAAACACCCCAGATTTTGTAAGCGGCGCTCTCGCCGTGAGCTCCTTTAGCCAATACTCCACCTTCAATTTCTTTACACGATGAAATCTTTGTGAATACTGTAGGGGCATGACTAGCAATGGGACCAAACAATGAAGTTCGTTTCTTTTTCAATGGCAGATGAACGCGAAGTTAGTGATTTTACTGCGATGTGTTTTGAGGGTTCTTTTGATGAGGTCAGGGTCAATTTAAAATCTATCAATTGGGCAAAAGAAGGAGTGGACCCTCTGCACTGGACTATCAAGCGCCAGGATAAAACTGCGCTTTTGATTCTTCCGGAATTGTTGCGAGCAGGTACTCCTGTTGACGGATTTGCTCTTTATTTGAGCGAACGATTTTGGCCTGACATTTTTTTTACTGTGCCGGCGCCTTCAACCTTCTTTCCCGATAGTGCAAGATCGATAGACAACGCCTTGATCGATGCGGCCAGAAGTAAAAGAGCGACTCACATAGAGAAACTTGCCGATCAAATCAGAAAACAGTGTTTAAATTTTTTTGGATATTGGTCTTGTTATAGGCTTCGGCTTGGAGATTCGTTTGAGTTTCGATATTCGAATCGTTCTTTCGGAGAGTCAGCGACGTCGATTCAGAATACACCAGCAAAACTTTCGTCACCGGAGACAGGGCCTCGACACCAAGTTTGTCTTTCTTCAAATCCTCAATCACTGACGAGAGTATTTTCAGGAAAATATTTATGCGGTTAAAATCAAACCCTCTGCAAAAGGGAATTTGGATCAAATTGAACTCAATCAAACTGGAAGAGGAAAATAATATTCCTTTGGAATATTAGTCAGATGGACAATATGGAAAGGATGAACATACCTGGAGGAAGAGACACAAAGGTAAACGGCAAACTGATTTTGCCTCTCTCATCGTTGATTATGATAGAAACCGCGTTGTCGAAGTTGTGAACGGTAAAACTGTACAAGATCTAAAAG
>JAKFYE010000024.1 GCA_021731045.1 Bdellovibrionales bacterium | reverse complement strand
TTTTGGTCTTTGAGAATTGTCTTGGCCTGACCTAAAATGATGTTCATAATTTCACCGGCGGCGTCTTTAATTTCGTCATTAATTTCTGTGTGTTTTTCTCCAACCATTTTCTCGTAAACTTTTAGAATAGACTGAGCCCCTGACATTGGACACTGCCTTACAAAGTTAATGGACAAGCGATTAGCATATCCGCAAACCCTTATGGTATAAGGCTTTGCAAGAAATTGGATGTGTTATGGATATTTTTATGCCCCCTCACTTAAAAGAAAAAAGACCACCCGGAAGACGAGCGAAATGTTCTGTCGAGTATCAAGTAATGATAGCAAAGAAAGTTGTTGAAGAAGGAATGACTTACAGAGAAGCCGCAAAGACTTTCAATGTTTCACATGGTGCCGTTCACTCTTACATCAATAAATATAAAGATATTGGAGCTAAGGCTAAGCGTAAAGTCACCACCAGTAAGTATGCGAAGGAAGTAGAAAATTATCGTCATGAATCTCAGATTAAAGGTTTGAAGCACGAGATAGCGGAGCTTTATCTTGAGAACTTGATGTTAAAAAAAGCCTTACAACACTCACTAAAGATGAAAAAAGAAAATTCATCCGTGATCACCTCAGAGAATTTGGATCGGTTAAAAGAGGTTGTGAAATAATGGGTTTAGCCCGTGCGACTTACTACCATAAGCCAACAAGACTAGAAAAACTTCAAGAGAGCGATATGGTGCTTCGCCAGCTTATTGAAGAGATTCATCTTGAGCTTCCGGGCTATGGTTATCGCAGAATTAGGGAGCACTTACTTAGACAAGGTAAAGTTGTAAATACGAAGAGAATAAAGCGAGTTATGAGAACGTACTCGCTTTATTCATGCATTAAGAAAATGATGAAGCCTCGAGGCGGAGCGGCTGGGATTAAGTTATTTTTTGAAAACCTGACAAGAGGTAAAAAGATAACCGCACCCAATCAACTTTGGGCAACGGACTTAACGTATATTAAGTTACTTAAAGAGTATGTTTACCTGAATGCCATCATTGATGTTTATACAAGAAAGATCGTGGGATGGGCTATTTCTAGGGATTTAAGCCACAAGTTTTGCCTTGAAGCTCTAGATTTAGCGGTAAAGAAGTATAAACCGCCAAAAGGAATTATCCATCACTCAGATAGAGGGGTTCAATATGCTTGTATTGATTATGTTGAGTACTTGAAGAAAAATCATTTTCAAATCTCTCAATCAAAAGTTGCAACGCCGACTGATAATGCATTTATTGAATCATTTTTTAAAACAATGAAGAAGGAGGAAGTTTATTTCAAAGACTACAAAACAATGAGCGACGTTATAAATAACTTGCCGAGGTTTATCGATGAAGTTTATAACTCAAAACGACTTCACTCAAGCTTGGGGTACAAAACTCCAGATGAGTTTGAAAAAGAAGTATTGAAACTAAAACCCGCTAAACGCCCCGTCCTAAAACTTGTTGGTAGGGCTGTCTAATTTAGAGGGCTCATTCCAAGAAACGTGTCTTTAGGAAAGCAGACGGCAACCGCGCCGGTAAATTGTGGGCTCACGAGATTTACGAGACCTGCAATATCAATTTGTAGATCGGGACCTGCGCCTATTAAATACGGCTTTTCCTTTTTCACCTTCATACTTACTTGAGTCTCGAGTGTGTTCATTGTCGCCGTGATAAAAGGTTCGATGATTTCCATGTGAACACTGGTTTGTTTGGCATGTGTTTCTTTAAATTTTTCTCGTGCTTCTTCGATATTTTTTAGCGGCTTAAATGCGGCTCCTAGCCCACGCGCAAGAAGTTCTTTTTGAACCTCTTTGGCGACGTTAATAGAAGCTAGATTCTTGTCTACTTTCATAAGACTTTTTTGAAATAATCCTAATAGTCGAAAGACAAAGTGTGGAATCGTATTAGAATTATTAAAGTCGATAATATGAATTTTTTCTTCTTTTAGAAGCCAAGTTTTAATGTGGCTTTCTAATTCTTTCTCTTGTGTGTCATCAATAATTTTTGGTAACGTGATCGTGTGAATTCCGTTAGAAATAGTGTTAAGAAAAGGTTCAGAAAAGGTTCAGTTTTAATTTTTTTTGCTGCTGTCATCTTTCCCTCAAAGACGTTTTTTTTATTAATTCTAAGTCTTTGCAATAAATAGATCGGACAATTCATACCAATCTAATACTCGACAGGAGTCTAGAATTTGCAAACATACGAATTCTCCATAGTAGAATCGCACAAAGGGACGCTTAAATTTGATTTTCAATCTGTAAATACTCGTTTTGTGGTCACGCTTCCTAAAGTAAGGGAATTCAGTAAGGATGTCGAAACAAGCCATTCAAACAGGGATTCAGATACTTTAGAAAGCATGGGCATATAAACACGATCACTTCGTGACAAATCTTTTACATTAAAGTTAAGTTGTAAAAAATTGGGTCTACCACATATAGGGGGTCGCTGGTGAGCTTACATTTTTTAAATGCTATTCTATTAACTGTGCTATTTGGTATTGGTTGTACAAAATCTCGTCCCGTTACCAATAGTAACGATGTGGTAGATAAGGTCGTGACTCGAAACTGGACTCGCCCAACTGACTGTCGAGAGAACATTAAAAAAGCAGTTTGTGTTGTGGGTCCTTCCAAAGAGGAAGAAGATCCCGAGATTCGTCCCTGTTTAGGGGGTGAAGACGTCTACGTCGCGCTTTTTGAAAATCTGTACGACCATTATCCTCCCGCGATGCAAAAAATGTTTTGCTCTATGAGAAAACTTTTTATCGAAAAAGAGTTTGTTGCTACGGCTTATGCCGGCAGAGTGCACTTTCCTGATGGCACATCGGCACCGGGAGCGATTTTCGGGGTGAGAAAAAGTTTACTCGACGCAAATCTTTCTTACGGTGATTGGGCTTCCTGGAAAGAACAGCTCAATTTTGGTGGGCGTAACGACGATTACACCTTTTCTACCGATTTGCCATATTACAATGTGAAGTCTCATGTAGAAATTAGTGACTTTCTTTACCTTGTCGTCGCTCACGAGTTTGGTCATTTTTTCGATTTTGCGAATCAGGTAAATGATTTCGGAGCATGTCGCGGCGAAGAGGAAAATTGCCCCGCCATCAGTGAATGGTCCAAATTGAGTTGGGAGACGTCAGCCAAACCATTGGCTACAAGTGACTTTGCCCATCGTTCTCAACTTTGTTTTTATAATTGTAAGCAGCCTATTGCTTCGGCCGATGCTATGGTGCTTTACCAAGGCTTGGAGCAAAGTGATTTTATTTCTAGTTATGGCTCGACGAACCCCTGGGATGACTTTGCAGAGGTGGTTTCAATTTGGGCAGCAGATAAATATATTTCCGGAGCTATCTCCATTCATGTATTAGGCTCAGCGCCAATTAATATTATTAACCATTTGCACTCGGTGCACATGAAACTTAAAAAAGAATATGTTGAAAACCTAATGGCGTCCAAAAGACTAACTTATCCGTAGATATATTTAAAAAGTGGAACCAACTTGAGACGCTACACTAATTTTGAGGTTTTTAATTAATGATTCAGGCTTTGAAAATCAAAAAACCTTATGAACTTGATGTCGCTATCATGAGTCGCGGCATTGCTGCTATTGCAGTTGTTTGGTGGCACACTAAGGGTGCGTATTTATCAACATCTTGGCTAAGCGGATTTAATGTTTCAGGTCGATTTGCTGTTTTGCTATTTTTTATCTTATCTGGTTATTTGATGGGCGTGGGTTTTGTTGAAAAGCGCTACCGTTTTGATCGGAAGGGTCTTAAGAAGTTTTATTGGAATCGATTCCTCAGAATTTATCCCCTTCTCTTTTTTGTCAGCATTCTATCGATATGTGTTCTGCTTTGGAAAGGCGTAACCATAGATATTTCTCTGAAGCCTTTGATGGAGCAGTTTTTAATGGTGCAGTGGAATCACATTCATTATACGTACGTTGGAGTTTTTTGGACATTAGGAGTAGAAATTCAATTTTATTTGATTTTACCACTGCTGCTATATTTGCAATGGCAAACGTCTAACCAGGCACGTGCTTCTTTATCAACATTTGTATTTCTCTTATTAATAAATCAAGTCTGGTTTTTCTACTTACCTGATAATTTCGTCAGTAATGACCGAAGTTTATTGGTATGTCTCGTGCATTTCCAGGCTGGAATTTTTATGTCCACGTTAAAGCCCTACTTTCAAGAAAAGGCTCTCAGTTTCCGATCTTGGCAGCTCGTTTTAATAGCAGGCGCGGCTTTACTGCTCCTTTATTGCAGTAATTTTTTATACCATACGGATATTAAACAGTTCCAATCCTGGCAAGGCACGTTATTGACGGATCTTTTTGGATGCTTAATTTTGGTTTTACACATTGTTATGGAAACGAAAAGTATCCGACTCAATTTTTTTACTGAATTCCTGGCGATTCTTGGAGTTCTTTCGTACGGGGTCTATGCGTGGCATGCATTTGTGCAAATGCATTTTACCTCATTCACCTATAGTTTTTCTCGCGTACTCATATTGTCGATTCTTTTTGCCTATCTGACTTATATCTTAATTGAGAAACCCATTTTAAAGCTTAAAAAGTAGAATTTAAAGTTGAAGGCTAACACTCATAAAAATGCGCTGATAGTCCGGTAACATAAAATTATCACCTAAACGACGTATCAATTTAGGATAGTACCGATTTATATAGAAACCTCTTTAATGTGTAGAGATTCTTCCGACAACGTATTTGGTATCAATTCATCAGTTGGGATAAAAATATGAATTTTAAAAACTGGACGTTCGGTAAGAAATTATGGTTCTTAACTTTTACAAGTTTAATTATCTTGGTAGTTATCGAAATAAGTAATACCAGAAATACCAATGCATTAACAGAAAAGTTAATGGATATGGGACATAACCAACTCACGGCTGTTAGATCAATGACGTTAGCCGATATGATGCATGATGGAATTCGCGCTGTCGTCTTTAGAGGGCTTTTAGCAAGCTACAATCAGGACTATAAAGAATTTCAAGAGTCTAAAACTGAGCTTGAAGAGTTTTCTAAAAACATCGTTCAGTATTTAGGCGACATTAAAAAGTTAGATGTGAACGACGATGTTAAAAAGCAGATTGATGACTCTAATAACGAAGTTCAAAAATATCTAAAAGCAGGGCATGATGTCATGGCACTGCTTGAAGCGGCTAAAATTCAAGATGCAAAAGCACTCGTTCCTGAATTTCAATCTACATTTACAGACTTAGAAGGAAAATTTGAAAAACTTGGTGACACTATTGAATCGAATGCTCAAGCGAGTGTGACAGAAAGTGAAAAAACGGCTTCGCATGCTTCACAAGTGAGTCTCATTTTTGCGGTGGTAGGATTTCTCTTATTCTTAGGATTATCTGCGTTTATTAATTTTGAACTTTTAAAAACTTTGGGCAACATGACTCAACAATTAGAGGCTCAAGGAAACGCATTAAAATTATATACTGATGAAATGAACAGCTCCGCAAGCGGCTTATCTTCATCATCGACACAACAGGCATCCGCGGTACAAGAGACAGCAGCTGCGTTGGAAGAAATTAATGCGATGGTTTCAAAAACATCAGAGAATTCTCAGAAGCTCGATTCAAGTTCTCGCTCAAGTCAAAATGCGGTCGATGAAGGTCGAAGCGCGATTGCCAATATGTTGAGTGAAATGGATACAATTATGAAATCCAATGGAGCCGTTATGACTCAAATTGATGATAGTAATGGCCAGATTAAAAAGATTGTTCAGCTCATCGGAGAGATTGGCGAACGCACAAAGGTCATTAACGATATCGTTTTTCAGACCAAGCTACTTTCTTTTAATGCTTCGGTTGAAGCCGCACGAGCGGGGCAACATGGAAAAGGTTTTGCTGTAGTGGCAGAAGAGGTCGGTAAGTTAGCTCAAATGAGCGGGACGGCTTCAAAAGAAATTACAGACATGTTGGATAATGGAATTAAGCAAGTAAATGAGATTGTGGAGTCCAATCAAAGTAAAATTGGCGCGATCATGCAAGAAAGTACGTCAAAAGTGCAGCGCGGAAAAGTGGTAGCTGAACAGTGCGGAGAAGTTTTTGAAAAAATTGTCGTGAATGTTGGAGATGTCACACGATTAAGTTCAGAGATCGCTATGGCAATTAAAGAGCAAACAACGGGTCTAGAGGAAATTGGAAATGCGATGAATCTCTTTAGTAAATCGACGCAAGAAAACTCCACGACGGCTCAATCCACAACAAATATTGCTCAGAGTCTCAGAGAGAGCTTCAACGAACTCGCAGGCTTAGTCATAGAATTGAAGAGTCTGACAAAAGGAAAAAATCACTCAGAGGCTTCGTCTGTCATGCCATCGCAAAAATCTCAAACGGAAGATGTAGACTATCTAAAACAGAGTGCGTAACGAGTTGAGCAAACCGTCATAAAAATACCTGTTTTAAACTGAAAAATAATTTCAAATTCGAAGTAAAAAATTATTTTTCAATATTGTCTTGAATCCTAGACAGAAGTTTTTGATAAACTAGTTTATGGCCAAATTTATTCAAATGTGAATCACGATTAAAATACATAAATTCTTTTTCGCGGGCAAAGTCTTCAAACAGGTCAATAGTTTTTAAATTTGGAGCATGAACTCTCGACGCAAATAGCTCTCCAATCGCATTGACTGCTTTGCGCTGCTCAGGGTGAGCCTTGGCATTAAGTATCATCTCTTTGGAGGGTATAAGAATATAAGTAAATTGAACAGGAAATTTCTGATACTGAAAGTCGCTCGCAACGCTTAAAAAATGTTCTATCGTAATCCAAGACTGTCTGTAGACATCAACAGAATCTAACCCTGTAGGAAAAAAGGTTTTTTTTCTATCATACAAACCATATTCTAAATAAATAATTCCTTTTTGCATTGCCAAATATATTTTTTCAGCAATCCATCGGTACAGATGAGAATGTTCCATTAATTTAAGCTCCAGAGATTCTGTTGCTCGAGTTAGATGCATAAGTCGTAAATCTGTTTTCATACTTTCTAAATCATATTTAGGTAATATAACATCAATTGAAGCGCGCTTGGATTCAAGATCTGAAAGCGTGTATTCCTCTAGGACATCGTTTCCCCAGAAAACAGCAATAGTTATCTGAGTAGGTTTATTGGAGGCCTTGGCATAATGATATTCAAACAGCTTTAGCTCTTGAGAAAGGGTCAAGCCGGGTACACCTAAATTAAAGGAGCAACCGTTGCTTTCCGAGAGTAGAGCCGCATATGTTTCCACAGGTTCAACGCCAAATCCAAATGCAAATGAATCGCCTAAATTCCAAAGAGATTTTGAGCAGGTAGCTGGATTTGAGACGTCATCAGACTTACGATAACCAAGTTCATTGAACTTTCCGGTCGCAATGGAATAGTTGTACTCTTGGTTGTCATGATCAAGATGCTGCATTTTTATGTTGGGCTTTAGCATCCAACCTTTAAATCTAGCATCTTCAACGTGCAAAAACTTATAGTCTTCGTTTGTCCAGCCAACAGCCCTTATAAACTCGCTGGGTCCCGGTTGTGGAGCTTTAAGGCGTACAAAGATCTCCAGCGCGCCTAGACATAGTGCGGTTGAAATAAATATCAGTAAAATCTCTTTGTAATATTTCATTCAATGATAACCCTTGGAGCTTACAGACTCATTCGATAATGTAAACAAACTCTACGTCACGGACACCGTGCTTTTGAATAAGTACATCAAAAGCCTTTTCAATCTTTTCGAGGTAACGTTTATCAAAAGCGAACTCAATTGTCTGTGGCTCCGAAAGATAAAGCGGTTCCAAGTATTTAATAAGGTGAGACGAATCCAAGTTATGGGCAGGAGCCAGACGAATTCGTCTGTGGCCTAATTGCTTTATCATACGGCACACTAGCGAATATTTATTTTACTAGCAAGATTTTGCAGGCTCACGTCGCTCACGACGCTTAGCAAAGTCAGGCGCCTTTTGCGCTTGCCTCAATTAAGTTCAACCTTCTATAAATAATCCAAATGATAAGACAAAATCGACTCAAAGACTCAGCTCGTAATTTAGATACTGGTTTAGCAATGGTTTTGCTGAGTTTGATTTTTTACAGCAAAACGAGGCTTTCAGAGGCTTTGCTATTGACCGTAATACTATTGCTTGTGTGCATGATCTATTCTCGTTTGTTTAGGTTTATTGTACCTTTATGGATGGGTATTGGGGAATACCTAGGTATGATTTCGTCTTTTATTTTATTGAGCAGCGTTTATATTTTGGTAGTTACGCCCATGGGATTTTGGGCCCGCGTGGGAAAACATGATCCCTTTAGGCTTCACAAATTTAAAAAAGATCAAAATTCGGTCTTTCACGTGCGCGACCATGAGTTTACAGCCGCTGATCTTGAAAATGCCTTTTAGTAAGGGAGTTGTGTGAAAGAGCTTTGGATGTTTTTAGGACAACGGAAAAAATTTTGGCTATTGCCCGCAATTATAATTATGCTTTTACTGGCAGCTTTAGTGGTCTCCACAGGAGGAACCGCAATAGCTCCCTTTGTATATACCCTCTTCTAGTGTTTGATCTAATAGGGCTTTCAATCTTATGAAGAATGTAGTTCTTGGGATTTCAGCTTACTATCATGATAGCGCTGCCTGCCTGATCATTGATGGCGAAATTATCGCGGCGGTACAACAAGAACGGTTTACCCGAGTTAAACACGATGCGGAATTTCCAACAGAGGCTATCTGCTACGTTTTGCAAGAAGCCAGCCTGCAACTCTCTGATGTGACCTGCATAGTTTTTTACGATAAACCATTCTTAAAGTTTGAACGCTTATTAGAGACGTTTCACGTTTTTGCGCCCAAGGGTATGAAAAACTTTCTGCGATCAATGCCTGTATGGCTTAAAGAAAAACTTTTTCTGCGCAAGACAATATGGCGAGCTCTAGAAGAAATAAATACTTCAGATAAATGGAGTAAGCCTCCACTGCTTTTTTCGGAGCATCATCTCTCTCATGCCGCCAGCGCGTTTTATCCTAGTCCGTTTGAAGATGCGGCTATTCTCACGATTGATGGGGTTGGAGAATGGGCAACAACGACCATTTCTTACGGAAAAGGGAGTAAGATTAAAAATTTGCAAGAGCTGCACTTTCCGCACTCTTTAGGACTTTTATATTCTGCATTTACTTATTACTGCGGATTTAAAGTTAACAGCGGCGAATACAAACTTATGGGTCTGGCGCCATATGGATTTCGAAACACAGACTATCTACGCTATAAAAAATTAATTTTAGAAGAGCTAGTTGATATTCGTACCGATGGGTCTCTGCTGTTAAATTTGGAATACTTTGATTTTCTTGTGGGCGAACGCATGTGTAAAGAGGCTAAGTGGGTAAGTCTTTTTGGATTGCCAAGACGTGAAATGGATACGCCGCTTACGCAGCCATATATGGATTTAGCCTTGGCCATTCAGGATATCACTGAGGAGATTGTTTTAAAACTTGCGCAAAAAGCAAAAGAAGTTACGGGCTCTAAAAATCTTGTCATGGCAGGAGGAGTTGCTCTTAATTGTGTGGCAAATGGCAAAGTTGAGCGTTCAGGGTTATTTGAAAATGTTTGGTTTCAACCTGCGGCTGGTGATGCTGGCGGTGCCATGGGGGCAGCATATGCAGGCTACCATGTTTACTTAAAACAACCGCGCTTACTTTCAGATCATGCAGATGCACTACAAGGCTCCTATCTTGGCCCACGATTTTACAATGAAGATGTTGACCGTTTAATTAGAAAAGCAAATGCAGTTGCAGAAAAATATAACGATTTTAAACCCCTGGCAGAAACTTGTGCAAAACTTCTCTCTGAAGGCAAAGTTATTGGATGGCATCAGGGGCGTATGGAATGGGGACCTCGTGCTCTAGGAAACCGAAGCATCTTAGGCGACGCTCGACACTCCGAAATGCAGAAGACGCTTAATTTAAAAATAAAGTACCGAGAAGGCTTTAGGCCATTTGCACCCGCCGTAATGAGTGAAGATTCAAATTCGATTTTTGATCATGAGGGATCGTCTCCCTATATGCAGTTGGTGGCGCAACTTCGCACCGAACGTTGTCGGCCATATGGAGAGTTTTTTAAGACTGAGAATTTACTAAGTCGTCTTTATTTTCAAAGGTCGGATTTGCCTGCAATTACACATGTTGATTACTCCGCACGATTACAAACGGTACACAAAGAAACAAATCCACGCTTTTATGAACTACTCCAAGAGTTTAAAAAAATATCTGGCGTAGGTGTTTTAGTAAATACAAGTTTTAACGTACGGGGCGAGCCAATAGTATGTACGCCTGAAGATTCATATCGTTGTTTTATGCGTACAGAGATGGATTATCTGGTTATAGAAGATTATTTGTTTGCAAAGTCTCGGCAGCCCGCACTTTCTGAAAAAGATAAAAATTGGCAAAGTGAATTTTCTCTAGATTAGGCGTCTTCTTTTAATTTCAAATTTTTTATTTCAAAAAAAATTGGTCGGGGAGACAGATAGTTATTCAATTGTTTATGCTGTTATAGATCGTACCATTACTATACAAAAATCCGAGTTTCTCGTCTCAGCTTGGGACTTTGCTCCGTGTCTCAAGTGCGGTTAAGATGTTGTCGCTCGTTAGCACAAATAATACAATAGGCGCCTATTTACTTAGCTCCCAACTTTTACAGATAAAGTAAAATAAAGAAAAGATTTTAAAAAAGCGTATGTATTTTTATTTCTCATTTTGACTGTCTCAAGATGGTCACACCTTAAGGTACTTTAGTCGAGCGCCGATAAGTATTATGAAAAACTATGGGATTTTTAAGGCGGTACGTTTATGAGTAGACCGAGTAATTTATTTTCTAAAGTTAATTCGACGCTTTTTATTTTGACTATCTTAAGTTTTGGTTTGGGCTGTTCCCGTAAACAAGAAGATAAAACTAATAAGTTAATAATTCCACTTTCTCAAAGTATAAAAACTAATAATAAAATCGGCACGATGTCGGCAACAGAAAATTTATTTCATATCGTTGTAAATGTGCATGCCACCTCTGCGGGTGGGGGAGTTCTTGCTGTCTACAATTGGGATGGTTGCGATAATGGAGGTTGTTCAAATGGAACGACGGGGTTGTCAGCGCCTAGTGCCATCGAACTTTCTGTTCCACCTGGTAATGGTAGATTGATTCAAATGATTGCCGTTTATAAAAGCGATACAGGTGGGATGAGTTTTAAATATGACGACACTGTGGTTAACGTTACCGGCAAGGAAGTGTCTGTTGTGTTGTCACCCAAAGCTATTGGTGGGGCAGCAATAGGCAGAAGGTCGTATGCGTGGTCGTTATATAATGGCCGATGGAACAAAACCTACAGGTGATGTATTATTGGGATTTAAGCCGCCTGGTAAACCTCAAATGTTAATTACCTCATTTCAAATGATCGCAGGATATTTTGATGCGTTTTATGTTGATAATGCTCATTTTAGTTATTACATGCCAAAATATAATTTATTTTTGTTTGGTCCTCAAGATTTCAACTCTACAACTAGTTTAAGTTACAATACAGGATTAATGAAAATCCATGTGCCGTCTTATTATAGAACTCAGAGTGGCAGTGGTGTGTACAGCGAATCAGGTGGCAACGCAGTTGTTGGCTTTTTTGGACCTGGTGCTAGTTCAATATCTCCTCAAGTTTGTTATCTCAGTAACTCAGGTGCAAATATTACCGGAATATATACTGATGTCGCGCTTTCTACTCTCGTAACATGGAATGGGTCGGGCGCTGGTCAAAACTCTGCAACTCAAGTGCTTCCAGTTTCGGGAGGACTTGCTGTTGCATCCCTTGCCTCTTGTTCTGGAACTGAATTTCATAACTTATTTAAAATTCAAGCGTCGACTTTTTCTGATGGTTTGTATGGGGTCTTAGGAATCGAAGTTCCATTTAAGCGTCCGGCAAATAGTAGTGCCGTCACTCTCACGCAGTCCGGAAGCAATTTATATCTGAACTGGGCTTACATTTCACCAACAGAGCTTTTTGCCACGTCTGTAGGCGGCTCTACAGTTGATGGAATCGACGCTGTTGAAATACGATATCTTCTTAACGGAAAAAACCTATTAAATTGGGCAACAGATGATCATGCAGTTGACTGCAATTTATTAAATATTTTAGGTTTTAATCTGGCAACTCCTTCTAACGTAACTAGTGAAACGCTTACGATTTCAGGAGTGTCTGCATCTGATATGAGTGAAATTGGTATTGCCTATTGCCCTAAATCAAATGGTCAATATCTTTTGGGTCAGCCTATCCGCTATTATAGTGGAGGGGGAGGGTCTCCACCAACACAGTTGCAAGTCGTTTTCCCAGCTGCGAATTCAAGGCGAGATGCTTGTGTTCCGTTCACTGTTAATTTTTTAGATGCTAGCAGCAATGTGGCATATCCATCTTCTTCAATCGCAGTCACACTTTCTACCACCGCGGGATCACTTTATTCGATGAGTAACTGTACTGGCGCTGTTACCACAGAAAATATCAATAGCAGTGGTAGAACATATTATTTATTAGCTCCAAGTACCGATGTTGGAAATGTCACTTTAAGCGCAAGTGCTTCAAACTTAACAACTGGTTCAAGTATAATTTACGTATCTGGAGTTGCGGCAAACACTGATGATGTTATTGTTGTTGGGCAAACTAATTTTTATGAAACTCAATGCGTGCCATTGCTCTTAGTTTCAGTCGATAGCGCTGGTTATATTACGAAGAACGCAAATGTATCGGGCACGAATGCAACTTATGGATCAGGTGGGATCGGGCAACTACATTCGAACGAGTCTTGTTCAAACGCGGTAGGAAGTGGAACCATGCCTTACAACTCAACAACAATGGCAATATCGTTTAAGCCTAGCAACATTTCTACGCAGACGAGTGGCACTCTAAGCTTTCAGATTGCAAATCCGGTAGGACATAACGTAACAATAAATCCCGCAGGCGATCCTTTTCAGTTATATTCTTATCATACTGGTTTAGATCCAATAATAGTTGATGAGTGTTTCGAAATATTTGTTGAGTTAAAGGATAATATGTTTGTTTTGGCGGACAATACTTCTGGCGGGCAAACAATTTCAATTTCTACAGATTTGTCTCCTTCAACTGACGGGCAGTTTTTCGCCAATAGCTCAGACTGTGGTTCAGGGACTTCACCTACTGGTACCGCGAGTATAATATATTCTGGAGGAGAGAGTTTAAAAAGTGTCTGGTTTAGGCGTCACACCGGAGATGGAGTGGTTAACTTCACTGTTTCCGACAACGCATCAATCTTAATTCCTGATGAAATTTCGGCAACAACTCAACCGTAGTACCGTAGCTGCCGAAATTCTCGGTTATTATGAAGACGGTTGGCCCCATAGATTATGTCTTTGCAAGTTTTGCCGGTTCTCCGGGTGGACGGACCATTCTAAAGTTTAAGAATAATGGATTTAGCATCTTCACAAAAAACAAAACCATCTTTTACGTAAGATTTAGCTTCAATGCCATTTGATATCTTAATGGACGCAAAGTCAGAATCGGTATCTCGATAAATTTCTGGAAGCTCCGACTTTAATTTTTTTGAAAGTTTACCATGATCGTGATGACGAGCCATAAGCCCTCCTTTTTCTCCAAGACAACAGCGGCAATCTCAATTTTGAATTCTGTCTCTGCGAGCAAAATTGCTAAAATAAAAAAAGGACCATGAAGGTCCTTTTTTATTTTAAAAATATTTGGTCGGGGAGATAAGGATCGAACCACCCGACACAAAAACCCTACCGCAGATGGAAAAAAAGTCCACCTAAAATCAGCTACTTAGCGGCGCTTATATCGCAATGTATCAGATGGGATAATCTTATTTAGAATTGGGACCGAAGTTAACAAAGTCCAAAAATATATTTGAGTATGTTAGAATGTGCAGAGTTTGTTTTTCGAATCTTTGCCAGTTCTTGAGTCTGTTGTTGGTCAAGGATATGATTATTAAATGAAATCGAGCGTATTTTTGATTTTCTCTTTAGTCGTCAGTGGATGTGCCATCCAAGTGCATGCAAATGATTGCCAAAAATGGTTTGATAAAACAAAACTAAAACCTGGCTCCACATGTTTACAGCTTATCAGCTAACATGGAAGGCAGAATCACTATGTGAAGATCTTTATCCCACATCTGCCACAAATGATGAAAGTGATGCTTGTAGACATTTTGTTTGGGCGGCACTGCTGGCGAATGAATTTAAGCGTGAATTTGCGGAGAAGGTTTTGTATGCGCACGAACAAGAACCTACCCAGCCCGAAGAAGAAAAAGCAATGGACTTGGCAAACAACCAAAGAGGCGTTTCAACAGGAGAAAGCCTCATCTCAAAAAAAACATTTTCAGAACAGAAAATTATTGAGGAGTTTGCACAACAGCTAAAAGAAAACAAATTGATAGTTCTGAAAAAAAGAATCGGAGGGAAAAAATGAAAATCATTTCCAGCTTAATATTGACTATTGCCTTGACGGCATTTGCGGCTGATCATTTTTGGAACGGAAAAACCATGAGTATGGAAGAAGTTGGAAAGAGATGGGGTAAATCGGAATTAAATATAGAGGCTTTTATTAAAGGCGATGAAAAGATACGTGCTTCGATGGCTTATTCATTGTTAGCAAATCAAACACAATATAAAGGTAAGTTTGTTTTAGATATACGAAAAGAATTTGGTAATCCTGATGGCTTTTATTTTAGTGACGTGTTTCCTGCATATTTGATTCAAAGAGCTCAGTCTCAAGCTGATGAGGCTTGGCAGATTGTTTTTTTATTAGACAAAGATAGAAAAGTAAAAAAGATCATCGTTCATAAAAATTGTTGCGAAACCTGAGTGGTTCAAAAATGGTCGGGGAGACAGGCTGGACGGCCTGACTTCTCAACCGGTTGATAATACAGAGAAAAGTAAATAATACTAACAGGTTAGTCAAGCTGCGGCTTCTACCAATTTACACGAATTACTACCTCTTTGCCTGTTCACTGGTCGCGTGGTCGCAAGATTTCAACCGAAACAAAGGACATCGCGAAGCGTTGTGATCCGATTTAGGCGCAGAGCTTATTGATGATCGTTGAGATATTTTTGAGCGTGGGATTACCGTCTGGCTCTAACATTCTAAAAATTGTGCGACGGGATAGGCCAGTCTCTTCTGCCAATTCATCTTTGTTTAAGTTCTCAAGGTGGGCCTTAAGGATTTCTTTAAAACCTTCGACATCGTTTTCAACGAGAGTGTGCCAAAGGGCTTCAGCGATCAGGGCTTTGTTTTTTAAAGTTGCTGAAGCTTTAAAGCGTGCAACCTTGGCACCTTTTTTAAGGCTGATGGTTTCCATATCTTGAAAGGAGAAGCCTTGCTTTTTTGATGTCTTTGCTCTGGGCATTTTTCAATCCTCCATTTAACAGCAGGACTACAACCTTGCCTGTTTTAGTAAAATAAACTCTTCTTCCGCTTTTCCAGCGCAACTCCGCCAATCCATCGCCGAGATTCTTGGCATCGCCAAAATGGTCGTGCGCCTCGATATTATGAACTCTGGCCGCAACCTGCGCTTGATCTTTTGCAGCCAGCTCATCAAACCATTGTTGAAATTCCTCAGTCCGCTCAACGACCATTTTTAGATAGTGCCATATATGGCACTAAAAAGCAAGATATAAAAATGTATTATTAGGCCTGTTATATGTGGCTAAGTTCATGCCTTTATGCTCGCGAAGTAAATATTGAGTTTAGAGATTCCATAGTTTGGCAGCTTAAATTGCAGGATTAAGCAAATTGAACACATCACTAAAGTTCTTGTGTCTATCTTTTTGTCACTTTCATCCGCGATCGGGATTTTTTTCAAATCTGCAAAGATGGAAGAAATGTGAGAGCGCTTAGTTTATAATCAATTAACTTACAAATGACTGAGTTTGATTAGAGGTTTATGTCGGTTCAAGAGCTAAAACACTCCAATTTACCATTACGTTCTCAGAAGCTTCTGGAAGAAGTGGAGCGCAAACATTTTAATCACCGACTAGCAAAAATCCAATCTCCTTTTTGGACTTTTGAAGGCATGGTTCGACGTCGATTCCATCTCGCTGGAATTGAAGTCAACGGTCCGCGACCTTACGACATCCAAATTCACAATCGTGCAGCTTACAAAGCCATCGCCCTCAACGGCACCTTGGGTTTGGGTGAATCCTACATGGATGGCCAATGGAGTAACGAAGTGTTTTCGAGACAGCCAAAAATTAGTTTTAGAATTTAACTATCCGAAGTTATATAGGATTTGACGGTTTTATTTTTCTATTTTCTCTCTCAGCAGAGAGAAAAACATCAAATTTCCAACTCTTTTCGTGTCAGAGAAAATTCTGAAAGATCGGATCTTTTGCGATTACGAAGTACGAGGCGAAATTCACTTTTTGTCGAAACCTACCGCGGCGAAACGGTCAAGTACAAGTAGACTTTCATTTCAGAAATGGCGATCCACCTGCACAAAAAAATTGTACACAAAGGACTCTTTAATTGGCGGCGAAATTCCTTTACCTCAGGTCATGAAAGCAGGTAAATCAAATTCATAGTGGACCGTGAAATAAAAGCATCGGGTACTCGCCCGAAAGAGAGACGACACTCGCCGGGGCTCATCGGTAGATTTTAAGGAAGAGACGGATATCATACGCAACGGCCACTCGAGAAACGAAGGCCAGAAGACTCGAGCGGAACGCCACGACCTGGTAGCGTGAGGCTATCGACAGTAAACCTGCGCAAAAGTGATAAGTCCCGCATAAGGTAAGTCGGGCAGAAGTAGCGCAGCGGCGGCAAAAAAATTGTGAGTTGTGAGTGGAAGCCTGTGCCCGTAAAAGCGCAGGACTCAGGCCCATCATGAAAAAAGAGTTTCGACCGAGTCCAAAATCTGACTCGGTCGGGACTGCTATACTTTTGAATTCGGAGAAACTTGCTCAAACAAGTGTTTTTGGTTAGTCGATAACGGTAACACCAAAGACATCACAGGAGACAAAAAATATTGTTATCCGCTTACAATCACTGATTATTCATCGAGATTTATTTTAAGTTGCGAGGCGCTTTCAAGCACTCGAGAGGAATTTGCATTTTCAGTTTTCACTCGTACTTTTGAAGAATATGGACTGCCGCAAGCAATACGAACAGATAATGGATGTCCTTTTTCTAGTGGCAACTCCCTATACGGTTTTACCAAGCTCTCTGTGTGGTGGCTAAGGCTAGGAATTGGAATTGAGCGAACAAAGCCAGGACATCCAGAGCAAAATGGTAGGCATGAGAGAATGCATTTAACACTCAAACAGGAAACCACGAGGCCACCTGGTGAAAATCAACTCAAGCAGCAAGAAAAGTTCGATGATTTTCTAAAGATATTTAATTTTGAGAGGCCGCATCAGGCGTTGGATAAAAAATATCCTTCAGAAGTTTATAAAAAATCCGAAAGACCATACAAGGGCATCGAACCTATTTTTTATCCCTTCCATGACAAGACGATTCAAGTCACTGAGTGCGGTCGTATTTGTCAGAAAAATTGGAAGGTGAATTTGAGTCGAGCCTTTGCGGGGCAAGAGGTCGGAGTTAAAGAAGTTGAGGACGGAATATGGGTTGTTTCGTTCTTAGATTATGACCTTGGGTACTTTGACGAAGGGGGAAAAAGGGTTGAACCTGTCGATGATCCCTTCAAAATAAAAGTGTTACCTATGTCTCCGGAATAATCTGTAACCCATGTCTCCGGAACGGACCTTTGTTCGCAATATTGTTTTAGCACTCGAACTTGAGATTCCAAACCAGTTGATTGGTCAACTGTAGAAACTCTTGCGTAACACGCTATGCGTTTTTCCATGGGTACTCCTAAGAAAATGTATTTAGTTTCAATAAGCACAGCACATGTTTGATAGAAATTTACAAAACGACTTCACTTCGTCGACATCATTGGTAAAAGCATGGGCGTTCCCCATTTGGACGCTTTTGATTCCTGAATAAGATGGAGCTTCGCTATTTGTACCTGACGCAGGATTTGAGGTAGACGACCCGTCGATACGGCTAGAACGGCCAAAAATGCGGCCAACTGAATTAATTGTGTAAGTCTCATAAAGACCTCTTTCGGTTTGTAGGTTTAAGAAAAATAAAGTCCAAAAAAATTGGATTTTCTCTCTAGAAAAAAGAAGCAAGCGAGAAGCAAAAAAGAAGCAAACTCACGAAATTTCACGAAAGATCGTGAAATATTTAAATTACTGGGGCAAAGCCCTCTTCAGTGTTTTCAACTACTTATTAATTTTGGGTTTTTTATTTTTTCTGCTTTTGCGATCTTCAAAAATTGGTCGGGGAGACAGGATTCGAACCTGCGACCCTCTGGTCCCAAACCAGATGCGCTACCAGACTGCGCTACTCCCCGACGATATAATTAAGAAACAGCAACGTAAGTGAGTAGAAACAGACTGTCAACCTAGCGACGTGCGCGTTTAAAACAATAATCTTTTAATTTTTTTTATTTCATAACTCCGGGTGTGTTCTGGATGCCGCAGTTTGACTTTTAAACCGAGTGTCCTGGTCCTGTTTTAAGGACACGATGAGTCAAGATCTGCAAATTTTTATTGATTTCAGTAACATGAGCTCAATACGATTAGGGCGTTAAGGACAGCTAAAGCTTTGGAAGAATTATGAAAAAGCATTCGCAGTCTAGAAGTACATAATTTAATAGCAATGGTTTGCCTGGGCTAGTCCAGGTAACAAGAACGCAACAAAAGGTAACAACAAGGAGAAATGCATGAACAAGCTACTACTAGTCCTCACTGGACTTGCTCTAGCCGGAAATGCTTTCGCTGCAGACGATACGCAGCTGAAGTTTAACGGTGAAATCCGAGCACGCTATCATAATCAAATGAATGTAAACGGTATGAAAGGCGGCGGTCAGCCGACTGAAAACCAAAACAAGTGGGAGCAAAGATCACTTTTTGGTATTACCGCTAACAAAGGTGAAAACTTCACTGGTCATTTAAAATTCTTAAACGCTTCAACTTGGGGTCGTGACACGACTACTGGGGATTTGGGTACAACTGATATCAGCAGAACAGGTCAAGATAACACAGTCGTTATGTTGGAATCATGGGTTTGGTGGAAAACCAACGACATGATGAGCCTTCGTTTCGGTCGTGGTGGAATGACAATTGCTGACGGTTCAGTGATTTCTACTAATGATTACGAACAAGTTCCAAGAGTGTTTGAAGGAGTTATGGGTAGCTTTGATTTCGGTTTCGCTGCACTAAATGTATTTGGTGTAAAGGCGGCTGAACTTGGTACCGGTGCTGCTTCAGCAGCTGGTGGTGGATTTGTTAATGCTTACGACAGAGAGTCTAACTTCTCTGGATTAAGCTTTGATTTCAAAAATCTTCCAGACGCTCTTAAAATGGCGAACGTACACGTGATCATGGAAACTCAAGATGTTGGTGCTGGAGCTTCAGCTTCTACTGCAAACGGTAAATCGAACACTCGTTACGGTATTACTCTTGGTGGTGACACTAACAATTTCGATTACAAAGGCACTTACGCTGGCGTATCTGGAAAAAACAGAGCTGCTGATCCAAATAACGATGTTAAAGTTAATGCAAGCATGATGGATTTCGCCGTTGGTTACACATTGGCTGAGATGATGAGCATGCGCTTCGGACTTGTTTACCACATGGATTCTGGTGACAACGATGACGACACAAAAACTTTAAACACATACGATGCTTTCCACTACAACAAACACGACTATGCTGGAAAAATGGACATGGTTGGTTGGGGTAACCTAACTTATGTTGGTGGTAACTTCACTATGACACCTGCAGATAGAACAAATGTTGGTCTTGAGTACTTAGTATTCACAAGATCATCTGATAAATCTGCTGCTACTATGACTGGCGGGATTGCTGCTCCAGGAACTAATAGCGATAAAAAAGATATCGGGTCAGAACTCGACATCTGGGCAGATCATAGCTACACAGACGCGTTCAGCATGGGCGCTCGTATTGGAATGTTCACTCCTGGCGAGTACTTAATGTACAGTGGAACAACTAAAACAGAAAAAGAAGGCGTTACTGATTTTATGGTAACTGGCACTTACAAGTTCTAATTTGAATTTATAATTAAGAGTTTAAAAAGGTCGGTGCAAACCGACCTTTTTTTATTGGGCCCATGAGAATATTTTAAATCTAGTCACCTAGCCTTTTGTCTCTATAAAACGCTCATCTTCATTGACGATTGCGAAGAGATCATTCAGGTTGACTGTCATCCTGCAGCTTTAGAAAATATTTGATATGAAAATATTTATGCTCACGCTCACACTTTTGTTCTCACTAAGTCTTCATGCTCGGGCGCGGGCGCCTAAAATAGAGTTGAGCTCTCCTATCATTGCCAAACTAGAAATGATTTTAATTAAAGCCGACGAGCTACGCCAAGCCCTAGTGATTAAGCAAGATCAAATTGCAACAGCTCGTATGCATGATTTAGTCAGAGCGTTGTCAGAGACTCGGCATACAGCTGATCCTGACAGGCAAAATAAACAGCACTTAGATCGAATATTAGGTGAGGCTCAAAAAAGTTTAGAAGAGTTTGCTGCGTCTAAGGGTGAGGGACGTAGAGTGAGTTTGCAAAATGCCTTTAAGCAGTTGGTTCTTATTGGTCAGACGTATAAGACGAAGGGCAATTTTAAATTCTTTTTTTGTAATCGCGATCGAAGTGTTTGGATTCAGCAAGAGTCGAAGCCTAAAAATCCGATAAATCCCGAAAACTTTCTTAATTGTGGTACGCGTGTTGAATAATGGAGAACTTTTTTAAATCTCTGCCTCAATGGGCTTTAGTTAGTTTAATTCTTGTGGCCGGAATTATTTTTTTTTACATCGTGATGCCACCCCATACGGTTTGCGATTCTCAAGCTCAAGTTTTTAAAACTTCGCAAACCCCATTTCTTTTTTTAGACTCTAAAAAAAGTTACATTAAAACTTTAGGTATCGGGAAGGCTCGAGATATCTGTAAGCGCGGCAACAATCATGGTGCTTGCCGAGAAATTTTTGATGGACTCAAAAAAATGATGTTAGATTTAAAAGTTGTTCCCGAAGAGTGTAATCCTAAAATGAGCAATATGAGTGAAGTTAAAGATGCAATCATGAGTTCGATTCAACTTTTTGTGCGTTTAGCTTGGAGCGAAAAGGCGCCGCAATCTGCTTACGAAAAAATTGGTTGGTTTGATTCTTCGCACTTACGCGTCTATTGTGCGCTTAAAAACTTTGCGCTTGAGTTTTATGGTCCCGACGCTTGGAGTGAATTTGTAATGGGGACTCTTCCTCAGCTTCCGCAATATACAGAATTGGGACGTGAAGAGGCTTGGCCAAGGACTCTTTTTTCTATTAACTGCGATCAATATCGATAATTTTATATTTATATTTTTTGCTTATGGTCTAACGTCTGGGTCAACTCGGTGACTATGCAAGATGACGCCAAACTTGGTACACTATAAATGATGATGAGATATCTTTTTACGTTTATTTTTTTAATTTTTACAACTAGCACTGCAAAAGCTGTGTGGTCGGTCAATGCGGCTTATAATAATCCTCCGGGTGCACCCTTTGGTTTAAATCTTTTGGCGGATATGGTGGATTGGGGAGCCGAGATCGGCTTTGACTATGCAAAATCTGGCGCAGACGACAAAGGAAGAACTGCAACGTTGCTCGCAGGATCACTCAATGCAAAATATTTTATATTGAGCGGCAGTTTGCGGCCTTATGTTCAACTCGGAACAGGGTGGGGCTTTTCAACGACCGGAGCCAGCACGCACCTTGGTATTGGTGAACATCTTTATTACGGTGCGGGTTTATTTGTTATGTCCTCTGGGTTATATACGTATGCGTCCTATAATTCTGGTCTGGGCGATCCCTTTTTTCAGCTCGGGATAGGATTTAATCTTTAATCTTTCTATGGTGCATTAACATATTATTATCGCCGTACTTGCCAGACAGAACTTCTACGACGTAATTATTAACTGTATGAACAAAATCAATGGCCTTAAAATACGCGCACGTGATCTAAGAATTTTTTTGTTTACTGAGGTGCTCACCGTACCCGTTGTTATTTTGATTTTTAAATTTATTGAACCTAAAAGTCATGCCGGAATTGTTGCGGGATTATTTTTCGTATTAATTGGCGCCCTTTTAGTTCTAAGAAATTTTTCCTGGGTAAATTATAAAAAATCCCCTGTATTTTGGCTTTCGTGTGTGCATTTGTTTTTAATCGCACTTCCGATGCTTGTTTTTAGATTTATGAATCTTGATATTCCATTCGAAGAGGTCAGAATTTTAGGCCTTGAAGGCCCCGTGCTTCATAAAATCAGTGAAAACGTTTTTATGTGTCTTATTGTTTCTACGTTTGGCGAATTAACATATGTGCGCTATCAGCAAAATAAGCTCGCGGAATAAATTAGATCACTTTCTTCAAAATCTTAATGGCTTTAGTTATTTCGTCTTCGGTATTGTAGCACTGAGGCGCCATACGCAAATGCCAAGTTCCTTGAATATTAGCCACTCCGATCTGTAGATGATACTCCGTGCGCAGCAAATTCATAAGCTCAAAATTCATTTTCTCTAAATGGGCGGGTAATTGAAATGCATAGAGTGGGCCTGAAAGATTATCAGGCAAATCGCTGAGACATTTCCAGTTTAAGTTTTGTTGGAAAGATTCAATCATAAAGCGGCCTAATTGTTTTTGTCGTTTTAAAATTTCATTTTCACCCACGGCATCCCAAAACTTTATAATACTTTGGATCGCAAAAAAGGGCGTAAAATCATGAGAACTGGAGATCATCCATTTTGCCGACCAGGGATCTTGATTCGCAAAACCTCGAAATGGAATGGGAATCTCATAAGTCGTCCATCCGGCATGACTTAAATGCAATTTGTCTTTCACGCGTTTATTGACCCAACCAAAACCAGTACCTTTTGGTCCCATCATCCATTTGTGCAAATTAGAGCCATAAAAATCACAATTCATATTTGAAAAGTCAATTTTCATCGCTCCTGGCGCGTGTGCGCCGTCAACGGCAAAAATAATATTTTTCTCATGACAAATTTTTGCTATTTTATCAATAGGAAGCTTAAGGCCTGAGCCCGTTGTAACATGACTTAACATCAGTAAGCTAGTTTTTGGCCCGAGTGCTTTAGCAACTGTTTCGACTAACGACTCTTCACTAATATTTTTAAACTCTTCGGGCTTACCTGGAAGATGAAAAGTTCTTAAAGATAACTGGCTTTTCTCTGCGCGGTACTTGCAAATATTTGTAATGGCGCCATATTCAAGATCGCTAATAAGGATTTCAGATTTTTCAGGAAGTTCGACTCCCATAATAAAATCATTCATGGCGACCGTGACATTGGTACGCAGCCACAGATCTTGGGGGTCTGCATTCAGAAATTTGGCAAGATCTTGTTGGACCGTCCACATTTTTGCCCACGTATCAAATAAACTTTGTGCCGGATTTTTTTCATACTCGTCACGAGTAATACGCATTGATTGTTTAACGGCGCGTGGACAAATTGCGAGCGTGCCAGAATTGAGATAAATAATGTCGGGGTTAATATCAAAAAACTCTCTAAAATCCATGAGTTTATTCTAAGGAGAGAACTTAATTTTTCATAGACAAAAATAGTCGTGTTCGTGCCGATGTGCGCACTGTGCTATTGCTAACTATTTACTCAGAGCTAATTCGACAGCCTTATCAGCTTGAAGAATTCCTCCTGTTGCAGACTTACCTGTCCAACTTTTAACGACCTTAGCAGAGCTAAGAATAATATCTTTGACTTGTCTCCATGTGAAATCAGGACGGGCGCTCCAGACGAGTGCGGCGACCCCAGAAACATGAGGTGCCGCCATAGAAGTTCCACTTAAGAACATGTACATTTGATCAAATCTCTTCAAGTAGTTACCCGTACTCCGAATTTGATCTCCGGGTGCCGCGATATCAACAGTTAGGATGCCATAATTTGAAAACGAAGCTTTGCCCCCATTTGAAGAAAACGTGGCTCCAACCGAAATAATATTATCCAAGTTTTCGGCTGAAGGCGAGTGGGGGGATTGATCAGTATTTGTACCGTCGTTTCCGGCTGCCGCAACAACAAGAACACCTTTTTGCTGTGCATAGGCGATAGCATCAAATATAACAGGTGCCGTACCTTCTCCTCCCCAAGAACAATTGATAATCTTAGCTCCGTTGTCAGCGGCATAGATAATAGACTTTGCGCCATTAACATCTGTCCCGCTCCCAGCTGAATCTAAAAATGCGGAAGACATAATTTTAGCATCTGGTGCTGTGCCAACAACGCCGCCATTATTTTCGATCGCGGCAATAGTGCCCGCAACGTGCGTGCCGTGATAATGATTATCTAAAGTTGCCGGAGCGTTCGCAACAAAATCCCAACCATATTTATCATCGACATACCCATTTTGGTCGTCATCTAATTTGTTTTTAGATCTGTCCTTGCCATTAACATCAATCCCAGTTTCACCGGGATTAGCTCGCATACGAGAAGAAAGATCTATGTGCGATGTCGTAACACCAGTATCCGAAACAGCGACAATAACGCCAGCACCTTTAGTACGTGTCCAGGCTTGTAGAACATTAATAGCCATCATTCCCCATAAGCCGTTGACCTCGGAAGAAAACTGAGTCGAAGCATAAATATGCACGGGTTTGCTTTCATAAACGTATTGAACATCCGAATAATAATTTTTTAATTCCGCAATATTATCAGATTTCAAAACAACGACATTTAGCTGCGGAATACTATTTGTAATACCGATACCCTGAACCTGAGTGTAATGACGAAAAGTCTGTGCATTCCTAAATCGAACAACATATTCATTCGCATGCGCCCAAGACAACCCAAGAAAAAAGCCAAAGAGCACCCCACATCCCGCCGATTTCCTCATAGTCCCTCCATGGACACCCAAATTAAAGCCTGCGACAATTCCCCCCAAAAATGCAAAAAATCCCCACCCCCCACGACCATCGTCGAAAAAATACCGACCATTCCTTAGAAAATATTCACCTGGAGTTCGCTAAAGATCGCGGAATAATGAAACATATAAAA
>JAKFYE010000034.1 GCA_021731045.1 Bdellovibrionales bacterium | reverse complement strand
GAAGTAACAAAAATACAACTTTCATACTTATAGATTAAGGTAAACCTATTAAGGGATGCAAGTGGGATTTGACTCAGTATTCAAATCTACCAGGTACACATCAAAATGCCCGCCACGTTTACTCGTGATGAGCATTTTTTGTCCATCAGGGCTGAAGCTCGGAAACAAATCTTCGGCAGGATCCATCGTCACTCGTTCCAAGCAACTGCCGTCCATCTTGGCGATAAAAATATCATAGTTAACGGAATCAAGAAAATTAGAGCTAAAAGCAAAGCTCTTTCCATCGGGGCTCACGGCAAGACTTGCATGCTGACCATTCTTTGCCACCAATTTTTTAGGCTCTTTGTCAGTTTTATCGGTTACGACAATATCTTTTGTTTGATCTGAATTCAAGCGCACCCAAATGATCTCATCAGGTAACATTTTTTTGGTTAATGAAACTTGAGGAACAAAACGAGGAGAGGGCAAGTAGACACCTTTATAAGAATTAAAGTGTCGAATTAAATTTCCGTTGATATCGATTAAAGAAATATCGGTTTTATCGCCGCGGTGAGAGCTAACGAGAATTCTCTTGCCGGTTTTATCAATATCTTCCGCTAGATCATACCCTGCAGCTCTTTGCACACGTTGAATGCTATCGCCTCTTATTCTGCGAATATAGATTTCAAAACCAGGAAACGACTTTCCTAAAAGAAGATCCATCTCAGCTAGGGCCGAAGATGTAGGATTTTTATCTGTGAGCTTTGTTAAATCGGGATGCTCTTTGTCCTCATCGGTGCTGCTCGAATAAATAAGTGATTCGCCGTTAGGAAAAAAGAGCGGTCGAAATACTAATCCGTCTGAGTACGTCACACGAGACAGTTTTTTATTTACAATATCAAATGAATACACTTGGGATTGCGTATGTCCATCGCGTCCAGAGCTCACAAAGACCACTTCATTACCAGTAGCCGAAAACGAAGCCTGAGAACTTTCGCCTTCATCTGTTAAAAGTGTGAGATTTTTTATTTTAACTTCAGAGTCTAATTTCTTTGCGTCCTTCGTAGGAGCACGTTTTTTTTCGGAATTCGTTTTGGCTTTATTTGTTTCGCAACCGAATAAAAAAAATGCAATTATAAATACGAGAACGCTTTGTTGATAAGCGAGGTAGGATTTATTTTTTTGATATCGGACTGTTTTAACCACTTCACATCTTCTTGTTTAAATTTTGCGAGTCGAGAGTTTTTTCTGACGACTGAAACATAGATATTATGATGGGTGACGGCGTGTTTAAAATCAAATGTCTTGGGTACAGACATGACACGCTTAGCTGTGCCCGGCCAAACCCAATCGTTTTTTAACACCGGTAAAGAATTTTTATCGGGCCTGTTTTGAACAAACGCATACTTGCCCTCATTAGAAAAAACATCAATCTGCCATAACCAGATTTCATTTTCTTTGCGAGACTTTTTAAGAGGCAATAAGTGAACGTTCGGCGTACCTACAGACGCGCACGTCTTCATCAGCGGACACGAAAGGCAGCGGGGATTTTGCGCGACACAAATCGTAGCGCCGATCTCAATAAGCGCCTGGTTGACGTCATGACTATCAAAGCCCTGAACCCATTCATCGGCAAGTACTTGCAGTTTTGCTCGTTCAGATGGTCGCCACCATTCCACTTTTTTTGCATGATAACGAGAGAGAAAACGAATGACATTTCCGTCCAACACACCGACAGGCTCACTAAAAGCAAAACTGGCTACGGCCCGCGCCGTGTAGGGGCCAAACCCCGAAAGTTCGATTAGCTTTTGATAGGATTTTGGAAAGTCATGAACCGCAATCTCTTGCGCGGCTTTATGAAGATTTCTGGCACGACTGTAATATCCTAAACCTGACCAATATTCTAAAACATCGCCCAGAGGCGCGTTTGCTAATTTTTTTACAGTCGAAAAGCGCTTTAAAAAGCGCTCATAGAAAGGCTTTACCGCTGTAACCGTAGTTTGTTGCAACATAATTTCAGAAATCCAAATGCGATAGGGATCTCGACTTTCACGCCACGGAAGCTCTCGATAATTTTGCTTATACCACTGAAGCAACTGTTCGGTTTTGAGCATAGGCTGTTGTAACGGATTTTTGGGTGACGTCAACGAAGTGACCTGATGCGGCTATCAGATATTTGAAAATCGCAAAAATAGAAGAACCTTTTGCTGAACTTCAGCTGAAGAGTTAGCCTTTTTTAATGGAATATAAGCCGCTTTCAGGTCGTGAGTTTCCGAGATTTTCGGGTATTAAAACTTTTTTTAGACTGCCCCATGTCGATGTAAAATCAGATTACGATATTGGATTAGTCGGTGTGCCATTTGACGGTGGGGTTTCTTATCGTCCCGGGGCTCGTTTTGCTCCGACAAAAATTCGCGAAGCCTCTTCTCTAGGTCGAGGCTTTCATTGGACGCACCAATTAAATTTTTTTGAACATCTTAAAGTTGCCGATATCGGAGATTGTCCCGTAGTTCCGATCAGTCTTGAAAAAACATACAAGAAAATTGAAACGTTTTTCACCCAACTGATGAAAGATAAAAAAAGATTTATTTCGTTCGGAGGAGATCATTCTACGACGCTTCCGATATTAAAATCGGCGTCCAAAGTTTACGGTAAGCCTCTGCGTGTGATTCACTTTGATGCCCATTTAGATACGTACCCCCCGGCGTGGGGTTGTGAGTATCACCATGGTTCGTTTCTTCGACACGCGGTGGACGAATCTTATGTGGATCCTAAAAAAAGCATGCAAATCGGAATACGCGGCCCCCTCACCGGAGAAGATGATCTTAATTTTGTGAAGAAGAACAAATTAAACGTCACAACCGTTGACGATATTCGCGTAGGTGGTCTAGAAAAATTTATCGCGAAACTTCCAAAATTTGATAATACTCCTACGTACATCAGCTTTGATATTGATTGCTTAGATCCTGCGTACGCGCCAGGTACAGGCACTCCAGTTGTCGGCGGGCTTACCACTTACGAAACACAAAGAATTCTCCGAGCTTTAAAAATTCCTAATCTTATCGGAGCTGACATCGTCGAAGTTTCGCCTCCGTACGATCCTACCGATATTACGGCTCTAGCGGCGATGGATACGGCTTTCGAAATCCTTTGCCTTATGGCCAAAGCTTGAGATGGAGTCCCTAAAATACTTACTCGAAAAGCACATCGGTAAGATTGCGTTGATAGAGCCTTGTCGTGGCGGCGATATCAATAAATCTTTTTGTGTCGAAACCGACTCCGCAAAAAAATATTTTCTTAAATGTAATTCTATTAAACTTAAAAATATGTTTGAGGCCGAACAAACGGGTTTAAGTTTGTTACGCAACCGTTCGAATTTTAGAGTTCCTAAAGTCTTAGATCTTTTAGCCTCTGAAACAGAATCAGGATTATTAATGGAGTGGATTGAACCGTCACAACCGGACTCTTTGTCTTGGCAGAAATTTTGGACGTGCTTAGGCGAACTGCATGACATCAAAGAAGAAAAATTTGGTTTGCCGTTAGATAACTACATAGGTTCACTTCCACAACAAAATTACGAAGATTACAACTGGATCGAGTTTTGGATTGAACGCCGAATTAGTCCGTTGATGATTGCGGCGAATGAAAAAGGAATCATCAAGACCCACGAAATTCCGTCATTCTTAATGCTTTTTGATTATGTTCGAAGACGCTTTGCTGACTATGAGTTTGAGCCTTGCTTGCTTCATGGAGATTTGTGGAATGGCAATTTAATTTTCGATGAAAACGGTCATCCGACATTGTTGGATCCGGCCGTTTATTTTGGCTGGCCAGAAATGGAGCTCGCCTTCATGGATTTATTCGGTGGCTTTTCATCTGCAGGTCGTGAGTTTTATAAACCTCAAGTGCAAAGCAAGTTTCTTGGTAGTGACCTTTATATGATTTGGCAAATTTATCCGCTCTTAGTGCACACGATTTTATTAGGTGGCACCTACAAGCGTCGTTTGATGACGGCAGTTACGCACGCACTTGAATTATAAATTTAAAAAAGAGCCGAGAGCGCTTGATCAAGGTTTGTGATGTCTTTACCGGCTCCCTGAGCAAAATCAGGCCGTCCGCCGCCTTTGCCTCCTAAGGCAGACGCGAGCTGACTTAAAAGCTTTCCCGCTTGATAGTCTTTAAGCAAATCTTTGCTAACAGACACGATGAGGGGATAGGAGTCTGTGCCTTTGCCAACAACGATCACGATACCTGATTGAATTTTATTTTTTAAAGTATCTGCGATTTGACTTAACACTTCACGGTCATCGTTTTCAATCACGGCCGAGACAAACTTTCCGCCTTTAATAGGCTTAGCATTTTTAATAAAAGAATCTAGATCTAATCCAGAACTTTGCGCCTGCTTTAACTTTCGCTCCAGATCCTTTTGTTTTTTAAGCGCATCCTCGCTCCAACTGACTAAAGAAAAACTTTTTACATCGGTGTTGTCGCGACTAAGAACATTTGGCCAAGCTTCAAAAAGACCCACACTTTGCTTCGTGGCTAAAGCTTCAGAGGCTAAACTATTTAAAAACTGAAACGCGCTGTCCCCGGTAATCGCTTCGATTCTTCTGACACCTGCGCTAACGCCACCTTCGCTCACGATTTTGAAAAGTCGAATCATACTCGTATTAGGAACGTGCGTGCCACCGCAAAGCTCAACCGAGAAATCTCCCATCTTTAAAACGCGAACGCGATCGCCGTATTTTTCACCGAACAAAGCCATCGCACCGGCTTTAATCGCGTCGGCATAGGACTTTTCACTGATTTCAACAGAATGTCCCTGGCCGATTTCGTTATTCACGATGGTTTCAATTTGTGCAATTTCTTTTAAAGACAGAGGTGCGTTGTGCGTAAAATCGAAACGTGTTCGTGTCGCATCGACAAGTGAACCAGCCTGCGTGACATGTTGGCCTAAAACCTTTCTCAGCGCCGCATGCAAAAGATGTGTGGCCGAATGGTTACTCATAATTTTACGGCGTTCGCTTTCATTCACTTGAAGTTCGAAGTCTTGTCCAATTTTGAGAGTGCCCTTGGTCACCTTGATATGATGAAGATAGGCGCCACCGCTTTTAGTACAATCTATGATCTGAAATTCTGTTTCAGAATTTTTCGCAAGTCCCGTATCACCAGCCTGACCACCACTCTCAGCGTAAAAAGGTGTTTTATCGAATGCGACCAAACCTGTTTGGCCGAGAGTTAACGAAGACACCTCTTTTTTTCCATCAGAAATCAAAACGGTTTTGCCTTTTGCGGACGTATTCGCGTATCCCGAAAACTCCGTCGCTTTTGCTTTTTGACCAATTTCAATTATGTGAGCTTGATCGGCCGAAATGGCCTGACCTTTCCACGAAGACTGTGAAAGTTTGCGAGCTTCATTCATACGTTTTTCAAAAGCAGCTTCGTCGACTGAAAAACCTTTTTCGCGAGCCATGAGATTAGTGAGATCTACCGGAAATCCAAAGGTGTCGTAAAGTTTAAATACCGTTTCGCTATCTAAAGCTTTAGTGCCCTTTTTACTAAGCTCAGATAGTTTGGAATTCAAAATTTCGGTTCCTTGATCAAGGGTTTGGACAAATCGTTCTTCTTCTCCCTGAACCGTTTTTGTAATTAAGACGCGATTCTGCTTAAGCTCAGGATAAAAATCTCCCATCGCCTCAATCACGCTGGTTGTTAATTCTGGCAAAATAGATTTTGTTTCTGAGAGTTTACGGCCGTAACGAATTCCACGTCTCATAATTCGACGAAGCACGTATCCACGCCCTTCATTTGATGGCAGAACACCATCTCCAATTAAAAATGCCGAAGCACGTGCGTGATCCGCCAATACACGATACGCGGCAGTAATGTCTGGCGATTTTTTATATTCGACTCCCGTTATTTTTTGCGCGCGATCTATGAGAACGCGAATTTCATCAGTTTCGTAATTGACGTGCGTACCTTGCATACAAGCGGCGACGCGTTCAAGGCCTGCGCCCGTGTCTACACTTGGTTTTGGTAGGGGATTCAGAACGCCCACGGGACCTTCGTTGTACTGCATGAAAACGAGATTCCAAATTTCAACAAAGCGTTCGTCGGCACTTTTAATGTGATCGCCATGATCAAAGAAAATTTCTGAACAAGGGCCGCAAGGACCCGTGTCACCCATTCGCCAAAAATTATCGGCTTCACCATAGCGTTTGATTTTTTCACGAGGAACGCCTTCTTGCTTATGCCAAATATCTGCGGCTTCATCATCAGTTTCAAATACCGAAACATGCAGTCGCTCTTTGGGCATACCCAATTCTTTTGTCAAAAATTCCCAGGCAAAATGGATGGCATCTTTTTTAAAATAATCGCCGAAAGAAAAATTTCCGAGCATTTGAAAAAACGTATGGTGACGGGACGTGAACCCCACGTTGTCGAGATCATTGTGTTTGCCACCCGCCCTTACACATTTTTGTACGCTGACCGCTCGGTTATAGGGGCGTTTCTCAACACCTAAAAATGTATTTTTAAATTGGTTCATACCGGCGTTCGTAAATAAAATGGTGTCGTCGCCGTAAGGGACTAGGCTTGAGCTTGCAACTTCTTGGTGGCCCTGACGTTTAAAAAAATCAACAAAAGCATTTCGGACTTCCGCGGTAGACATATTATTTTTCATTCATCACCATTTTCACAACATTAGAAGCAAAGCCCCGGTTATTTAAATAACGAAAAACTTTTTGCTTTTCTTTAAGAGTGTAGGGTGCAGAGAAGTTTAATTGATGGCTCACCAATTTACGCGCGCGTTCTAATTCCTCCTCTAGAGGAATCACGGCCCCGGGTAAGCCTTTCTTTTTTAAATAGGCCGAGATGTATAGCTTGCCTTTTCCTCGAGCAAGAAGACTGAGTGAAAGTTTTTGTGCAAAAATATTCGGATCAGGTAAAAGTTTGAGATCATCGGCTTTTCGAATAGCCGCCGCGACTTCATCAAATTCGTGATAGCGAGCAAGTTTTTGCGAGAGCTCACGAACGCTGTGGTCACGTCGAGATAAATAGTGCACTAACCTGTTAAAAGCGGACTTGACGGTGCTCATTTCTTTTTCTTTTTCTCGCTAGAGTCTTCTTTAGAACTTTTATACGCAATTTCACTTTCGTCTTTTTTCTTTATAATAGTTTCGAGTTCAAGGCGCGGCAGGGTTTTCCAATAGTCTTTTCCGTCGACCCCTTTAGGTTTATCAAAGTTATCCCAACGTGCACCATCTCCTGAAATGATGCCTTTCGCTCGGAGAGCAAAATCCTCAGCATGCGAAGATAATTGTAGGGCTTCGGCGTAATCGATATCTCCGTTTGTTAAAAGCTGCATTAAACTTTGATCGAACGATTGCATACCGTAGCCGATGTGTCCTTCTTCGATGGCTGATAAAATATCGACGGTTTTTTGCGGATCTAAAATCATATCGCGAACGCGAGTGGTATTAAGTAAAATTTCAACTGCCGGAATCACGCCGTTGCCGTTGCTAAGAGTCGCCAGGCGCTGCGCGATGACCGCACGTAAAACCGTAGCCAATTGTACGCGAACTTGAATTTGCTCATGTGGTTCGTAATAAACTAAAATACGGTTAATGGTTTCGCGCGCGTCGGCCGTGTGCAAAGTGGAAATCACAAGATGCCCGGTCTCGGCGGCTAAGAGTGCGATGTCCATAGTTTCTTTATCTCGAATTTCTCCAATTAAAATTACGTCGGGGTCTTGACGAAGGGCTGAGCGTAGTGCGGATTTAAACGAAAGCGTGTCAGATCCAAGCTCCCTTTGGGAGATCATACTTTTTTTATCCGCAATAATGTATTCAATGGGATCTTCAATCGTGATGATATGTTTACGTCGAGTTTGATTAATATAATCAATCATGGACGCCATCGTGGTTGTCTTTCCGCACCCTGTGACGCCGGTGACTAAAACTAATCCACGTTCATAATTAGAAATTTTTTCGACTACCTTTGGTAATTGTAACTGATTGAACGACGGAACTTCCATGGCGATGGAACGAATCACGATGCGAACCGTTCCGCGTTGTTTAAAAATATTAATACGAAAACGCCCGAGGCCCGAGACACCATAGCCCATATCAAGTTCATGGGTGCGTTCAAAAATTTCTCGCTGTTGAGGAGACATAATGGAATTTGCCATGGCGAGAAGTTTATCACCCGTCATGCGTTCCGCATCAGGAGATAAAACTTCAAGCTCTCCCATCCGGCGGATGAGAGGACGAATGCCATGCTTCAAATGCACATCGCTCGCCCCACGTTTAATTGTTTGAATCAGAATCTCATTTAATTCCATAAAAATAAGTCTAGAACTCAACTTATAAATAGTCCAATTCTTATACGCAGTGGATTTTGGTTTATGTTGAGGCGCGACGACGGCAGATGCTAAGTACTTTGCCTTATTCGACCTAGCTATGTTACTGGTCAATTTATGCCAAAATTAATTATCGAAGCCCTCGCCACCGGATTTTACCTCGGACGTGCACCCAAGGCTCCCGGAACATTTGGAACTTTACTTGGAATACCGTTAGCCTTTCTTCTTTATCAAATTGGCGCATACGGTTACATGTATTCAACAGCCATTTTTATTATTTTTGCCGTTGTTATTGCAGATATTTATGAGCGAGCGCAGGCCACCCACGACAATTCTGAAATTGTGATAGATGAAATTGCGGGTTTTTTAGTCACCATGATGTGGTTACCGATGACGTGGCAGTCGTTTTTAGCCGCGTTTATTTTATTTCGAATTCTCGATGCGGGAAAGCCGTTTCCTATCAGTTACGTAGATAAAAAAATTAAGGGTGGATTAGGTGTTGTGGCCGATGATATTTTAGCCGGCGTTATTGCGAATATAATATTGCAGGTTGTCTACACGCAAACAGACTGGTTGGGAGTTCAACTTCTGTGAAAATAGAAGACGTAATAAAAGACATTGTGAGTCAACTTCAAAATAAAAAACAGACGCTCTCCGTCGCTGAAAGCTGCACGGGTGGCTTACTTTCTGGGCACGTGACAAGTCTTGCAGGAGTTTCAAGTGTTTATGTTGGCGGCGTTGTGAGTTACGCAAATTCTGTAAAAACTTCGATATTAGGAGTACAGGAATCAACAATAAAAAAACATGGTGCAGTTAGCCGTGAGACCGCTTTAGAGATGGCTTCTGGAGCACGTTTGGGTTTGAGTAGTCATTGGGCTATTGCGATCACCGGAATAGCAGGACCGACTGGCGGGACAGTGCAAAAGCCAGTGGGAACTGTGTGGTTTGCGATCGTTGGCCCTGAGTTTGAAGAGGCGAATCAGAAATATTTTGAAGGCGATCGCTCGCAGATACGAAACTCTGCTGTCGAGCATGCACTCAAAATATTAAAAACAGCGCTAACAAAATAAACTGATAAAAATCAGCATTTAAAAATTACAGTTATTAAAAAATTTAAAGGGGGAAGAATGGGAATGAACATGGAAGCAGGAAAAGAAAAAGAAAAGGCACTTGAACTTGCATTGGCTTCAATCGAGAAGCAATTTGGCAAAGGTTCAATTATGCGTTTAGGAACAAATGAAACTCTTCATGATGGTGTGAGCGTCGTGAGTTCCGGTTCACTTTCACTTGATCTTGGACTTGGTATTGGTGGCTACCCACGAGGTCGTATTATCGAAATCTATGGACCAGAAAGTTCTGGTAAAACGACTTTGGCGCTTTCTGCAATTGCCGAAGCTCAAAAGACGGGTGGAATCGCGGCGTTTGTGGATGCCGAGCATGCACTTGATGTGACGTATGCACGAAAATTAGGTGTGAACACAGAAGATCTTTTAATTTCTCAACCAGATACTGGAGAGCAAGCTCTTGAAATTACAGAAACTCTTGTTCGTTCAGGCGCAGTCGATATTTTAGTTGTCGATTCTGTTGCCGCATTAACTCCGCGTGCAGAAATCGAAGGTGAAATGGGTGACAGCCACATGGGCTTACAAGCGCGTTTGATGTCTCAAGCTCTTCGTAAATTAACAGCCAGTATCAGTCGCAGTAAAACGATCGTTATTTTCATTAACCAAATTCGTATGAAAATCGGTGTGATGTTTGGAAATCCAGAAACCACAACCGGTGGGAACGCGTTGAAGTTTTACTCCAGCGTTCGTCTTGATGTTCGTCGTATTGGGGCGATTAAAAATGGCGAAGAGATAGTAGGTAACCGCACATCCGTTAAAGTTGTAAAAAACAAAATGGCACCTCCATTTGCGAAGATCGAATTTGATCTTATGTATGGAGAAGGCATTTCTCTTGAAGGAGATGTGTTGGATCTTGCCGTTACTAAGGGGTTGGTGGACAAATCGGGTGCATGGTTTAGCATGAACGGTGAGCGCTTAGGTCAAGGCCGCGATGCTGCGAAAGAATATTTGAAAGCAAATCCAGAAATCACAAAAACTCTTCGCGCAAAAGTTCTTGAGCAAGGGGGCATTGGATCCAAGCCCGCAATGGCTGAAGGTGTTGCGATTGATGAAGAAGCTAAAGAAGCTTTGAGCAAAGCTGCAAAAGCCACAAAGAAAAAGAACTAATCATTTTTTTATTTTCCAAGTAAAAAGCCAGCACTCATCTGCTGGCTTTTTTTATTCTTATTTTGAGACGATCAGATTAAGACGATCAAATCGCATATAAGACATCCTGTTATGACGACTGCCAAAATCTTCTATAGGCACATAACTATTCGTAATTTCTAAAGAAAATAGACTTAACCCGTGTAACTCAATGAAGTGTCAAAACGTTAGCCTTTAAATTAATGGCCATGTGAATGTCATCCGATCCTATGCCTGGATCAGCGGTTGCAATCATAATCTCAACGGGGGAGTCGTGAATCTAAAAATGGCGGCTACAATCATCCTTATCTCAGCATCACTTGTAAGCTGTAGCAAAGGCTTTAAAGGAAAGTCCCTCGAAAATACGTTCTCTCTTGGTGACCAATGCCCGACGACAAAATCTCTTTCGAGTGAGCAACGTGTTCCATCTCTTTTTGAGACAAAAGGCAAAAAACTTCAGATTAACGAAAATAACAACGGAGAGTCCTCCGCGTTTGCCTCTGAAAAGTCAATAAATCCTATGATCCTTGCGGGCAAACAGTTGGTGGTGGTCGTTGATGAAAAATGTGTGCAAATCGCTCGAAATGCACGCTCGATTATGTCTCGTGAGGGAATCACTTCGGTACTAAAAATTTCGAACGAAACTCCGGTCAGCGAAAAATCATTTTTGGTGAGAACAGATCGAGATATGCGTTTTTCGGAACTTGAAGACACAATCGAAAGTGACGAGTGTATCAAAGGCGTAAATGAAAACGTTATTCATAGAACATTGATGACTCCTAACGATCCAAGATTTTCGCAACAAGAACATTTGACGAATATTCGCGCGTCTGAAGCTTGGGATACTTTTTATAATTCGGATAGCGGAGTCAAAGAAACTCTTGTGATTGCGATTATAGATACCGGCGTTGATTTAGGGCATCCAGATCTCGAAGATAATCTTTGGGTGAATTCTAAGGAAATTTCAGGAAACGGTATAGATGATGACAAAAATGGATATGTCGATGATGTTCACGGATACAATTTTGGTTCGGAGACAGGCGATCCCACTCCTGAACAATGGCCATCTCCTGATCAAGGTGGTGAGGCGCATGGAACCCACGTGGCCGGGTTGGCAGCGGCAAAAACAGATAATAATGTAGGAGTTTCTGGAGTGAATGGTATGAAAGCTCAGATTATGGCGCTGAATGTTTTTGGCGCGGTGGCGGGAGCTTCAACAGAGCATATTGATAATGCCATTCGGTACGCGGCGGATAATGGGGCAAGCATAATTAATTTAAGTTTAGGTGGGCCCGGGTCATCGTCTTCAACAGACGCGGCAATTAAATATGCTCTCAGTAAAGGTGCGGTTTTAACAATCGCCTCTGGAAATAGCAATGAAGACGCAGCCGGATATACGCCTGCACGTTACGGAAAAACAAATGCGGGCGCCATCACGATCGGAGCGGTCGATGCAGCCTCGAACACGAAGTGTTCGTTTTCAAATTATAATGCCGCTTACGTAGAATTAGCAGCGCCGGGTTGTAAAGGAAACCAAGTTGGCAGTGGCGTTTTATCAACTTTAAACGGCGGTGGATACGGACGCCTCCAAGGAACATCTATGGCTTCGCCCATTACAGCCGGCGCCGCTTCGCTGGCCTACAGTTTAATTTGGGCCCGAACCGGTAAGAGACCAACTCCGGCAACCGTAGAAGAGGTTATGAAATCAGGAGCACGCGTGCAATCAGCGGTCAGTGATTCATTTATGGATGGTAAAGTTCTCGATCTCACACTTTTAGCCGCTAAAATAACAACGCTCTACTCAACTGGCCAAGGCCCGATCTTAAATTGTAATTAAAAATTGAGATGCCCTCTTAAATTCAGTAAGCTCGCCTTATGAAGGAACCCGTATTAATTACCGGCCCTCAACATGATGGGCTCCGCTTTCGAGCATATTCGCTGTCGCTTATTGTAAGCGTGTTACTTCTCGCAGCAAAGTTCTATGCGTATAAACTAACAAGTTCAAAATCGATTCTATCAGATGCTTTAGAAAGTATTATTAACGTCTTAATGCCAGCCGTAGGATTGATCGTTTTGTTTATTGCCCGCAAACCTGCCGACAAAGAGCATCCGTACGGTCATGGTAAAATCGAATATTTTTCTTCTGCCATCGAGGGTGGACTTGTTTTTTTTGCGGCCCTCACAATTTTATTTGAGTGTGGAAAGTACCTCACGAATGGTTATGAAATTCAGCAGATCGACAGAGGCCTCTTAATCGTTGCAGGTGCCGGCGCTGTAAATTGTATTCTTGGTTTTTATATTATGAATATCGGGATAAAATATAAATCTTCGGCCCTAAAGGCTAATGGTAAGCATATTTTGTCAGATGTGTGGACAACCGTCGGTGTCATTGTTGGTTTGATCTTGGTACGCATCACAGGTTTTGTATGGATAGATGCTGTTGCGGGCATAGTTGTAGGTATCGTTTTAGGTTACGAGGGATTTAAAATTGTTCGTGAGGCCGCAGCGAGTTTGATTGATGAAGAAGATCCAGACTTAATGAAGGAAATCGCGGCGCTGTTTAATCGTAACCGTATATCGGGAATTATTCATATTCATCATACGAGAGTGATTCGTTCTGGGCGATACCATCATATTGATGCGCACGTGGTTGTTCCAGAGTTTTGGAGTGTGGCGATCGCACATTTAGAAACTAACAAATTTGAACAGACATTTATTCGCGATTATTCCGTCGACGGCGAAATTCACTTTCATTTGGATCCATGCCGGCAGGCCTACTGCGCTTCTTGTGATCTCGCGGATTGTCCAATACGTAAAGAAGCTTTTAGTTGGCAGCAACCCTTCACGGTGGAGTCTCTGATTTCGCCCGTTGAGCCGGCAGAGTATTACACCAGCGCCACGTAGAAGTCAGAAGTTTTAAATTGTTGCCTACGCACGAGTATTTATGAAACCCACTCTAAAAAAGCTTATCGCCCTTTTTTCGCACCATATTTTTCATCACCGAAATGATAAAAGGTCTTAAAAGTTTGGTTATGAAAACCGTAAACCACGCAATCCGTGTTGGGTAAGCAACGTCTACGCGCAAATCTTTTTTCTTCCAAATACCATTTACAACTTTTTCGGCTTCTTCGGCAAATTGATCGGTCTGTCGTCCGTACTCTCCGCCGCCAGAAACTTTGCTAAATTCAGTTCTTACCCCACTTGGACACATGGCAGTTGCTGTGATGGTCGTATTCGCAAGTTCTAAGTTTAAAGCTTTCGTAAATCCAACAACAGCATATTTTGTTGCGATGTAAACTGACATGAACGGAATTTCAATTCTTCCGAGAACACTCGCTACATTAATAATTCGCCCGCCCGCCGCCGTTTTCAAATAGGGAATACATTTGCGAGTGATTTCAATAAGCGTCGTAACGTTTAAATCGATAACTGCCGCAATGTTATCTTGCTTTTCAACTTGTCCATAATAACCGAAACCCGCATTATTAAATAAATAATCTAAGTGCCCAATACGATCGACTTCCTCGATCAACTTTGTCTGTACATTTTTATCCGTAACGTCTCCGATAACGGTAATGACTCTTTCTGGAGCCAAAAGTTTAATTTCGTTTAATGCCTCACTTCTTCGCGCGTTGATAATCACCGTATAATTTTCGGCAACGGCTTTCCGTGCTAGGAGATTCCCGATTCCGGAACTTGCTCCCGTAATCAATACAACTTTCATTTTTAGTACCCCACTGCCGCGCCATCTCCGCGCGAATCAAAAGCCCCTTCCAGAAGGCCATCTTTATTTAGTTGCACACCATAGACCTTTGCTATTGCAGAATCCTGAACGATGTCATGTCCTTTTTTCTTAAGTCCTTCGATCGTTTCAGGAGAGAAACTATTAGGATCAATAAAAAGTTTATGCGGTAAAAACTGATTGTGTACCCGAGGAGCTTGAATAGATTTATCCATATTCCATCCCGAAATGAGAGTGCGATAGAGAACTTGAAAAACCGCACTGATAATTCGTGGCCCACCAGGTGCACCAACCACCTCACGTAATTTTCCATTTTGCAAAACCAAAGTGGGGCTCATCGAACTTAGAGGACGCTTACCAGGTGCGATATTATTTGCAGTTCCTTGAATTAAACCAAACGCATTGGCCTCATTTGGTCGAGTCGTGAAATCATCCATTTCATTATTTAGCACAATTTTATATTTACGTGTCACAACTCCTGAGCCATAAGATCCATTTAGAGTGACTGTTAAAGCCACACCATCACCATTCGCCGTCATCACTGAAACATGTGTTGTTTCTGTCTCATTGGTAAACTGAGTTTCATTTAGAGGGTCTAATTTTTTTACAGATTTGTGAGAAATTGAACTCTTTAGTTCCTCAATGTACTTATCAGACAATAATTTTTCTAAAGGATTTTTATTAAAATCAGGATCACCTAAAAGAGACCGACCCCGAAAAGATCGATTTAAAATTTCTCCGATAAGATGCAACTCATCTAAACTTAACGGTAGGCTATCTTTTAGTTTTAATTTTTCGGCCAGTTTCAAAGCTGTGGCAATAACCAACCCTCCACTACTCGGTGGCGGCATTAAGTAAATATCAAACCCATCAAACTTAACTTCCATAGGTTTAAGCCAGCGCACTTTATAGTTTTTTAAATCTGTAAAAGTTAAGTCGCCACCAGCCGCTTGGACCGTATCGGCAATGTCACGCGCCGGAAGCCCCGAATAAAAAGCGCTCACACCACGCGTTTGAATTTCTTTAAGTAACGAGGCGAGATCCTTTTGAATAAAAACGTCACCGGGTTTGTAGGGTAGAGTTTTCGATTTAAAAAAGACATTTAATCCAACATCATTAAAATGGGCTTTCTGTTTTAAAGTGTACTCACTCCATTCTCCAGTAATCTGAAATCCCTCGTTGGCTAATTTAATTGCGGGAACAAAAAGCTCGCTCCAGTGGAGTTTTCCATATTTTTTATGAAGTTCAAACAATCCCAAAGGAAGCCCTGGAACTCCCACGGCGGTTCCGCCATCAGTAGACGCATTTTTTGCTTTACTTAAATAATATTTTTCGGAAGTTTTGGCTGGAGCGGTCTCTCGAAAATCAAGAGCTTCAATTTGTTTGTTCATTTTAATGAGAGCAAAACCCCCACCGCCAAGTGCTGCATAATAGGGTCGAGTCACGGCTAGAGCTAAAACCGTCGCCACCGCCGCATCAACGGCATTTCCCCCTTTACGGGCCATTATCATACCTGCCTCCGAAGCTTCGCGAGACGTCGACGTAATCATGATTTTTTGTCCCAGTTCTGGAACCGCCCATGCGTCGTTAGTAATAAGAAGTATAAATAGTAGGAAGCGAATAGACATACGAACCCCTTGTTTATATTCAAGGGGAAAATAATAGGCAGTCAATGGGAACGGTGGTGAGTCATGGACAAATAAAAAAGGATCCCTTGCGAGATCCTTTTTTAAGTAAATTGAGTATTAAAAATTAAGCGTCAGCTTCAGTGCGAGTTCTTTTTTTAGGTGCTGGCTCTTCGGTAACAGCCTCAGTCGGCTCAACTGATTCAGCAGTTTTTGCGTCTGCAACTTTAAGATCGATAAGTGATTTGCGGGCCTGTTCAATTCTTGAAACAAGAGAGCTAGGGCCTAATTTAGAGTTCAAATACTTCATTGCCTTATCTGCATTTTCAGACTCAGCGAAAGGGATCACATAATCACGAACAATGCGGCTGTCTTTTGATTGGCGAGCAACTTCACGAATTGTTTTTTCAACTGTTTCGCGAGTCTGTTTTAAATTATCAAGCACAACATCACGCAACTGTTCTTTGTTCGTGTTCGCAAGTTTGTTTCTAATTTCATCTATGATCGGCTTTAAATTTTGTGCCATCGCGGCCTCCTAAAAGTCATTAATCGCAATAATCGACGTAAAACCAATAACTTATTGTTACGGTGCTGCATGTTATAACTCTCTGTTGGCAAAGATGCAACAGTGTTTACTGGGCTTATATAATTTATACAAATTAGGTTCTCAGAAGTTGTTTAGTTTGGTACGCCCATGAGCATTATGTCTGCACTTAACCCCTCCGTTAGACTTGTTAGATCTCGAACCCTACCGAGTCCGAATAAATATGTTTTGATGATGTCCAACGAATACTCATCACGCGTGATTGATGAGGAACGTGCACCTCAGATGAAAGGTCAATGGCGTGAGTCTTTAGGCTTAATGGCAGATGCGCCATTAGATCTCGAAATCGGAACGGGAAATGGCTATTTTTTTGCGCATTATAGTCACCAAAATCCTCAAAGAAATCTTTTAGGCATGGAGCTTAAATTTAAACCCTTGATTCAAACTATTAAACGCTCGTTGGCTTTTGGGAATACAAATAGCTGGGCGGTTCGTTATCATGCCTCTCTGATTAAGGACCTTTTTTCTGTGGGCGAGCTTAATAATGTGTTTATTTACTTTCCGGATCCATGGCCCAAAAAAAGGCACTTTAAGAATCGCCTAATTAATTTAGAGTTTTTGACGGCTCTCCATACTCTTCAGAAACCAGGTTCATTTTTAGAAATTAAAACGGATCATCCTGGATATTACGATTGGATAGTAGAGAGACTTGAACCAAGCCCATATCGGGTGATTCGAGAAAGTCGCGATCTTCATAAGTCGGAATGGTCGAATGAAAACTTTCAAACACATTTTGAAAAGCTATGGACGAGCAAAGGGTTACCCACTCATCTCGTCCGTGCTCTAAGGGATTAATTCCAACAACCTTTAGCTCCAATGGTTGGCGCGCCTTCAAGAACTAATTTTGGATAAACCGACCGTTCCCAGGGAAGGTAATAAGTTTCACGACCTGAGCCGGAGACGCGATATACGTTGCTAAGATTAAGTGAGTGTTGAGAGAGCATAACAAAGTGGGACAATGTCTCAGGGGTGAGTAAACGTTCGCCTCTCTCTATAGTAAATGAGGATTCTTTTGTAAGAGTAAAATCCATGCCCGCTATTTCGGGACTAGAAAAACACCCGCGTTCAATCGCAGCTTGAGCTAATAACGTCAATGTTGATCCGGGAGATAAGGTTGCAAAATAATATCCTTCAAGCTCCTGAATATCGACCGCGCCACTAGCGGCGAATCCGAGTGTGAGATGGCGCACAGTTGGACTAGAATTTCCAAAAGCAGCTGGGGTACCAGCCATAACATTTTGTTGAACCGTTCCGAGAGCTTTTTGAAACCGAATTTGAATAGCAAAGGAATTCGTATTTGTTACGATGGTTCTTACGATATTCATAGTATGCATAGTCGCTTCAACCCAAGTTTCGTTATAGGCCGCAGTCGATTTTATTTCAAAATTTGAAATCGGATAATTAATTTTAAATTCGGGAGAAAGCCATGTTTCAGAATTTGAAAGCCGTTGATACAAGCGACACGTTTGTTTAGGCAAAACTTTACGAAGGTCAGGTTCGTTTGTAAGGTTAGGCTTTAGCGATAGATCGGAAAGGCGCATCAAAGGCGTAACTGGTTGAGTGGATTGAAAATCTGTACAAGAGAGAATAAATATTCCCTCTGAAGATTGGGAGCTTTCGATATATGTTTGTACAGTTTCTTCACTCGTGAGGGTCATGAGGCTGTCTTTACTATTCGTTTTAGGGTTAAAAATATGCACGTTTGGTTTTGAAAGATCGAACTGAATGCGAACGTTTTGTAAGATGCGCTTTCGTGTGGAACCGTTTGTGTTTGTTAATTTTAACCCCAATGAACATGTGAGCTCAGACGATTTTTCAATGCTAACCATTTGTGATGTGAGGGCTTCGACCGGCAAGAGATCGAGAACTTTATAGCGCGTGTTTATTTTTAAAGTTTCGTTTCGCGTGTAATTTGTATTGAGAGAATTTTCGCAATTTATAAGAGTTTCGATTTGTGCAACTCCCTCTAAAGACTCTTTTTGTGTTGTTGCGTCTGCAAGGAGAAGACTATCTTGCGTTGTTAGAGTTGTGGCTTCGGACGTAGTTCGAAGTGTGGTTTCGCCGTCATGTTGAATGGTCAAGATAGGGGCGTTTTCCCACATGTCGTATTCGACGGGTTTGTCTTGAGAACAAGAAATCAGTCCGAGAGTCGAAAGAGTTAAGGATAAAACTGTAAGCGTATTACGAAATAAATGCATAAGAACCTCCATGCGGAGGCTAAGAGCATGAATTAAGCCAGATAATTACCAATAACCGGCGTCAATTTTGATATCTCCGAGAACTTCTGTTTGGCAGCTCACACGTTCGTTGCGGGCAAAATCATGGATGTCTCGTAAGTCATTTTCGGTTTCATTTGGAGGCGAAAGATTTTCTTTGCCTTCTACTATGGTGAGCAAACACTTTGTGCAGACACCTTCACCGCCACAGGAACTAGCCACGGGAATTTCGTTGTCCGTAAGACATTTCATAAGATTGCTCCCAATGGGAACTTCGATTTCGGGGCGACCTTTTGCAAAACGTATTTTGGGCATCTTCCACACTTTCAAATGGATCTCTATGAACTATAGCTGGCTGGGTATAGACACACAATCAACAGATCGTTGCCTTACGCGTTAGCTAGGACTTATCCGTTAAATCATTCGGCGCATAGTTTAAGGGTTCCGAAACGTCTTTCCATTGCTTGGGGGAGTAACTATATTAGGTGCAGATTCAAATTGGGAGTACTTGTGGCGCAAATAGAAAAATTAATAATTATTGGTTCAGGTCCTGCGGGCTTAACTTCGGCAATTTATTCTGCGCGTGCGATGCTGAAACCGCTTATGATTGAAGGTGAACAGCCGGGGGGTCAGTTGATGATCACATCGGATGTTGAGAACTATCCTGGTTTTGCTGAAGGTGTCACCGGACCAGAATTAATGGAAATTATGCGTAAGCAAGCCGAGCGTTTTGGAACGCGATTTATTACGAAGAACGTAACAAAGGTGGATTTCTCTAAGCGACCTTTTAAAGTTTGGATCGGGAAAGATGAGTACTTGGCCGAAGCGGTTATTGTTTCGACGGGGGCATCTGCAAAATGGTTGGGACTTGAGCAAGAGCAGAAGTTTTCGGGTCGAGGGGTTTCAGCCTGCGCGACATGTGATGGAGCTTTTTTTAAAAATGTAGATGTCGCAGTGGTTGGTGGTGGAGATACCGCTATGGAAGAAGCGTTATTTATGACCCGTTTTGCGACTAAGGTTTATGTGGTTCATCGTCGCGATACTTTTAGAGCTTCTAAAATTATGGTGGATCGGGTGAAGGCTCATCCGAAAATTCAAATTATTTGGGATAGTGAAGTGGTAGATATTAAAGGTGAACAAGCGGTCAATACGATCACGCTGAACAATTTAAAAACAAATAAAAAAACCGATATTGCGGTTGAAGGCCTATTTATTGCGATTGGACACTCTCCGAATACGAGTATTTTTAAAGGCCAATTAGAACTTCATGAGACGTCCTACTTAAAGGTTAAACCAGGGACGAGCTATACATCTGTTGAAGGTGTTTTTGCGGCGGGAGACGTTCATGACCACGTTTATCGACAAGCGGTCACGGCCGCAGGGAGTGGTTGCATGGCGGCCATCGATGCAGAACGTTGGTTAGCGCATCATGAGTAAAAAAATAAATACAAAAAGCCTGATTGATAAGATCGAAAAAATCACACGTGAAAAACTAAGTGAAAAAAACGTGGTTTCTTTAGAAGACTATCGCAATCTTACCAAGCGAGCTGATCCGCGTACCGTTTTGGTCGTAGAAGACGATGAGACTGTTCGTAAATCTATTAAAAAGGTCTTAGAAAAAGATGGATATCGCGTTTTGTTGGCTGCTGATGGGACGCAACTCTCGCTAGTCTTAGATGATTCTCCGATTGAATTGATCATTATGGATGTAGGTCTACCATGGATTAATGGCCTTGAACTGGCCAAGCTTATGAAAGAACACAAAGACTTAAAGAACATCCCTTTAATTTTTGTTTCGGGTCAAACAAGCGATTTGGACGTAAAGCGTGGGTTTCAAGTTGGGGCAGATGATTATATTAAAAAGCCATTTGAAATTGAAGAGCTCCGCAAAGCAGTAAATACGCTCATGGTGTTGTCTAAAAAATAGACGAGTCGATGACTTCCTACACGTCATCATCCTTCTGGTGCGAAGGTTTTATTATTTTCGTAAACTACACTTTCAAATTGGAGTTAAAAATGAAAGCGATCGTATTTTCTTTTTTGTGTTTAGTTGGTGTGACAAGTTTTGCTAATGTGCAAATTTCGCTTCCTTCAAAACTAACATGTCAGGCAGTTTCTTGCATTAAATCTATTGATGATACGTGTTCCATAAGTCGTAAGCCGTTTTCTTTAGATGGTTTAAGTTTGCAGTCAAAAAATGTGAGCCATGAGGATTTCAGTAATAAAATTGTGATTGATTATTCTGAAGGTGATCAGTTTTTGTTTTATACTTTTCGCGCAGATGATCTTAATGCTTTAAACGTAGGAAAAGTTCAGGCTATTAGTGGTTTACTCGAGGATGGTTACTCTTGGGTAAATGGCTATAACGTGCGCTTCCAAGTTATTATTAGCTGTTCAAAATAAATATTTATAATTGTGGTTGATGGGCTTGGCTTGCAAGTAAGGCTTCTTCCATCGTAAGGACGGGCTCAGCCTTAATGCACGCGGTGAAATGATCTGGACGTGTCATACGAAGCTCAGGGCGATACTCGTTACAGCCTTGACCGGCTTTATTGCAACGCGGATGAAAGTAACAGCCTGATGGTGGGTTAATAGGGCTCGGAACATCTCCGTGAAGAATAATACGATTATGCTTTGCTGAAGGATCTGGAACTGGAATCGATGAAAGCAAAGCCTGGGTGTAAGGGTGAGTGGGATGATGGTAGAGGTCATCGCTCGCAGCAAGTTCGGCCACTCGCCCTAAATACATGACGGCCACGCGATTTGAAATATGCTCTACGACCTTGAGATCATGCGCGATAAATAAATATGTTAAGCCAAATTTTTGCTGCAGATCCATTAATAAATTGATGACTTGAGCTTGAATCGAAACATCGAGTGCAGATACGGGCTCATCACAGACGATGAATTCAGGGTCGACCGCCAGCGCGCGTGCGATACCGATACGCTGACGTTGTCCACCTGAGAATTCGTGTGGATAACGATTGATCGCCTCAGCACGTAAGCCTACGGTTTCAATAAGTTGTTTTACGCGATCTTCGCGGTCTTTTTTCGAATCAAATAAATTATGTATGGTGAGAGGTTCAGTAATAATTGAACCAATTGTCATACGCGGATTTAAACTGGCGTAAGGATCTTGAAAAATAATCTGCATCGAGCGACGAAGAGCTCGCAGACGTTCTCCTTTTAAATCGGTAACGTCGTTACCTTTGTATAGGATTCGACCTGAAGTTGGTTGCAAAAGGCGAATGATACAGCGGCCAAGCGTGGATTTTCCGCACCCAGATTCACCTACGAGGCCAAGTGTTTCACCTTTGCGAATTTCTAAAGATACATCAGAGACGGCCTTCACGCTCGCGATTTCACGTGAGAGAATGCCGCCTTTAATAGGAAAAGTTTTGGTGAGATTTTCAATTTTAACTAAAACTTCGCTCACTTCAATTCTCCTGGTTTCACCGGGAAATAACATGCGACTTTATGACCAGGAGCATGTTCTTCTAATTCGGGATGAACTTCTAAGCAGGGTCCTTTCGCCGCGACACAACGATCTGCAAAACGACAACCCGGCTTTATGTTTAACAAGTTAGGAACGATTCCAGGAATCGTGACAAGTCGTTCTCTTCGTTTACCTGTTTCAAAATGAGGAACCGAATTTAATAGCCCCTTAGTGTAGTGATGCTGAGGACGATCAAAAATATCGTGAACAGTTCCATACTCCACGATTTTGCCAGCGTACATCACGGCCACGTTATCACAAGTTTCGGCGACAACGCCGAGGTCGTGGGTAATAAGAATCATTGAGCTGCCCAACTCTTTTTGTAAGCGTCGAACGAGTTCTAAAATTTGAGCTTGGATCGTAACGTCGAGAGCGGTGGTCGGCTCGTCAGCAATTAAAACCTGAGGGCTACAACTTAAAGCCATCGCGATCATCACGCGCTGGCGCATACCGCCTGAAAGTTGGTGAGGATAATCATCAACGCGTTTTTTTGCTTCAGGAATTCCCACAAGCTCTAACATTTCGATTGTCTTGTTGCGAATTTGATCGCGCGTTAGAGCTTTATTGTGAAGAGAGACAGCTTCAGAAATTTGGTTTCCGATTGTAAAAACTGGATTGAGTGACGTCATTGGTTCTTGAAAAATCATTGAGATTTGATTTCCCCGAACGGATCGCATTTCTCTTTCGGAAAGTTTTAAAAGATCTTTGCCATTGAAAAGAATTTCTCCTGAGGCAATTTTACCCGGGGGAGTCGGAATCAAACGCATGATCGAAAGTGAAGTCACAGATTTTCCACAACCAGATTCGCCGACGATTCCGAGTGTTTTGCCTTTTTCAACTTGAAAGCTAATATCGTCGACGGCAAAAAAAGCACCGTCATCTGTCTTGAACTGAGTCTTAAGATTTTTAACGTCTAAAACGATATTTGACATGAAATGTTAATACCAGAGTTCTCACTTGTTTTTCAACTTGGGATCGAGCGCGTCTCGAAGTGCGTCATTGAACAAGTTGAACGATAAAATTAGACCAAACATCAGAAGTGATGCAGCGGTGATGCCTCCCCAAATTCCGCGCGCGAGTTCTTGCTTAGCATCGTCAATCATGAGTCCCCATGAAGGGCTTCCGGGAGGAGCTCCTAAGCCTAAGTAACTTAAAATAACCTCCATTTTAATTGCGAAAACAAACTGCAAACTAAATTGGATCAAAATAATGTGGAAAACATTGGGGAGAATGTGTCTAAAAATTCGGCGGGCATGACGTGCCCCTATTGCCTCTGCGGCTACGACATAGTCGCGATTTTTATGTTTTAAAAACTCGCCGCGGATCAATCGGCAAAGTGTCACCCATGTGGTCATGCCGATAGCGATGTACATGTTGTTGAGTCCTGGGCCGAGAACAAACGAAAGTGCAATCAGTAGAAGAATATAAGGAATAGAATCAACCGTCGTGTAGAGCCACGTAATAAAATCGTCAACCTTGCCGCCAAAATATCCCGCGAGGGCACCTAAGGTCACGCCGATCGGAATGGCGATAATTGAAGAGATAAGGCCCACCGAAATGGCAAAATAAGTTCCGTGAATGGCGCGTGCAAAAACATCGCGCCCAAGGATATCATTGCCAAACCAGTGCGCGCCACTGGGCGCGGCGTAACTCAGACTATTGTTCACGAGTGCATAGTCTGTGGCGATAAAATTAAATTTTGCTAGCAACGCCGTAATAAAATAAATGACAATTATAACAAAACTTGTGATTGCCACACGACTGCGACGTAAACGTCTTAAGGCATCCCACCATAATGAGTTTTTATAATTGGAGATCATCCGAGACGTATCCTAGGATCCACTAACGAATAACAAATGTCGGAGATCAAATTAAAAATCATATATAAAACTCCGCCTAAAAAAGTCATGGCTTTTACGACGGGTAAGTCGGAGTTATAAAGAGCTTGAATCATCATGTTGCCGAGGCCGGGTATGCTAAAAAAGTTTTCAAGTAATAGCGAGCCGGTTATTAAAAATGGCATCTGCAAAATCACGACTGTAATAATAGGAATCATCGCATTTTTAAGAACATGTTTTAAATAGACAGTTTTGTTATCGAGTCCTTTTGCACGTGCGGTGCGTACATAATCTTGAAAGATTTCATCCAACATTATAGTGCGGTAAAAGAGAACGTTAGAACCAAGTCCTGCGATGATCCAAATAAGAGAGGGAAGGGCGACGTATTGCCAACGCCCGATAAGGTCGGTGTCCCAACCTGAAATGGGAAACATATTAAGCTTGTACGCAAAAAAATACTGAAAAAATAAAATATACACGAGGTTGCTGATGCTCGTAAGAGCCAAGCATACGATCATCGCCGATTTGTCTAAAAAAGTTCCGCGATGATATGCAAGGAGGAGCGCGATTAATACACTTATAATCGTACCGATAAAAAAAGGTGGCACCGCGAGTGATAAAGAGGCGCCAACGCCATCTGAAAGTAAGGTCGTAATTTTTTGTTTTGAAGCCCAACTCCGTCCGAAATCAAATTGAATAATTTGAGACAAATAAAAAAAATACTGTTCGTGTAAAGGACGATCTAGACCGAGCTCGTGCTCAAGTTCTTGAATTTGCTCTGCCGACGCATTTTTACCGGCAAATTGATAAGCTGCATTGCCGCCAGCCACATTGAATAATAAAAACGTGATCAGCGTGATTCCGACTGTGATAGGAATCATTTGTAAAACGCGACGAACGAGAAAACCCAACATTAGAGTTTCGTTTTCATTTCTGCACGAGCTTTAGGGTCTATTCTAAAATACTTAATATCGTCGCTCACCATACGATGGCGCTTTAAATTTTTTATCCAACCATGAGATATGCGGTAGGCCAAACGATGTGTATTGAAAACCCACGGAGCTTCTTCAACCACGAGGTCTCGCATTTCTTGATACATTCTTGTTCTCTCAGAGCCTGGGGGAAGTTTCATAGACTTTCGATAGAGGTCATCAAACTTTGCGTTTTTATAATTAGCGGCGTTCGGGCCCGGTGAGCTATTTGGTCCATAGAGTAATTGCATAAAATTTTGGGCATCGGGATAATCGCCAAGCCACGCTATGCCCCAAATCTGAGCTTTCTTTTCTTTTAGCCGCTTTGAAAATTCTGGCCACGTGCTGACTTTGATCGCGACCTTTATATCGATCGCCGCCATATTTTGCTGAAAGAACTCAGCAAACTGACGTGATGAAGCTCCGCTAATCGCATCGAAAGTTAATTCGGAAAGACCTTTGCCTTCTGGGTAGCCGGCTTTCTTCATGAGCTCTTTAGCTTTTGCGATATTGAATTCTTTGTAAGGATTTTTATATTTGGGATCATAGCCATCGACTGCAGGAGGGAGCATGCTTTGCGCATTGATGGCGCGGCCATTGTAGTAACGTGAGATGAGAGTTTCATGGTCACACGCCATCGAAATGGCTTGGCGTAAAGCTTTGTTTTTTCCGACGATACGGTCATCCATATTGAATGCATAATACGTCACATCAGGATCTTCAGAGATCTGAAGCTTCATTCCCTTTTTTTCCATATCTGCGTTTAGTTTGCGATCGTGAACGGCGGTATCAAAGTTATCCTTAGGAATATCAGAAAAGTCGAGATTGCCTTTTACAAAATTGAGCCAACGAGGTTGATCTTCGATAATTTCAGAAAAGATCACGCGATCTGCAAAAGGAATAGGCTTACCGGCATCTTCAAGAAGTCCGGCGGCTTTATCGCTAGGTTCGCCTTCAGTGGGATATGTTTCTCCTCTAAAATTTGGATTTTTTACGAGAATGATTTTTGAGTTACGAACCCATGAATCTAATTTGTAAGGTCCTGTGCCGATAGGATGATTTAATATTTCTTGGCCGTAATGTTCAACGCACTCTTTAGGAAGAGGGGACGAGTAACCCATTGTCAAAACGTACTGAAGTTGAAAGTAGGGCTGGGTTAATTTGATAACCAAAGTATTTGCATCAAGGGCCTGAAGGCCTTCGATCGCTGCGGAATAATCAGCTTCTTTTTTTCCAATTTTTTCGCGCCATTCATTTAGGCCTTTGATTTTTTCATCAAAAATCCAAAAGCCGTCGCTAACGGTTGCGGGGTCTGAAAGACGCTTCCATGAATATATAAAATCCTCTGCAACAAGCTCGCGGCCTTTTCCGCCGGTGGCTTTAAAGCATTCGTCGTCTTGGAACTTAACGCCCTTCTTAATTTTAATTGTGACTGTTAAACCATCTTTTGAAACTTCCGGCATGGCTTCTGCGAGTTGAGGTTGAAGAACTAACGGGCGTTTTAAGTAGTGGTAGTTGTAGAGGGTTTCGTAAATTTGCGGAAGGACGGCGCCGGTGTAGGCATCGCTATTATGGGCCGGGTCTAGGCCTTTTAAATTTGCTGTGAGCGTGATGTTGATCGTTGTGTCAGTATCGTCTTCTTTTTTTGTGCACGAAACCGCCAGCATAATTGCGGCTAAAAATATCAAAGCGGCGGCTAATTTGGGATTAGCTAGGATGTTGAAACTCTTAGACTTTACCACGATATTCTCCCCCTTAATTCAAAAACGAAGAGGTGAATTATCTTGAGCGGTTAGCTCTTGTCAAAGACCTCGCGGATTTGCCTCAATTATGCGCAATGCAATGGGAGAAAAAGTAAAAAAAAGCGGCCTGGTTATTGGGGGGGACCAGACCGCTGGGGGGGGATGAAGTTACTTGATATAAGAGCAAGTGAAATGCCAGCGCTTTGAAGATTTAAAACGTACTTATTGGAACTTGGGAATATTAAAGGACGCAGAAGGCGTAGTTTTTTAGAGCTAAAAATGCCGTGCTTATAAATAATTGAAATTATTGAATAAATTTGCCTGTCGCTCTTTTGGTCGGGGATTCCAAAAATGGGGCTCCGTCCCCG
>JAKFYE010000041.1 GCA_021731045.1 Bdellovibrionales bacterium | reverse complement strand
GAGGGAATTCCTGCGAGGTTGACAATATTCAATTCAAAAAAACTGGTGAGCCAATTTTTAGGAGCATATTCTTCGAGATAAACACCAGCTCCCACACCTAATGGAATGGCACAGGCTGCAGTCGTTAACATAACGCAAATACTTCCAACCCAAGCCGATAAAATTCCAGCTTCTTCCGGAAAGCGTGAGGGAAAATTCGTAAAAAAAGCAAAATTAATACGCGGGACACCCGTCATCGCGAGATCTAAAATAAGAGCTAAGAGCGTGATCAACGCAAACAAAAGGGAGAGCAAACCAAAAACAGAAAACATAAAGTCGTAGAACTTTCGTTTTCTTAAATTTGCCTTGGCGAACACGGCAACTCTCGACATCAGTAAACCTCTCGAAAACGTTTGCGAAGAGCAAAACCAATTAAGTTAAACGTAAGTGTGAGTGCGAGCAAAGTTAAACCTGCGACGTAAATCGATTGGTAGCCAATGGATCCATGCGGAAGATCGCCCAAACTTACTTGCACAATAAACGCTGTAATTGTAGCTGCCGGCTGAGTCGGATCAAAAGTAAAGTTGGGTTGCATCCCGGCCGCAATCGCCACGACCATAGTTTCTCCAAGTGCACGCGAAATTCCTAAGATATAAGCAGACGTCATTCCCGAAAATGCAGCGGGCACTACGACGCCAAAAGCAGTTTGAAGACGAGTTGCTCCCGTTGCGTACGAGCCCTCGCGTAAATATGCGGGCACAGATCGCATCGCATCTTCGCTCAGACTACTAATGTACGGAATAATCATAATTCCAATTACGAGTCCTGCGCTCAAAACGTTAAAACCTGACATATCCGGAAAAATCTTTTGCAACAGCGGCGTAACAAAAAGCAAGGCAAAGTATCCGTAAACTACAGTTGGAACAGAGGCCAAAAGTTCAAGAATAGGTTTGATAACTTCACGTTTGTTTGGAGAGACATATTCGCTTAAAAAAACGGCGCAAACCGTTCCGAGAGGAATCGCAAGTATAAGAGCGACGAGGGTCGAAAGAAAAGTGCCGCATAAAAGTGGAAGGATGCCGAATTTAGGATCAGCAAACATCGGCATCCATTCTTTTCCGGTTAGAAATTCAAAAACAGAAACGTTTTGAAAAAACGGAATGGATTCTGAAATCAAAATCCACAATATCCCCAACGTAATGAACACGCTTGAAGACGCAGCTAAAAAAAGCAGGCTCTCAATAACAAACTCGCGAAAGCGTCGAGCTCGTCGCGAGAGAGGAGGTTTATTGTTAACTAAAGTCGTATCTGCCATTAACTAAAGTGATTTTTCCTTTTTCAAAAGATCTTCAATCTTAAGTCCAACTTCAGAGTGACCTTTAAAAACAGTTCCTAACTTACCTTTTTTAACATTTTCCGCGGCCATATCGTACGCTTTTGCCGGAAGAGCGACGTACTTCACTTGCGGTACAAGTTTTGCGCTGTTCTTAATGTAGAAGTGTGTAAACTCGGCGATTTCTGCGCGCTTATAAGAGGCGTCACTAACGTAAATAAACAGTGGACGCGAGAGTGGGAAGTAAGTGCCTTTTTCAACAGTGTCTTTTGAGGGTAGTACAGCTGTTTTTATAGGAGCTTTGTCTCCACCAATCACTCCGATAACTTTTAGCTTACTTTTATTTTCTTCAGTGTAAGAAAACGGAATGTAACCAAGAGCAAATTTATCATTCGCAACGCCCATCACGAGTGTGTTGTCATCTTCGCTGGCGGTATAGTCGCCGCGGCTCGCTTTGGATTTTCCGACAACAGCTTCTGTAAAATAATCAAATGTTCCTGAATCTGAACCGGCACCGTACAACTTCAAAGGTTCATTTGGCCATGCAGGATTGACCTGATTCCATTTGGTAATTTTACCTTGTGCTTCTGGGGACCACATTTTTTTTAGATCTGCGACGGAGATCTCTTTAATCCAATCATTTTTTGTATTCACTACGATGGCCATAGCGTCAAATCCTACCGGGATTTCGTAATACTTAATACCGGCCGTTTTACACGATTCCATTTCGCTCGTTTGAATAGGGCGAGAGGCGTTTTGTACGTCGGTTTCGCCGCGACAGAATTTTTTAAATCCGCCACCAGTTCCTGAAATCCCTACAGTGACTTTGACTTTTCCTTTTTGTTCTTTTTGAAACTCTTCGGCTACCGCTTCGGTGATTGGAAACACTGTACTTGACCCATCAATTTTAATCACGGAGCCTGATTGTGCGTGCGCCGAATTTATAAACACACACGTCCCTGCGAATACAAAGGCGAATAAAAAAGACATCCTACGTTTCATATATTTCTCCTTGGAATGAATAAAAACTAACACACTATTTTTTGGCAAATTGTCAGGATGCCGTTAGGTTCATAAAGACAAGGCGCGCTATGGAAGACGCGCTTTGAGTTCATGGTATTCACGCACAGTTTGTTCTACAATTTGCGAAATTGAGAGCACCTCGTCAATAAGCCCCACACCATGACCAGCCGAGAAAATATTTTTATAAGAGGCTTTCGATTCAGGAGAGCCAAATAAGGCGCGACCAGCACGGTAAAGCGATAGGTAGCGTTTAAATTTTGAATTTTGATTCAAAACAGTTTCGACCACTCCGGAGTGGACACCTAATTTTTCAAGCAAAGGTGTGAGAATAAAATTTCCGGGAAAGCCATCGACGCGATCTGTATTCACAATTTGCTCTGGTCCCGCGTCAACGATGGCTTTTTTGTAAGCCTCGTTCACTAGTGCTTCTTGAGATGCAATAAAACGCGTGCCCATGTGTACACCGGCGGCTCCCAATGAAAGGGCTGCTAAAAGAGTGGCGCCGTTGACAATGCTGCCGGCCGCAATAATAGGCAGATCAATGTGCTTTTTTAAATAGGGAATAAGTGCAAAGAGTGAAATATCACCGGCGTGTCCTCCTGCACCACTCCCAACCGCGATAAGACCATCACCGCCCATATCCGCAACTTTTTTTGCATGTTCAAGCCCTACGACATCGCTATAGACGCGTGTTTTTGTTCCGCGAGTTTTTTTAATCACCTCGCGTGGGCTTCCGAGAGATGTAATAATCAGATCGACGCCTTCTTCTATCGCAATATCGAGATGTTCGTTTGCAAATTTATTGCTACTTTGAACAATGATATTCACCCCAATAGGTTTTTTGGTTTGTGCCCGAATGTCGCGAATCGCTTTGCGGTAGTTTTCTATCGGACGAAAATTCAAAGCAGGAAACGTTCCTAATCCTCCGGCCTCTGAAGTGGCGATCACCATTTTTGTATTACTCACCAAAAACATGGGGGCACAAATAATGGGATATTCGAGACCAAAATCTTTTGTAAATGCGGTTTCAATTTTATTTAGCATCTTGAAATTGTGCCAGTAATAAGGGGGCGCGCGCCAAACTAATTTTTAAGACGAGACGCTGGGCGAATGTCAAAACGACGCACGAAGCCATGAGTTGGAAGCTTGCATTGAAACCCGAGTCATTCGAACATTTAGCTATGGGATTAGCCGATAAACTTCGCGAGCTCACAAAATCGGACGGTTATAAAAATTTAAAGGGTACGGCTATGCTCAAGCTGTTTGGGCTAACCAAGGTGCCCTTGATTTTTATAGTGAATCCTAAGGTCTGTGAGCTCAGCGCTAAAAAATGCGCGATTAAAATTCCTCTTGGTCGTATCACTAAAAATCATTGGGGTTCGATGTATTTTGGTACGTTGGCTATAGGAGCTGATTGCGCGGCGGGTTTATTTGCTATGTTTAAAGCCGATCAAATTGCGGGAGCTAAATTTTCTATAGTTTTTAAAGATTTTAAAGCGGATTTTCATAAACGCCCAGAAGAAGACGTCATTTTTAGTTGCACGGACTTTCAAAAAATAGATGACATGTTGCGCGAAACACATTTGTCGGGAGAGCGGGTGACACGACCTATTCGTGTCGAGGCTCATGTTCTGTCACGGCCCAATGAACCTGTTGCCACATTTGAATTGGGACTTTCTTTAAAGTCTCTCAGCAGAATTAATAATTAGCCCACATTTAAAATTCTTATTGCCATAATGTTAAAATTGAATAAATCTCCCTTCAACTTTCACTTAAGGGGACTACGTGAAATCATTCAATTTTGGCAGACTATCAGCTTTGTTTTTATCATCCGTTTTAATGGGGACTTCATCTTTCGCTGGTGACTACATTATAAAATTTAAAAGTGGCCACGCACCACAGGAGTTAAAAACTGTTTTCGGTCAAGATGCGACGATCAACTCGGCGCCGATTATTGATGAAATGAACCTTCATGTTGTGAAAGTCAGAACCCATGATGATCCTGCGTTTGAAATGCAACGAGCACAAAAAACGTCTTTTGTAGAATACGTTCAGTTTAATCATAAATTAAAATTACGTTCATTGCCGAACGATCCGATGTTGTCCAAGCAATGGTCTTTAGGAACATCCGCTTTGGCGAACATTAATGCTCCCCAAGCTTGGAGTGTAACGACAGGTGGAAAAGACAAACTTGGAAACGATTTAGTTGTCGCGATCATCGATGGTGGATTTGATATTCACCACGCTGATTTAGTTGAAAATGCTTGGGTAAATAAAGGCGAAATTCCAAACAACTCTATCGATGACGATGGCAATGGCTATATTGATGATGTGTATGGATGGAACGGTTCAACTGGCGACAGTGAAATTGGAGTTGAAGATCATGGCAGCCTCGTAGCCGGAATCATTGGAGCTAAAGGCAACAATGGCAGCGGCGTAACAGGAATTAATTGGAACACAAAAATGATGTACGTCGGAATGACAGATGCCGATACCGCATCTGCCGTTGCTGCGTACGGATATGTTCTAAAACAAAAACAACTTTGGATTAAATCCAACGGCAAGCAGGGTGCAAACATTGTCGTTTCTAATTCTAGTTTTGGAATTGATAGAGCCGATTGCTCATCTGAAGAATTTCCGGTTTGGAATGATATGTTTGAGAAAATGGGGGCGGTCGGAATTTTATCTGCTGCTGCCGTTCCTAATGATGATATCGACACCGATGCGGACGGAGATGTTCCTTCAGGCTGTCCTTCTCAATATATCATTGCAGTGACGAACCACGCCCCAGATGGAAAACTCGCAAGCATGGAAAATCCGTATACGCATTCGATGCAAATCATCGCAGGTCACGGAGTTAAGAACGTAGATGTTGCGGCACCAGGCATGGATATTTTTGGTACCGTTCCGTTTGCTTGCAGTGACGAAGATGTTTATTGTATGAAGCCGGATAGCTCTATAAAATATGCGAAAATGTCGGGAACATCTTTTTCGACTCCGCACGTAGCTGGCGGTATTGCCCTTATGTACAGTGCTGCGAGCTCCACGCTTATTAATGAATATTATAAAAATCCGAAGGCGACAGCATTGGTATTTAAAAATTTGTTACTGCAAAGTACAGATAAGACTTCTGATTTTTCACAGCTCGTATCGTCGGGTGGGCGTTTGAATCTCTATAAAGCCGTTCAAGCGGCGCAGGCTTATTAAGTAGAATTGGGTCTGTTGAAAAAAAGGGCGTTCTTCCTCATCTGCGCTGTCGTCCGTCACTCTGGCGTACAGTAAGTGCGCGCCGCTCCCTCCTCGGCACATCTAAGAAATCTGACCCTTTTTGAACAGACCTCATTTTTACTGTCGTGGGTTATTCAACAGGTCCAATTGGTATTATTCTGTTGGGGCTTCGATAATCGTGATCTGAGTTGAAGCCGTAGGTATTTTCGTGCAGTTTTGATAGCAAACAAGTAGCAAGCCAATAAAAGATAAAAATAGGAGAGAGGTGATTTCGTTTCTCACTTCTAAAGTTTCGGCTTATATCGAGCTAAACTTTAGTCGAGCTAAAACGAGTCTCAATTAAATACGCTTATGAACGGCTTCTTCCACCAAGGCATAAACCATTTCTAGATCAAAAGGTTTTTTAATGATGTGAAGGGCGCCTTTATCCAGGGCTTCCTGCTCAAGAACGTCTGTAAAACCAGTTAAAACCAGCACAGGTACGTTTTTATTAAGGGACTTCACTTTTTCAAGAAGTTGAATTCCGCTACCTCCTGGCATACGGATATCGGTAATAATTGCGTCCACGTGTTGCGAGTTAAAAATATCGAAAGCTTTTTTACCATTTTCCGCTTCTAAAACGACCCAACCGGCATCTTCAAAACCAAGACGTAAGATTTCGCGTAAATCGGACTCATCATCTGCCAACAACAAAGTTTTTACCATGAGGTATCAATATAATATGAAGCTCAAAATGGCTCACGTTAAATTCGTATATAGAGATAATACTTTTTTCGTAAAGTTAATTTTATGTAGTATTTGAAAAATACTTTTTAAAATCGAAGCACAAACGTAAACATGGGGCTTAGTCCCGTATCGATGGCGGCCGTATATAAAGTGGTATCTTGATAGCCATCTGTAGGATCCATGCGATTGTTACGAGTTTGTTTAGGATAAGTCACATTGCGGTAGACGATAGAAGGACCAAAACCGTATTTTCCGAAAGACCAGTAATATCCAACTGCAAATTGATATCCGCTGCCGCTCGTGTTTTCGAGTTGTAAATCAGAGGTGGTATTGCCGGTCGTATCTTTTGATTTTGATTCTACCGTACGTATTGCCGATAAAAAATATGTAAAAACAAATCTCCAATGAGTTGATAAATAGCCGATGCTTGGACCATATTCAGTTTTTACATCTGAGTTTTCAACGCCGTCTGAACCATTCGCGATGGCTTCGCGGGAACTTCCTAATTTATAGTAATTGTAGGTAAAACCTACGAGCATTTTGTTCCAAAGTGCAAATCCCAAAGTGGTACGTAAATCGTAACCAATTCCAGATTCCGTAGAAACGCCCGGGGAGGTTTGTGATCCTCCGGCATCGTTTAAGGTTGTATTTTTTTGAACGTAAACAGGAAAGAATGTTTCATCAAAATAAAAATCTGCCTGCGCTTGAGTGTTCCAAAATAAGAATAGCAGCACAAAAAGAAGAGCTTCATTTCTGAAAGAATTTATTTTATTGAGTCTCATTTTTGTACGTCTCCGTTTGAGCGTCTGCTTTTAAAACACATTTTCCTCAATAAGCACGGTAGAAGTTTAATTTTGTCTCATATAGAGAATGCACACAATTTCATAATGGTCGTGGAACCAAAAGTCCGGCACAGGTATAATTAATAGGTTAGGTACATTCACATGTAACCAGGCAGGACGTATATGAAAACGGTATGTATATTCAGAATGTCTTTATTAATGAGTATAGTTCTGACATTAAGTCTAGGCTTTACGTCAGCTATTGCGGGCTCAGATAAAAACTGCGATCCAAAAGACGCCGCTAAAAAATCCAAAAAACATCAAAAACCTGTTCCTCTGCCAATTCCCCGTGTCATTCCTTTACCAAAACCTATGCCCACCTGCGGAGTTAGTTACGAGAAAACTTTGTCTCCAACTAAAATGCGCAAACATCATATTTATTTTTCTGCGAACGATTTCACATTTCTTGATGATCCATTTATTCAAATTCAAAGTATTACCATCGAGGGTGAGTTAGAAGGTCGTAAAGGAAAGATGAAAGAATATTCCTTCTCAATCAACGGTTTAAAAATGTCGCGCAAAGATGGTAAGGGTGTTTTTTCATTCGATGAAAGCGATGAAGTTGAAGTCATCAGCAAATCTAAAAAGAAGAAAAAAGAAATTATTCTTTCAGGAAAATTCACTGGCGAATTACACCAGTTCTTCATTAATGGTGGCGATCCAATTCGCAATTTCATAAGCAAATTAAAGAAACACAAGGGTGTTTTAGTTCTTAGAGTTCATGGTCATTATAAGAAACTTAAAAACTTACGTATTATTGTGCATGGGCGACGCGGTAGCACTTGTCCAAATCCAATTCCGTCGCCTACACCGACGCCAAGTCCATCACCAACGCCAGCTCCTACACCAACACCAAGTCCAGCACCTACACCGGCTCCAGCGCCAACACCGGTGCCAACTCCGGTTCCAGTACCTGAGCCAACACCAGTCCCGACACCTCCACCAATAGCGCCGGTAACTAAAATTGATTCTGCAGAACCAAATTTAAGTCCGACCGCAAGTACAACAGAGACGTTCTCTTTCTCAGCGGATCAATCGGGCGTAACGTTCTTCTGTTCTCTAGATGGCGCGGCCGCGAAAGTATGTTCGTCACCAATTGCCTACTCAGGAATTGGTAATGGCGATCATAAATTTACCGTCTATGCGGTGAGCTCTGCCGGTTTAGCTGATCCACAACCACAGTCGTTTGCTTGGGAAGTTGACACTGTTCCGCCGGTAGTAACGATTGTGAATCCTCCAAGTACATTAACTAATTCGTCTAATGCTATGTTCAAATTTTCATCGAGCAAGTCGGGGAGCCGATTTAAATGTAGTCTTGATGCGAGTGAACCTGTGGTCTGCTCGTCTCCGGTTTCTTACTCGGGCTTAAGTGAAGGTCCACATTCATTCCGAGTTGACGTGATGGATAGTCTTGGCAATGTTGGCGAAAACCCAGCCTCATTTGCTTGGGTGATCGATATGACTGCGCCTGTGGTCAATATCACCTCGATTGTTCCGAGCGCAGTGATTTCAAATATCAAAAATCGTTCTTTCGAATTTTCGTCCAGTGAAAGTTCAAGTTTTGAGTGTTCAGTGGATGAAGGTACATTTGTTGCTTGTACTTCTCCTTACCGTATTGAAAATTTAGCTGAAGGTGACCATTCATTTGATGTACGCGCTGTGGATGTCGCGGGTAACTCCGGTATATCAACAGGCTCGCGTTGGATGATCGACACGCAACTTCCAATTGTTACTTTGGGCAATATTGTTCCGAATCAAGGAGCTACAAACTCACATGCTGTGAGTGGTGAGTTCTCCGCTAACGAACCTGCAGAGTTTTCGTGCAGCTTTGATGGTGGAGCTTTAAGTGCATGCAATTCTCCGTTTGCCTCTGAAATTTATGTTGAAGGCGCTCACGGAGTTTCGATCGTAGCTAAAGATGCTGCCGGAAACTACAGTGAGGCTGTCAACGTGGGCTGGATGTTTGATTTCACATCTCCGTCTATCAGCTTTGGTCAAATTTTACCGTCGACCTCCAAATTTATTAACGCGCACAATTTCAGTGCCGAAGTTAACTATAGTGAAGCGGTGACATTTACGTCATTGTTAAATGGCGCCTTCCTTAATCAAAATAGCAATCCGATTATGCTTTCGAATTTAGATGAAGGCGATTACATGCTTCAAGTTTCTGGATTCGATGCTGTTGGAAACCAAACAAACGTTATCAGTCATGAGTTTAGCGTTGATCGTACCGCGCCGTTAGTGGCTCTCCAATTAGCGATCAATGGTTTAACAAAGTCAGATTCGAATACCTTAAACTTATCTGCTGATGAAGTGGCTACATTTGAGTGTAACGTTGACAGTAGTGGCTTCGCTCCATGTGCAAGTCCGTTGCTCCTGAGCGGATTGGCTGATGGCGATCACCTTGTTGTGGTGCGCGCGATTGATCAAGCCGGAAACGTTGGCGATACAAAATCTGTCAGCTGGGTCATAGACACAACGGCACCGCAATCGACTTTGTCTGCATACAAAAATAATAATTCTTCATATACGTTCACGATGAGTTCTGATGAAGAGAACAGTACCTTTAGTTGTTCACTCGACGGCGTGGTACAAGATTGTACCTCACCAATGACGTACTCGAATCTTCCGCAAGGGGAACACATAATTGTGATTCGTGCGACCGATGCCGCTGGAAATACGGAATCTATGGGTCAAAGTTATTCGCTAACGGTATTGCCCGCGATTTCGACGTCGATCACAAACGTGAATCCGAATGCGGCATTCATAAAACAAAAAAATATTTCGTTCTCGTTTAGCTCTAACTATCCAGATGCCACTTTTAAATGTGCTTTAGATGGTAGTGATTTGTCTTCTTGCTCGTCTTCGGTGAGTTACTCGAATTTGGGCGATGGAGTTCACTCCTTCGTAGTCAAAGCCAGCGATGCATTCGGAAACAGCGATGACGTCGGCGCAAGCTATGCATGGACGGTCGACACAGTGGCTCCAACCGTAGTTTCGCAGGTGTTATCTGCTACAATGACCGCGATTACGATCACCTGGACAACGAGCGAACCTACAACTAGCAAACTCAATTGGGGTCGTGATTTTGATTTAAGTAAAGTTGTTGCTGAAGATAACAACTATGTGACGAATCACTCGATCACAATTACAGGCTTAACCGCGAACACGGTTTACTCGTTACAAGTCTCAGGCAAAGATCGCGCAGGTAATCCATACACCGGCCCAGTTGCTCAAAGACGTACAAATAGATAATTCGCGGTGCCAGGCCCTGTTTCTTGCCAACTAGTGGCAAGAAACAGGGCCTGGCACCGAAGAAAGGTGAATTAAATTTCGAGAGGGACGCTAAGCGAAAGAAAAACGCCACTATCATCAAATTTTTTGTAGAAGTCTTTGAATCCAAAGTCAGGAAAAGAATCTATCTTAAGGGTTGTATAAGTTCTTGAAATATACTCGACGTTCAAAGCTAAAAACTTTATAAATTGATACCCAAGCCCGGCTTTAAAGGTTGTGCCACCCGAAAATACCGCATTTGAATCTAAGGATTTAATTTTGTAAGTTAAGGAATTCATCAAACCGTAACCCGCAAATAAACGTAATCCCATAGGCGTGCGAGCCCCTGCAACTAAGTAAAGGGTTTTACGAGTATATGTTTCAGACGTACTGTCACCATCGAAAAGAGCATCTGTTGTACCGGTTTGATAATCAACCCCCACAAACATCATCGGAAAGGTTACCGCGGCTCTGCCACCGAAACTCATCCCTTTCGTTGTGGCGTCTCCTTTTGCTCCGGCAGCGGTCTCTACGCTAAAACTGCCAGACTCATAACCCAGATATGGTTCAAGTAAAAGTCCTGCGTATGCTACGTGAGATGTGAGTACGAACACTCCAATAAGTAATATTTTTTTGAGCATTTTAATCTCCTTTTAAGAGTATTTATCCTTACGCAAAGACTACGTCTTTTAAGTCGAGATGCAACGAGTTTTTTTAACGAAAGGTAGGCCGCACATTTTTCGGCTAAGGTTCAGCGCACTTTTGCCATTGAAGTTAAAGAAGATTGAACACAGGATCAATCGAGATCATCAAAAGAAAATCAAGACGCTCTAGAGTGGTATTGTTTGTCAAACCAGGGTTTTGATTTTTTTGAAACGTCACATTTTTGTACCAACCTTGAAATGACAAACTTACTCCTCCTAAATTTAGGAGCTTTAATCCACCTGTAAAGCCTAGTAATGTGCCACTTAAACCAAAACCTGTACCTTGTTGACTGTCAGAAAGATGACCTGAAATGTTTCCGTAACCCATACCAGCAAAAAATGGATAAAGACTCATTTTGATTCCATATAAATTTTCGGTCAGAGTTAAAGTTTGTTTTCTTTCATTTGTGTTACTGGCACTTTCACTATTAAGATTGGTATAAGTTCCGAAGATTCCGGCCCCTAATCCAAGTGTCTGAATCATAAATTTAAGTTCACCCTCAACGGCGAGGGGATAGCCCTGGAAGTTCGCATAAGTTCCATCTTGATTTAGCAATCTAGGATAAGACACACCCGAACCGGCCGAGAGTACAAACATTGAAACACGATCTGATGTGAACCCGGCCTCTTTATCCCCACTGGTTGAACCTCGAGCGAACAACTCTGGTGTTATCAATAGCAAAAGACAAGCGACCCATATCTTGCTCATGGGATCACCACAATCGCTGTTGGATTCACCACACCTACGTGCATATTAATAAATGGTGATGAGGCAACAGGAGTGAGTGTTGATCCACTAAAACTCATTTTTTCAATCGTGTCTGTCCCAGAAGACCCAACGTAAACATAGCCGCTGGCATCTACTGCTATTGAAGTCGGAGTATTGATTCGCGTTGAGTTTAAATAGGCTAAAGCTGAGCCGGTCCCATCTAAATTAGTTGAATAAAGTGAATGATCTCCCATGCGGGCAACAATTAATTTACTCGTTGAACTATGCCAAGCAATGGCTGTTGGAAAATTTGTTGAGTAAGGCGCAGTTGCAACGCTCCGAATGCAGTTGCCCTGTGTATCGTAAACAACCATCGTGGCTGCAGATGTTCTAAACTGACTAACCACGATATAGTCAGAGTTAGGAACGTACGTAATTCCAAAAGGCGTATTTAATGTACATGTATTGGCTCCTGTCGTGGTTGTTGTATTTACCCAAGGCGAGCCTACGCGTGTACCATCAGCATCAATCTTCTCAATCGTATTGGTGCTCCCTTCAATGATGTATACATTGCCAGCACTGTCAGATGTCATCTGGCGCAACGGTGCTGATGTTATATTGGGATTAGTTATTGAAGAAGCGACACTCGTATTCAAATTTATTTTATTTATGCGATCCGTGCCTTCGATGCCAACATAGAGCGAGTATGGAGGTACTAGGGCCAAACCATTTCCAAACTCAGAACTAGAAAAATAATCCTGAACGATAGAAACAAACTTACCCGTGTTATCAAAGAGCGACACAACACCTGGGCCAACAGGTACAGCTGCCGTTGTCTGCGCAGTGGTCGTCGTCGTGACCACAACATATCCACTCAAACTGCTTGTAGATGCTGTGAGCTGATCAAACAGTTGACTTTTTTCAGTACAGCCGACTGAAAAAAGAGAAAACATAACCATCAACCATGACGTAAGTTTAATTTCCATGACACTAACGACTCGTCATATTCGTTAACAATCTTAACCAATTTAGTTAAAAATATGACCGGCTAGGTAAGGTTTCCAAACCTTCAGCGAGCAGCAGCAAGAAGGCTTTTGTCGAGTCAGTAGACAAAATACCAGTCACGGTATTTATGTCGGGACCCGTCGTTCCATTCGTGAAGTAAATACTACTCGTGCTTTAAGTTAAGACACGTGAGTACGCTACGTTTGTTTGATTTGTATTCGTGATCAATCAGACTGAACTCTGTAGGACCCTCAAATATCTCTGAATGGCTCATCGTGATCACCAATCCTTTTGCCCCCAAAGAAGTCGGAACAATTCCTTCGAACAGATCGTGATTGTATGCTGCGGTTTGAGTTTTTACGTCGATAACTGGAGGATGATGGACTACAAAATCAACACCACTGATGTTCACTTTGATTCGTTCATTTAAAGGGTGCGCAACATTATTCTCGAAGTAATTTTGACCCACCAACATTTCACACGAATCTCCCGCCACTGTAATACCAATAAATTTACCTTGATCGATGTGCGCCATGCCAGTAGCCGAAAAAAAGAAAGTCACTAAAAATAATTTCATAATTCCTCCTCATTCATTTATAATATTCATACCCTCAAATTTTAATCAAATAAACCGAGTTAATGAAAAAGTTAAGCCCAAAAGCTGACCCAGAGAGCAACTAATCTCAGGTGTCACGCGAAAGGTACCAACTCATTATCACCTCAAAATCGAGGCGGAGTGAGGAGTGTGGTGAGTCCACTCGACGAGGGACAACGAAGAGTTTGAGGTGAATTCCGTTGATCGCCAAACTTTCAGAAATATCTGAGATTTGTGGGCTCCGACCGAGAGAGCCGCTAAGCTGATGTCACGCGAAAGGTACCAACTCATTATCACCTCAAAATCGAGGCGGAGTGAGGAGTGTGGTGAGCCCACTCGACGAGGGACAACGAAGAGTTTATAGTGAATTCCGTTGATCGCCAAACTTTCAGAAATATCTGAGATTTGTGGGCTCCGAACGAGAGAGACACGAAGACGTACTACTGTACGTCGTAGTGGCGCTCGACCGAGGCGCTCGCAAAGATCAGGTATTTATGGAAGTTTGGTAGGCCCACAAGGACTCGAACCTTGGATCCTCCGGTTATGAGCCGGATGCTTTAACCAGCTAAGCTATGGGCCCGCTATCGTATAAATAACGAGCTGATACTATCAGCTATCTATGAAATTCTTCAACTTCTTAGAGCGAGAGGGATGACGCAGCTTGCGCAAAGCCTTGGCCTCAATCTGACGAATACGCTCACGAGTCACGTTGAAGTCCTGACCCACTTCTTCTAAAGTATGATCCGATTCTTCGCCGATACCAAAACGCATACGAAGAACTTTTTCTTCTCGTGGCGTCAAGGTCGCAAGGACACGTCGTGTTTGTTCCGCAAGGTTGATGTTCACAATCGCTTCAGATGGATTGATGACCTTTTTGTCTTCGATAAAGTCGCCAAGATGCGAGTCTTCCTCTTCTCCCACTGGGGTTTCAAGGCTGATAGGCTCTTTTGCGATTTTTAAAACTTTACGAACTTTATCGACTGGCATTTCCATTTTCAATGCGATCTCTTCAGGAATTGGCTCACGACCAAGTTCTTGAACGAGATAGCGTGATGTTCGAACCAATTTATTGATCGTCTCGATCATGTGGACTGGAATACGAATAGTGCGGGCTTGATCGGCAATCGCGCGAGTGATGGCCTGACGAATCCACCAAGTAGCGTATGTCGAAAACTTATAACCTCGACGGTATTCAAATTTATCGACGGCTTTCATCAAACCGATGTTCCCTTCTTGAATTAGATCCAAAAATTGAAGACCACGGTTTGTGTATTTTTTGGCGATCGAAACCACGAGACGCAAATTCGCTTCTACGAGTTCAGATTTCGCAGCATCTGCGGCTTTCTCACCTTTCCAAATGGCGGTGTAAGTGTCACGCAACCAACGAAAGTTCATTTCAGTTTCTTTTTCTAAGCGCTCAATACGTTTTTTCGAATCGATCAACTGGTTAGCAAACGTGCGATACGAATCGTAGCTTAAGCCGGTCTCGCGACTGACGCGTGCTAATTCTTTGTCGTCTTTGCGAATGATCTCAAAAGTTTTAATCACTGTTTCGGCATCCGACGCAAACGTACGCTCTTGAGCGATACGAATACGTTTACGAAGAACCGTCATACGATTCACAACGTTTCTAAATTTAATCACGATACGATCGATTGTTTTACGATTAAAATTGATCTCTTCGAAGTTTGTCATAAGAGCTAAGTTTAGAGTTTCAACTTGCTCTTGCGCCTTTTTTCTTTTGTCTTCTGTGGCGTTCTCTTCACGAAGAACTTTGAACGCGCCTTCAACTTTATTTTGATAATCCGTTACATGGCCAATGAGTTCATGAATTTTTTCGATGTATTCTTTTTCATCGTAGCGAGTTTCTTCGTCCTCTAAACCGCGGAAGATCGATTTAACTTTAATTCTTCCGGCCGCAAGACGCGCACCTAATTGAATAATTTCAGTTGTTCCTACAGGAGAAAGTAAAATGGCACGAACGATTTCGCGCTCGCCCTTCTCAATACGACGAGCAATTTCAACTTCGCCTTCGCGAGTTAAAAGAGATACGCTTCCCATTTTTCTTAAATATAAACGAACAGGATCGCTACCACGAATGTCATCGGCGGTCGCAACGGTCTCTTCTTCTTCCTCTTCTTTATCGCCTTTATCTAGTAAGAATTGGCCTTCGGAGCCTTCGACTGCGTCTTTATCTTTAGACGAATCAGTAATCTTTACAGCGTTCGCATCTAGAGCCTGCATTAAAAGATCAAGAGCCTTCGCCGAAATGATTTCAGCTGGCAAAAGTTCGTTGACCTCTTCAATTGTCAACTCGCCCTTTTGTTTGTGAAGCGCGATAAATCGCTGAACTTCCTCAGCAATTAAAGCTATCTGAGCTTCTGCTGTCAGTTCTTTTACTTTTGACTCTTTTGCATTTTGTGCGCGTTCTTTTGCCATTATACCTGGCTCCTTTTCGTGGACGTCAAAATCTGTGCCTTATTTTATCGAGTGTTTCTCACGTTGGATATTCATGAATTGTTCCAACTTTGAGGGATCCTGTTCGAGTTTCATTTCTTGGGTTAGGCGCTTACTTTGCAGACGGAGATCGCGATTTTTTATTTTTTCCATGCAATCCTTCACAAGCCGTTCTCCGCCCACTTCTATTTGTTCAGCAAAATCTTTGTGGAGATGTTGCGTGATCAAACCCGGGTCTTCTAATTTATCTGAAAGTAAGACCGTCAATTTAGCAAAATTATTTTGATCCTGTCTATAGAGTTCCTGTGCAATTTCAAATATTTCGCTTAATTCTGATTGGCCTAAATTTTGTATGATGCCACTGTTAAGCACGGTCTCGAGCAAATTTTGGCTCGAAAGCATCAGATTCAAAAGTAAAAGCTCATCTTTTTTAGGGTTTTTCAATGTGATCTTAGGTCGTTTTTCTTCTGTAATAGCCGCAACAGATTCAGCCTCAAAGTTTGCGTGGGGAGAATGGTATCTCGCCTGTTGGAGCGCTTGTTTTTTCATAAAGTCATTCATGGAAAGCTTAATCCACTTCTCGTCCACGGCGAGCTGCTCTGCGAGCGCACGAGAGTACACCTCACGAAGCTTAATATCTTTGATCATCACTAATACGGCGGCCATTTTTTCAAAAATCTGAATTTTTTCAGACGGCTGACCTTTATACCCTTTCAAGGATTTCTTGAGCTGTTCTAAGAACAAATCTCCTGCGTCCTGAAGAAGGATCTGAAATTCGGCGTGACCCAATTTTTGAACTGCATCATCCGGGTCCATTTTGTCTTTCAGAGTGAGGCCCCGCGGCATAAGGCCCTCTGCCAAGAGAATCGGAAGGCTTCGCTCCGCTGCCGACTGACCCGCATTGTCGCCATCAAAGAGCACAATCACATTTTTCGTAAATCTTGCGATTAACTTTGCATGATTTGGGGTAAGGGCTGTTCCAAGAGTCGCGACAACGTTCTTAAAACCGTGTGAATAGAGCGCAATAAGGTCCATGTACCCTTCAACAACTATGACCTCATCTTGAGCGCGAATAAATTTGGCTGAGGTATGAAGGCCATAAAGCGTGTAACCTTTATGAAAGACGGGCGATTCAGGGCTATTTAAATATTTAGGCTGACCCTCTCCAAAAATGCGGCCGCCAAAACCAATAATATCTTGGCTCGGACTTAAAATCGGAAACATCAGACGATCTCGAAACAAATCAAAATAGCCATCACCCTCGGAGCGTTTACGAATAAGCCCGAGCTTATCGGCTTCACCGAGGGGTGCTTTTTTCGCAGCCAAAAGATTGGCAAGTTGTGACCACTCAGAAGGTGCGTAACCAATTTTAAATTCTTCGGCTAATTCAGGAGTAATGCCACGCTTTTGCATGTACTCACGAACAGCATGATGAGGTGGCAAATCATTTAATGTTTTAGCAAAAAAGGCACCCGCAAATTTGTTAAGACGTAAAAGTAATTTTTTATGATCACGTTGGTCTTCGGAACGCGAACTCTGCTCTTCTTTAGGAATCGCGATGGAGGCCCGTTCGGCAAGATACTCAATGGCCTCACGAAAATTCATGCCGCGCATTTCTTCAAGAAACGTCACGACTGTTCCTGATTTTTTACAGCCAAAGCAGTGATACACCTGTTTGTCTTCACTCACTGAAAAACTTGGGGTTTTTTCGCGATGATTGGGGAATGGGCAAAGCCCCATAAGACTTCGACCGGTTCGTTTGAGCTCCGTGTGTTGCGAAATAATATCCACGATATTATTTGCATCTCTGACACGGTTTAAAAAGTCGTCAGAAAATCTCAAAAATTATCCCCCAAAGGAAAGCTTGTAGCCTGACTGCGAAATCAAAACTAGAGCGCAAAAAGCGGTCCAGTTAATTTAATTTGGCTTTTACTATCTCAGAAACCAGCTTGCTGTCGGCGGCTCCTGCAGAACGCGCCAAGACTTCTTTCATAACCTTACCCATATCTTTGACACTCGAAGCATTCAAATCGGTTATGGCCTTAGCCACCAATGCCTCTACTTGGGCTTTGTCCATTTGCGCGGGTAAGTAGACTTCCATAAAAGAAAGTTCTTTTTGCTCTTTCTCGGCCAAGTCATTGCGACCGGCTTTAGAAAACTGATCGATAGATTCTTTTCGTTGTTTAATTAATTTTTTAACGACGCTCATGACCTCATCATCGTTGATGACATCAGGACGCATTTCAATCTCACGATTTTTTACGGCGGATTGAAGAAATCGAAGCGTATCGAGACGAAGGGAGTCTTTCGCTCTCATCGCATTTTTAATATCTTCGGTTATTTGGGCTTTTAATTGACTCATTAAAACCATCTTTCTGCTAGAACGACTAGACGAGGCCCGAGAGCCTCTCTAGATTATTTTTAGATTAGTATTCTGAAGGACCGCGACGTACTTTTTTAAGCAATCTCTTACGAGCTGCTATTGATTTCTTCTTTTTACGCACGCTTGGTTTTTCAAAATGTTCGCGTTTTTTGATTTCTGAAAGGATGCCTGCTTTTTCGCATTGTTTTTTAAATCTGCGTAGAGCTTGTTCAAAGCTTTCCCCGTCTCTAACTCTAACTAGAGCCACAACAATCACCATCCTCTCGTGTGTAATAGACCCCAAAGGCTTATCAATCGGGTCTTTGAGAGTCAAAGGCTCTTGCTCATTCCAATTGAAGAAGTTAAGTTGCATTTTCGTAGGAGTGCTTGGTGCAAGGCGTTAACGATCAAAAATGGATGAGTATAGCTCTCGAATTAGCGCGAAAGGCGGCGGACCTTGATGAAGTTCCGGTTGGGGCGGTGGTTGTTCACGAAGAACAGGTGATTGGGCATGGTTTTAATCGTCGAGAAAGCGATCGAGATCCACTGGCTCACGCCGAACTATTGGCCATTAACGAAGCGGCAAAAAAACTGGATCGCTGGAGACTTTTCGATTGCACGCTGTACATCACGTTGGAACCTTGTTTAATGTGCGCAGGTGCGATCGTAAACTCTCGCGTGAGCCGGGTCGTTTTTGGAGCTAGCGATCTTAAAGCGGGCGCTGTGGTTTCTCTTTATCAAACTTTAAATGATTCTCGTCTAAATCATCGCCCTGAAATTACCACCGGTGTACTTGCTACCGAATGTGGCACTATACTCTCTGATTTTTTTCGTCGTAAGAGAGATTTACAGAGAAATTGAATTTCAAGTAAAAGATTGCGCCGCTGCCCAATCGCTTTTAGGCTTTTAAAAGAGGTCTCAGCGTGAATACTAATTTTTTTGAAAACCAAAAACACGTGCGTTCACAAACCAAATCTTTGATTGCACTTTTTATTGCAACTCTAACCGCCATGATTTTTTCTTTTTACGCCCTTGCGACAATTGTTTTTGTGTACTGGGGTCGTATTTTTAAAAAAACGAATAGTTTTTCGCTCTTAGAGCCTGGCGCAATCATAAATTACAAATTACTGACGTTTATTTCGGTCGTGATTCTTTCTATTATTATTTTAGGAACATTTTACCGCTTAATTCGCCTTCGCTCGGGTGGTGTCGGTGTTGCCAAAATGCTTGGGGGCGTATTGGTTTTGCCTTCGACCCAATCACCTAATGAGCGAATTCTTCTGAACATTGTTGAAGAAATGTCAGTGGCGAGCGGAATTCCTGTTCCTCAAGTGTATGTTTTAACATTGGAGCCGACGATTAATGCCCTCGCCGTAGGTACAAATCCAAGTGATAGCGTCATTGGCGTCACTCAAGGCGCGCTTGATCTTTTGTCGCGTGAAGAACTTCAGGGGCTCATCGGACATGAGTTTGCGCACATATTTAATGGCGACATGAAATTAAATCTCAAGCTTATAGGGTTTATTTCGGGCATTCTCGTATTTACAACCCTCGGGCGTATGCTCATCGAAAAACATGCGAAGAGAATTTCGAGTGACCCTAAGTGGAATCCCTTATTCTTTTTAGGTTGGGCGCTCGTTGTTTTGGGTTTTGTTGGAGTCTTTTTTTCACGCATAATTAAATCGATAGTGACTCCGCAGAGAGAGTTTCAAGCCGATGAGGCGTCGGCACGATTTACGCGAAACCCAGAAGCGTTAGCGAAAGTCTTAGATAAAATTGCACAAACGCCATCACAAAAACTGTTGTCTCCGTATGCAGAAGAAACTTCTCACCTAATGTTTGAAACTCCCGTACGCAATGTGGGCGGCATTTTTGATACGCATCCTCCTCTTCAGGTGCGTATTAAGCGCTTAGTGCCAAATTTTAAAATGGTCAGATCTGCTACAAAAAAGTTTGTACAAAAAAAATCTAAAAGAACTCCTGAAAATATTTTTAGAAAAGATGAGCGATTTGATATTTTGCCGGGTCGCCTAAGAAATCGCTTCGGAACGTTAGGATTTGAAAGTTTGGCATTAGCTGAAGTTATTATTGAATCTATTCCACCGAGACTTATCGAAAAGGCTCGAGAGAATTCCGGAGCGCAAGCCTTGTGCCTCGCAATGATGTTTCAACCATCACAAAAAGAAGACGCATTAAAAATTATTCGTGCGGAGTTAGGACCTAAGCTCGCAACCGAAGTTGAAGAGGTTTATAAAGACGCATCTAAAATCGAAAAAAATTTTCGACTTCCACTTTTAACAATTTGTTTGCCCGCTTTAAGATTAATGGAAAAAGATCGCTACGAGAAATATCAAACTGCCTTAGAACGCCTGGTTGAACTCGAAGGAGACATTGTATTTGAATTTTGTCTTATGAGATTAATTGAAAAGGCGTTTGCTCCTCCTAATCTCAGAAGCTCATCTTACTATTCAGTTCGGGATTATTCTGAAGATGTTCTCACAATTCTTAAATTTGCCTCTCATACTGGATCACATGGATCCGAAATGTCCCTGACGAATTTTCAATCGGCATTAGATCGTTTGAATCACGTGGCGCATAAGCCGTTAAAGAAAGTGCATGTTGAGTCAGAATTTGCGATTTTACCGGATAGAAAAAAGATGAGTGTCGCTTTAAGAAACGTCAACAGACTCGGACCTTTTGAAAAATCGGCGCTCTTGCTTGCCTGCGCGACGGCGATTTCGGTGGACGATCGAATGACTACAGAAGAGATGGATTTAGTACGAGCTCTCTCAGCAACGCTAGATACGCCCTTACCCCCAAATGTCTTTATTTAAAGTTGCCTGTGTTAGGCAGTACGCTTCAGAAATTGGTCAAAATCTTCTAGATCTGCAACTCCAGCATCTACAATTTCAGATTTTACCCATTCAAGAATATCATGGGGTACATTTTGCGCGGCTTGAGCCTCTATCAAAAGATTTAAAGCGATCAGGGTCAACTTTGGATCTGGTGTCCCTGTGAGTTTAGGTTTTTTCATACTCCTCCTACGTCGGCTTCCATTCAATCTTCATCAGTCTTTTTCTTCTTTTTAATTTCGTTAATCACATTTGTGATGGATTGCATTTCATCAAAAGCAGGGTAGAGTTCTCGTCCGTATTGCTCCATCATTTCTTCAAACATCGCTTTGGCCCGTTTATTCGGGTCCATCCCGGTCTGCGCAAGCTTCTCCTCTAACTCTTTTTGTAGAGGCTTTAATTCGGGGTGCTTTTCTATGAGCTCATCACGTTGCTTAATCAACTCAGCCGTGTCCAGCTTGGGTTTCTTGGTGTTTTTCATTGCTAATATCTTATCGGAATACTTCTACAAAGGTTCAGCGTAAACGCCTCAATATGGAACACGTTTTAAAAGAAGACCCGCATACTGCGTCCTATTTTGAGACGTTCTTAAGGTTGCGTTATCTTCTTGCAGCTTGAACTCCTCAATTGACAGCGATTCTGCAAATGGGCAAAAACAAAGTCCAAGATTTAATGCGGAAAGATGGCCGAGTGGCTGAAGGCGCACGCTTGGAAAGCGTGTAACGGTTCATCCCGTTCCAGGGTTCGAATCCCTGTCTTTCCGCCAAATTCCGAGTGCTACTAATCGGATGTTAGAAGTAGAAAAAGCTAAGTCAGCGAAATTACGAAACACTAACCTGCCGGAATCACAGGGACAGGTTCGAACCCCTTCAGACGGAAGTCACCCAACGTCACTGCTCATCACGGGAAGTTGACACACTTTTGGCACATGAGAGGCACACTTTTTGTGTGTCGCTCTTCAATTTTTTACTCATTCAGGAGGTCATTTTATGGAAAAATTATTAGACGGTTTTTTAGGCGTAATAGAAATTTTGTTCGTAGCGGGAATTCTTACCTGGGGCACAACCAAGGGTCTTGCCTATGTGTACGATCAGGTCCGCAAAGAAACTTTCGAGGTCTTGAAGCGCCCGCAACCGTCGCTCGAAAGCTTCACGCAAAAACTCACCCAGAAGAGGTAGCCCCTCTTTCACTGTCTTGAGCGCACTATGCGCTCAGACTCCCCTTGAATCACCTGCATAAAATCGCAGGGGTTCACCCGATAAAGCTGAATCAGCTTTGCAAGCTGACACAGCGAGACCTTTACCAGCCCCAACATCTCGTATCCATATTTTCCTCCCGATTGATCTATCAAAAAAGAGAGAGTATTTAGTCCGGCTAACCGTCAAATAACTTATTTGTTGCAATTAGCTTTCCATCGAGCGCATCTACTAGGACTTCGATATCTCCATTGATAGGTCCTTGAGGGCCAGAACCTACATTTATTGTTCCTGGAATTAGGAAGATAAGATGCCATTTCCTGGAGGAGCTAGAAAAATGGTATGTCAGCTTTGCCTCACTTATTGAAGTCGAAATTTTTTTACCGTCTAAGGCTGTTTCCGCAGACGTCAAATTTTTCGATAGTGCTTGCCTGACAGTAATTCTTGGCTTTGAAGCAATTGATCCAGGATTGCCAACGTGAAAATTAATCGAAAATAATTTTCCAGAATTGATGTCCACTTCTAGTGTTACCAAACTTCCACTGACCTCAACGCCGTTGACCACCTGACCGTATTTTATGAATCTAGTCCCCGTCAGCGTTTCAGTGCCGTCACTTATAACAACAAATTTCTGGAGACCATCAAGAGATTCTCCGGTGATCTCATTTGCATTCTGTCGAAACAGTGGTTCAAGGAAATCTCTTGCGATATGGCTCCCTGCATTTTTCAAAATCACGGTCCCTTGAACTCCAAGTTGAGAGAGCTCTTGATCCCCCTCATATGCACGTCCAAAGAAACCTGATTCACTTTGATTAGCGAGGTCCCGACTGGTCGAAGCCGTAGAGACGCCCGTCAGGCTCCCTGAAGCGCAACCCGATAGGATTAGACTAGCGGCTAAAATACCATTTCTCACGAAGCACCTCCACACTTTGATCCCCAACCTACCGGGCTCTGAATCCAATTTTAAATTTCCGATCTTGAGCAGAACCGAGCATCAAGCGTTTCGTTCGAAAGGATCTGAAGTTCCTTCGGCTGGTAGGAAGAAGAAATAGAATAGGCCCTTGACGTTCCATTGGTGAACTCGACGAACAAAACAGATCCAGACGATTTATTTTCAAGAAATCCGGTAGCGAAAAAAGCTCCTGTTACGTTATTCAGACCGAAATTTAGCGTCTCGCGAATTTTACCGTAGCTTCCCGTTCCTTGAAGCACAACCTGATGCGCAGAATGCGTAACTTGATAAAATGGAGGAACGTATCTCAATATATCAGATTTTGAAGTGCTCACGTACTGAGGCGGAACACTGGGACCGGCATTGTAATCCAGATCTCGGAAATTCCCGCACAGGTCAGCTCTATACTTGCGCCCTTCCTCATCTTGAAGCTCCACGAGCCTCAATCCATTGATGTCATTGTAATTGATAGAACTAATGCTTGCAGTTGGCGTAACAGAGCATCCACTTTCAGACGGGCAAAATGAAACAAGGAGCTTTCCAAGGGAAGCGTTTGTCTTTGTATCTACCACTTCTCCCAAAGCTGTGAATCTATAGTAGATAACTCCCAAAGGCTTCTTTAGGAACTTTACGAGGTAAAGCGCTGTGTTCGTCTGCGGGTCTGATGATTGCAACTCAAAGGAACAACCGTAAGCCGCTGCTTGGGTTGGCGTGCAAATCTCACTTTTGTATGGTGCAGCCATCGCACCATTTGCTCCTAAGAGGAAAGCACTCAACACAATAATTTGTTTAAGGGCGAATTCGGCTACATATCGTTTCTTTGTATTTTTCATATTCTTCAGACCTCCGTCTTCATTCAAATGTTCGCAGGAACGATACGTGAGGTAAGTGAATCGAAAAAGGATCTTTAAAGAAACGATTGTTTGGATTTTAGAAACGATTAAAAGACCTGATTCAGCCAACCCAATCGACCGGGATTTCGAGCTACTAATTTTAGCTCTTGAGTACAGGAGTACGGGCACCCAGTTACTTTTATGACTTTAACGTCTAGTCGTTGCGCATAGAAATCAGGTAAATAGGCGAGCGCTTTGCCGTCAAGGACCAGCTTTTCAAGCATCTTTAAGCAACTCGTCACGTATTGAATTTTTCTTGGGAACTGATCGTCGCGCCAACCATCTACAGACTGTTTATTACCGACCTGGCCTAAGAACGCATAGCTTGGGCTTGCAAATGGATGCTCCAACACCTTCTCCACGGCCACCGATTTCTTCGAACGAGCATTTTCGTAAAGCGAGTGACCTCTTCCAACACAGGTCTGAAAAGTTGATGAGCCTAGGCGTTTTGATGTCATGCCGCTAGGAACATCACCTGTAGTAAGCGCCAAATGGGCTTCACCCTGATCTACTTTGGCCAACGCAGTCTTCTCATCAGTAGATTGAAATTCAAAATCAATACCCTTGAACTTTTTCCGCAGTTCTTCCGCAAGCTGTAGACCGAAATCGGTCAATAAAATTTCAGGTCCTACCATTACGCATTTGATAGTTCCTTTATGACCGGACAATTGAAGTTTAGTTGCCTCTTCTAATTGAATAATTTCTGAGGCCTTCTTTTGAAGAAGTCTTCCATGATCCGTCAAAAATATATTCCTACCTTGCTTGGTAAATAATGGGACTCCGAGCTCGTCCTCTAATCGCTGAATAGCTTTACTTAGAGATGCAGGAGAGACGCCTTGTTTTTCGGAGGCGCGGTGGATGTTTTCGTGCTCGGCAACACCTAAAAAATATCGTAATTCAAATATTTCCATAATCGAAACAACCGTTAGCTTATTAGACCTTTTTTGTAAACAATTATTATGCGAGATTCTCTCCGTACTAACCGGATCGAATAAAATAAAAGGAGAAGTCATGAGAACAATTTTATCAACTCTACTAATAACGATGTCTTTCGGAAATGCCGCAAACGCATCCGACCGACTAGGGTTCACAGCGGATAAGTTTGAAACTCTTAGTTTATGTTCGAACTTAGGTGGACCCCTCCAGCAGAGGCAGCTTCAAATACTCCGGTCCAAGGAAAATTCTAATGAAGGAGTTCTATACCTCTTTGAAAGAGACCTCCGTAGTATAGCGAAAATCCAAACCGAGATCTCATACACAAATGCTGGAGCACGGGCGATCATCGTACCGGAAGGTCTGCCTACAATTTTTTTAATTGTTGATGCTGAGGAACAGAATATCAACTGGATGCAAGAGACCTGGCAGTGCAGGCATTTTTCTGAATAAGCTCTCCAGTGAAAGTGGAGAATGGGTTTTTTATAATGGTTATTGAATAGGGATTGAAGACTTTAAATTAACAAGGAGACAAACATGAATACGATTTTTTCAATTTTTTTACTAACGATGGCTTTTGGTTCTGTAGCAAGCGCTGACGATCCGTACAGGCTCATTGCGGGAGATACACTTCAATGTGAAATAGTGGGTGATTCTACGCGACTCTATGAAGTTGTTCTTCCAACGGCTTACAGAGTTGAGCGAACCGGCAATATTGCTGGCTTAGTGTGGGAAGCTGAAGGCTGGTTGTATATTAGAAGCAAATCAAATGGCAGACCTACTGTTTCGGAAGCTGCAATTTTGAAATTTTCAAATGAGGCAATTGGCCACATTGAAAACTGGATCGACTTTAGAGCCGAATCTTCATCTGGCCGATCAACCTTGCGCCATATTGTCTCATCTGTTTATGGTGCTAAAAGATTTGATGGACGATTCGAGGCTGCGCATGGAAGAAAGCTTGCTCTCGCGAATTGCGCATTTTATTTTCGCTAGTAATTGGAGAATACTTCTCTGCGCATGGATGCGCATCGCTTTGAAGTCATGAACGAACTACCTCAGTAATCTATCTATTTTTGTACGCTACGCCTTTTAAATTTTTTCTCTAGATTCTCTAAGCCTATGAGTAGGGCATCTACAATCACATCATTCTTACGCACCCTATGAGTGCCATCCCTCTCTGCATCTCGGTTCAATAAACCCACAACTTTGTCAATTAGCCCATAAATACGATCTTTGTCTTCCTGACTCACGCGAAAGATCATTTGTGGATAGTCGGCAGGCTTTTTCTGTTGTCGCTCTTTAATTCGCATATAAGTGATATAGTATGCACTACATCCATTGTATTGCAATTGATTTTTTAACTTGAATTTTAGAAAGGAACTGCTATAAGTAATGAATAAATGCGAGCTGGTTGATGGCTCGTCGCTCTTTGAAATAACGAATAGTAAGTGGTTAACTTCCCGCGAAGCTGTTGTGTATTTGAGGCTTCCGTCTTTAGGGGCTCTTCGGCAGTTGGTTTATCGCAGGCGAATTCCCTTCTCTAAGTTGGGTCGCAGTCTGCGGTTCAATCGCCAAGACCTCGATTTGTTCCTTGAGTCCGGCGCAATTCCGAAACGGAGAAGCGCATGATTCAAGAGTATGAGAAAGATGGAAAAGTATTTTACAAAGTTCGCGTTTACGTCAGATCAACCGAGAACTCGGATCTTCGAGTCACCAAACAAGCTGGGGGATTTTCCAGCCTTGTTGATGCCAAGAAAGAGGAAACTCGGCTTAGAAAAGAATGTGAACGAGAACTGCATCAAGTAGAAGTTCGCGGGATCTTGTGGGGCGATCTTTTAGGTGAGTGGCATGACCACTGCCTGAAAACAAAAGTCGCCACAGGACAGAGGTCAAAGCTTAATCAAGATGATTATTTGGGCTCCCTCAATAAGTGGTTTGGGACATACACGAATAAACCCGTGAATGAACTGAACCCTTTTGTGATGGCTCAGATTTTCGAGAAGATGAAGTCTACGGGGCTTTGTTATGGACACCGAAAGAAGATCAAGCAGTTCGTAAAGTCTGTTTTTGATTTTGGTATTCAATCGGGACTCGTAAAAGGACTTCAGCGGTCTCCGACATTCGATGTTGTTCTTGGTCGAGACGGAGAGAAGAAGCCTGAAATTCTCACGATCATTGAGATTCAAAAGCTGATTCGGCATGCCTATGAATTCAGTCATCCTTGGAGGAGAGTGTGGACAGTTGCACTCATGACTGGGATGAGATCGGGAGAGCTTCTGGCACTAACCTGGAAAGACGTGGACTTTGAGAATCGGATGATGAATGTGAACAAGTCACATAATTGTCGGCTCAAGACGATCAAATCCACCAAAGCCGGTTACTGGAGACAGGTCCCAATCTCCGAGGATCTTGAGAGAGTGCTCCGAGAGCAATTTGGGGAAACTCAAAGCGAGGAGCATGTTTTTCCGAGATTCTGGGAATGGGAAAAAGGCCTTCAGGCCAAGATTCTTCGGGCCTTCTGTTTTATTCATGGTCTTCCAAGCATCAAGTTCCATACGCTTCGAGCCTGCTTTGCAACGCAGATGCTTAGAATGGGCGTGGAACCCGCGAAGGTCATGAAAATCTGTGGCTGGAAGGAACTTAAAACCATGCAGCATTACGTGAGGCTGGCTGGTATTGAAGTTCAAGGGGCGACCGAGGCTATGAAGGTCTTTCCGCTCAAGATACGCCCACAAGAAGCAAGTGAAGAAGTGTTGCCAAGCCTGGTTGAAACGAAAGTTGCAGCTAGTGGAGGCACACCTTAAGGGAGTCGAACACCGGGGTTGACGTTATTCAATGTCTCCCCACGTTGACACACTTCTGGCACACGATTTTATACCACTCTGAATTTGTTATGGATTTCGGCAATCGCGCCGTATCCGCCAATAAAATTCCGTATCCAGGATACGGTTAACGGTATACCGGATACAGAACAGAATTCAGAATCAGAAATCAGCAGGTTGTAAATTGGGTTCTACGGTTCTACTCACTCGATGGTGGAAGTGTGGTTCTACTCACTCGATGGTGGAAGTGTATCCAAAAGTTCAAACATCTTAAATATTTAGCAGCCGAAGTCTGTAGTTAATAAAGCTTCGAACTCCAAAAGATGAGTATTGTTCACCTTTTGCGAGGC
>JAKFYE010000029.1 GCA_021731045.1 Bdellovibrionales bacterium | reverse complement strand
AAATGGAGAGGTTGAGATTTGAAGATCCGTGTTGGAAAGACTATTTGCCTGTCGTGCGACAGGTGAGTACTTGCCAAGATACCTTTTGTTAATTCGCTGCATCCACAAAAGGTGGTAGGCACCTTTTGGTCGAAAGACTATTTACCTGTCGCGCGACAGGAGAATTCTTGCCAAGGCATTTTTGGTTTTAATGAGCATGCATAAGTTTATGATGCCCAGAGCAAAGGGTTACAAGGTTCTCGAGCGAATTTGAACCTCCTAAGTTTTTGGGAATAATGTGATGAGTATCAATCCATCTCTGATCACGACAGCGATCTCCATTTTTATGGATAAACGTGCACTGTCCGCGATCTCGCAAAATCACCTGTCGTGCGACAGATAAGTTCTTTCGGTTTTTTATCTTTTCAGATTTTTGTACCGGATCTTGTTCATCAAGATAAAGATCCAGCAGAACGTCGAGAGTCTCTTCTAGGCTCACAGACTTTCGTTTTTTTTGAGATTCAAGATCTTGCGCTCGCTTAAGTTTGCGACTTAATGATTCTGAAATACCAAGTTGTAGATTAAGTCTGTCTTCGCTTACAAACTTCATTCGTTCAGGGACAGCCTGTTGAGGGCAAGCCTTAGCAACATACTGTTCAAGTTTACGCTGCGGCAATTGAACGGCCATCTGCAGCCACTCTTTTTGATTCTCTGAAGTTAGCACAGGAGTAATCTTTCGAGCCTTTGACACACTCAAAGCCCCAGACTCAATAATAACTTTAAGCTCTGGGACCTCTTTAGCCTTACGAGCAACGGTAATAAAGTTAAACGCAACGCTTTCAGAAAGCTTTAAGATATTCATAGCGTACTCATGAAGATTCTTACATTCAAAAAGATAATAAACCCGGTACTCATCTACTTGTTGTAAAATATCAAGAAGCTCAGCTTCCACACGTTTATAACGCTCAACAATCCCAAGAGCCCTTTGATGTATCTCAAGTTGCATATTTTTTTCTAAAGAATCTGTCATGAAAATCTCTCCTTACAAATCAGAAAGAAACCATAACATAGGTTTTAAAACATCAAGTTGATGAACATAAAACCCTCTTAACAACTCAATTCAAAACACATCTATAAACTTATTACGCCATCGAGATTAAAAGATAAAAGCAAAACCACCAAAACAAAAAACAGACTTATTTAAACTCCACAATCAAACGAATAAGAAACAAAAAACACGTCAAGTATTTTTCAAAACAAAACAATTAATTAATCTTAAAAATCACCTGTCGCACGACAGGCAAATATCCATTATCAAAAAATATTTAATTAAAAAATAATCTCCACTCACCACGACAACTCTTTAGAATTTTCCTAGCCGCTAGAACTTTAAAGCCTAAAATTCACCTGTCGCACGACAGGTAAAGAATCTTTCCAACACCGAACTCAAATCTTCACCCAGCTTCAAACCTAAACCCATCCCTCTCTAACCCTTCGTCACCAAAAACACGAAGCAGCTGACCCAAAAAATATTTTACTTCATAACCCAGCGGGCGGCTGTTGGGGCTCCAACGCCCCCTTGAAGCCGCCACGCCAATTCCTGGCAAATATTTTTCCCCACCTAAAAGTCCGCCAAAACGGAACGGGCTCAAGGGCCCATTTAAGGGCCACGCCCGTCCGCCATTCTTCAACTTAAAAATTCTCGACAACAATACCTTTTCTCAGTGGCTGCCAGAACTTCACAGCCTAAAATTCACCTGTCGCACGACAGGTAAATATACTTATCAACTCAATCTTATTTCACACTTCCAGCACCGACCTCCAAACCTAAACCCATCCCTCTCTAACCCTTCGTCACCAAAAACACGAAGCAGCTGACCCAAAAAATATTTTACTTCATAACCCAGCGGGCGGCTGTTGGGGCTCCAACGCCCCCTTGAAGCCGCCACGAGAATAACCGGTAAATATTTTTTCTTCGTTGAATTAAAAACACGCGGAGGAATGGCTCAAGTGGTCTCTGCGGATCCACGTCAGCTCACCAGTGTCTTTCATGAAAGTATTAGAATCTATAATTCTACAAAACACGTTCTTATTCGGCGGCTTGTCTGAGTTTTTTGATGTCGAGTTTAGTCATTTTCATCACCTCGCGCATAACTTTTTCAGATTTTTTAGGGTCTGCGTTCAATGAGCTCATTATACTTGGGGTGATTTGCCAAGAAACTCCAAACTTATCTTTAAGCCAGCCACATTGGCTTGGAGATCCGCCTTTGCAGAGAGTGTCCCAATAGTAATCAATCTCTTCTTGCGTGTCGCAATTCACAATGAGCGAAAAAGCTTCTGAAAACGTATAACCATGTTGTCCTTGTCCTTCCATCAAGACGAACTTGTTGCCCGCGAGTGAAAATTGGCAATGCATAATAGTTTTATTGGCTTCATCGCGATTCATCGTTTCAATTTTGGAATTTTTAAATACGGAAGTGTAATACTTAACGGCCTCTTCACCTCGGCCGAAGAGGGCATCAACAAATAAAAAAGCAGGAGCAAAGCTATCCTTATCGTCAGATAACATCACCTGCCATTCGACACCGTACTTATCAGAGGTCCATCCGTACTTTTTCGACCAAGGGTATTTATCCAGCCCCATACGGATGTTTCCGCCTTTTGAGAGTTGTGCCCATAAATCTTCAAGATCTTTTTCATTCTTACGCCAAACAAAAAATGAGAGTGCAGGGGTAAATTTAAAAATAGGTCCACCGTTTAACGCTAAAATTTTTTGGCCTTCGATTTCAAACTCAACGGTCATAACGGTACCGATTTTTTGACCTGAAGCTTTTGAGCCGGATTCACCGTAGCGCGCAATCGTTCCAATTTTAGAGTTATCAAATAAAGAGGTGTAAAACTTTGTGGCATCTTCGCCTTGAGTATCAAACCAGAGACACGGATTAATTTTATTCATTTTGACCTCATTGTTATTTCATTATGCTTTAAAATTTAAAGAGATTTTGCTTTTTAGTCAATTCTTAGAAGTTGATGTTGGCAGATCTTTACTTTATAGAGAGTACAATTAGCGCATCGCGACACATTGGCGGGGATTATTATGGGGCATACAAAACCAGATGATTTAAAAGATCTTCAGGAGCTACTCAATGTTGTTCGTAAATGGACGGACATTAAAGAGAAAAGCCAGAACGTTTTTTATATTAAATCGAAACCGTTTTTACATTTTCATGACAAAGACGGGCATCGTTGGGCGGATGTGATGAATGGTAATAAAGGAGTCTCTTTAGACATTCCTTTTCAGGCGACAGCTCAGCAGAAAAAATCGTTCGCAAGTGAAATACTGGCATGTTACCAAAAAATAATAAAAAAATAGTATTTATTTTTTAGGTTCGAGAACGACATAACCCATAAGATTTTTTAATTCATTTTGTGACTTTGGAAAAAGTCGCATTAGCACTTTGCCAATCCAAGGTAGGGGAATCTGCCGACCCAGCTTTTCAGACTCTTCAAAAGTATAACGGACTTCACGTTGTTGCCATCCTTGCTGAGCAAAAAAACCATACCAATCAGCAGGATTAAAAACAAATGGCGCGTTTCGCATTTCTTTTTTTCGTTGAGGGGTGTTGATTCGTTTCATCATTTTTTGAGAAAAATAATCTGTAATCCAAAAACAAAAATGTGGCTGTTGATATAGGTCTTTTGCAAATCACTCAGAACAAAAAATCCAGTAGGGAATCTTGTCAGCTGCGTTGACAAAATTGAAAAGCTCTTATACTCTATAAATCAATCTCGCGTTTTTATTTGTAAATGCGACTTTATAAAGGAGGGCATATGAATGTAATGACACACAATAGACGCATGGCTCTCCGTCTATCTTAAATATCAAATATAAAATCAATTGAGATCAGGCACCGAGCTTTGCTTGTTCGTATTTAATTAGCAATAGGAGCATTGAATGTTGTTTGACAACAATTTAAAGAAGCTTTGGGGGTTACATCCCATGCAAGACGCATTTTTTAATACTTTAAAAGAAACCAATTCGTTATTGGTTCCAGCGCGAATTATTTTTTCAAGTCACGAGCATTATAAAGTTTTAATTCTTGGCTTTGAAGACGCAAAATTTGCGAAGGTTCGAGGACATTTTTACCACAACAACGAAGAGCTTCCCGCTGTTGGAGATTGGGTCGCTATAGAATTTTCTCCTGGAGATCACGAATTTCTGCCCATTGAAGCGACTTTGCCCCGAACTTCAAGTTTGAAGCGTCAAGATGATCAAAGAGGGTATCAAACTTTAGTGGCCAATGTGGACTACATTGCGTTGGTGACAAGTTTTAACCAAGATTTAAATGAGCGTCGTCTCGAACGTGGATTGGCAATGATTGAAGAAAGTAGAGCAAGGCCGCTGATCATTTTAAATAAAAGTGATCTGGTTACGGAGGATGTTAGAGAAAAACATGTAAAAGAATTATCCCAAAGATTTAGTGGTGTGGATATTTTTGCTTGTTCTTCACAAAATCAAAGCGGGGTCGAGAGCATCGCCAATATATTTGCCCAAGGTCAGAGTGTGGCATTTTTAGGTATGTCGGGCGTTGGCAAATCGACTTTGATCAATGCGGTTTTAGGAGTAGAAGCATTGTCGACTCAAGATATTCGTCAAAGTGATAGTCGTGGTCGACATACGACAACCCATCGCGAAGTTTTTCTGACTAAAAAAGGATTTTGGATTGTCGACAATCCCGGAATTCGGGCGTTTTCGTTTTGGGGTGAGGAGGGAGTTCTAGAGCGCACGTTTGATGATATTGCGGACCTGATGTCGTCCTGTCGATTTAATGATTGTGCTCATAATGGCGAACCTGGATGTAAGGTGGGTGAGGCGTTAGAGAATGGTACCCTCTCAGAAAGTCGTTGGGAAAATTATTTAAAAATAAAACGCGAAATGGAGTTTCACGCCAACAAGAATAATAAATTGTATCATAGCCAAAAACGCAAAGAGTACGCAAAACGAAACACCGATCTCAGACAACGCCTTAAAGAAAAAGGCCGAAAATAAAATCTAACTCCGAGGCTATTGATTTAGCCTCGGAGCTACTCGCTTAGCCACTTCACAGCACTCGTCATATCATTATAAAAAACACGATAATTACCTTCGCCAAAAGCTAAACGTGCAAGATAAGCAAGTTTCGTATTAGGTACAACAATGGCGCGTCGGAGTTGAGAGGCACGTTCATCATTATTGAGTTTCCATTGTGATATTGGCACTTCGATATCGGGCGCCGTCATTTCTAACACATCATAAAGAACACGTCCTTGGCCGATATCATTAATTAAAAGGAGTGTGCGCTCATGACATTCTTTAAGTAAGTCTTCCGTCGGTACGCCTCTTAAACGGGCAATAATAATGTCACCAATAGGTTCAATCCAAAGTTGTTCCATCGTTTCAATCCTTGTTTATTTATTCGATAAGACACCTCGGCTCATCATCTTTATTTTTTATAAACAAGTGAAGTCTCAAACGAGAACGAGAGAATTTATCAATTTATCTCAACAATCTTTAAAAAAATGCGCAACTTTTAGACACTGTTTTTACTCTAGACCTTGGTCGAATTTGCCGAAAAGTTAGCTATGAAAAACATATTCCTATTCTTATCAGCGCTGACATTTCTTGCCGCATGTTCTCCGGCGACGTCTTCGATGGAAGCTCAATCTGCAACCAGCGTAGATGTGCCAACCACTCCTCCGCCACTTGAGATACCGTTAGTACAAAAGTTTGCAAAAATCAGTGTGACCACTCTTAACTCCGCTCCAATTGATTCAAAAGATGTTTACGTTGCGGGACAAATTACGATTGATCCCAATGGTCGTGCCCCAGCATTTGCGTTTTCCGCTCCCATGAAAATTAAAGGACGAGGGAATTCCACTTGGGGTATGCCTAAGAAACCATATAAGATTAAATTAGATTCAAGTGCCTCTATAATGGGAATGCCGAGTGATAAAGAATGGGTTTTATTAGCAAACTATGCAGATAAAACTTTGATGAGAAATATCGTGGCGATGGAATTGGGGCGACGCTTAAGTGCGGCATATACGCCGCGGATGCAAATTGTAGAACTCACTGTGAATGGAGTCGACCAAGGAACATATGTTTTAACCGAACAAGTTAAAATATCTCCTAATCGTGTGAATGTTTCAGCCGCAGATGTTTCTGGTGGTTATTTAGTTGAGCTTGACCAGCGTAAAGATGAAATCATTCGATTTGAAACTACGAATGGATTTACTTTTTCTGTTAAGGAGCCTTCAGCTCCGACCACGGCACAAATGAATTATATTAGTAGCTATGTGCAGAGTGCGGAAAACGCCATATTTTCTTCAGAATTTGATCCGGTCGATGGTTATGCTAAATATATAGATGTGGATTCGTTTATCGATTGGTACTTAGTAAACGAGCTTTTTAAAAACCAAGATGCCGCCGGATATACAAGCATATATTTCCATAAAAGCGCTGGCGATAAATTGAAGTTAGGCCCAATTTGGGATTTTGATCTCGGAGCTGGCAACGTCAATTACAGTGATGCTCAGTATCCTGAAGGCTGGTGGATCCGGCAATGGTTAATGTTTGCACGACTATTTAATGACCCGGTCTTTGCGGCAAAAGCAAAAGCGCGTTGGAATTATCTAAAAGCTCAAGAGCTCAATACTTTGGCGACGTACATTGATCAAACAGCCTATTCTTTAGATCTCGTACAACAAAAGAACTTTATGATATGGGATATTTTAGGAATCTACGTTTGGCCAAACCCAGTCGTAACCGGTTCCTACTCCGGTGAAGTCTCATATTTTAAACAGTGGCTCCAAACGCGCATCAATTGGATGGACAAACAGTTCAATCCGTAACCAAATCTTTTAGTAGCTGCGCATCCTCAGTCGAAATTGAAAATGGAAATGGTGGCATAAATCCGTTTTTAACTAAAAAATTTGCAGTTCCTATTTGTTCAAGATTAAGAGGGTTTCGTAAACCATCACTCGCATGACACTTCGTACATGATTTTAAGGATAAAGATCGCGACAATATCGGAACGTTAGATTTGAACGGCGCCCCATCTTCAAAATGTACACCTTCAATGCTATTAACTCTTCCATACGTTTTAATTCTTAAGTTCCAAATTGCAATTTGAGCTTTTTGAAAAAGATTGAGCTTAAGATGTGAGTTTAAATTGGGAAGAATGGCTCTTGGGCCATTAGAATGACAAGCGAAACACCGTGCCTTAAGGGGTTGAGCCTCATTTAAATTATTGAAATTCAAATTGCCTGGTGAAAGCTGATAAAAATTTGCTAGACTTGGTTTTTTTGTTTTATCTACCACAATCGCCAATCGATCCCATTGATTACGACTCATTTTGTAACCATGATGGCTCTGCCTCATAATCCAAATATCCTTAACCGGAGTTATAAGTAATTTGATTTCGTTAAAAACGGCAGAACCTTCGGTTGTAACGGATTCCAAAGATTGAAATGAAATTGAGCTATCATTATTCACATAAAAAGAAAGGCCCAGAAGAAATCCTGAGCCCACTAAAAATGTTAAGACGATATTTTTCATATAAATAAGAAACCAAGTCAAAGCGGTGAATGATAAATGACCTGAAGTATATCTGCCCAAATTTTATTGAGAGTGCCTAGTTGATCTCCTTCGGCTGCGTGACCATTAAATGGTAGGCTTAACGGAATCTGGTCGTCTGAAATATGTGTGATTTTTTCGTTACATACACGCGTTTGGCAAACTGGAAATTCTAATTTGTACGGAGGTGTGATGCTTACAATAGAATCATAACTTGGCTCTCCATATATTTTATGAATGGCAAAATACTCCTCATTCTCTCCAAAAATAAAATATTGGTTCTGTTCAGAATCTGCTGGATTAAGTTTTGACGTTAGTACAACTTTTTCTATGCTTACGATTAAAGGACCTAAGTTTCTTCCACCGTCTTCAAAGTTTCCTTGATAGAGTGACGCTTGGAACTGCTTAAGGTTACCGCTAATAATTTTTGCTAAATCCATTTTTTCTGGAAGCAACGTAAAAAGCTCATTCCCGGTCATGTTGAGCTGCTGATAAAGACCAACAGTTTTTACGTTCGCCGTATCGATTAGCCTTATTTTTAATAACAATTGATAATCATGAGGCGCATGAAACATGGGCATATGAGATGCGTAAGTGGACTTTTTGCCAAAAAGCACCATTCCGTGAATAGCAACTAGATCTGCTTTTGCTATTCCTGCGTTTGTGATTAAGAGAAGCGTGAGTATAAGTTTTTTCATAAAAGTTCCTTTTAGCTTTAAAATAAAGCCGGCTATGTGTTGGTAAAATAAATAGAGGAATTTTGTATTAAAATAAAATTAATTGAACTTAAAATCCTTTTAATATAATTAATAACGATGAAAATCACGTCTCATCAATTAGAAGCCTTTTATGAAACGGCTCAGTTACGCAGTTTTTCGAAGGCTGCAGATAAACTTGCTGTGACCCAATCCGCTCTTTCACAGCGAATCGCCCATCTTGAGGACGATTTGGAGGCCACTCTTTTTATTCGAGATCCTTCAGGTCCAATATTAACAACTGTGGGGGAGCTCCTGTTGCGTCACTGTCAGGTGACGAATTCTTTGGAACAAGAGTTCCTGGGACAATTGAAGTCTTCAGCAGATCAGTTTCGAGGAACGCTCAGAATTGCCGGCTTTTCTTCTATTTTGAGATCAGTGATAATTCCTAGTTTGGCGGCATTTTTAAGGGCTTCACCAGAAGTTCATTGTGAGTTTCGCAGTTGCGAGGTCGATGAACTCGTCGATATTTTGAGAAACGCAGAGGCGGACTTTGTTATTCTAGACTATCAATTACAAAAAAAGGGAATCACCGCGCACAATTTAGGAAAGGAAGAATATGTGATTATTGAAAGTGCAAAATATCCTAGTAATGGATCGCGCTATTTAGACAATACTCCCGACGACAATACCACAGAGGCTTTTTTTCACGAGCAAGGAGATTTACCTAGAGACTTTCAACGATCTTTTATGGGCGACACTTATGGTATTATCAACGGCGTCGAATTAGGTTTGGGCAGAGCTGTCATGCCAAAACATTTATTAAAGAATAATTCTCGAATAAAAATAGTAAAAAGTAGTAAGCGATATTATCGAGATATTACTTTAAATTACTTTGAACAACCGTATTACTCTCGGCTACACAAAGAGGTCATTCAGCAATTAAGTAAAAACGCGTCTGGATATCTCTGATAAGCAATGAGCTACCAAACTCGCGTCGCTGAATCGTCAAGCAACGCGGACGCAAACTTACAAATTTAAAGAATAAAATTACTTTTTAGTAACGGTTTCTTCACGCAAGATAAATTTTGCGAAGAAAAAAACCACTAGCGCGACGATCAAAAAATCAATTGAAGTGCCGATAACTTTTCCATACAGAATGCCGTTGTAATTAAGCGCACGAATATTGTCGACATTGGCGGCTTTAAGCATTGGTTGAAAAAGAAGGGGCATAAGTAAGTCATTTACGAGACTTGTTATAAACTCGTTGAGTTTTCCGCCAATTACGACCGCGATTGCCAATCCAATAATGCCGTACTGTTTTAAAAATCCTAAGAATTCTTTCGTCATATACATCCTATTAAAAATGGGTGGAGGCGAAAAGTAGTCTGATTCAATCATGATGGCAAGTGGCGACTACATTGAGCGCAGCATAAAATGGGATTTTTGCCCCTCCATTTGGGAAAATTAGCTCAATTCGGCCGCTGTCTTTGAGTCTTCGCGAACTCACGTTGGGTCGTTTTTTTGCAGTCAAGAGTGTCTTTAAGAAAAACCTAAGGAATATAAAATGACACAACATAAAATTGCAGTCTTAGTAGGAAGTCTTCGTAAAGGATCTTTTAATCGTAAAATGGCAAAAGTGCTAGCGGAGTTGGCTTCGTCATCTTTGAAACTTGAAATTATCGAAATTGGAAATCTGCCAATGTACAATCAAGATTTAGATGAAGATCCACCCAGCGCTTGGGTGGATCTTAGAGAGAGTATAAAAAACAGCGTGGGCGTATTATTTATTACGCCCGAATATAATCGCTCGGTACCAGCCGTACTTAAAAATGCCATCGATGTGGGCTCGCGCCCTTATGGGCAAAGCGCATGGGAAGGCAAGCCGTGTGCCGTGATGAGTGTCTCTCCTGGTGCTATGGGCGGTTTTGGTGCTAATCATCACTTGCGTCAGTCTCTTGTATTCTTAGATATGCCGACCATGCAACAGCCAGAAGCCTACATCGGAGGTGCCAGCAAACTTTTCGATGCGAACGGCAGAATCACAAACGAAGATACGAAGAAACTTCTCCAAAAATTTATAGATACTTATAGAGGTTGGGTCGAATTGCATTTGAAGAGATAAATGAGCCTTAAAACTTTCTAATAGTGTTTGAATTCTAAGGGAATGGCCCTTTGTTGGGGACAAAGGGCCATAAGAGATGGGGGTCTGTTGAAAAAGACCATGGGATTAATGAACAACGGTTGTTTTTGTATCCGCGACTGAAGCTCGTTGTATGAGATTAACAAACATTGAGGATTCTTCAGGGTTTTTATTTGGACGTTTCTGGTAAACTTCAAATACTCGTCTTAGTATTGGCTCGGCAAATCTTCCTAAAATTTCGGGACGATATGTAGATGGGGATTCCAAGACCGCTTCCAATATTTTTTGCTCTTCGGTATCAAGAAGTATCTCGATGCGTCCCACAAAACTACGAACTAACATTTCGGGAGCTGGTGTAATTTGAAGTGGCAAAACTTGCTCAACTTCGTTTTTTGGAAGGATGTAAAGCAATCTAAGTCCTGGTACTTTTAGGTACCCATTCTTCCAAGTATTAACCATGGCTAATGCTTCATCTTTTCGCAACCCAGATTGAACCAGCGAATCTGTTAAAGTTTGGAGAGCGTCGTCTCCAGCATAAATACTTTTCGTCGTATGAAGAGCGAGATCATGAGATTTTAAATCTGCGATCGTAGCCGGTGAAACAAACTTTTCTGTTCCGTGCTGAAGATTAAATGGACTTAACTTTAGCATTTGTCCTCGACCATATTCATCAACGTGAACTAAAAAAGCAGCTTGCGGCAGAAACCCTGTTGGTGCCCGCAAAGTCAGACCACCATTTTGAGAGGTAATCATCAGGCGCGGTTGAAAACGTCCTATACCTCGATAAAATATAAACTTTTCTTTTTCAGCACCGCTCACCAATAAATTGCTACCAACATTTCGCGCATGTGCATAAATATTATTCGCATCAACATACGGAACCGCTCCGGTTTGAGTAGCTAAAACTTTAACTGAGAACGTTGTGTCTCCATTTGCAATCGTCTTGATATCACCTGCCATTGGCGATGTTCTGACTGGACCCGGAAATGTTTCGGTAATCACACCTTCGGGAAAACGAACGTTAACTTCCACATTTCTCTCTTGATCCGAATAAAAGTAAATGACAGGCGTCTCCATTTTTTGAGTTATAATATTGCGATTTAAAAAACCTAAATCGAAACAACCTTTATCTTGGCATGGCGGGTGGTGTCCTGTGCCTGGATTTGGAATTGGAGCCGGCAATTCATTGCGAAGCTCTCCGAATCCATGCACGAAGGACGGCAAAGCCTCGTCTTCATGATACATGCCATTTTGAGTGATACCATCAGAGCCTACTAGCGACGTAAACGTGCCCCATTCGTGTGCCTCGTAAAGAGCGTAGCTAGGTTGAGTAGAGAAAAGCAGTAGAGCTGCATAAATTAGTTGCGAGAATCGCATAGGGCCTCCTTTCATGTGTATGTGTTACCCAGCCATCGGTTGTAGTGAAAATAATTAAATAAAAAAATTGAATAATATGACATTTATGTTAACTAAAAGTTTATGAATATTAGACGTCTCGAATATTTTTTAACTATTGCCCAAACGGGAAGCCTCAATCAAGCCAGTGGGATCCTACATGTTAGCCCACCGGCTTTATCAAAAGCTATGAAGCTTTTAGAAGAAGAAGTCGAAACCAAACTTTGGATTGCCGATGGCCGGCGAATTATTTTAACTGATGCAGGTAAAGCTTTACTCAAAAGGGCTCCTGCACTCATTGACAATATTAAAAATTTAAAAGGAAGTCTCAACTCCGAAGCCAAAGGCCCTAAGCCCGTACGTATTGGAACGTTTGAAGTTTTCTCGACCTACTTTCTAACATTTTTAGAAACTTTAAAATGGGATAATCATTCATTGGAGCTTCATGAACTTTTGCCCGGCGAAGTCGAAAAATATGTGGCCCAGGGAGATATCGATATTGGCATTACCTATATGCCCGTACCAGATCCAGAATTGGATTTTTTGAAAGTCACGACGACAGAGTTGGGCGTTTATATTAAAAAAGGTTCATTCAAAGGCATTGCTCAACAAGATTTACCATTTGTTATACCGATTACGCCGCTTCAAGGTATTCCAACACGAGTGCGAGGTTTAGATGGCTGGCCTGAAGATGCGTTTCAGCGAAAAGTTTTACACAAAGTTACATTAATGGAATCTGCACTTGAGCTTTGTAGACAAGGGCGTGCGGCTGGATACTTTCCGGTATTTGTCGTGAATGAACACAATCGTAGAATGTGTGAAAAATATCAATTAGAGCGCCAGCGAGCTCCTGCACACACAAATTGTCGAGTGCGTAGCGCTGATGTTTTTATCGTCAAACGCAAGTCATATGAAGAAACGGATGTAGTTAAGCAACTGGCAAAGGTCATTAGAAAAATCTGTTAAGTTTCTAGGATACTTATTAAAGGTGGCAGGCTTTATTCCTTAAATACTTTAAGAAATAAAGCTTGGCGCTCATCTAAAATGTGGCGCGATAGTTTTTAATTATTGAAGCAAGTACTCTTCTAGCTTATCAAATGAGCCGGTCCAACCTTGAGCCATTCCTGCTTTAGCTTTTATAAATGTTGCAAGCTCTTCTGGACTTACTTTTTCGTAGGGTTCCCAAGCAACCGTGACACGCGTTCGGTTTGGTCCTTCTTCGGCTAACGTGACAGTTGTTAACATAGTTTCAGGCCACGTTGGAGCCATCGGATGACGAGACACGTTTTCATTTTCATCGTAAAATTGTTGTGTGTACACGATACGATGAGGTTTCGAAACTTCTAAGTATTTTGCGCCACCGTACATTTTTACGCTCCCGCCATCGGTCATCACGTAAGAACTACTTCCGCCAGGTTTTATATCGGCTCGTTTAAAACTCATGGTAAATCCGGTTGGGGCGAGCCACTGAGAAAAATGTTTTGGATTTGTCCACATTTCATACATGACTTCCAGGGGCGCATCAAAAGTACGATTGATTACAAACTCTTCTCTATTTGAAGATTCTTTGGTTAAGTACTCTGCCAGTCTGTCCCATGTTGAATCGCCGCCTGCTTTTTTGATAAACTTGCGAGTTTCTTCGGCGATTTCTGGAGTTGCTAAGGTCATCGTCATTTCCATTTTTGTTTTACCTTTAATTTCGGTAAATCGCACATCCACGCGAAACAAAGGTGGGCGATCTTCGCTACCTCCATGATCGTAAACTAAACGCGAATACTTTTCGACCTCGAAGTATATTGTCCTATTAGGATAATCAACACCGTCTGGGCCGTGCATTGTATAAGACCAAAACCCGCCGGGCTTTAAATCTTTAGCGTGCGTCGTAATTGTAAAACCTCTTGGGCCCCACCATTGGGCTACTTGCTTGGGATCTGTCCAGGCTTCCCAAACGGCTTTGACAGGAGCATCGTAAATACGGTTGATTTCAATTTTGTTGGACTTATTTTTTGCGGCCATGGGTTTTTCCTTTCGCTTTCTTTTTTGAAGTGACAGTTTTTAAATACTGCTCAAGGCGATCAAAACTTTCTTCCCAAAAGACGCGATATTGTTCCATCCAATTAGAAACGTCTTTCAAGGGGACTCCGTTAAGTTGGCAAGGACGCCATTGGGCTTCTTTTGTTTTAGTAATAAGGCCAGCTTTTTCTAAGACCTTAAGGTGTTTCGTGACGGCAGGCAGACTCATATCTTTTAAAAAGGGCTTCGCAAGATCCGAAACATTCGCCGTTCCTTTAGAAAGGCGTGCAAGCATGGCCCTTCGAGTGGGGTCGGCGAGTGCTGCAAATGTGAGACTCAAATTATCTTGCATACTATACCTATCGGTTAATTAACTAATTAGTTAAATATAAAGAAAAAAATAATAAATGTCAAGGGGCGTACGTGATGTGTTCCTCGTAACGCTGTTAAATCTTTAAAAGTCTTAATGAAAATAGAAAATCAATGTGAGGTTTTAGGCGACCCCACATATTCATTTGAGTCACCCTTAAAAGAATCTTATTGGGGGTCGTGACAAACGGCTTCGATATTATGCCCATCCGGATCAAACACAAACGCGCCATAATAGTTTTCGTGGTAATGAGGTCGGGGCCCAGGAGCGCCGTTGTCTTTGCCTCCGGCTTCCATCGCCGCTTTATAAAATTCATCGACCTGTTTGCGAGTGTCGGCACGAAAGCTAATGTGAATGTGTGGTTTTTGTGGGGAGCCTTCCGCCATCCAAAAATCAGGTTTAGGCGGAACGCCGTAACCCAATACGACTTTGCCGTCGGTGTATTCCTTAGGAATTTCCACCATGACTTTGTAGCCGAGCGGGGCCAACGCTTTTTCATAAAAGTGTCGGCTCTTTTGAGGATTACTTACATTGAGGCCTGTGTGATCGATCATACAAATGTCCTTTCGTTAATTCAAATTTTGACCGCCATCATCCATTTTAGAAGGGCGTTGCCAGTAGTTATATTGAGGTGTCCAAGTTTCAGAATTAAATCCCGCTAAGCTTAAAATATTCCAAAGAGAACAAAATTGATCTCCGGGGCCAAAGACGCTCGAATTCTTTTTAAAAATTTGATCACCTTTACGCGTATAACAGACTATGCCGGGTGAGTTCGTATCGTTGGGGGTCACGTTTTGTTCTTTCATATACTCGGTGCCCGCGTGTGAAGCCATTCGATAGCGCCATCCACGTGAGTTCGCAAACTGTCTTTGAAGCTCCGGCGCATCTTTCGAAAGGAGAACGACAGAAAATTGATTTTCTAAATGAGGTAAGAAGCCATTAATACCATCGGCCCACGTCGTGCAATACCGACAGCCTTGTCCCATATTATGAATAGCAAAAAGAACATCTTTGCCCCCAAAAAGATCTAACAAATTAACTGAGCCGCTCAGATCTTTAAAAGAATAGTTTTTAACCGGCGTAGGAGGGGAGTCTTGACGAATTCTTTCTAACTTCTGCGTGAGTTGAAAGATTTCGGTTTCAAGTTTTTGAATTTCGTTTTTCGGTTCTTTGTACATAAAGCCTCCAATTTAAATATATAAAACAACCTATCTGGCAAACAGGTTGAGATAAAGAAAAAACTAGAGTCCCATGGACGCGAAGTTGTTTTGTGATCTATGGGTCCCAGTATAAAACCTGTGTCTTGTAGCGTCGAAAGCCTCCATAGGGAGCATGGTTATGGTTATTCAAAATCAGAGTTTGATAGTTTTTTTGTGTGCTCTCGAATTTCATGATGCCAAGCCTCTGCATACGCACGAAATTTTGATTTATCTTTTTTGGATAAGCGTCTCTTATCTTGGCTCGCTCTAATTAAAATTACCGACCGACATTCCACCAGACATCACCGCTTTCGGCATGTTGCTTAATAAAATGCCAAAGTTTTGCATCGTAAAATACATTTGAAGGAATACTTGGTAAGTCGGTCGTAGCTTCAGCGAAAGGTTGCGGAGAAGAAAACAAAGTAATATGTGGATTATCTCGTACGTCTTGAATACGTTTATCATTTTGAGGTAACACGTGAACATTTACGCAATGAAGTCTTGTCTCGAACTTTACAAAATCGGAGAACGTTTGAGCTAAGGTGCCACTTCCGACCGGAAGCCACAAAGCTTTTGGCTTTCGAGGTAAAACAGAAAGAATCGCATTCCATTGTTGTATCAACTCCACTTTCAAAAAAGCTTTATATTCGGGACAATCAAAACCTAACGGAACTCTCAGGTATCTTTTATTAACAGTACACAAGCGTCGCGAAATGAGTTCGGCCGTAGACAAATCCTTAGCTAGCACAATTTGAGCTCCATATGACTCTGCTAATCGGGTGTAGGTGTGTTTTCCGATTCTATTTTTAGGATTAGGATCTCGTTCGGCTACAATTGTACAATTAAGGTTCAAAATTCGACACACATATGAGAGCGCAACTTGTGCAAAACCACAGAAGGGGCTTGAGTAAACAAAATGATCATAACCCTCATTGTTCATTAATCGTACATAATGTGCGGCGGCTCTCTGTTTTGTCCCGCCCGGAAGCAAATCTTCACGGGCAACAAAAATTTTTTTGTTTTTATTGGACAAGATAGAAAGCTGCACGGGTGGCGAGAGCTGAGTTTTAAATGTTGGATCTAATGTGATACCTTGAATCGAGAGCATAGTGACTTCCGTTTAAATTTCCGCAAGTTGTAACATGACAGGATGGGTATGATTGGCACCAGGCTGTGTTACGGTTTCGATTTGCCCTAGGGTTAAAAGTTCAAGCAAAAGAGAAGTTGTGAGTTCTAGAATATGATCATGACCACTTGTTCCCTTGATACTCACAAGCGAAGGCTTTTCTGAATCTTTATGAATTTGTTGAAGAATTAAAATAGTTTGAGTGAGTGTAAGGGTTGTAAAAACATGACCGTGATTGTTTGTAATAAGCCCAGTTAATTGTAGCTCTTGCGCCTCCAACTCTGGTTCTGTCGCAAAGGATTTGGGGGCCGAGCTCATAATGAGGCCGAGAGTCGTTATAGCAGTTGTCTGTAAAAGGGTACGTCTATTCATTTTTCCTCCTTATGCGACCGTAATGGGCGCTGTTCTCTAGACATATAATCAACCCTCTGCTAAACCTCCATAAAATAAAAGGAAACAGGTGTTTCAAATATGGATACATTCAATAACCCGATTTACGATATTCGCTTTCGGGACATGCAGATTCTTCTAGAGCTAACCAGAACCAAATCCATCCGAGATTTAGCAAGAAAGCTTGGTACAACTCCGGGACAAATTTCGAAGACCATAAAAAATTTAGAAGTTAAATTAGGGATTAATCTTTTAAACCGATCTGTTTACGGAATTGAGTGCACCGCAGAGGCGGCAGATATTTTGCCTTATCTTGAAGGTATGCAAGATCTTCATCAGCGTATTCAGGGAGAGCTTAAGAAAGAATCAAAAGAAAATGTCATGCACTTTGCCTCATCGTCATTTGTATCGACGCATTTATTACCAAAGATAGTTCCTCAATATCGAACATTAAAATCTATTCCGACGCGATTTCGATTTATTGATTTACCGCCAAATCAATTTGTTCAAGTGGGCTTACGCAATGGATTTCAACTCTGCGTTCATATGGATCCTATTGATTGGCCGAGAACATGGACGTCCATTGAAGTCGGCCACGTGAATTGGGATTTGTGCTGTCGGTGGGATCATCCTGTTGCTAAAAAGCCAACCCTTGAGCGTATTTTAAAATATCCTTTTGTTTACCCTGTCTATTGGTCCGATGAGGGCATTCGTTTTGGAGATGACGGTTGCCCCTTAAGTATTCGAAAACGATTGCGAGGAGACGAAACCGCCACGGCGGCGGCGGCAGTTGAAATTGTGAAGCTAACAGATCAACTCGGGTTTTTGCCGCATATTATTACTGATTCTCTCATCGAAGCTAAAGTCTTGCGTAAATTGACAGTGCCTTCATGGAGAGTCGTACGCAAACCACTTTATTTAACGGTAAAAAACGATTTCATAAAGCAATCTGCTTTTTTACAATTCAAAGATCTTCTGCAGTACCATCTGAAGTAACACGTCTCCTTTTTCGACACAACAGGCAAAGGTATGACACACCTTTATATGAATTTAGCAGTTTGCAGGTGTATTTAAAAGTGTCAAAGGTAAGTCTAATTGTGAACCGAGTTGCCATTTATTAACTTGTCTTAATGTCTTTGAAGGCATCTAGTGAGAGTGTATATGAAGGCGCTACTGATTGTTTTTAGTCTATTCTTCTCTATCCATGCTCAGGCAAAAACGGTTCGCTATGAACTCAGTATTGCGAACCAAAAAATAAATATCACAGGGCAAGAAGTCGATTTTGCCCTGACGGTGAATGGACGTCTGCCCGCGCCGACATTAGAATTCACTGAAGGAGATGATGCTGAAATTGTGGTGACGAACAAATTAGAAAAAGGTGAAGTCTCACTTCACTGGCATGGTATTCTTTTACCGCCCGAAGAAGACGGTGTGGCCTACGTCAATACTCCGCCGATTTTTCCGGGTGCGTCTCGCACGTTTCGTTTTAAAATTCGCCAGCATGGCACATACTGGTACCATTCCCACACAATGCTTCAGGAGCAAAAGGGTGTCTATGGCCCCATCGTTATTCATCCAAAGAAAGAATTAATTAAAGCCGATAGAGAAGCTGTAGTGGTTTTAAGTGATTGGTCGGATGAAAACGCCGACCAGATTATGAGAAATTTAAGAAAAGACGGTGACTACTATTTGTACAAAAAAAAATCTTTGAGATCTATTTTGGGAGCCCTTCAAGTCGGTGGACTTAAAACTTATTTTCAAAACGAATGGTCGCGTATGGGCGGAATGGATCTCTCAGACATCGGGTACGACGCATTTTTAATTAACGGAAAAAAAGACTCCCAGCTTGTTAGCGCACACGCCGGCGAAAAAATTCGACTTCGCATTATTAATTCAGCCTCTTCAAGCTATTTTTACGTGTCCTTAGCTGATACGCCTCTACAAGTTATCTCGGCCGATGGAACAGATGTCGAGCCAGTAAAAGCAAAAGAACTCTTAATAGGAATGGCTGAAACTTACGATGTTTTGTTTACTGTTCCTGAAAATAAAAATTATGAGTTGCGTGCAACGGTCCAGGATGTAACGGGTTATGCATCGACTTGGATTGGTGGAGGGGTAAAAGTTTCAGCCGCCGACAAGCAGCCTCCAGACCTTTACGCATCTATGAATCATGGTGATCATGCGGCTCACGCAAATATGGACCACTCAAAAATGGATCATAGTAAAATGAATCACAACAAAATAGATCACAGCCAGATGGGCGTCGTCGCGCAGAATGTTCATAGTTCTGTAATCGAGACGCTTACGGTTGAAGATTTAAAAGCTCAAAATTCCACAACCCTACCAAAAGATAAAAATGTGATGGAGCTTAAGCTGACTCTCAGTGGAAATATGGAACGCTATACTTGGAGCATTAATGATAAAGCCATTTTTGAAGATCGCTATATTGATATCAAAGAGGGTGACGTTGTCCGTTTTGTATTTGAAAATTCAACGATGATGCATCATCCGATGCATCTGCACGGGCATTTTTTTAGAGTATTAAATAAAAACGAAGACTACTCTCCGCTCAAACACACGGTTGATGTTCCTCCGATGGGCCGTCGAACAATTGAATTTTATGCAAATGAACCCGGTCAATGGATGCTTCACTGTCATAATCTTTATCATATGGAAACCGGTATGGCGCGAGTGGTTCGGTATACCAGCTTTAAGCCAAGTCTCGAAATGCAGCATCTAGAACATCTCGATCATCATAAAAAAGATCACTGGTACCAAACTGGCAGTTTAAAGGTTGCGACCAATGCTTTTGAAGGACAATACAAAATATCTCAGACTTGGAATGAGTTTGAAATTCGAGGAGAATCCAAAAAGGATGAAGAGTGGAAGGGCGAGGGCGACATGTTTTATCGCCGATGGCATAACAATTATCTCAACTTTATTTTGGGCGTCTCTTCGGTTGATCAAGATTACCGCGGCGAAATTGGAATTGGTTACCTTTTACCGTTATTAATTCAGACAAATCTACTTATAGATCATAAAGGAAAACTGCGCCTCGATCTTGAAAAAAAAATCCAATGGACGAGTTCTCTTTTTACAGATGCAGAAATTAAATGGCGCCAAGATGAAGCTTTCGACAACGAATTCTCGTTGTCACTCATGTATGGACTGAGTTGGTCATCGTCCATAGGACTTCGATACACCGGTGAAAGTCTTGGATTTGGCTTCCAATACTTATTCTAAAAGGTACGGCACCTTTTTAACTATTGAACTCGGCTCCGTACCTAAGAAACTTTTTTGAGGTCCGAATCAAAATCTTTGCCTAAGTATGTGGCGGGGTCGAGATTAAATAATCGTATAAGAGCTGCAAAAAAAGTTATATCCAAACTGTCTTTGTGAAAGTCTGTCATGTGCTTTATTGCATCTGGTGCAGTAAAAGCTTTATGTCGAGGGCCGGGCAGGGCTACGTTACAAAATACATTTGCAACACTGATAACTCTTGCTAGCGGGTGAATATTATTTCCTTTAAGTCCCATTGGAAAACCATATCCTGTCATAGCCTCGTGATGCTGCGATACTATTTGCACAATGTCGCTTTCGATTCCATCCAGTTGCCCAAGAATATCTACGCCGCGTATAGGATGAGTTTCTAAAAGAGCGACTTCGCTCTGTGAAAGATCTTTTTTAGCCTTTGTTAAAAGACTTCGATCAATCTCTTTCTTGCCGACATCATGGTAGAGTCCGCCCATTGCCAATTTAAAAAGTGTGCGAGGAGCTGTCCACTTAAGTTTATTTGCAATCATGACCGCATACATACTCACGCCAAGACTATGGACATAAACAAAATCAGCATGATCATAAAGGCGCATGAGTGAATTGATGGCATCATCGCTATCATAAAGAAGCGAAGAAACCGTAGATATGTAGTCCTTTGATTGAGAGAACGCGTGTTGATCTATTCCGTCTACAAATAATTTTTCTAGAATAATTTCTCCGGTTTGGTGCAAAAATTTCTTTTTTTTCTCTGTGGAGACCGTAGTGGAACGATTCAAAGTTTTAGCTAAATCAAGCGTAAAGCCGACGTAGTGTTTATAGTCTTCTTTTTTAAGATATAAATAATCGACGCCTCGTGACTTTAAAGTCGGGATGCGATCTGCAGGAATATCTTGACCCTTGTTTGCTATTTTAACGTACTTGATATTCGATAAGCGCACATAAACATTGTACGCAATTTCTCGGCCTGTGATGAATTGGTCGATGTCAACTTTGCAATACAAATAATCGACATCCGTGTTTTTTATTTGATTCGATTCAGTGCTAATATTTTTAATTGCCCCCAGAACATCTTCAGGCTCGAAAGGTTTTGGTAAAAACTCGTCGGCACCGAGATCATAGGCCTCTTGGGTTTTGAGTATTTCAGAAAATCCAGTCATGAGAATGACCGGAGTAGACTTACTCTCTTTGATCCACTTAAGAAGTTCAAGGCCACTTAGCTTCGGCATTTTTATATCTGTGATAACTAAGTCAAAAGTTTCTTTATTCAGCTTATCTTGCGCAATCAAACCGTTTTCAGCCTCTGTAATGACAAATCCTTCGCCAGTTAAAATCATTGCCAAAATCGAACGAAAGCTCTCATCGTCTTCGACTAATAAAATATTTGTTATTTTCATGAGACCTTCTTTTCAAGTTGATGTTCCTTAGGAAGCCACAAAACAAATCGTGTATTGACGCAGGTGTCATCTATCGACATTTTTCCGTGATGAGATTCGATGATATCTTTTGATATCGAGAGCCCCAGGCCTGTGCCAATACCCGCACCTTTTGTTGTAAAGAATGGTTCAAAAATTTTTCTGCGAACTTCAATGGGAATACCGGGCCCGCTATCCGTAAAGATAAATCGAATTCCCAAGTCTTGATCAGACAATTCAATTTTGACCCATTTGTCGTCAATCGCATCGATCGCATCAATCGCATTATTGAGTAAGTTAACAAAAACTTGGACGAGTTCGGTTGATCTGCAGCCGATCGTTTGATTTTGGTCAAGATGATTGATAACTTCGAGTTTAACGCCACGATTTTTAAAGCGTTCGCTGCAAAGACCTAAAGTATCATCAATGAGCTGTTGAACTTTGATTTCTGAAATAGGATCTTTGCTGCCGTCTCTCGCAAAAGAGCGCAATGAACCCACGGTCTTTGATATCCTCTCACAGGTTTTAGCAATTGAATCTATGAGTTTAAAGGCAGCAGCTTTATCTAACACATCTTTTTTGAGAATTGTTTCAAGGTAACGGTTGCTGAGAGTGATTGCTCCTAAGGGAGTATTGATTTCATGGGCAATACTGCCAGCCATTTCGCCAAGCGATGAAAGTTTTGAGGAGGCGACGATCTGGGCTTGCTGACTTCTAATAATTTGCTCAGATTCAAGGCGTTCCGTGATATCTTGAACGGTGCCGACGATTCGAACTGGTTTATTTTCTTCATTTACAAGAACCGTGATATTTGATTCGCATATTCGTGTAAGGCCGTCTTTTCTAATTATACGAGTTTGCATATGAAAAGGCTGCTTAGTCTGCATGGCTTTCTTATGATTCTCTATAATAACCGTGCGATCCTCAGGATGAACAAATTGTAAGAAGGCTTTGAATGTTCCATGAAACTCGTGTGAACTAATGCCGAATATTTTGAATAACTCCGATGACCAATTAAGTTTGTTGGTTGCCGTATCAAGTTCAAAACTGCCGAGGTGAGCAAGTGCTTGCGATTCTTCTAAGCGATCTTTTGCTTGTGCTAAATCCGCTTGTTTAGTTGCGACCGCCCTCAGTTCCATTTTTCCTTGAATACATGAGTAAATAAGAAAGATGTCTTCAAACAACACCCAAACCCCATGTTCAAGCCACCGCCAAGAGTCTGTATTGGCAAATCCAAAAATGGATTGTGGCCAATATAAGCCACGAAATAGATGATCAGTCACAATTATGAGAGAGGCTGAAAGTAAAACCGGCCAATCCCGATAAAATGCCAGAAAAGCCAAAGAGCCAAAAATGAGAAAGTGAGCTTCGATGCGCCCACCTAATAAATGAATAAAAAGTGCGGCCATAAGCATCTGTGCCGCGCCAATGATATGTCGAGTGTAGATTTTGCCGGGATGAAAAAGTGCAAGAAAAATCGGGAAGGAAACAATAACTGCACCTAAAAATACAGCAGCATAAACATGAATGTGAACATTGCTTTGCGTGCCGCTCCAGGCTTTGGGGGATACGATGATTGAACACAGGATCCCGGCAATCCATTCTAAACTTAATAGCAGTGCAAACATTCGATCTGTACTTTTGCAAATTATAAAGAGCGCCTCATCGTAAAGTACTTTGGCCTGCTCAGAGGGTAATTTTTTTCTTTGACGATTTTTAAACCAGTTTGAAGTCATTCGAAAGACTCCTCAAATAAAGAACAACCAAAGACTGAATAGAGATTTCGCTCTGTATGGCCCTCATTAATCAATCCCACAATGGCTTTTTGACCCTCATTGTCTCCTTCATGGCCACGAAACGGAGTGATTCCCCCAGAAAAAAGAAGCTTACTATTGCGATCATAGAGAAAAGTTTGGCCAGATGTTTTAGCATCAAAATATTTTGCTTCAACACCATTTAGATCTGACATAACCTTTGCGTTTGGCACAGTTTGAGAAATTTCTCGAATCTTCTTTTCTTGCAATTTTGCATCGAGGTTTTCATAGGTCACAACGCGAATATGAATATCGAGTTTCTTACTACTTTGAGCTATAATTTTATTTAATTCTTCAAAGGTGGCATTTGAGCAGGAGCAACCAAAGTGAGTAAATAAAACAAGGGTCGCATCGGCATTTAAATCTCTTTGGATGTGCGAGTTTTCCGGCCAGACTAGTAGGGCATGTGCTGCTTGGCCTTCGGTACTCGCATATAGCCACAATTTGGTGACCCCGACGATAACCAAGACAACCCAGCACAAGAACAAAATAAACAAAGTATTTCGTGTTTTGATAAGTCCTCCCGACAACTGATCGAGTGACATAAACAACTTGTGTAGAGGAGGTAGGTCAAAATGCAATAACCTAGACGATCCACTTGCTTTTCGTTAATAACGGAGCCATCAGGACTTTGTAAGACGGCATGATTCCGATTTAGAAACTAAAATAAATTGCCGCTTCGTTTTGTTTTTAGAGAGTAATTCTCGTGACGTACTCGTGTTTTAAGTTTTCAGCTACAGCGGAGATTTAATTTCCTCGTGTCGAATGAGGCCACCGAGATGAGCAGTTCTCAGGAAGGTTAAAGTGGAAACTAGAATAAGAATAATAGTGATAACTAAGCTATATGAAAAGAACTGAGGTTTCCTTTTAGATAAATATAAAGTCACAAAGGCCGCTAGACCCGCAATAATCGAAACAATAAGAGCAGCTTCTCCAGCTTCTTCATGCTCATGCACCAATTCTTTCGAAAAAGCTGGAAGTTTTTCCAACACGTCTTCAGCAGGTTCGCCTGTCAAAAATGCAGCCCCAGCAAAAGCCGCTGTTGCGACGGTCAAAACAAGTCCTACTTTTTTAATTTCTGTACTTTTGCTAAGCCACGCCCAAATGAAAAGAACGAAGGCGACCATCGACAAAATTATTGGAATATGATTGAGGATTAGATGTAATTGTGCGCCATTCATACAATTTTATTTAAAACAAACAAAAGCTCTCGTCTATCTCTTTTGGCGAAGTTGGCGTTGCGTCTTCGGCTTGAGTTACTCTCCGGCGTTACTAGTTAAGGATTCTAGGATTCTCTTGATGAGCGCTAGATCCTTTCGATTAGCCCTTTGCATTGCAACAGATATGAAAGGCGACAGTAGTACTGAAAAACCCGTCGGCTTTCCACGGTTTCGCAAGGTCATCAAGGTTGTAGAATTGTCGATTTCTTTCCATTCGTAAGTTGTTTCCATCGGAAACGGACCTTCTGCCGTTTTCATCTGAAATCTTGACCCTGGCAAAAGTTCTGTAACCTCGTATGTATATTCCAATCGCTTTCCAAGAAATTGGGCTACGAAAGTCATTCGAGAACCAACGCGTAGGGGCCCTTCTGTTTTGCCTTCCACAGATTTAATATTGATGTACCATTTGGGCGCATTATTGGGATCGGAGGCGTAGTTAGCAACTACGTCCCGAGGGCAATTAATTATAATTTCGGTCTGGACATCGACACTCATGATTTTACGACTGCTTTAGCAATGACATAATCACACCGATCAAACTGCCAACCACCAAAATTATATTTATAAAAAACGTAGGGGGGAAGCCACGTCCTTTTGGATTTTTGATGTAGAGGTAAGAATACGTTTGGCGAGCAATAAGAAATGCGATTCCTGGCAACAGAGCCCATTGGGGACTCACGTAGTAAGAAAAAGCAAGTAAAGCTGGTATAAAAACAATCAGTTGTTCGAGTGTATTTAAGTGCACTCGATTGTAACGCTCCCACGTTTCATTTCCAGAAACTTTAGGCGCATCGATGCCGAATTTGGTTCGCGCAACTCCTGTTCTTAAGCCGAAAAAAAGGTACTGCACGCACGCAAGTAAAATGACGAGAATAGGATATTCCATAATGACTCCAATAATGTGGTTAGTTGTTATAAAACTTTGCAAGATTTTCTAAGCAGCCAAACCAACCTTTTTGGTGATGATCGCGTTTGTCAGTATTTTCAAATCTTTCGTGAGTGAGGGTGACTTCGGTTCCTGATTCAACGTCTTTCAATTCAATCGTAACCAGAGTTTTCGAAGAGGGATCTCCGTCCCATCCCCAGGTGAAACTAATGAGTTCATTGGGAATGATTTTTGTGTATTCTCCAGAAGCTGTCGGGTTTACAGGCTTACCGTCCATTTGCCCTTTCATTTCGATGTGATACTTTCCACCGACTTTCAAATCAGAACTTGCCGATGGATTTGTCATTGCACCTGGATGATACCACTGAACCATAAGCTCCGGTTTTGTCCAAGCATCAAAAACCTGACTTCGTTTAGCTTTGATAAACTGTTTCAGTTGTAATTTTATGTTCGTGTTCATTTTCTTTCCCTTTCTAAAAAGTCCTTGAGAGCTTCAAGGCGAGGCCCCCAAAACTGTTGGTAATATAAGATCCACTCTTCGGCAGACTTCAGTGCCTCTGCATTTAGACTTACGATTTGAAAACTGCCTTGTTTTTTGCGTTCTACGAGTTTCGCTTTTTCGAGGACATTGATGTGTTTTGAAACAGCGGCGAGAGATATTTTGTAAGGTCTTGCGATCTCGCTAACGGTTTTATCTTTCTTTGAAACGTCATAAAGAATGGCTCGTCTTGTAGAATCAGAAAGAGCATGAAAAACAAGATCCAGTCGCTGGGCTTGAGATTTAACCATATGGTTAAATCATATGCAGAAGCTTTTAAAGAGTCAACCATTTGGTTAAATGATAGATCTTCTGCGAACCAGCTAAACTATAACTGTATGAAATTAAACATTATTAAAGAGCTCAAAGCTTTTTTTTCTTTACCTGTGGCAATCCGAATTCAGCTCTGAGCATTTTCACCATTGAATGGGCCTGACTTCGCTGATGTGAAGTCGCTTTTGTCCAAACCGTGTTTTCAATGGAACAAATTACCCCAAGAAATGCGTTAGCATTAAGTCGATTGGGATAAAATTGGACCCATCGTCGACACGTGTCTTCAAATCCGAGACTCTTCACTTGTTCTAATTTGGTCAGGTTCATCGACTCGAATTCCCCTCGAGTCACGGGGCCAAAATTCTTAACCCGACCAAGAGGAGTAAGACCTTTCTCATCCTTTAGGCTCTTGGATTTTTTTGGAGGTAACGAAGACGTAAAATTAAGACCTAATTGAATCCATTTCTTGAGCTCAGATATTGATTTTGTTCCCTTGGGGCTTACAAAAATAAACCCCTTCATTGGCTTGCCAGTTATATCCATCACGGATGCGTGTTTAAGTGAAAGTGCTTTTGCATGCTGGTCGGGGCCGACCCGAACCATAAGTTTTTGACCAACAATTCCGCACAGCATGTGACTCCTGTGCATGAAACAGATTCCACCAAACATCTTTTTCGGTTCGATGCCTTTTGTTGTCTCTAGCGCCTTATTAATTCTTTGATATAAATTCTCGTCGTAAGCCACTCGGTTTTTTTAGCAACCAAATTTATTATAAAGTTTAGCGACAATAATAGAACTTCCTAGGGCTTTTACAAACGAAGCTGCTCCCCATGCAAGGCTTATAGATATCGGAATAGGCAAATAGCTATAAGATGCCATCTGCGGTATGGCCATGACTATTCCAAGTCCAATACCAAAGGGAATTGCCTTCTTACATTCTTTATCGGGTCCGACGATTGGATAGAAAAATGCAACCGCCATAGCAAAGAGAAACTGGCCCAAGAACATGACGGCCATATTCGATTCAGCGGGAGGTCGCCATACGCTCATAGTGGCTTCGTACATTCCCTTCATCAAAAACCCATGGACAGCAAATTCAAATAAAAAGACAAATACAAATGCGACAACTCCGCCTAAGACCATACCCTTCATCATTCGGTTTTTATCATTCATTTTTTTCTCCTTCATTTAAGAAATAATTTATTCATATAGCATGACAATTATTAAGACTATTTTCTTGAGTAAACAAAGCCAATCGCAAAACCACAAGCCAAAAACTGAATCAAATGAAAGCCGGCTTGTATTCCCAACCATGTTGTCATTGGCGAAACTTCGATCTTGGCTGCATTCGCGATCGTGGAAACGCTGTAGAGAAACACACCCATTAACAACGAAAATTGCACGGCGTCTTTGTAGTGTGATCCGCCTTTGTAAAAACGAGGATACATATAGGCCATGACAATGCCTTGTATCAGCATGGATAAAAATCCCAGAGGCACAATCGGATCGAGGCGATTGTAAATACCGAAGCTGTGATACAAATCCTTAAATAAAACAAAATGCCAAGGTGCCGCGATCAACATCGTAACAATCGCATAGGCAAGTGTGGCGTAAATCAACTTTTTCATTAGTGACTTCCTTTTACTTGTCTTTTACAAGTCATAATTCGATATCTACTTGTATTTTGCAAGTAATAAAATAAAAATGAGTTATGGCTCGACCCAGACGATCATCATGTCCTATCGCGTTTGCACTCGATATCTTTGGCGATAGATGGACACTATTGATTCTGCGCGACCTTATCTTCAAGGATAAAGTCTATTACGAGGATTTTATTGATGCTGGCGAAAAGATATCTACGAATATTCTCGCGGATCGTCTGAAGATGCTGAAGCAAGAGGGCCTCATTAAAAGTACGCCCGATAAAAATAACGGAAGAAAGATTATATATTCTCCAACTTCGAAAGCTTTAGATTTAATACCCATGATTTTAGAGATTATCGACTGGAGTGCGAAATATGATTCGAGGACGGCGGCACCGAAAGAGTTTTTAGAGATGTTAAAAAAGGATCGTAAGAAATTGGCCCGACAAATTCGATCAAAGTTTAAAAAGTCGCCCACCAACCCCTAAAGCCTCCAAAAAATAAAATAATATATATTCTTTAGAACCTTGAGGGGCTCTACATCGCAGAGATTGGCGTTTCCAAGTCGAATCCCTGTATCCTTCGTGAACGGGTCGCGGAGGGTGTTTACATAAACTATTAAAAAAAAAGGGTACGGACACACTTCTGGGACGCATTGTGTCCCAGAAGTGTGTCCGTACCCTTTTTCTTGATTTTCTTGCAAGCCAGTTGAATCGGGATGATGTATGTCGGGTTCTGACTCAAAAATATAATGAACTCAGAAAGTCGAGAATTTCGGCAGATAATGGAGGCATTGACCGAGCGTCTATGCAACTGGCCGAGGTGGAACAATCAATTGCGAACATCATAAAAGCTATCGAACAAGGAGCGGTCTCTGACGTACTGATCGCAAAACTCAAACAGCTTGAAAATGAAAAATACAATCTCAGCGGAAAAATAAAATTTCTGAGCGGCACCGATCAGAACGAAATTTATATTACGCCATCAGTGATAAAAACCAGATTCGAAGAAATACCTAATCTACTTCGCACAAGTAAGCCGTTCGAAGTTCACAAAGCCCTTCGGCCTTTACTTGGAAAGGACGGCATAAAACTGATTTACAAAACTGAAGCTAATGGTAAAGGCGAACACTGGGCAGAGGGCTCACTAAATCTTGGCAAGGCTCTGACCTTTGTTGAAAGCCTTGGTTATGGTGATTCGGCATCTATCAAACACGAAATGCTGTTCTCGATTCGGCTTGGGTAATACGGATAGCATTGATTAGAAGCGCGGGACAAAGTACCATGATACAGATCATGACAACCCAAGGAGGTAGTAGTGTCAGTCGATGGCGAATTATTAACTGACCACCTCGCAAAGTGGATGCTCACCGAGCATTCTAGATTTCATAGGATCAAACGGATTCCTGCTGATCAAAAGAACGCGATTATCTCAAGAGCGAAAGAAATTGTGGACACGGGCATTCGAAAGAAAACTCTGCGTGTTTTTGTACGGAGTGGTGTACCTCTGGCGATTGTCAACCTTGCTCCTTCTCGAAACCCGCGTGTCGCAAAACAACAGAGCATTTTCTTTATCTATGCTCCTCATGCTCGCCAAAAAGCTAAAAGATGGCTTCGGCAAAACTTGAGCGAACTTGCGAAAAAATCTCCTCGCTACACCCAAATCGGCATGTCACAGAATGATGACAAGTTTTTAAAAGACTGCCTTGAACAAAATGGCTTCAACACTCGTTATGAAATTCTAATGGGTGAAACCAAAGTTGCTCTAGCCAATTTAAAACGGAAAAAATCTCCACCTCGTGATCTGAGCCATCTTGGTTTGGAACTTAGGAGCATCGAGTCGCCTTCGCAGATTCGTGATGCAATGGTATTGCAGAAGAAAATTTCGCTTAAAAGTAAAAGGCATGGATATTTTTCGCATACACCATCACAACTCAAGAAGGATCGAGAGGAGTACAATAGCATCATGAGAGGAAAGATGGATGGTCGGATACTAGGAGTTTATCGTGGGAAAAAGATTCTGGGATTGATGGTGACAGGAGTTCATGCTGAAGCCTCGGCCTCTGAGAAAAATGGGGGCTTTTCATTCTTCCTCGATCCTTCAATCCAAGGAAAAGGGATCACAAAAACTGGTTATCTTCTTCTTTTGGAATACTTGCTTCATAAGAAAATCCAAAAATTTTACGGCGGAACATCGCAGCCTTCGATACAAAGTCTTGGAAAGATCATGAAACGTCAGGTACAGCATGTGATCTATGTAAAAATGGGGACTTAGAGTTAAGAGATCGGCAGATCTTTGCGCATGTCTAGGCTTGTAGGAATAAAGCCCATGGCTAGGTAGAGACTCTTCGCAACTTCATTGCTATGGAAAACATGGAGACGGATGCGAGATGCTCCGATTTTACGGGATTCCTCCTCAACCAATTTCATTAAGATCTTGCCGCGTCCACGTCCCCGATAGTTGGCCTTTATAGTGATGTCGTTTATGGATACGACTTTTCTGCCAAATCGGTTTTGAGTTCCGAGCCAGAGATAGCCGATCGGTTTGCCGGAGCCTGTTTCAAGCACATCAAAAAATGATTGCTCGGTGGTATCGGGCCCGTTCGGTACAAGTTTATCGAATTGTTCAGATGCGCTTTTAAGTGCCACTTCAGTTGGGATTTCTTCGACCGCAGACAGATTTGTGGCATAAGCAGTTTGGGAATCTCGTTTGAAACTTTCAAAAGTTTCGGCAGACATGGGTTTTAGGAAAATCATTCTTCTCTTTTCGGTTGGTTTTTGGATTGAATTTCAGGAAGCCCCTAAGGCCCCCAGAAAATAAAATAATAATGGATTCTTGTTTTGATCCGGTGCTTTGGAAACCCAGAGAGGGTTCTACACGGGAGAAATTGGCGTTCCCTGGTGCCGCGTCTTAGAACTGATATTCTTCAGATGAGCGTTTTCTCAAAGATCCAAGATTCATAAGTCTTTCCTTCCCAGCGGGTCTCTCCAACTACTTTATAGCCTCTCTTTTTATACCAGGCAACTAAGTGACCGGCTGGTTTCGCAGTATCTAGTTGAATGGCCTCTAAGCCTTCTTTTTTAGCCAGGTCTTCACATAAATCCATAAGTAATGTACCTAAACCATTTTTCTTGAGTGTGGGTGTCACAGCAAGTTGACTCACATAGGCACTGTTTTTCCCAGTGAACCAATTCTCTTTTTTTAAAAGGACTGTTCCAAGAAGTTGTCCTTCTTTTTCAAGAAGAAATGCTTTTCCTTTGGAAATGCGCTCAAGCGTGACTATTTCATCCTGGTAAGTAGCGGTGTAGTTTAATCCCATATCGGCCAACTCTTTGTAGGCCGAATTCACAAGTTGCCGAATTTTCGGAACATCCGAGTCTTGCGCTAGACGAAAAGTTTGATTTTTAAATGAGATTATCGTTTGGTCTTCGATTAAGAAGCCCGCTCAGTTTCCCAGCCAGGAAACACGATGACAGCAGGATGGATACGCAAAGCATGTGCAAGAACTTTTGCTCTTTCAACTCCGATATTTATTCGGCCAGACTCCATTCCAGAAATAGTAGACTGAGGAAGACCACTGATCTTAGCCAAGTCGTTCTGTGAAAGTTCTTGGAGCTCTCGGACCACACGCAAAGATTGTCCTGGAGTCATCGCGACTCGAGTTTTTGCCGGAGTAAACTCTCCGTTTTTCAGAATTTCCTTAACCTTTTTTCCGGTAATCATGCGGCGTAACCTCCATCACTAAAATTTTAACTTCATTGGCGACTACAGAATAAATAACTCGCCATTGATCGTTCAGTCGACTTGCCCTGGCTCCTTGCCATTCACCTTTGAGAGCATGATCTCGAAAACCTTTGATCTCAAAAAGACCTTTTGGTCCCTGAAGTTGAACGATGTCTTTCCACTTCTCGAACTTTTCCTGGATTTCTTTCGGAGCCTTGTTTAGAGATTTAACTGCGTTCTTTTCCAGGAAAACGTTCCACATACTAAATATATACTATACCTTATAAGATATGTCTAGAGATAAAGCAAAAGCCCAAAAGCCTTGCTGTCGAACCAGGTTTTCTAAGTGATTTTAAGTATTTGGTGGCCGAAATGGGCCGAGAAATTGGCGTTCCCAAGGGGATTCGAACCCCTGTATCCTCCGTGAAAGGGAGGTGTCCTAGGCCTCTAGACGATGGGAACATAGGCGCGTGACGTTTTATTTTCTGCGAATCTCTCTCACCAAAAAAAATGGTGAGCCGCGATGGACTCGAACCATCGACCCCCTCCTTAAAAGGGAGGTGCTCTAACCAACTGAGCTAGCGGCCCGATTCGCAAAGATCTCTTTTTTATGGATAAAGAGGATGGGTGTCAACGAATCCTTTACCAAGCAGGAGGATTCTTGAGCGCAACTTGAATGCTTAAAAACTAAGCAATATTAAATGCTTACTTAAGAAAAGAGCGGCTTCATGAACATCGTCTGTGTGCGATCAGGGCCAACAGAAATCACGTCAATTGGGGTTCCGAGTTCACTCGTGAGTAAAGTGACGTAGTCTTGAGCCGCTTTTGGTAAGTCTCGAACGGATCTTGCGCCGTCAATGTTTTCGTTCCAACACTTCACATATTTAATAACCGGCTTGGCGCGCGCGAGATCTTCGGTGGATGTTGGGTAATCGCTGATCGTTTTGCCGTCGAGTTCGTAGTGTGTGCACACGCCGATATTTTCAAAACCGCTGAGCACATCTAATTTTGTAAGAACGAGATTGGTAATCCCATTAATACGGATCGCGTATTTGAGTGCAACCAAATCGATCCATCCGCAACGACGAGGACGACCCGTGGTGGCGCCGACCTCTTTACCGATGTTACGAATTTTTTCTCCAAGCTCGTTGTTGAGTTCGGTAACAAATGGACCAGAACCCACGCGCGTAGAGTACGCCTTCATCAAACCTAAAATTTTTCCGATGGAATTGGGGCCGATACCCGTGCCGACGCACGCCGAACCTGCGATGGTCGAAGAGCTTGTCACAAAAGGATATGTGCCGTGATTCAAATCTAAGAGCGAACCTTGCGCGCCTTCGAATAAAACTTTTTTACCCGAGCGAAGTGCGCTGTAGACGACTTGCGAAGCATCTTGGCAGCGATACGGTTCAACTAATTTTACTTGGCTCATCACGCTGTCAAAAAGTTCATTTAAGTTAACAGGTTTTTCGCCGTAATATTTTTCGAGTAAAAAGTTTTTCTCTTTTAATGAGGTTTCTAATTTTTGTTTTAAAGTATTCGGAGAGAACAAATCTCTAAATAAAATGGCGCGACGTGAAGCGCGATCTTCGTAAGCCGGGCCAATACCTTTACCGGTCGTCCCGATTTTTTCGTTACCCAAAGCTTTTTCGCGTGCTTGATCCAAAAGTCGGTGATGAGGCATGATGATGGTACAACCGTCAGAAATTAAAAGCTGACCGTCACGTTGTAAGTGACCAGCATCTCTCAAAGCTTTGACCTCTTTACAAAACAATTCGATATCGAGCACGACACCTGAGGCGATCACACAGGTTGTTTTAGGATGAAGCGCACCCGAAGGCACTAAATGCAAAACGGTTTTGACTCCGTCTACAATCAACGTATGACCTGCATTTGCTCCGCCTTGGTAGCGAACAACAAGATCAGCTTCCGAAGCAAAGAGATCCACGATTTTGCCTTTGCCTTCATCGCCCCATTGAGACCCGACAACAATTATACCTGACATATGAAAGACCCCTTTTGAACGCGAATCCTAGAGTAAATATGAAACCGTGTTCTTGCAAATTATTGAAGCAACTCAGGACGAAAAACTAATTGAACCCTTTTGGCGAGGCGTACCAAAGCGCCTTTGGTGGTAGTGGATGCGTAACGTTACCTGTTGTGAAAAACTCCAGAACCTGTTTAGCGGCCTCAAGTGAGGCATTGGCATAGGCGTCCTCAGTTCTTGCTCCCACATGCGGAGAAAAAACAACGCGATCATTTTTAAGTAAATTTGAATCACTCGGCAGGGGTTCTTTAACGAATACATCCAGACCGACACCTTTGAGCCAACCTTTTTTTAACGCTTCGTAGAGTTCTTGTTCATCGAGGATCTCTCCGCGAGATGTATTAACTAAAATCGCATCCCGTTGCGTGTATTCTAAAGTGCTACGATTTATCATCTTGCGTGTTTCGCGCGTGTAAGGAACGTGCAAACTGACGACATCTGACATTTTGAGGAGTTCTTCCAGACCAACACGTTGGGCGACAGCAAAGGCACTTTCATCTGCATAAGGGTCATACCCTACGACACTCATTCCAAATGCTTGAGCAATTCTAGCGACGCGAGTTCCAATTCGCCCAAGTCCAATAACTCCGTAGGTGTGACCGCAGAGTTGGATGCCATCGCGCAAATGGGTATTCCAAGTTTCATTTTTTACAGCCGTATGTCCATCAACAGTTTGGCGCGCGCACGCAAGAACTAAAGCCCACGTGAGTTCGGCCGCCGAAGCCGCATTTGCTTCAGGAGAAAAGGCGACCTTGATACCTCTGGTTTCGGTGGCAATTAAGTCAATGTGATCAAACCCACTTGTTGCTGTCACAATAAATTTTAATTTCGGAGCTCGGGCAAGAAGGTTTTTATCGATCTTTGTGCGACTGCGAATCACCAGCGCTTCAACTTGCGAGAGATCTTCATGTGCGCACGACGGAGTTTGGGATTTTACTATAGAGCAAGAGGCTTCCAAGAGAGTTTGCGCTCGTAAAGTAAATTTATCGGTGATGAGAACAGTGGGTTTAGACATTAAGTTTTTTCACCCAATTTTTTCGTCGATCGCGCGCGCGGTTGCGGCAATAGCTTTCGAAATATCGCAATGCCAACCTAAATCTTTCAGCGTCATACCCAATCGTTCAATCGTCTCTATGGTTTCTTTTCGACCGATATGACCAAGATGTCCGATACGAATAATCTTTCCTTTCAGAGAATCCTGACCTCCCGCGATCGTACAATTATATTTTTTCTCAAGAAGAGCACGAACGGCTTGACCGTCGATTTCTTTAGGCATGAGGAGTGCCGTTACTGAAGGACTTGGAGATTGCGCATACACTTTTAATCCTAAAGTTTCGCCACCAACGCGCGTGCCACTTGCAAACGCTTCAACTTTTGAAATTTGTTTTTGGAGTCCTTCGGTCATCATCATTTGTAAGGATTGTCGTAAACCCCGAATCATGGAAACGGCAGAGCTAAAATGAGTCTCGCCTTTAGAATTTGCCGCTTTTTCTAACCGCACGTCCCAATAGTACCGTGGAGA
>JAKFYE010000006.1 GCA_021731045.1 Bdellovibrionales bacterium | reverse complement strand
TCTCGGAAAAAATGGACTTCAAAAGCAAGTTGAACTTCAGGATAAGAAAATAAAACCTGAAGAAGCGCGGTCCATCGAAATTGAATCCTTAAAAGGTTTATCGGTTCGTGTGGGACGTTATGGAGCTTATGTTTGTCGAACGGCTAAAAAAGGTGAAGAAATTTGTGCGAGTCTTCCGGACTCTCAACCACCAGCAGATATCACGCTCGAAATTGCCAATCAGTTAATTGATCAAAAAGAAAAAGGCGTCGATGCTTTAGGAAAAGATCCTAAAACTAAAGAACCTATTTATGTTTTAAATGGGCGCTTTGGGCCTTACGTACAAAGAGGCGATCCAAATAAAACAAAAGTCATCAAACGCGCGTCTTTGCCTGCTGGAATGAAAATCGAAGAGGTCACAATTGATAAAGCCTTAGAGCTTTTGAGTCTTCCTAAAACAGTGGGACTCCATCCCGAAACAGAAAAAGAAATCAAAGTGGGCTTCGGTCGCTTTGGCGCTTACGTCGTTCACAACGGAGATTTTCGTTCTATTCCCAAAACTGAAAACCTTTTTGCGGTCGATCTTAAGCGAGCTCTCGAAATTCTTTCGAAACCAAAAATGGGCCGTGGACGTGCCACTCCAATTAAAGATTTAGGGTTACATCCTGAAGATCAACAGACGGTTTCAATTTACGATGGTAAATATGGGCCATACATAAAATGGGGTAAGGTCAATGTGTCGGTTCCAGAAGGTAAAAAACCTGAGGATATGACCCTTGAAGCCGCCATCGAAATGCTGAGAGAAAAAGCGGGGACTAAGCCTAAAAAATCAAAGTCTGGCGTTGCAAAAAAGGTAAAACCTCCCACCTTTACTAAGAATGTGGTCGCTAAAAAGTCATCTAAAGCATTGAAAACTAAGGGCAAAGTACAGACGAAGTCCGCTTAGCGTGCTTGGAAACACACTTTGCTTGATTTTTTAGCACTTTTGCCGCATAAATGCGCTATGCGTCTAAAAGAGCGAAAATCTAATATTCCCGGTCAGTTAGAGTTGGAGATCCGTCGAGAGCCGGAACCCGACCGTAATTTGGACCGCGGCGGACGCAGTTTTTATTTTTTTGATTTTGACGACAACGTCTTATTTCTTACAACCCGAATTTATCTTTTTAATAAAGTCAGTGGTGATCAGCTCGCCGTTTCTACTGGTGAATTTGCGCGTTGGGGACATGTTGTCGGCAAACAAGGTCCCTTTAAAGATTTTGAAATTCGGTTTGATGATCAGACGGGAAGTTTTCGACGCTTTCGCGACATCGACATGGAAACACTTAAAAAACTTTCGGTAAAGCAGCCATTTATAGAGGATCTTGCGCACGCATTAGGTCAGGCGGATTTTACGTGGAAGGGCCCGAGCTGGCATACGTTTTATCATGCTTCGTTCAATTCTCGTCCTCTCTCGGTTATTACCGCTCGTGGGCACAATGTCGAAATCATAAAAGAGGGTGTTCGTTTACTTGTGCGCGAAGGTCATCTTTCTGCCGAGCCAAATTATTTAAGTATTTATCCTGTGAGTAATCCCGCTATGCGCAAAGAGCTTGGCGATTTAGAATTTAAATTTTCAACGGCCGAACTTAAGCGACGCGCGATTATGGCTTCGGTTGAAAAGGCGATGTTAGTCTACGGATACAACCCGCATCATCGATTTGGGATGTCTGACGATGATCCTAAAAATATCGAATTAATTGCCGAGGCGATGACCCGGATGAAAGAAAAATACCCTCAGAACTCTTTCTTTATTATCGACACGCACCAAGAGCGTTACATAAAACAGGAGATCCTCGTAAATCGTATCCAAAGCGAATATGTTGAGGGCCCTTCTCAATTAGACCTTTTTTAATTTCGTGCGTTTTTGAGACGTATCTACACATTGAATCATAATTACTGTCTTAACACACCTAGCCCTCGATCTTGTATTCTTCGATAAGATTTTTGCCGATAGTCCTTTCGAACTGAATTATACTCTAACCTGGTCGTCCATAAATGGGCATCCGTAGTGGTTTCGCTGAGGAGATAAGCATGACATCAGTATTTAAAAAAATTCAAATTTTAATCGTGATCGTAGGAATATTGGCGGGCTTGCCGGTGTTTGCAGGCAACCTCACTTGTCAATATGTACGACCGATTGTTGAAACGATGATTGGTCAGCATTTTCTCTCATATCAATACGATGCTAATTTTCAAAAACGTGTGACTGAGCAATATATAAAGACAATGGATTCTTCAAAAATTTATTTTCTAAAATCAGACATCGACGACATTCGCAAACAGTTTGGCGAAATGTGGAGTCTGTTGGCTAAACGCGATTGTGTTCCACTTGAAAAAGTTAAAGAAGTGTATGTAAAACGCGTACAAGAGCGAGAAGCGTATGCAAAAAAATATTTGGCGGAAGGTTTTAAATTAAACAAAGAAGCTAAAATTGATCTTGATGCGGATAAACGTGAGTGGGCAACCAAATCTGAAGATCTTAATAAATATCAAGAGGATTATATCCAATTTCAAATTGCGTCTTTCTTAGCCAGTGATATGAAGCTTGAAGAAGCAAAAGATCATGTGCGCCGTCGCTATGAGCGTGCTGTGAAAAACATGAAAGACGAAACGACAGAAGATTTGTATGTTAATTACATAGATTCTTCGGCGCGAGCGTTGGACCCACATTCTTCATTTTTATCTAAAGAGTCACTTGAAGATTTTGAAATTCAAATGCGCTTAAGTCTAGAAGGCATTGGGGCGACTCTAAGTTCTCAAGACGGGTACACCGTGGTCGAACAATTGGTTACCGGTGGAGCTGCGGCGAAATCGGGTTTATTGCAAACGCAGGACAAAATCATCGCGGTTGGACAAGGACCAGATGGAAAAATGGAACCTGTTATCGATATGCCTCTTAAAGATGTTGTCCGCTTGATTCGTGGTAAAAAAGGTACGGTCGTCAAGTTAAGCATCATGAGAAAAGATGGCGACAAGACCCGACAATTTCCCGTTCTTCTCACCAGACAAAAAATTTCTTTAGAAGAAGAAGCCGCCAAAATTCATTACAGTGATAAACCGGTGAATGGCAAAAAGTATAAACTGGGTATTATTGATCTTCCTTCGTTCTACGCAGATACGAAGCGTGGTGGACGATCTTCTGCTCGTGATGTGAAAAATCTTTTAGCTGAAGCTAAGAAGAAAAAAGTGGATGGTATTGTTCTCGACCTTTCAAATAATGGTGGTGGTAGTTTAGAAGACGCCGTGAATTTAGCTGGATTGTTTTTTAAAATCGGAAATGTCGTTGCGACTCAAAGTTCAAAGGGTACGACTGAAAACGGTGCTGATGTTGATCCTGCTGTAGACTACGCGGGACCACTTGTTGTTTTAACTAGTCGTTTAAGCGCGAGTGCATCTGAAATTGTTTCTGGTGCTTTGAAAGATTATAAACGTGCGGTTATTGTTGGTGGTGATCACACTTTTGGAAAAGGCAGCGTTCAGTCTGTTGTGCCACTTCCAAACCAATTGGGCGCAATTAAAGTCACGGTCGCGATGTTCTTTATTCCAGGTGGGAATTCAACGCAACATCAAGGGGTTACAGCCGACGTAGAATTACCAGGAGCTTTTGCGCGTGATGAAATTGGCGAGAAGAGTTTAGATTATTCACTTCCTCCTAAAACAATTAAACCGTTTGTTTCTCCAGAGGCTTCGGTTGCGGCAGGGCCTGATACGTGGGTTCCGATTCGCAGTGAATTTGTCAGCGAGTTAAAAAAGAATTCAGAAAAACGTGTGGCAACTAACGATGAGTTTAAAAAAATTAAGACGGAGCTTGAAAAGACAATTGCTAAAGGCAAGGTTGTGACGATTGCAGAAATCTTGGATAAAAAAGATGAAACAAAGGCCAACGAAGATAAACGTAAAGCTCGTCAAAAAAACGACAAATTGCGTGCAGAAGAATACATGAAACGACCTGAAATAGTTGAGGCTACAAATGTTTTATCTGACCTTATTACGCTTGAAGCCAAACCAGCAGTCGTGGCAAAGGATCTAGGAGAAGCGGGGAAGAAAAATAACTAGCACCAGTCCAAGATTTATTGGACAAGGTGCTAGATTTTTAGTTTAACTCCAGGTACCAATTCTCATGCATTCAAGAGTGGGGCGACCAGACATTAAACAATTAGCGGCGAAGTCAAAAAAACAGCCTGTTGTTATTTCTAAAGCAACAAAGAAGAACTCTAAAACGAGGCAAAGCCTACCATTATCAAAAGATCTGCTCTTGCAACTTCACCGTTTTATGGTGAAGTCGCGCGTTCTCGAAGAACGACTTATTAAAATCTACAAATCAGGCGAATCTTATTTTTGGATTGGTGGACCGGGCGAGGAAGGCTTCGGCGTGCCGCTCGGTTTATTGGCCAATAAAGGTCAAGGCATTGAACACGATTGGTTTCATTTACACTATCGCTGCACGCCTACGCTGATTGCGATGGGCATGCCGATGATTGATTCTATTCGCACGACTATGAATCGTGCGACTGACCCGTCAACCGGCGGTCGAAATTTTTCAAATCATTATTGTTATCCTGAGTGGAATATCGCACCTGTCACTTCACCAATCGAAGTGCAGTATCCAATTGCTTTGGGAACGGCATGGGTGCAACGACGTGAAAAAGCTAAAGGCATTACCGTTGTTAGCGGTGGCGATGCGGGAACGGCCGAAGGCGATTTTGCCTCGTGTTTAGTATGGGCAACTAGAAAAGGCTCAGAACTTCCCATGTTATTGACCGTTCAGAATAATAAATGGGGGATCTCAACTCATTTTGATAGTCAGCACGGCGAAAAATTTATTGCCGATCGCGGAAAAGCTTTTGGTATGAGAACGAATGTCATTAATGGCAATGATGTCGTCGAATGTTACAAGGCTTTGCAATCGGAATACGAATACATTCGCAAACATCGTAAGCCGGTGTTGCTTGAAGTGTTGGTTTCTAGATTGTACGGACACTCGTCTGCGAGTGGAGCAAACCTAGCGACGCAAGAAGAGTGTTGCCTAAAATCGTTTGAACAAAAACTATTAAAGTGGGATGTCATTTCAGAAAAAGAAATACAAGTGTTGTACGAAGAATACTCTCAAGAATCTATCCAAGCCTTAGAAAAAGTAAGACAAGAAGTCGCACCTCAATCCGATACGATTTGGGATCATGTTTATGTAAATAATGAAAATGCGGATTGGAGAAAATTCTAATGTCAACGATGGTTCAAGCCATTCGCATGGCGCTTCATTACGGCGAAGAGAATTTAGGCGTTAAAGATATTTTTGGCCAAGATGTCGGCGCACCTCTTGGTGGCGTCTTTACCGCGACTCAAGGTTTAAAAACCACTTGGAATACGCCACTTGATGAGCGTGGGATTATTGGGATCGCGATGGGAATTGCGATGACAGGTTCACGTTGCGTAGCCGAAATTCAGTTTTGCGATTATATTTTTAATACGATCGATCTTCTCAAAATTGCGGGTAACACGCTTTGGTGCACGAACGGAAAAGTACCTTTGCCGATGGTCGTGATGACTCCGGTTGGCGCGGGCATTCGGGGGAGTGTCTATCATAGTCACAGCTTAGATGCGTGGGCGACACGCTTACCAGGCTGGAAAATTGTAATGCCCTCAACGCCATTAGATGCTTATGGTTTGATGTTATCTGCGATTGAAGATCCAAACCCTGTTTTATTTTTAAAACCTAAGGCGCTCCTGCGCGTGCGTGGAAAAGAGCTCATCCCGGGTGAACCAGAAAGTGAAGCCGAGTTAAAAAGTATGATTGATGCGCCACTTGGAGATCGTTCAAACTGGAAAGCTAAATGGCCAAAGGTCCAGGACTTTAGAGTGCCTATTGGTGTCGCTCGACACGTGTTAGAAGGGGATCGAGCCACAGTCGTCACATACGGCCGCAATGTTTTAATGTGTGAAGAAGTTGCTGAAGAATTAGCTAAGGACGGTATTCATATTGATTTGATTGATATGCGCTCTTTGTATCCGTACGACTGGCAAATGATTAAAGCTTCGATTCAAAAAACGGGTCGGGTTTTATTTGTTAACGAAGATACCGAAGTCACAAACTTTGGTGAGCATCTTGCGTACCGTGCGACATCTGAGTTGTTTTATGAGCTCTTAGCGCGCCCGCGAGTTTTAGCAGCTAAGAACGTACCAGGCATTGGTCTTCATCCTAATCTTGAGGAGAGTACTGTGCCGCAGACCGAAAATATTCTTCACGAGATCCGTTCGTTGATTTCGGAAGTCCCTTAAAACGTATTGTAGTGAGTTTTTTAAGCTTTATTTTTTATGCAAATAAAGCGCAATGTATTTGAAACTTCCAATAAACAGACCGATACGTTTTTAGACAAGGAACTATAAACGTGGCTAAGAAAAAACAAAAAAAACTGCCTCCTTTTGATAAGTATCATTATTATTTAGACTCCGTGCAGGCGCCGGATATTGATGCGGATTTTTTTCGAGAAACATATAAAGAGTTAAAAAAGAAAAACCCTAAAATTCTTCGTGAGGATTTTTGCGGGACATTTGCCGTCTGTTGTGAATGGGTCAAACTTAATAAGTCATTTGTAGCGTACGGAGTCGATCTAGACACCGAGCCCACAACTTGGGGTAAGAAAAATTTGTTGCCAAAACTAACAAAAGATCAACAGAGTCGCATTACGGTTTTAAATAAGAATGTTTTGGATAAATCGCTACCACCTGCCGACGTGATCGCAGCTCAGAATTTTTCGTTTTTTCTTTTTAAAACACGAGACGCGCTTAAAAACTACTTTAAGAATTGTTGTGAAACACTGAACTCAAATGGAATTCTAATTACCGACTGTTTTGGTGGCAGCGGCTGTTATGAGCCCAACGAAGAACAGACCAAATTTAAAAATTATTCGTATATCTGGGATCAGGATACATTCAATCCCATTACTCACGAGGCGATGTTTTACATTCATTACGAACGCAAAGGCGAAAAGAGACGTGAAAAAGTATTCGCCTACGACTGGCGTTTGTGGACGATACGTGAAATTCGTGAAGTGATGGAGGAAGTCGGTTTTAAAAAAACGCACGTGTATTGGGAAGGCTCTACAAAAAAAGGCGAAGGCAACGGCGAGTTTGTTATGACCGAAACAGGAGACTACGCACAGTCTTGGATCGCCTATATCGTTGGCGAAAAATAACTACCATCTTCGGACTGTTTTAAATCCCTAAATATTTTTAATTTTTTACGAATATATTCTCAGGACTGGGCCACCTTCTTTGTACATGACGTTTACGCGTGGAGTTTTTTTACCGTGGTAGCTGTGACAAGCAGGATCTTTAAGGCCTAAGTAGGCTTCGGTTTCAACAATTGTGCCTGAGAGGACATGTCGTCCCATCGAGCGACAAAAGCGTTGACCTAAAAGAGCCTTCGCGATTTTTTCGGTGTCTTGCAAATAAAAACCTCGAGGCAAAATCATAAATTATTTTGTATTGGCTTTAATCCATTCAAGATAAAGCGGAAAGCCATCTGCTATCGGCCAATAGACGATACAAGGGACTTCGTACGTATTTAGTTCTTTAATTCGCTTTGTGACGGTGTTTTGCAGTGAAGCCTTCGTTTTGCCGATCATAACAACTTCGGTGCTTTTTTCGAGTTCATTGTGCCAGCGATAAACGCTTGTGACGTTTTCGAAAATATTAAAACAGGCGGCAAGTTTTTCGTCTACGAGGGTCTGTGCAACCTTTAAAGCGACATCGCGATCCGGGCTTGTGACGTAGATTGAAACAAAATCAGAATTTTTTAATATTTTTTTATTTTTTTTTGGAGTTTTTCTTACAATTTTCTTTTTTGCCATAGAACCTCCGTTAAATTGCTCTAAGATTTCGCTCAATCTCGTAGACGCGAGTATTTTTAAGACCGGCTCTAAGTGAATTTTTTACCGGCAAGAGCAAGCCGTTCTTGTTTGCGTTTTTCCCATTGCTCGAGCGCAAATTGCCGCATGTCTTCGATCGAATCGAATTCATCCACAATTTCTACGCCGAGAAGAGTTTCAATGCAATCTTCCAACGTGACAAGGCCTACGGTTGTTCCGTAAGCATCTGTGACAATAAATAAATGTTCGCGGCGTTTAATGAATTCATCTAATGTGTGTGCAACGGTTTCAGACTCTAGAGTCGTATGAACGGGTTGCGCTAAATCTTCTAGTTTTGAAGTTTCTTCGTCATGGGCCGAGGCTTCAAGAACTTTGTACCGAAGCACCACGCCCGTAATGGAATCTAGATTGGTTTCAAAAACGGGGATACGGCTAAACGGAATAGGCGAAAATTTTTCGATGACTTCGCGCACAGAAAGGTGTCGTGGCAATGCGACTAAAACAGAACGAGGCGTGAGAATGTCGCGTACGAAAATTTTGTCTAGACGCAGTAGATTCTTGATAATGAGAGTTTCTTTTTTCTTAAGTGTGCCTTCGCTCTCGCCAATTTCGGCAGAGATAATCATCTCTTCCCGAGTCATACGATGTGCGCGTCCAGATCCAGGAGAAATATAATCAGCGATAACTTCAGAAACTCTAACAAATGGGTAGGTCATCCAAATCATGATTTCGATTGTGTGAGCACAAAAAGATGCCAATCTCTTCCAATAAACGACGCCGATAGTTTTTGGAATAATCTCGGCGCATACTAAAACTAATAATGTTAAGACCACCGAACCGATCGCGACATACTCGCTACCATATAGATAATGAACTTGGGCCCCGACTCCGGCAGCTCCAAGGGTATTTGCGGCTGTATTTAAAGTCAGTAGAGCGGCAAGGGGGCGATCGATTTCATGTTTAAAACGATCTAATATAAGTCCGGCTTTATTATTTTGATTTTTTAAAAGCTGTACGTGCGCATAACTAATAGAAAGAAGCGTCGCTTCTAAAAGAGAGCAAAGAAATGACATCGAAATCGCAAAGAGACAAGAAAAGATCAGTAATCCCATGAGGCTATAGCCTATCAGTAAGCAAAAAGAACTGTCTAGGTCGGTGGACCATTCTTATCGCTGAAATTAAAAAACCTCTCCTTGCGGGAGAGGTTTTCTGGATAAAGGTCGGTATAATGAGCTTACTTATGTTCTGCGGCGCGTTTTTCTTGGTACTTCTTAACCATTTCGTCCTGAACGTTTCTTGGAACTGGCGCATATCTCGCAAATTCCATTGTGAACTCGCCCTTACCTTGAGTGGCGGAACGTAAATCGGTGGAGTAACCGAACATCTCTGTCAAAGGCACTTCTGACTCGACAGTTGAATAGCCTTCGTTTGCAGTTGAACCTTGGATCATTCCACGTCGTTGGTTGATTTGACCCATGATTGTTCCCTGGAATTCTTCTGGACCAGAGACTTCCACTTTCATAATCGGCTCAAGAACAACTGGTTTTGCTGAGGCATAGTTTTCACGAATAGCGGCCATCGCACAAATACGGAAGGCCATCTCTGACGAATCCACATCATGGTAGCCCCCATCGTTCACGCACATGCGTACGCCGACAATTGGGAATCCAATGAGTAATCCTTTTTTAAGCTGCTCTTGAAAACCTTTGTCACAAGCAGGAATAAATTCTCGAGGAATAGAACCACCCGTAACTTTATTAAGGAACTCATAGTTTTGTCCGAGTTCAATAGGCAATGGCTCCATATAGCCCGCGATTTTCGCGTATTGACCAGAACCACCCGTTTGTTTTTTGTGAACCGTTACGAAGTCTGCTTTTTGCGTGATAGTCTCACGGAAGGCGACTTGAGGACGCCCTGTGATCACTTCACAATTAAATTCACGCTTCATACGTTCTACGTAAACCTCGAGATGGAGTTCTCCCATTCCCGAAATAATTGTTTCGCTAGATTCTTCATCGCGGTGAACACGGAAAGTTGGATCTTCTTTTGTAAACTTGTTGAGGCCTTTTGAGAAATTCGCAGACGAAGTTTTCTCTTTTGGTGCAATCGCAAGTGAAATCACGGCGTCTGGAACGTGCATAGATGTCATCGTGTAATTCACTTTGCCATCAGTAAACGTGTCTCCAGAGGCGCAATCCACACCGAACATCGCCACGATATCGCCCGCCGATGAAGTCTCAATGTCCTGCATCTCATCTGAGTGCATACGAACCAATCGCGGAACTTTCACTTTTTTACCGTTGGCCATGTTAAAGATCATATCGCCTTTAGTGACCGTTCCTTGATAAATCCTCATGTAGGTCAGCTGACCAAAGCGGCCGTCTTCAAGTTTAAACGCGAGCATGACGAGCGGAAGTTTAGGGTCTGATTTAAGTTCTAATTTTTCTTCGTTCTTATCTTGATCAAGCGCTTCGTTTTTAACGTCTTTAGGTGTTGGCAAGAAGTGAGTCACACCATCAAGTAAAGGTTGAACGCCTTTATTTTTATAAGCAGAGCCCATAAACACCGGCACGAGCTGAAGAGCAATTGTACCTTTGCGAACCGCATTGCGAAGTTCTTCAGGCGAGACTTCTTCTTCCATCAAAAATTTTTCGGCAACAGTTTCATCAAAATCAGCGGCAGCTCCAACAAGAGACGCGCGCGCTTTTTTTGCATCTTCGAGCATGTTTGCAGGAATATCTTTTACCTCAATAACCTCACCGTCGTTTCCTGTATTGATATAGGCTTTCATTTCGACAAGGTCGACAACACCGATGTGTTTCTCTTCAAGACCTATCGGTAATTGTACCATATGGGCATTGAGCTTTAGTTTTTCGCGAAGTTGTTCCGTCACGCGAACAGGGTTTGCTCCTGCGCGATCAAGTTTATTAATAAAAGCTAGACGAGGAACACTGTAGCGTCTCATCTGACGATCCACAGTAATAGATTGAGATTGTACGCCTGCAACGCCACACAAAACAAGAATAGCGCCGTCAAGAACGCGAAGGGCGCGTTCCACTTCGATCGTGAAATCGACGTGTCCCGGAGTATCGATCAGGTTAATTTGAATGTCTTTCCATTGACAGTACGTGGCTGCCGATTGGATCGTTATCCCTTTTTCTCGTTCAAGATCCATCGAATCCATTTTTGCGCCGACGCCGTCTTTTCCACGAACCTCGTGAATGGCGTGAATTCTTCCGGTGTAAAAAAGAATGCGCTCGGAGAGTGTTGTTTTTCCCGAGTCAATGTGAGCAGAAATACCTATATTACGGACCTTATCCAAGTCGATCATGGAGGACATTTTTATAACCTTTCACTAAAAAATGAGGAGATGAAAGTGTTACCATGACGAAAAGCGGGTTGCAAAGAATGAGTGAGAGATTAAATCTCAAAACAAAGATCTGAGAGTTGCGATGACATCACGCATAATTTCATAATCTGGTCAATTCTAACGGTGAAGACTCCTTCAATAACGGTAAACTGTATTCGTGAGTCAAAACAAACCTCTTGAGCAGTTACAAAAAATCTTTGGCTTTCCAAATTTTCGTGGAGAGCAGCAGGCGATTATTGAACACAGCCTTACGGGTGGGCACTCCCTAGTTCTTATGCCGACCGGAATGGGTAAAAGCGTTTGTTACCAACTGCCAACACGTCTACAAAGTGGGCTAACCCTTGTTATTTCGCCGTTGATTGCGTTGATGAAGGATCAAGTGGATCAGGCGCGACGAAGAGGTTTCCGGTGCGCGTTTATAAATTCCTCATTAAATAAATCTGAGCGCGACGAGGCTTACGATTTGTTAAGCCAAGAGCGCTATGAACTTGTTTACGTCACTCCGGAACGTTTTCGTAAGTCTGAGTTTATTGAAGCGGTTCAAAAAAATAAAATCGCACTTTTAGCAATTGATGAAGCCCATTGCATTTCACAGTGGGGTCATGATTTTCGACCTGACTATTCGCGAATAAAAGAATTTCGGGAAATTTTGGGAAACCCTACAACAATGGCTCTCACCGCAACGGCCACAAAGTTTGTTCGCGAAGACATCATAAAACAATTAGGTTTGGATCCTCAGCAGGTACGGATTTTCAATCAAGGGATTAAGCGTGAGGGTTTGGCCATGAACGTTCATTCCGTAGTGGGCACGGATGAGAAAATTCGCGCCATTGCGGCCTTACGTCATCAGATTGCGGGGCCGGCAATCGCTTACGTATCGCTGATTTCAACTTTACAAAATATTTCTAAAGAACTTCAACGTCTCGGAATTATGCATTTGGATTATCATGGGCAACTCCCCGAAAATATTCGCAAGCGTAATCAAGAAAAATTTCTAAGCTCTACAAACGCGTTGATGCTTGCAACGCCGGCATTTGGTTTGGGGGTTGATAAGCCTGACATTCGTTTGGTGGTTCATGCAGAAGTTCCCAATAGTTTGGAATCTTATTATCAAGAGATTGGGCGTGCGGGTCGTGACGGGCACGCGTCGGCGGCGCATTTACTTTATGATGGCGACGATCTTTCGATACAAATGGATTTTATAAAGTGGGCGAACCCTGATGCGGGATTTTACGAGCGCCTTTATAATATTTTAAAAAACCCGGCTAATGCGACTCGAATTAAAACTGAAGGATTGGACTATTTGCGGGCAGAGTTAAATTTTTATAACTCTCGTGATTTTCGATTAGAGACGGCACTGAATATGCTCGAAAGGTGGGGCGCAATTGACATTATAAATTCCCAAAGAGAATTCAAAGTGGTTGGAGATCTTCCAAAGCAAGTTACAGATGAAACCCTAAATAAAAAACGCTTCGAAGCCGCACAAATGCGTCTCTACCAAGTCATGGATTGGGTGCAAAAAAAAGAATGTCGGGCATTAGGAATTTACCGCTATTTCGACTACGACGAAACCGCTCCTTGTGGCCTTTGCGATGTTTGTAACTCACTAGAAAGTTAGATGATGAATACTCAGCAACTCATGGACATATGGCAAAAAAATCAGTGGGGTCTTTATGAAAACGATACGCATGGTGTTGTCGGCTTCGGAGGCCCATTAACAACTGAGCGACTTGTCGAAGCTTATTCTGTGGGAGTTTTTCCGTGGCCGCAAAATAACGAGCTCATATGGTTTTGTCCAAACGAGCGCGGAGTTTTATTTTTTAATGAATTAAAGATACATAAACGTCTTCAAAGAAAATATAAAAATTCAAATTACACGTACAAGTTGAACACGTCCTTTTCGCAAGTCATCCAAGAGTGCGCCAAGGCCCCGCGACGCGGACAAAGCGGTACGTGGATTACCTCCGAAATGTTAAATGCCTATGAAAAACTTTTTGAGCGGGGTCACATACTTTGCTTTGAATGTTGGAAGGGCGATGAGCTTGTGGGAGGACTTTACGGTGTCGTCACTCTTAGCAAAAAAAAGAAAATAACATACTTCAGCGGTGAAAGTGTTTTTGGAAGTCAAAGCGATGTCTCAAAATTTTGCCTCATAAAATGTATCGAACACCTACAAAGCGAAGGCTGTCAGTGGATGGACATTCAAATGGTAACAAAACTTACGGAAGACTTTGGTGGCCGTTACATCTCTCGTCCTCGCTTTCTTAGCCTTATCATTGAAAATTAAATCAAAAAAAACCGAGCGAGTGACGTTTTGTTTAAACTTTAGACAGTTGAGTTTGGGATTTCGTTAAGACTAGTTAAAGAGTGGCTAATCACTAGACTGTTTTTGAATTTATCACATTATTGCTTTCGCAGAGCCTTTTGAATTTTTTTGTATGGTAAAATCAAGGGCTTAGATCAAGGAGTTTTGCGTGACATTTCAAAAGTGTATATCTGCTTTTTTAGCAATTCAATTTTTTGTAACTTCAGCTATGGCCGATTTATTTACGTATCGTCAATCGGTTATGGAATCAATCAGCCGTTTAGAATCTATCAAAATGGATGAGTTCAACTCGGCTCCTGATTCTATTACACGCGCCTATGATTTAGCGCCAGATCGATCTTCACGAAAACTAGTAGGAGATGCGTTAGGGGTTTTGAATAAGAACGTAAAAGTAGGTCAACTTTCTGATCAAGAGAATATTTCGAAGGCTTCTACAATGTTAAAAGAAGCGTTAACCGTGCGACCCATCGGCCTCAATAAATCGTATCCGATGGAGACGAATCTCATCGAAAAACTTGTTTTGATGAATATGTTTCCGGCAAATCCAGATAAGGTTAATATCATTTTTGAAGGCGTCGATCGGATGCAGGGCCTTTGGCTTTTGGCGAGTTCGATTGTAGAGCCTCGAACCGTTCTTTACGATAATGGTGTAAAATCACTTATTACGGGCACGGATATATACGGCAACAAAGCTGCAATGAGCGTGAAGTTTATAGTTGAAGCGGCAGAAATTGATCCGGTCGGCGATGCAAATCTTAGAGCTGTCTCGGGATTTATTCGTGACAAAATCAATTCATTCTTGCCTCAAGACGGAAGTATTAAAGGTACGATTCGAATTATGGATCGTCGCACATTTTTATATTATGAGTTTCGCGGATATCAATACGTAAATTTAATAAATGACTGGGTTTTAAATTCTGTCGCGTCATTAGGTGGAAATCGTTATTTATGGGCCACCGCGAATCTAATGGAAACCACCGCAAAATCTTTATCCACAGCAGATTTTGGAGGCGTGACCGCGATCACGAGCCTCGTCAATGGTTTGGGCAAAAAAATTTCGGTTGCCGAAAGAGTTGTTCGTAATCGACTTGCGGCTTCATGGGTAGAGCCTACCGTCGAAACGATTATCAACAAAATCACTCGTCTCGCTGAAGTCGATCAGGCTCATATGAAAGAAAACTTAGCCGTGCAAATTGCAAACATCAAAGCGGCTAATGCCGCTGAGAAGGCCGCAAAAACCAAAGAGTTAACGAAGCGAACGGCTGAATGGATAAAGAATAGCAATTTAAAAGCTCAGTCCGCTATTAAAAATGTAAATAAAGCAATCGCCGAGACAGAAACGACCAAAACTTTTAGTCGTCTCAGTAAAACGGAGCAAAGTCGCGCGCTCATTAGTAACGCCGAAAAAGCTTCGGGCTTAAAACCTTGGGAGCGCCCATTTACGTTTGATAGATTCATGAAGACGTTCACTGTTGCTATCGCCGTGGGATACGTTGTTCACGGAGTTGTGCAAATGTATAAAGCTGATACTGATGAACAATGGTATGCAGCCTATCAAAATACCGGCGTAAAGTTAGCGCATGCCTTGATGTTTTGGACGCCAGTTTTGCGTGAGGGCTCAATCACTTTAGACACTGTCGCGTTAGGCGTAAACTTGATGTTTGAGCGTTCTTTAGGAATTCACCTTGGTGATACCGAAGACGTTTTGATGTATCTTGCCGGTCGAGGAGCCGTAATCGGATATTGGTCCGTTGGACTCTCCACCTTTAAATATCAAGAGCTCGACATTCGCAATCATTTGCCAGGTCATGAGTTGTTTTATGGAGTCACTCCTAAAGTGGATTCAGATTCAGGAAGCTGGAAAGACCACGCACTTTTAAAACTAATGATTAAAATGGATGCGTGTCAAAAAACACCCGACGATAAAATATGTTTATTAGAAACTTTTGCGCTCGCTCGCGAATTAGAAAAAAGTATGGTTTCAACTTCGCGTAATGAGTTAACAATGATTTACAGTCTTAACTTAAAAACAAATAACGTCTTTCATAAAGAGTTCAGCCAATATGAAGAACAAAAATACGAACAAATTATGGGAGCTAATGGATATTATAAAACGGCTCTCAAGATGATGGAATCCGCTAAGTTGTCTTCGTCTGTGGTCTTGGAAGACGTCGTCACAGGAAGTCTCAAAATAAAGGATTCACTCAGAGAAAGACTTGGAATTTAAGTAACATAATGATTCCGTTTTAGATTTTTATTGCCTTTCGTTTCGTACAAATTCTAGTTACATTTTGTCCTCGTGCACCGGCTGGTCACGAGGATTTTTTTATTTCAGTAGCGAACCGACTCCAAAAAACGAACAAATGTATCACAAGCGCATCTTAATGTACGGTCTCAGGTTTGCTTTTATTTATCTCGAGATAAAAAGTTTAAAATCCTAAGGGGGATATATGAATACTGTTTTTAGAGTGTTTTTATCGTGTTGTTTCGCAATTAGTCTTATCAGTTGCGGAGCTTCAAATAACGGTGGTGGAGCGATTTCCGGCGTTGAAGGTCTCGAACTTAAAACGGATCCTATCAATTCACAAAATGCGCAAAACATAGATTTTGACGGCACCCAAACTGACTTTCAGTTGGGTTTGCGTGATGATGTTATGAAAGAAGAATGGGTCGAAGTTCCGTATCAAGATACGTGCGTTCGACAAGTTCCAGATGGTTTTGAGACTATTTGTGAAACCCGTTATCGCGATGAGCAAAAGTGCGATTATGAACAAGTTTGTACGCAAGAACAAGAATGCCATATCGAACAAGAATGTCATAATCAACAGCAGTGTACGTCTTCAAGAGAGTGTCATATTGAAACCCAATGTTCGAATCAGCAAGTGTGTCATGACGAACAACAGTGTCATAATCAACAGCAATGTTCAACTCATCAAGAGTGTACATCGCAACCTGTTTGTCATGACGACCGTCAGTGTGAGATTGTTAATGGCGAGCGCGTATGTACTGTTCAACAGGTCTGTACAGATCAACAAAGCTGTCGTCCGGTTCAAGAGTGTCATGATGAACAAGTTTGTCAAAATCGTCCCGTCTGTCATAACGAACAAAGTTGCCGTGACGAGCGAGTTTGTGTCGATGTTCCTCAGTGTGACTGGGTTCCGGTTTGTCGAGATAATCGTGTTTGCAATTACGTTCCAAAATGTCGTAACGAATACCTTTGCCACAACGTAAGTGTGCCGTACCAAGATTGTCAGCAACAGCCACGTTACCGCGATGAATACTATTCGTGCACAAAAACACATTTAGAGCTTCAAAGCGTTTTAGATTATCACCATGTCGTAGACGTAAAAGTCGTCTTTGATGGTGTGTCGGTTCCGCAGGGAGCACGTGATCAACTTCGGATTGTGACGCAAAACGGATTGATTGATTTGCAAGTGGTGCAGGTTTCTAGTGGTCTTGTGTACTATCATACGATCAGTTCCAAAACGCAAAATGTAGGAGTTCAAGATAAACTCACAACTACATTGATCACCATCCGTGCTGTCGAAGCGTCGGCGAGTGATGCAGCAAAAATTCTTTCTGTACGTTCTGATAAAGTTTCGACCGTTATTGAAAGACAGCCGACGCCTCTTTTGCCAGGTTTTGATTTAAAAGTACGATTAAAAATTAAACGTGACACTGCGGTTGCCGCGACATTGGTAGATCGTGATTTGCTTCCTAAAGAGTATCAAGTGGCCGTCGCAACTTCAAAATCTCAGGTCATTACAGTGACTCTTAAAGACTTGAAAATTGAAAAAGAGGCCGCAAAGAAGGGATCCTATACGGTTGAATCACAGTTGCGTTTAGAGCCCATGGCTCCTTGGCAAATTACCGAGCCAAGCCCGGTTCAATTAAAATCATCAAAACAAACTATTTTTAAAAACTAACTAGTTTAAAATGGTTTAAAAGGGCTTAAAGGAACAAACCTTTAAGCCCTTTTGTTTTTTATTTGGCATATTTGCTTTTCAAATATTAGTGTCTTGTCAGATCACCATTAAGAGCATCGTGATTTGAAGGCGTAGCATGCGAGAAAAATTAGTCCAATTAGGCTGGCAGGGACGACCACTTTTGTGGGTCGTCTGCTACGTGAATCAAACGGGTGGGAGTCCGTTAGTTGAAGAGGCACGTCAAGATATTCAAGCAAGCATTGAAGGTGGCGCTGATGGGGTTGTATTAATTAACGAGTGGTGTTCCCTCAAAGAGCTTGAAACAGTTTTGCAGACGGTACGTCCCGAATTTTCAAATATTAAAATGGGTGTCAATTACCTTGGCGATGATAATGAGCCGTACGGTTTTAAAGATAGCTTTAGGCTTGCGCGAGAGTACGGTTTACAAATGGTTTGGACCGATTTTTCTGGTGTCGATCAGATCAATGAAAAACCAGATATCGATTTACACAAAATCCAAAATGAACGGCCAGAAAATGTATTTTACTGTAGCGGTGTTCATATGAAGTATTCGACGCTTCGTAATTCTAAAAAAACGATTCAAGAGTCTGCCTTACAGGCGATGGGTTGGGTGGACGGTATTATCGTAACTGGACCCAAAACTGGAGTCGCAACGGATCCCGCAGTTGTAATGAAAGCACGAGAGGTTATCGGATCGTACCCTCTGGGCGTTGCTTCGGGAGTGAGTCCACAAAATATTCATATGATTCGCGATCAAATTGATTTTTGTCTGGTGGCTTCGAGCCTACAAAACGAAAATAAGCGAATCGAAAAAAAGAAAGTCAGAGACCTGGTTTTAGAAATCAAAAAGTAAACCCTGAAGGTTCAAGCATTTCTAACGTCACGCCAAGTTCGCCGCGCGACTCTTCATTTATCACGTAAATAATTAGGAGAACAGGCGTGGCCCTTAAATAGGCCCTTGAGCCCGTTCTGTTTTGGCCTGACTTTGAGGTGGGAAAAATATTTTAATTAGGCTGGTCGGGGCGGCTTCAAGGGGGCGTTGGAGCCCCAACAGCCGCCGCTGGGTTTTAAAGTAAAATATTTTTTGGGTCAGATGTTTCGTGTTTTTGGTGACGAGCGGTTAGAGAGGGATAGGTTGAGATTTGAGGATGGGTGAAGATTTGAAGTTCGGTGTTGGAAAGATTATTTACCTGTCGCGCGACAGGTGATTTTTAGTTTGTGAAGTTCTAGCGGCTAGGAAACTTTTTTTTGTTGTCTAGAGTTTCTATGTGAGAGATTGGCGGGCGGGCGTGGCCCTTAAATGGGCCCTTGAGCCCGTTCCGTTTTGGCCAACTTTTAGATGGGAAAAAATATTTGCCAGGAATTGGCGTGGCGGCTTCAAGGGGGCGTTGGAGCCCCAACAGCCGCCCACTGGGTTTTAAAGTAAAATATTTTTTGGGTCAGATGTTTCGTGTTTTTGGTGACGAGGGGTTAGAGAGGGATAGGTTGAGATTTGAGGATGGGTGAAGATTTGAAGTTCAGTGTTGGAAAGATTATTTACCTGTCGTGCGACAGGTGATTTTTAGATTGTAAAATTCTAGCGGCTTGGAAAATTCAGAAGAGTTGTCGTTGTAAGTGGAGACTCTTTTTAATTATATTTTTTTATAATGGATATTTACCTGTCGCGCGACAGGTGATTTTTTAGAATAATAATTCGATTTGTTTTGAAAAATACTTGACGTGTTTTTTTGTTTTTATTGGTTTGATTGTGGAGTTTAAATACGTGCTTGTGTTTGTTTTTGTTTTGGTGGTTTTGCTTTTATCTTTTAATCTCGATGGCGTAATAAAGTTTTAGATGTGTTTTGAATTGATTCCTTGAGAGTGTTTTATGTTCATCAACTTGATGTTTTAAAACCTATGTTATGGTTTCTTTCTGATTTTAAGGAGAGATTTTCATGACAGATTCTTTAGAAAAAAATATGCAGCTTGAGATTCATCAAAGGGCTCTTGGGATTGTTGAGCGTTATAAACGGGTTGAAGCTGAGCTTCTTGATATTTTACAACAAGCAGATGAGTACCGGGTTTATTATCTTTTTGAATGTAAGAATCTTCATGAGTACGCTATGAATATCTTAAAGCTTTCTGAAAGTGTTGCGTTTAACTTTATTACCGTTGCTCGTAAGGCTAAAGAAGTTCCGGAGCTTAAATCTATTATTGAATCTGGAGCTCTAAGCGTGTCAAAGGCTCGAAAGATTACTCCTGTGCTCAACTTAAACAATCAAAAAGAGTGGCTGCAAATGGCCGTTGAACTGCCGCAGCGAAAACTTGAGCACTATGTCGCTAAGGCTTGTCCTAAAGAAGCTGTCCCTGAACGAATGAAGTTTGTAAGCGAAGACAGACTTAATCTACAACTTGGTATTTCAGAATTATTAAGTAAGAAACTTAAACGAGCGCAAGATCTTGAATCGCAAAAAAAGCGAAAGTCTGTGAGCCTTGAAGAGACTCTCGAAGCGTTGCTGGATCTTTATCTTGATGAACAAGATCCGTTACAAAAATCTGAAAAGTTAAAAAACCGAAAGAATTTATCTGTCGCACGACAGGTAACTTTAAGAGATCGTGGACAGTGCACATTTACTTATAAAAACGGAGATCGCTGTAAAGACCAAAGATGGATTGATACTCATCACATTATTCCTAAAAGCTTAGAAGGTTCAAATACGATTGAGAACCTTGTAACCCTTTGCTCTGGGCACCATAAGCTTATGCATGCTCATTAAATCCAAAAATACCTTGGCAAGAATTCACCTGTCGCACGACAGGTAAAAAGAACTAAAAGGTGCCTACCACCTTTTGTGTACCATCTTTTGTGGATGCAACGAATTAACAAAAGGTATCTTGGTAAGAACTCTCCTGTCGCGCGACAGGCAAATAGTCTTTTCAACACCGAGCTTCAAATCTCAACCTCTCCCTTTCTAACCCTTTGTCGCTAAAAACACGAAGCAGCTGATCCAAAAAATATTTTACCTAAAAGTCCAAATAGCGGCTGTTGGGGCTCCAACGCCCCCTTGAAGCCGCCACGCCAATTCCTGGCAAATATTTTTTCCCACCTAAAAGTTGGCCCAAACGGAGCGGGCTCACGGGCCCATTTAAGGGCCACGCCCGTCCGCCAATCTTCCACTTAAAAATTCTCGACAACAAAACCTTTTTCCAGTCCTAGAACTTCGCAAGCTAAAGTTCTCCTGTCGCGCGACAGGTAAATAAACTTTCCAGCACATTTCTGGCAAATATTTTTCCACGTCTCGGAGTTGCGCTGAACGAAACGGTCTCGTATCCCTTAGAACTTAATCAAAAGATTAAAAAAATTCTCTTACACTCATCAACTACTGTCTTTAAATCTAAGCGGCCTCTCTAATCTTCTATGACTTAAAATAGGAGCCAACTCGTCGGTATCTCTCGTAAAATGATGCCTATTTTTTGCGCTTTAAAGCGAATAGGTGCTTGATATAAGGGCCTTTTATCGTCACTTTGAACCCAAAATACGCCATTATATTTAACATTTGTGTATTTTGTATCTACTGCGTGACCTGACACGCTCCCTGGGGTAATTCCACGTGGCACCTGACTTGTAATGGATATTGCGAATGCAACCCTTAGAGACTGTAAAAGTACGAGCATTAGCTCACGAAAAACCTAGAATTGAGATGCGTGAAGTTACCGAAACTGTGCGCGACCTCTTACAGCCTAATCCTCGGATTTATTGGTCAGATTTATTAGTTTTTTCTGCTTTGGGTTGGTCAAGTTTCGCTTTTTACTTATTTGCCGACTCAGCTCTAAATCAGGCGGGATTTTTTATTTTATCCGTGTTGTTTCTTTATCGTGCATTATTTTTTATTCATGAAATTTCACATCATTCATCTAAAACTCTTCCGGGCTTTAATTTAGGCTGGAATTTATTGATTGGGATTCCAATGATGGTGCCGTCGTTCTTGTACGAAACGGTCCATTTGGATCATCATCGTCGCCATAAGTATGGAACGCTTGAAGATCCTGAATATCTTCCGTTGGGTAAAGGCTCACGTTGGGATATCGTCATTTTTCTTGGCAAAACATTTCTATTTCCAGTGGTGCTGGCGATGCGCGCGCTCATACTTGCGCCTGTGGGACTTTTGATTCCGCCATTTCATAAGTGGCTCGAAATCAATTTAAGCGCCCTTGTCATTAACGAAAGCTATAAACGCAGTGAACCGTCGGAGTTTGAGCGTAGCCGCATGAAGATGATAGAACTTGCGACCCTCATATTGTGGGCGGGAATTGTCATGCTCTATGTTCGTGGCGAACTTCCAGTTCATTTTTTTGGCCAATGGTATGTTTTAATTTTTGCGATTGGTTTTATAAATCAAACACGTACTTTAGCGGCACATCGTTACAATAACGAAGGTCATGAGATGGAGTACGAGGAACAGCTTCAAGATTCGATCAATGTCGAAGGTGGTTTTTTTACTGAACTTTGGGCACCTGTTGGCGCACGCTATCATGCACTTCATCATTACATTCCAAAATTGCCATACCACTCTTTGCCTGAGGCACATCGTCGTATGAAGTTAGCCTTTTCTGATAATCCTCTTTATTTAGAGGTAAATGAGAAAAGTTTTATGTCCGCATTTAAAAAACTTTGGAAAGTTGTAGCGATTATTTTTCTTCTTAGTGCGCAACTCAATTCACCGGCACAGGCGAGTGATCCATGTGTTCAAAGAATTAGTACGAGCATTCAAAAACATGAAAACATGAGCGTCGTAAAAACCGGATTGAAAAATGTGACTTCACTCGTTGAAGTTGATCAGGATTCATTTTTGAAATCAAGAACGCGACTTTTGTTTGGTCGCTTCTTTCAGACTGATGTTAACAGTAATAAGATTGTGTTCTGGATGATTCCATATGCTCAAGGTAAAGCTTGTATTCTTCGAGACGTAAAAACCCTTTAAGCCGCTTTTTTTCGAAAACTGTTAATACGTATAGCCGTTTGTTGAGGACCAAAACCACTGACTTGGTTACGTCCTTTTTCCTTAGAAATGTAAAGCGCATGATCGGCTGCGCGTACTAAATCACGAGAGTCATGCTTAAATCCCGGACCCGCCACCGCATATCCGATACTGAGGGTTAAATTAATTTCGTCGTTGCCTTCGCGAAAAGTATGTGTGCGAACGATTTCGCATAATCGATTGCAAAAATTCTGTACGCCGGCTTCGTCTATTCCTATTAAGACAGTCAAAAACTCATCGCCTCCGTAACGAGCAGCAAAATCGACATCTCGTAGATTCATAGCGAGGATTTGTCCCATTTCCTTAATAACGAAACTGCCAAAGAGGTGATCGTGGCTATCGTTTACGTTTTTAAAATCATCCATATCGAGCATAATACAGCAGATGTTATTTCCGGTTCGCGCCGCTCGTGAAATTTCATAATCAATTTTTTCATAAATAGAGCGCATATTAAGAAGTCCCGTAAGATCATCGGTGATGGATAAATTTTCGAGTTTTTGGTTCGCCACAAGGAGATCTTGTCGTAAATCTCTAATTCGAAAACGGACGTGTACTCGCGAAATCAACTCTATAATCGAAAACGGCTTGCGAATATAATCATCTGCACCATGTTCTAAGGCCTGGCTCACCATGCTCGGATTCGTGTGTGCCGACACAAACATAACATCACAATCAGGATACAATTTTTTTATAGCCTTTAGAGTTTCAAGGCCAGTCATTCCGGGCATATCTTGGTCGAGTATGACAAGAGCCACGGGATGTTGACTTAAAATTTTAAGAGCTTCTGCGCCAGACGTGGCGGTACTGATCTGGCAAGATTCGTTTGCCAGGATTTCTTGAAGCAAATTGAGGTTGGCAGGCTCATTGTCGACAATAAGAACCCGCCGATTTCCAACGATTTCCATCAATACCGTATCGGTTAAATTCATGTATTTTTTCACTCAGAACGACTCAATTTGAGACATTGTAGTTTAAAATTATGAATCTGTGTAAGAGGTTACTCATTTATTCTGTCGTGGGTTTTTCAGGAGAACCTAGTAGGCTTCGCCAAAGACAACGTAGACGCCATAATCGTTTTCACCAATGCCGACATCTAAGCGAATTTTTTGACGGTTTTCAACATCTGCGAGATAGTGAACTCCCGCACCGACAGTATGGCGCCTTCTGTTTTCTAATAAAGTGTCTGTGTCTGGCGCAACCACACCGAAACCTGCAAAAACAGAATAAGCAAAACGAGGTGCAAAATCACAGCGATAGTCAGCTTGCAAAAATGAAATCGCCTTGTCGCGAAAACGTCCCGAAAGATAACCGCGTAAAGCGTTTCCACCACCGAGCTTATTTAAAAACTGAAAAGGAACGCTATGACCTTCTTCTTTTGCAATGAAGAAATTGGCAGCTAAAACTTTTTTCTCTCCCATACTAATGTAGTGACGGAGATCCAATTCATAGTTCTTATAACCAGGATCGGGCATAAGGCCTTGTGGATTTCTAAACCAGTGCTGCGAGTAGGTCATAAAATAATAAAGGCCCTTAAGAGGCGAATTGTGATAGTCGCGACTGTCCACGCCTAAGTTGAACCCGAGAGAGCGCTGAGTGTACTCTCCGAAACCAAAACGTTTTTCAGCTTCGACCATGGCGCCATCGTTCTCAACAATAATTTGCTCTTGATATGAGCCAAAAGGTGTAACGAAAAAATCATTATAGAACTTATATTTTACGCCTCCATCCATGGTGTAAATATTTTGGGTGAAATGTTCTAAGTCCTCGACACGAGTTTCGTTTCCTCGGCCATAATATTCAGCAGGAAAGTAAAGATAGCGAATGTTTAAATAGAGTTCTGTATCTCCGCCTTTTAAATAATATTTCGGAGCCAGAATAAAAATACTTTGTTGTTTAAGCGTATAACTTAATGACGAGAGTATATTTGAGGTCCGTCCTTCGGCCTCTTTTTTAATATTATAAATTAATAATCCGCCCAATGCCGCACTGGTCTCGGGAGTGTAGTACCCGATAGGAAGGAGAATCATTTTTTCTTTGGGTTCAAGATTATTATCATCCGCAGTGACGTGAGTCGCTATAGTTGTGCCGAGAAAACTAGTGAGCAACACTAGGGCGATTCGTTGGGATAAATTCATTAAAAGAAACTAAATGAATCGTGCTTAGAAGTCACCACTATTTATAAGCTTTTGCTCGACAAAATGGAAAGAAGATCACGGAGTCTTTGTTGCTAGCCAGTGCGCTCATTTCATTTTTGACTTCATCTAAAAGTTTTTGATCAATACGGTTGTGCTTGAGTAGTTGAGGGCTAGCGCTCATCATGAGATCTGTAAAATAAGAAATAAAACGTGTCCGCTCAACAGGGTTACGCGAATCGAAGAGCATGACTTGGGTATTATGCTCAATTTTTTTAAAGCCAGTTTTTCTTAGAAGATGTCCTAGCTGTGCGCCGACAAAAGGATGACCCTTTTCTGTCCATTGCAGATCATTGAGTTCGTACCAGTATCTTAAAATTGCCGGAGAATAGGGCTCAACAAAAACTCCTGAATTTTGAACTTCAGTGCAATAGATGACGGCTCCTTTAGACAATTTTTTATAAGCTTCTTCGAGAACTTTTAACGGTTCAGGAACATGCTCTAAAAACCAACAAATAAAAGCCCCATCGTGACTCGAATTTTTTACCGGAATCTGAGTGGCATCAGCTTGAATAAACTCAACTCGTTTTTTTGAAACTTCTTTTTTTAAAAACTGTTGAGCCGCATTGAGCTGGAGGTTCGAGATATCTATGCCGGTAATATGAATTTTAGGAAACTTTTTGAGCAAAATTTCTGTCTGGGCGCCAACCCCACAACCAATCTCAAGTAAGTTTTTAACTTTTTTTAAATCTATAAAGTCATAAACATAGCGTTCAAGAATTTTCGCTTGATAGCGCAGTCGTTTTTGTTCTTGTTTAGAATATCCGTGTAAATACTGTTGTGGTTCTGTCATATTTTAGAGAGTTTGCAAAAGTTTTTCAATTTTAACTTCAATATCTTCAGGTTTATCAGTAGGGGCAAATCGTTCCAAGACAATACCTTTTTTATCAATTAAAAACTTTGTAAAATTCCATTTAATGGCTTTTGTACCAAGGATTCCTGGGGCTTGCTCTTTTAAAAATTTATAAAGAGGCGCTTCGTTTTGACCATTAACTTGAATTTTAGAAAACATCGGAAATTCGACTTTAAAACTAAGATCACAGAATTGCGCAATATCAGAGTCAGATCCTGGCTCTTGACCTCCAAATTGGTTACAAGGAAAACCCAAGACCGCAAAGCCCTGATGTGAAAGTTTTTTATGTAATTGGTTTAATCCTGTATATTGAGGTGTGTAGCCACATTTGCTAGCCGTATTGACTATTAAAAGTGCTTGGCCACGATACTTATCTAGTTTTGTTGTCTTTCCGTCGATAGTTTTGACTTCAAAATCGTAAACGCTGGGCACAAGATACTCCGGGGTTCAGGCGCAGTAATAAGGCGCTTTTAGTTAAAAATGAGAAATTGCATCGGACTTCTCCGAGTGTCCAGCAAATTAAGTTTAGACGCAATCGGCGGCCCCATAAGCTTTATAAATCTTAATAGTTAGCGCGGCTGTTCAAAGCCATTCGTAATTAAAGCTGACACTCACTCTTTGTCCCGTACCGCGATTAGCAGTGACTTCGTGACGTAGCCAACTCTCCCACATAATCAGTTGTCCTGCTTGTGGCTGAATTTTTACTGAATACGGATTTGTTTTCTTAGGATTTTGTTTGCGAGGGGGAGCCGCCATAAAAAGTCCCATACGCGGGTCTTCAAATTTTAAATTACCTGAACCTTCGGGCACATGCACATAGTAGGTACCGCTTAAGCAGCTAAATGGATGAAGGTGAAGGCTATGATGTACAAGTTTTGGCATTACGTTGACCCAGCAGGTGGTCATTACTAATTTTCTTTTTTGCAAGTCAAGCTCAAGTGAAGATAAGTAAGCTTTTACTTCTTTATCAATCAAAGTTTTAAGTTCCATAAATGGGCTATGTCGTAAATGCAAATCGGTGATCGAAGAATAGGATGTATAACCGCCGACGTAATTTTTTTTAGACCAGTCGCGACCTTCACGATCAATTTTTTTAAGAATATAAATATCGGAAAGCAGATCGGCGTTAAGACGACGGGCTTTCGCTCTAGGAAGTTTATGATCATAGATAATTGTCGGGAACAAAGAGCGTGTTGGCACAAAAACTCCTATTCAAAAATAAGGGGCAGGGTCACAATAGAAGAACGTGAATGCTTTTTAAAATTAAAATTTTGCATTTGAATCATCAACCATTTTGTTAATGCCCGCACGTGTGTGTCTTCACCCTCGCGAGACATCAAAGTGTTGGTTAAAACGACCACTCGCGAAACTTTTCCGCTCGGCAGAATATGTAGCCTGTAACTTTGTGTGCCTGTCATAGACGAAACCTCTGCTAAAGTTTTTTCAAGTGACGCCAAGAGGCTATTGAGATTTTGGTTTACTTCGTTTATTGATATGGAACCGTTGATGATAGGTTGGGGTTGAGTAAACCAACCATGAATCACTACGCGCGCACGTTGTGGATCTTGCGTACCATTTACACGGCTAACGCCATGTGGAAGTCGCGGATCAAAAACAATTAGGCGATTAAATTTTGGTGCAATTTTATGAAATAAATCTTCTTGTTCAAATCCACGTTGAATTGAAAAGTTCTTCCAAAAACTGAGATGTTCAGGTTTAAAAATGATCGTCTCGCCGCCGTCGAAGGTTATACCTTGGGTTAAGGAAAACACGAAAGCCCAAGGTCCATGAGGGTTATCGCAGTGAAGTTTTTGTTCGCAACCTTCAACGTAGTAACTCAGCCACGGAGGCGAAATCGACAAACATCCAAGATTTTCCTGCCCCCACAAAGTCAATTCTTGAGTAAACTTAGAAATTACTTTCTTAGGAAAATAAGCAGCGGCGGGGGTGCGAAGGTGGGTATATTGGTCGGGTACGTGCCAGTAATCCCAAGAGAACCGTGTCGACTGAGTTTTAAGTGGATCTTTGAATTCTGAATCATAATGCGCGCGTAGGCGTTTAGCTTCGCTAGAGAAACTCTCGACCGTTTGAATAAATCGTGTCTTCATAATTAATGAGTTTGCGACAGTCTTGTATCCTTGGCAAGCTCGAGTCAATATAGGAAACGATATGTCTCGAATTCTCCGGCAAGATTCAATTTAACTTGTGAGTTGCAGATCAATTTGGAGCCAACATACTTGGTAAACGGTGTTACAGAAAAGTTTCGTGCTCTTATGGTGCAAATTAGCTCTGAAGTTGAGCAAAATTTAGATTTAAGGAATCGTTGGTTTTAGAAGATATTATTCTTAATGTACGTCCATCCGCAAAGTCATCTCTCTCCTGCGCATTGTGTAGAAGACACTTGTAGATGACATTCATCTTGGCTCTTATTATCTTTAATCTATGAAACTATTAAATATATGTGTCGGCAAACCTAAAGAAGTTGAGTGGCAGGGTAAATTTATTTCTTCAGGAATATGGAAGGAGCCAATTCAAGGGCCCGTGAAAGCTTCGCGGACCGGTCTTGAAGGCGATGGTCAGGCCGATCTCAATGTTCACGGTGGCATTGAAAAAGCGGTCTACGCGTATAGCTTTCATAATTATAATTGGTGGCAAAAAACGATAGATAAAGAGATTCCTAATCATAAAGAAGGAAAGTTAAAGCCTGGGGCTTTTGGCGAAAACCTTGTTGTTGATAAATTCGATGAAAAACAAATATTTATAGGAGATGTCTTTCAGGTTGGTGAAGCCCAACTCGAAGTGTCTGAGCCGCGATTTCCGTGCTTTAAATTGGGAATTAAATTTGGCGAACCTAAAATTATCAAATTATTTTTAGAAAGCGAATTGTCGGGCATTTATTTTCGCGTGCTAAAAGAAGGCGTCCTCCAGGCTGGGGATAAGCTCAAATTAATTAAAAGTGAAGCGGTAAAGGTTTCTATTCATGAAATGGTTTCTTTCTACAGAACTAAAGATATGGCGCCAGCACGAGCGGCAGAAATTTTAAAGCTTAAAAGTTTGGGGCCACGCTGGAGAGAGAAATTTGAAAAAATAGACCGCCGCAATTAACACCGTAAAGCCTACGATGGCTATTAAGGTTAAAATCAAAAATTGGCGCATAGTGAGATAGAGTGACAGGACGTTGTGATGTCACTAAAGTAAGGTGATTAAAAGGGCCTATACATAATGAAACGCAGTTTAAAAACGGTTCTTCTCGGCAAACCTCTCTTAGCTCAAGACATGCACCACGAGTGCCTAGATAAGCGGCGCGCCCTTGCGATCTTTTCTTCAGACGCACTTTCAAGTGTGGCGTATGCGACCGAAGCTATTCTTATTGAACTTCTTTTTGTCGGCACGATTTTTATGGATTGGTCCATGATCGTAGCGATCGCGATTATTGGTTTACTCGTCATTCTTATATTATCGTATCGTCAAACCATTCATCTTTATCCCAACGGTGGTGGCGCCTACATTGTGGCCAAAGAAAATCTAGGAGAAACTCCTGGATTAGTCGCAGCCGGTGCGCTGATGATGGATTATTTATTAACCGTTTCGGTGTCTATTTCGGCGGGTGTTGAAGCGCTGACCTCGGCTTTTCCCCAACTTCACAGCAGTTCAGTCTCTTTAGGATTATTAGCCATATTGCTCATCACACTCGGAAATTTAAGAGGCATGCAGGAGTCTGCTAAAATTTTTGCCATTCCACCGTATGTTTTTATTTTTTCAATTCTCGCTCTTATCGGAACGGGCATATATAAATTGGCCGCCGGTGAGCTCGTCACACAACCTATAAGCGAAGTCGTGCGATTTAGTTATGAACCGCTAGGTCTCTTTATGATTCTCAAAGCGTTTTCGGCCGGTTGTACCGCCTTAACGGGAGTCGAAGCCGTATCAAATGGAGTTCCGGTTTTTAAAAATCCTAAAAGCCATAACGCCGTAGTCACCTTAAGTTGGATGGCTGGTCTATTAGGAATTATGTTTATTGGGATTACGTTTTTAGCTCATGCCTTACACATTTTACCAAGCGACACTGAAACCGTGCTTTCACAAATTGCACGTGCGACGTTTGGAACCACTTTCTTTTATTATTTAATTCAAGTTTCGACGACGGCCATTCTTCTTTTGGCCGCGAACACGGCTTATGCGGGCTTTCCACGTTTAGCTTCATTATTGGCGTTAGATCGGTTCTTACCTCGGCAGTTTACATCGTTGGGTGACCGCCTTGTGTTTTCAAATGGTATTATTGTTTTAGGTTTTCTCGCCGGATTTTTAATTGTGATATTCGGAGGAGATACGCATCTTCTTTTACCACTTTATGCTGTGGGCGTGTTTGTGTCGTTTTCACTTTCGCAATCGGGCATGGTGGTGCGCTACTGGCGAAAGCGACCTAAGCATTGGGGTTTAAGTTTAAGTATTAATTTGATCGGTGCGATTACGACACTCACGGTTTTAGGTGTCATTGCGGTCACCCGTTTTGTTCATGGCGCTTGGCTGGTGATTATTTTAATCCCGCTTATGGTGATCATGTTTAAGAAGATCAATTTGCACTATAAACTTTTGGGTCTCCAGCTCACCGCAAATGCAAAAGATTTTGTTCATATTCATGAGCCATTAAATATGTTGGTTTTGATTCCGGTTTCTGGAGTGCACAAGGGGATTACGCGCGCGATACGCTTTGCCAGCACGATTTCAAAAGATGTTGTGGCCTTAAGTATTAATACGAATCCCGAGAGCACGGCTCGTTTAAAAGCGGATTGGGCCGCTTTGGAATTAAACATTCCTCTCGTAGTACTAGATTCACCGTTTCGTTCTTTGTCTGATCCGTTGATAAAATATATTTCTGAAAAAATTGATGAATTCCCTCGTAAAGAACGGGAAGTGGTATTGGTGATCCCTGAGTTTGTGACCGCCCGTTGGTGGCACGGCTTCCTCCACAACCAAACCGCCGTCCTTATCCGCACGTACCTTTGGTGGAAGTACCCAGAGCTCGTCGTCACCAACGTCCGCCATCGTTTGCGGTTTTAATGGGTGCCAGGCCCTGTTTCTTGCCACCAAGTGGCAAGAAACAGGGCCTGGCACCTAGGCGACTTTTAATCGTCTTTGAACGTTTCGCAGATGATGGCCGAAGAGGCTCATGACGATTTTATGGGCGATCGCTTGGGTGAGTCGATAAATAAACCATGGGAGTTTTGGTTCGTAGTCGTGGATGGCCACAATAAAATCTGATTTGTAAGGAAGCTCGCGAAATTCTAATCGGGCTTTGGGTGAGAGCTTCGCTAAAAAGCCGCCGGTAATTCGCAAAAGCTGTCGATCGACGGTACAACGAGAATCATCTCGTTGCAGAACTAACATTTTGATATTGAGAAAATTAATTTTAATTTCGATTCGCCCAGGCGTATCTAAATTAATATTTAAAAACGGACGGAAGGCCCGTTTGAGCCAATGGCAGTATTGAGCGACGACTTGATCCATTGTCCATTGATCTGGTAACGGGAGTCGTTGAACGGACTTTACGAGGCTATGCTCTTTTGTTTGGGGTGGCGGTTGAAAAGCTCGAGGATGAATACGCTTCGCACGACTTTCATCAATCGCCATTTTAGCAAACTCAGAAAAATCTTGCAGAAAAAAACCAGAAATTTGCAACTCATGATCAGCACGACAGACCATTTCGTATCGCAAACTTCTAATCAATGGTTTCGCTAAGCCACGAGGAGCTCCGGTGATAAGACTCAGCCAAAATCCTGAGAGTCCTGCCGATACAAACGGAATCGGAATAAAAAGTCGTGCTTTGCTCATAAGTTTTGCTGTTTGTTCCATCATCTGACGATATGTAAACTTATTTTTACCACCAATATCATAAGTCTTTTTGTACGTGTTTTCGTGCTCAATGCAATATTGAATACTGAGAATAATTTGTTGAATCGAAACGGGCTGCGTCTGAGTGTTCATCCATGCGGGACAAATGATAATAGGTAAACGGCTGATCAGTTTGTAAAGAATTTCAAATGAAGATCCACCCGCACCAAAAATTAATCCTGACCGCAGAACTGTAACGGCCGGACGATAACTGGTTAAAATATCTTCGACCTCTTTGCGACTATCCAGATGTTCCGACATATCAGGACGTTTTCTCGGTATGAGTCCTCCAAGGTAAATAATGTGCTTAACAGAATTTTTTTCGCATGCTCGGGCAAAATTATCGGCGAGGATCGCATCGAAATCGCGAAAACTCCCCTGGCTTAAACGAGATGTTGGCAACATGGAATGTACGAGATAAATAGCGACGTCGACGCCCATTAACATTCTTTCGGCATCTAAAAGAGAATACAAATCTCCGCTGCGCCAATCACAATTTGCAATATTGGCTTGGCTATTGGGACTACGACTGAGCGCCACCACTTGATGTGACTTCGAAAGTGTCTCTACTAATCTTTTGCCGACGAAACCCGTTGCGCCGGTAATCGCAATCTTCATAAGTTTTTAGTTCTCCGGATTCTCTTTTATTTTTCTAGGATAGCGGCGACGCCCATACCCCCCGCCGTACATATAGAGATCAAGCCGCGACCCCCTCCATTATCATTGAGGATTTTAGATAGGCTTGCAACAATTCGTCCGCCCGTTGCTGCAAAAGGATGACCTAAAGCTACACTGCTGCCATTAACATTCATTTTTTTACGATCAATGGTGCCTAAAGCTTTAGGTGCACCTAATTTTTCACGACAAAACTTATCGGACTCCCACGCTTTCAATGTACAAAGAACTTGCCCAGCAAAGGCTTCATGAATTTCGTAATAATCAAAATCTTGCAACGTTAAGCTGTTACGTTTTAAAAGGTCGGCGACCGCTTGCGTGGGCGCCATTAACAATCCTTCTCCTGAAACAAAGTCAACAGCGCTGACCTGCGCATCAACAAAGCGTGCTTGAATTGGCCAGCCATTCTCTTTTGCCGCATCTTCAGATGCCAATAATACGACCGAAGCACCATCTGTTAACGGTGAGCTATTGCCAGCGGTGAGTGTGCCTTTACCGGTAAAGTCAAAAGCAGGTTTTAGCTTTGCCAATCTTTCCATCGAAGTGTCGTCGCGCACAATCGCATCACGTTTTAAACCTTTGAATTCAAAAATAAGATCGTTAAAAAATCCTTCGCGATACGCTTTGGCTGCGTTTTGATGACTCGCGAGCGCAAGTTCATCTTGCGCTTGTCTTGAAATGCCCCATTCTTGTACCATTTTTTCGCAATGTTGCCCCATCGATAAGCCTGTGCGCGGCTCCATCACTCCAGGAAATTGCGGAGACAGATCGCTCATTTTTATTTTGAGCAAAGTTTTTATTTTTTGACCTGTGGTCTTGGCATTTTGAAGATCCGCGAGTTTCCAGGCTAATTCTCGTTTTGCAATAACGGGTAAATCGCTATTCGTATCGGAACCACCAGAAATTCCGGTCTCGATTTGTCCGCACGCAATCTTCAAAGCAATTTGCCAAGTGGTATCGAGTCCTGTTCCGCAGGCGCGTTGAACGCCATAGCCTGGTGTTTTAGGATGTAGGCCACTTCCTAAAACGGATTCGCGCGCTAAATTCCAATCCGAAGAGTTCAAAATGACGGAACCTAGACCAACGTCACCAACAATTTTATTTTCGAGATGATATTTTCTTACTAACTCTTTAAGACTCGCTGTGAGCAAGTCTTGATTGGTTGTTCGCAAATACGATGTAAATGATTTTACAAATGGGGTGCGCGTTCCACCCACTACGACTACGTTTCTTAGTGATTTCATATGTCCTACTTCCGTCTAGTTTGCCTTGCGTACCTACCTACCCATAGGTAGGCTAATGGTGAAAGACGTTTATTACAATTGCAAATATCAAGCTCGACATAAGGATAGCAATGAGAACGCTGCGTTCAAACACAAAACAACAAATATTAAATTTAGCAAAGAATTACGTGCAGAGTTATGGCTTCAACGCTTTCAGTTTTCAACATTTGGCCGACGTGATGCAAATACGTAAAGCTAGTATTCATCATCACTTTAGAAATAAAGAGGTCATGGGCTTAGCGTTACTTGATGATTACATGTCTCTCTTTGAAAAATGGACGACCACGGTTGATCACGAATCTGCCAAAAAAAAAGTTGCGTTGTATTTTAAAATTTTTGAACGCTTTACTTTAGATAAATTCAAAATTTGCCCTAACAGTGTTTTGAGTTCCGACTTTAAAACGCTCTCATCTAAAATGCAGGCTCGGCTTTTGGAACTCCATATGCTTCAGCGGGAGTGGTTGAGTCAAGCTCTGATGCAAGGTCAGAAAAGTGGCGAGTTCGCTGAAAGTTTTAAACCGGCGGATATGGCTGATGTGATCATTTCGTCTATTCAAGGAAGCCTCGAGCTTTCACGTATCAGACGTGAGCCAGAAGTTTTTCGTAAAGTAACGTCTTCACTGCTTCGACAGCTTTAGTCGTACTGATTAGCGAATTTTTTAGTAGTGAAGGGTAGGGATTTCTAGCCTAGGGAAAATCTGAAGAAGTTTTTAGGTTAATTATCCGTGGGTTGCCACTTCAAAGAGAAAAATATTTGCCAGGAATTAGCGTAGCGGCTTGTTTGCCTGTCGTGCGACAGGAGAATTTTAGCTTGCGAAGTTCTAGCGGCTAGGAAAAGGTTTTGTTGTCGAGGATTTTTAAGTGGAAGATTGGCGGACGGGCGTGGCCCTTAAATGGGCCCTTGAGCCCGTTCCGTTCTGGCCAATTCCGAGGTGGGAAAAAATATTTGCCAGGAATTGGCAAAGCGGCTTCAAGGGGGCGTTGGAGCCCCGCCAGCCGCCGCTGATGTTTATCGTTAAATATTTTTTAGATCAGCTGCTTCGTGTTTTTAGCGACAACGGGTTAGAAATGGAGAGGTTGAGATTTGAAGATCCGTGTTGGAAAGACTATTTGCCTGTCGTGCGACAGGTGAGTACTTGCCAAGATACCTTTTGTTAATTCGCTGCATCCACAAAAGGTGGTAGGCACCTTTTAGTTCTTTTTACCTGTCGCGCGACAGGAGAATTCTTGCCAAGGTATTTTTGGCTTTAATGAGCATGCATAAGCTTATGATGCCCAGAGCAAAGGGTTACAAGGTTCTCGAGCGAATTTGAACCTCCTAAGTTTTTGGGAATCACGTGATGGGTATCAATCCACCTCTGATCTTTACAGCGATCCCCGTTTTTATGGATAAATGTGCACTGTCCCTTGTCTCGCAAAATCACCTGTCGTGCGACAGATAAATTCTTTCGGTTTTTTAGCCTTTCAGATTTTTGTACTGGATCTTGTTCTTTAAGATAAAGATCCAGCAGCACGTCTAGTGTTTCTTCAAGGCTCACAGACTTTCTCTTTTTCTGCGATTCAAGATCTTGCGCTCGTTTAAGTTTGCGACTTAATGATTCTGAAATACCAAGTTGCAAGTTAAGTCGATCCTCACTTACAAACTTCATTCGTTCAGGAACAGCCTGTTTGGGGCAAGCCTTAGCAACGCATTGTTCAAGTTTACGCTGCGGCAGTTGAACTGCCATCTGCAGCCATTCTTTTTGATTACTTGAGTTGAGCACAGGGGTAATCTTTCGAGCCTTTGACACGCTTAGAGCTCCAGATTCAATAATAGATTTAAGCTCCGGAACTTCTTTAGCCTTACGAGCAACGGCAATAAAGTTAAAGGCAACACTTTCAGAAAGCTTTAAGATATTCATAGCGTATTCATGAAGGTTCTTACATTCAAAAAGATAATAAACCCGGTACTCATCTGCTTGTTGTAAAATATCAAGAAGCTCAGCTTCCACACGTTTATAACGCTCAACAATCCCAAGAGCCCTTTGATGTATCTCAAGTTGCATATTTTTTTCTAAAGAATCTGTCATGAAAATATCTCCTTAAAATCAGAAAGAAACCATAACATAGGTTTTAAAATATCATTTTTAGCAAATATAAAACTTGTAACGGATTAATTTAAAATGCAGCTATAACTTTATTACGCGCTAGAGATTAAAAGATA
>JAKFYE010000043.1 GCA_021731045.1 Bdellovibrionales bacterium | reverse complement strand
GGTTTGCTCAGGATGACGGGTTTGCTCAGGATGACGGGTTTGCTCAGGATGACGGGTTTGCTCAGGATGACGGGTTTGCTCAGGATGACGGGTTTGCTCAGGATGACGTATAAAAAAAGCCGCTTTGGGAGCGGCTTTTGGGAAATCTGAAATTATTTTTTTTAAATTACCAAGATGCTTTTGTTACGCCTGGGATAAGGCCGTCGTTCGCCAATTTGCGGAAGGCGATACGTGAAAGCTTGAACTTTCTAAGGTTGCCGCGAGGGCGACCAGAGAGTTCACAACGATTGCGCACGCGATCGGCGATCGTGTTGCGTTTCATTTTTTGAAGAGCCAAACGGGCGTCCGCGCGTTCTTCGTAAGTTAGGTTTGAATCTTTTGATTTATCACGAAGTGCGTTTCTCTTTTTTGCAGAGCGAGCGACGATTTTTTTTCGTGTGTTATTTTTTTCGATGCTTGAGAGTTTTGCCATTATTTCCTCAATTACCAGTTGTAGTGACTGAAAGCTTTATTTGCTTCGGCCATTCTGTGAACGTCTTCACGCTTTTTGATTGCGTTGCCACGGTTGTTGTAAGCGTCGATGAGCTCTGCAGCCAATCTTTGCGACATTGATTTTTCTCCACGCTCACGCGCGTACGTTACAATCCATCGCATAGCTAAAGCTTGACGACGAGACGGACGAACATCCACAGGAACTTGGTAAGTAGCTCCACCCACACGGCGAGAGCGAACTTCAAGAGCTGGTTTGCAATTCTCAAGTGCTTTTTTGAAAGACGCGAGAGGCTCTTCAGCTGCAATTTTCTTTTTCATTTCATCAAGCGCACCGTAAACGATCGCTTGTGCAATTCCTTTTTTACCTTGAATCATAACGGTGTTAACAAATTTTGTGAGAATCACATCGTTATAGACTGGATCTGGAAGTACTTCTCTTTTTGTGACGCCTTTTCTACGAGACATTTATTTAATTCCTTTTACTTCTTTGGTTTTTTCGCGCCGTACTTTGAACGGCTAGAAAGTCGGTTGGCAACGCCTTGAGTATCAAGAACACCGCGAATGATGTGGTAACGAACTCCTGGAAGATCTTTTACCCGACCACCACGAATCAAGACCACACTGTGCTCTTGAAGGTTGTGACCAATTCCAGGAATGTACGAAGTCACTTCGAAACCATTTGATAAACGAACCCGCGCAACTTTACGCAAAGCTGAGTTTGGTTTTTTAGGAGTTGTTGTATATACGCGTGTGCAAACTCCACGTTTTTGCGGGCAGCTCATAAGAGCTGGTGCTTTTGTACGTGATTTTTGTACTTGTCGCTCGCGACGAATTAACTGGTTAATTGTTGGCATTCTAGTGTTTCCTACCTCTATTAAAGGGCAATTTCTAAGCTTTCTAGCCCTATTCGTCAATATTTAAAAGACCCGAAAACATCAACGCTTTCGGGCTGTAATGCAGATTAATGTGCCGGGAGACCCATTCCGAATGGTAAATGTGATGGTCGATCATCATCTACTTCTTCAACGGAGACTTTCCAGCGTTTGTAACATGGCAAGCCAGTTCCAGCTGGAACCAAGCGACCCATAATAATGGACTCTTTTAATCCTCGTAAATTATCCGTACGAGAGTTTATTGCGGCTTCCGTTAACACTTTCGTTGTTTCTTGGAAGGACGCAGCTGAAATCCAGGATTCTGTCGAGAGAGATGCTTTTGTAATACCTAACAAAAGCGCCTTGTAAGTGGCAATTTGACCACCCTCTTGTTGGACTCGTAAATTCTCTTCGTCAAACTCTGGTTTTTCTATGTGCTCCCCAGCTAAGAACGTTGTATCACCGGAATCGATAACTTCAACACGACGAAGCATTTGGCGAACCATAACTTCGATGTGCTTATCGTTAATCGTCACACCTTGAAGACGGTAAACTTCTTGAATTTCATTTACCATGTAAGCAGCAAGTTCAGCTTCTCCAAGAACGGCAAGTACGTCATGCGGATTTGTTGGTCCGTCCATGAGGGCTTCACCCGCACGAACAAATTCACCTTCTCGAACCGCGATATGTTTACCTTTTGGAATCAAGTACTCACGCTGTTCGCCAACTTCTGGAGTTACGATCACGCGCTGTTTACCTTTCATATCCTTACCGAAACTGACGTAACCGTCGATTTCAGTAATGATCGCCGCTTCTTTAGGTTTACGAGCTTCAAAAAGTTCAGCCACTCGAGGAAGACCGCCCGTGATATCACGAGTTTTTGTCGTCTCTCTGTGGATTTTCGCGATGACGTCACCAGAGTGAACTTCTTGTTCGTTCGTCACAAGTAATTGTGCGTCGACCGGAAGAACGTATTTTACTGGTACATCACGATTTGGCTGAAGAACTTCTTTTCCGTTTTTATCAGTTAAGAAAACGGTCGGCTTAACATCAGAATCTTTACCTTCCATGATAACTTTAGTCGCAAATCCAGTTACGGAATCGACTTGTTCTGTCATCGTGACACCTTCTTCGATGTCTTTGAAGTTAATGACACCTGAAACTTCAGAGATAATTGGGTTCGAGTAAGGATCCCACTCTGCAATGACATCGCCTTTTTTAACTGTCGCGCCTTCTTTGTAATTTAAAATCGCACCGTACACGAGTTTGAAACGATCGCGTTCACGGCCTGTGCTGTCGCTAATGATAACTTCACCGTTACGATTCATAACTGTAAATTTACCGTCGCGATTTGGAACGAAGTTAATTCCTGAGAATTTCAACGATCCATCATGACGTGCTTCGTGAACAGATTGCTCAACCGCGCGAGTGGCCGTACCACCTAAGTGGAACGTTCTCATCGTTAATTGCGTACCTGGCTCACCGATAGATTGAGCGGCGATAATACCGACCGTCTCACCAAGGTTCACCACGTTTCCGCGTGCGAGATCCCGACCGTAACATTTTACGCATACTCCGCGTTTTGTCTGACAGATAAGGACCGAGCGAATTTTAACTTGTTCAATTCCAAGATCGTCGATGCGTTTAACCGCGTCTTCAGTGATCTCTTCATTAACCTGAACAATCACTTCTTGATTGTACGGGTCTACGATCGACTCAAGTGCGATACGACCTAAGATACGATCGCCGAGTGGTTGAATAATTTCGCCACCTTCTAAGAGTGGAGAAACCGTCATACCTTCTTTTATTCCGCAATCAAACTCTGTGATAATACAATCTTGAGCAACGTCCACTAGACGGCGCGTGAGGTATCCTGAGTTTGCCGTTTTAAGAGCTGTATCGGCCAAACCTTTACGAGCTCCGTGAGTCGAAATAAAGTATTCGATCACCGATAGACCTTCACGGAAGTTTGCCGTGATCGGTGCTTCGATAATCTCGCCCGATGGTTTTGCCATTAGACCTCGCATTCCCGCGAGCTGACGAATCTGAGCCGCACTACCCCGTGCTCCAGAATCTGCCATGATGAAAATGCTGTTGAAACTTGGTCCGATAGTTTTCTTGCCATCGACGACAAACTCTTGTGTTTCGATCCCGGCCATCATCTCTTTTGCGAGACGATCGGCAGTTTGCGACCACAAATCCACAACTTTGTTGTAGCGCTCACCATCGGTAATAAGACCTTCATCGTATTGACGTTGAATTTCTTGTACTTGTTTTTCGGTCGCACCAATCAACATGTCTTTGTTCGTTGGAATAATCATGTCATCTAGACAGATCGAGATCCCAGCTTGAGTTGAGAAACGGAAGCCCATTTGCATCAATTTATCTGCAAGGAGAACCGTTGCTTTTGCTCCCGCGACCCGGAAGGTCGAGTCAATAAGCAATGCAATTTGTTTTTTCGTCATCACGGTGTTGACGATTTTAAAGTCGACTTCATCAGGAACGATGTCGCTCAAAATCGCACGACCGACAGATGTCGATTGAAGCTTTCCATTAATACGAACTTTGATTTCAGCTTGAAGATCAATTTTTTTAGTTTCGTAAGCGTAAACAACTTCATCAAGTCCCGAGAAGATCATCCCTGTGCCTTTTGCACCTGGACGAACACGCGTCATCCAGTAAATACCGAGTACGATATCCTGAGATGGGTTGATGATTGGTTTACCACTCGCAGGGCTTAAGATGTTGTTTGTCGACATCATAAGTACGCGAGCTTCCACTTGAGCTTCGATAGAAAGCGGAACGTGCACGGCCATTTGGTCACCGTCAAAGTCGGCGTTGAATGCCGCACAGACGAGTGGATGCAATTGGATCGCTTTTCCTTCTAACAAAGTAGGCTCAAAGGCTTGAATACCAAGTCTGTGAAGAGTTGGCGCACGGTTGAGGAGCACCGGATGCTCTTTTACAACCTCTGCTAAAATATCCCAAACTTCTGTCACTTCGTCTTCAACCAAGCGTTTTGCTTGTTTAATTGTTGAAGAGAAACCTTTTTCTTCAAGTTTGTTGTAAACAAACGGTTTGAATAATTCGAGCGCCATCTTTTTTGGAAGACCACACTGGTGCAAACGTAACGTTGGCCCCACCACGATCACCGAACGGCCCGAGTAATCCACACGTTTTCCAAGTAAGTTTTGACGGAAACGACCTTGCTTACCTTTCAACATATCGCTGAGAGAACGCAACGGACGCTTGTTTGGACCTGTAAATGTTTTTCCGCGACGACCGTTATCAAAGAGCGCGTCGACGGATTCTTGAAGCATGCGCTTTTCGTTTCGGATAATGATTTCAGGAGCGTTTAACTCTTGAAGGCGTTTCAAACGGTTGTTTCGGTTGATCACGCGACGGTAAAGATCGTTCAAATCCGAAGTCGCAAAACGACCGCCATCCAAAGGTACGAGTGGACGTAGATCTGGTGGAATCACCGGGATCACATCTAACATCATCCATTCTGGGCGATTGATTGAACCTTTGAAAGCTTCGACAACCTTCAAACGTTTTGTAAGTTTTTTGATTTGAGCTTCAGAGTTTGTCTCTTTAATTTCTTTACGAAGTTTACGAGACAAGAACTCAGGATCAATTTTTCTCAAAGTTTCACGAAGAGCTTCTCCACCCATCATGGCTTTGAAGTTTGGTCCGTGAGCTTCAAGAGCAGCTTGATAAGCTTCGTCGTTGAGGATCGAACCTTCTTCAAGGTCGGTTTCCATTGGATCCACAACCAAGTGAGCTTCGCAGTACAAAACTTTCTCAACATCTTTTAATGTGTGGTTGAGAAGATTCGCGATACGAGATGGCAACGAACGAAGGAACCAGATGTGCGCAACCGGAGTTGCAAGTTCAATGTGACCCATGCGCTCACGGCGAACTTTGGATTGCGTGACTTCAACGCCACACTTCTCACAGATCACTCCGCGATACTTCATTCGCTTATACTTACCGCAAAGACATTCGTAATCCTTAATAGGACCAAAAATCTTCGCGCAGAACAATCCGTCACGCTCGGGTTTGAATGTTCGGTAGTTAATCGTCTCTGGCTTTTTAACTTCGCCATGTGACCAACCACGAATCATCTCTGGCGAAGCCAAAGAAATTCGAACCGCATTAAATGCGAGTGGATCTTTTGGTTTATCGAAAAAATTTAACAAATCTTTCAAGGGTTGCTCCTTGTTTTTAACCTAAAATTTAAAATCTCTATCATCATCTTTATCTACCCAATTATTGTTCAATAACTGGGGCTACCGGTGGCTTATCAGTTAGAATATCAGACTCGATCAACTCAACGTTAAGCGCCAAGCTCTGAAGTTCTTTGATCAACACGTTGAAGGACTCAGGCAAGCCTGGTTCAAGTGTGTTGTCGCCTTTCACGATGCTCTCGTACATACGAGTTCTTCCAGCCACGTCATCTGACTTAACTGTGAGGAATTCTTGTAACGAGTACGCCGCGCCGTAAGCTTCGATCGCCCAAACTTCCATCTCTCCCAAACGCTGACCACCAAACTGTGCTTTACCGCCAAGAGGCTGTTGCGACACGAGTGAGTATGGCCCGATCGATCGAGCGTGAATTTTTTCTTCTACGAGATGGTGAAGTTTCAAGATGTACATGACACCGACAGTAACAGGATTTTCGAACGGCTCACCTGTTCGTCCGTCAAACAAGATTGTCTGACCACGCGTTGGCAAGTCTGCCATTGTGAGTAAGTTTTTAATCTCTGACTCTTCAGCACCGTCAAATACTGGTGTTGCAATATGAACACCGTCTTTTACGTCTTGAATCATTCGCTTGAGCGAATTTTCATCTGCCGCATCAATTACTTTTGCGGTTTCATCTGTTGTATAAATTTTCTTGAGTGCGTCTTTTGCGGACTCTGCATTCCACTTATCAAGGTAAGTTTGAATTTGCTCACCTAAGTGACGTGCGGCCCAGCCCAAATGCACTTCGAGAATCTGCCCGATGTTCATACGAGAAGGAACGCCGAGTGGATTGAGAACCATGTCGACAGGTCGTCCATCCGCCAAATACGGCATGTCTTCTTCTGGCATAATGCGAGAAATAACACCCTTGTTACCATGACGTCCGGCAAACTTATCACCCACTTGAAGCTTACGTTTAATCGCAACGTAAACTTTTACCATTTTGATAACGCCTGGAGGAAGTTCGTCACCTTTTTTGAGGCGATCTAACTTCTCGTTAAAGATCATTTTTACGGCATCAAGTTGGTTACGAGCATTGTCGATCACTTTAGTCACTTGGAACTCAAGATCACTCTCAAGAGGAATGTAGCTTAACAATTCAAATGGAATTGTCTCGAGATCTTCGGCTTTGATCTCGTCACCTTTTCCAAGAAGTTTTTGTGATCCGTCTTCTGATAAAAGAACGCCCGTTGTTTTCTTACCGACAACAACTGACTTTAATTTATCAAGAGCGTTGTTACGAATAACGTTTTGTTCAACCATCAAATCTTTTTCAAGTTTCGCTTTTTTCTCTTTGATGATCGCTTGTAAACGTTCGTCGCGTTCTGCGCCTTCACGGCTATAAACTTGCGCATCGATGATAGTTCCTGTCACTCCTGACGGAACTCGTAAAGATGTATCGCGAACGTCTCCGGCTTTTTCACCGAAGATCGCACGAAGAAGTTTTTCTTCTGGCGACAATTGCGTCTCACCTTTTGGTGTAACTTTACCAACAAGGATATGGCCTGGTTTTACTTCGGCACCGATACGAATTACACCCGTGTTGTCGAGATCTTTTAAGGCCTCTTCACCCACGTTTGCGATATCGCGCGAGATTTCTTCTTTTCCAAGTTTCGTGTCACGCGCAATACACTCGAATTCTTCGATGTGTACAGATGTGAAAGCATCGTTCTTAATCATTCTTTCAGAGATCAAGATCGAATCTTCAAAGTTGTAACCCATCCAAGGAGTAAACGCGATTGTCACGTTTTGTCCTAGAGCGAGTTCGCCTTTATCTGTTGCTGGACCGTCTGCAAGAATATCTCCGGCTTTTACTTGTTCACCCGCACGCACGATCGGCTTTTGGTTAAAGCACGTGTTTTGGTTTGTACGTTGGTATTTTGTTAAATTATAAATATCGACATTGGCTCCGAGTCCGCCCGCTTTTGCTTGGCGACGAACCACGATACGACCCGCATCGACCTCTTCAACTTCACCGTCATTTTGACACACGATTGAAGTTCCCGAGTCACGCGCGACCAATTGCTCAACTCCCGTTCCAACAAGCGGAGCGCTTGAGCGAAGCAAAGGAACTGCCTGACGTTGCATGTTCGAACCCATCAAGGCTCTGTTCGCATCGTCATGCTCGAGGAATGGAATTAACGACGCAGCAATTGATACGAGTTGCGACGGCGAAACGTCCATAAGAGTAACTTTGTCTTTTTCAACGTTGTCGTAATCTCCATTGATACGAACGCTAGCTAGAGCATCTTTTTTCTTTTCAAAGTCTGCAATCAACTCGGCTTGAGCGATCACATGACCTTGCTCTTCTAAAGCTGAAAGGTACTCAATGTCTTTGCCAACTTTTCCGCCCGTCACTTTACGATAAGGAGTTTCAATAAATCCGTAATCATTGATGCGCGCATAAGTTGCAAGAGACGCGATCAAACCGATGTTTGGTCCTTCTGGAGTTTCGATTGGACAAATACGACCGTAATGCGTTGGATGCACGTCACGAACTTCAAAGCCCGCGCGGTCACGAGTTAAACCACCAGGTCCGAGAGCCGACAAACGACGTTTGTGAGTAATCTCAGAAAGTGGGTTTGTTTGATCCATAAATTGTGACAATTGGCTTGAACCGAAGAACTCTTTTACCACGGCGTTGACTGGTTTTGCGTTCACCAAATCATGCGGCATCATCGTTTCGATATCTTGAAGCGACATTCTCTCACGAATCGCGCGCTCCATTCTTACGAGACCGATGCGGTATTGGTTTTCTAATAATTCACCAACGGAACGAATACGACGGTTGCCAAGGTGATCGATATCATCAATCACGCCACGACCGTTTTTCAAATCAATCAAGGTTTTAACAACGCTTAGAATATCTTTTTTAGTCAGCGTTCTGTGTTCAACCGGACATTCTTCCATTGAAATAGAGAACTTGTGGTTGATTTTTAGACGACCAACCTCAGAAAGATCATAAGTCTCTGGATCAAAGAATAAACGTTGGAAGAACTCTTTTGAAGCATCAACCGTTGGAGGCTCACCTGGGCGTAGACGCTTATAAATTTCGATCAGCGCTTCGTCTTCGGTGTTCACTTTATCTACTAACAAAGTATTACGTAAGAACGGACCTACTGCTAAGCCATCAAAGAAAATAAGATAAATTTCTTTAGCTCCGGTCGCTTTAATAGCTTGGATTGCATCTTTTGTAAGTTCGGTATTGCTTTCAGCAACTACTTCACCGGTCGATTCATCGATCACGGCTTTTGCTAAAACCTTACCTTCAAGATCAGTTTCAGAAATTTCAATTTCTTTTAAACCAATGCTTTGAACTTTTTTAACAACCGCGCGAGTGATACGACGGCCCATTTTTACGAGCACTTCGCCATTCTTCGGATCTTTAATATCGGCAAGAGCCCGTTGTCCCACCATCTTTTCGATGTTGAGAGTTCGTTTTACTACTCCACCTTTTCCAAAAACCACTTTGTCGAGATCGTAGAAATGCTCAAGCAACTCTTCGACTGCAAAGCTCAAAGCTTTTAGTAAAATCGTGGCTGGGAATTTTCTGCGACGATCGATACGGACATAAATTAAATCTTTTTGATCAAATTCAAAATCTAACCAAGATCCGCGGTATGGAATTACGCGTGCGGAATACAAAAGCTTTCCGGAAGCGTGACTCTTACCACCATCGTGATCAAAGAAAACACCTGGAGAACGGTGCAACTGAGACACAACCACGCGCTCTGTTCCGTTAATGATGAACGAGCCATTTGCCGTCATCAATGGGATTTCCCCAAGATAAATTTCTTGTTCTTTTACATCGCGAATACTTCGCGCTTCAGTTTCTTCTTCAACGTCAAAAACGATAAGACGGAGAGTAACCTTCATTGGTGCTGCATAGGTCATTCCACGTTGACGACATTCTTCTACGTCGTACTTTGGTGGTTCAAGTGTGTAAGAGACAAACTCCAAGCTTGAAGTATTATTGAAGTTTGAGATCGGAAACACCGACTTAAAAACACCTTGCAAACCAGTGTCTGTACGGCGATCTGGATCTACTTCTTTTTGGAGAAACTCTTCATATGATTTTTTTTGTAGCTCAATAAGATTTGGAATCTTAATGACTTGTCTGTTCTTAGCGAAATTTCTTCGAACTCGAATCGTCGATGCTGTTAAGCTTGTCGCCATTCGCGCGCTCCTTTAATTTAAATAGCCAAAACTACTAACTTGCTCACTACTGCAGAAAACTTTGGGGGAGCCGGAGCCGCCCCCAAAAATCACACTTATACGTACAAACTATTTAAGTTGTACTTTTCCACCAGCAGCTTCGAGAGCTTTTTTCATCTTCTCAGCTTCTTCTTTATTCACGCCTTCTTTTACTGTTTTTGGAGCGCCCTCAACGAGGTCTTTCGCTTCTTTCAAGCCAAGGCCTGTAAGAGTACGAACTTCTTTAATTACGTTGATTTTGTTAGCGCCAGCATCAGCAAGGACAACTGTGAATTCAGTTTTCTCTTCTGTTGGTGCAGCAGCTGCAGCAGGACCAGCAGCGGCTACGGGAGCAGCTGCGCTTACGCCCCACTTTTCTTCTAGATCTTTTATTAATCCAGCTAGTTCGATAACGGGCATTCCTGATAGAAATTCTACGACTTGTTCTTTATTTACTGACATTTTTAACTCCTTAAAAGTTTATTAAATTAATTTGTTTCTAGTTTTTCTTTTCGCGCGTTAAGCACAGTTAGGAAGCCCGTAGGTGCGGCTGCCAATGTGCGAACGAATTTGGATGCTGGTGCTTGGAAAAGTCCCAACAACTGAGCCCGAAGTACATCCTTGCCCGGTAGCGTGGCCAGGTAACTTACCATTTCTTGGCTAAGTCTTTTCCCGTCCATAACGCCGCCCTTAAGTTGCATCACCTCAATGTCTTTCGTAAAATTCGAAAGTGTTTTCGCTGATGAACTTGCATCTCCGTAAGCAAACACGACCGCGTTGGTACCAACGAGATCATTTGAAATTGCTTCGGAAACGGCCGGATGATCCTTCAACGCCAGCTTCGCTAACGTATTACGTACGACTTTCATTTCTGCATTGTCTTTACGTAAACCTTTACGCAACGCTGTTACTTGTTCGACTGTCATACCTTTGAAGTCGACCAAAAACGCGGCCTTGGCTTTCGCAAAACGTTCAGAAATGCCTGCGATCTGCTGTGTCTTTTGTGATCTATCCACTCGTCACTCCTCCTTTCATAGAATCGCGGTAGTTAATACCGATGAGGAGTTCAGAGTCCGTTTTTGATCATTACTTGTGTAAGTCAAATGGACTAATCTTTCTCCGCTCGTCTCGGAAGGCACTCCCTCTGCTGGGAAATTACGAGGTCTCGCGACTCTCACCTTCGGTCTCTGACCGCGTGTTTGGAAAACTCCAAAGAGTTTTCCGTTAAAATTTAAGAAACCTTAGTTGCTACTTTATTAATATCTAATTTAACCCCAGGACCCATTGTCGATGACATCGTGATGTTCTGAAGATAAACGCCTTTGCTTGCCGCAGGCTTCGCCTTCACCACCGCCGATAACAACGCCATAAAGTTTTCCGAGATGCCATTAGCACCAATGCTCTTTTTTCCGATTGAAGCATGGATAATCCCTGCCTTATCAACGCGGAAGTCGAGCTTACCTTTTTTCTCCGCCGCAACCGCTTTTCCAACTTCGAAAGTTACGGTTCCGATTTTTGGATTTGGCATTAAACCACGAGGTCCTAAAACCTTCGCGACTTTAGAAACCACACCCATCATGTCTGGAGTTGCAATGGCTTTATCAAAATCAAGCCATCCCTCGTTAATTTTTTGAATAAGATCGTCGGCTCCCACAAAATCAGCACCGGCTTCTTTTGCTTCGTTCTCTTTTGGACCTTTAGCAAATACGATAACTCGTACTTTCTTTCCGGTTCCGCCAGGAAGAGCCACGGCACCACGCACTTGTTGATCCGATTGTTTTGGATCCACGCCAAGGTTGATAGCCACATCAATCGACTCATCGAATTTTGCCGTTGCATTCTCAAGAATAGATTTTACTGCATCTTCAAGAGTGAAACGTTTCATACGATCGACTTTAGATTTTAAAGCTGTAATTCGTTTTCCTTCTTTTTTCGCCATACGCCTAACCTACCACTTCAATGCCCATGCTCTTGGCCGTACCGGCAACCTGACGCATAGCTGATTCAATAGTTGTACAGTTCAAGTCTGGAAGTTTAACTTCGGCGATCTTGCGGATCTGATCCTGATTAATTTTTCCAACCTTGTCTTTTTGAGGCATTTTTGAACCACTTTCGAGTTTCAAAGCCTTCTTGATTAAAATAGATACCGGAGGCGTCTTGGTAATAAACGTAAACGAACGGTCCTGATAAACAGTGATGATCACCGGAATAATAGTGTCACCGAGCTGAGCAGTCTTTGCATTGAACTGCTTACAGAACTCCATAATGTTTACGCCTTGTTGTCCGAGCGCCGGTCCAACGGGAGGCGCTGGATTGGCCTTCCCTGCCGGTATCTGTAGCTTCACAAGTCCTGTGACTTTTTTAGCCATATACCCACTCCTTCTTAGCGTTACTTATTGGAACTTAGACCACCTAAATTCCCATTTTTAAAATCTCTACTAACTGTTTTTCTCTACTTGAACGAAATCGAGCTCCACTGGAGTCGGACGTCCAAAGATACTCACCAGAACTTTAACTTTACCTTTATCCAAATTAATTTCTTCAACTGTGCCATTGAAATTGCTGAATGGCCCATCGATCACACGAATGCTTTCGCCCTCTGTGAAATTAACTTTTGGACGTGGTTTTTCAGCACCCACCGCCATTTGCTGCGTCACTCGCAACACTTCGGCTTCAGGCACAGCAGGTGGTTTTGTTGTTCCACCTACAAAACCAGTCACTTTCGGAGTGCCCTTTACTAAGTGCCAAGAATGCTCATCTAAATGCATTTGCACGAAGATATAACCGGGAAAAAACTTACGAGAAGTGGTTTGTTTTTGCCCTTTTACAAGCTGAACAACACTCTCAGATGGAATCAGAATATCTCCGAATTTCTCTTCCATTTTATGATTTTTGATACGCTCTTCGATAGCGGCTTTTGCTCGGGCTTCTTGACCCGAAAGAGTGTTCACAATGTACCATTTTTTATCCACAAGCTTCTCCATTGTCGTCATCATAAGGCCACTATGTAGTTAACGATTTGGCTCGAAACAAAATCGAATATGCTAATAATTACGGAAGAGATCAAAACCATAATACAAACCACAATCGTCATCGCGATCGTGTCTTTTCTCGATGGCCAAACAACTTTTTTGATTTCGGTCACGACTTCATCGGCCCAAACTCCAACTTTCGCATTAAATTGCAAAGCAAGAAAAGTCACAAAACCGACCAGAACTGGAAGAATATGAATCACAAAATCGCTCGCGACAACCCTTGCAGCCGCTCCCGAAGTTATCGGTGTGATAATTGTAATAAGAATCTTGACCACAAAAGCAACAAGCGCACCTGCTGCCAAGAAACTCATAGTTAAAACTTTTTTATTACTTTGTTCCATCGCTTTGCTCTCAACCTTTAAAGTTTTTAGTAATTTTTTAATAACTTACTAAAATCTGGTTATCAAAAACCGTTATCGCCCTCAAGTATTCATCAAAAATTGGCAGGGCAGGAGGGACTCGAACCCACAACAAACGGATTTGGAGTCCGTCGCTCTACCAATTGGAGCTACTGCCCTAGAAACACACGTGGGATCTGTCAAAAAAACAGATCCCCCTACAAATCATGAGGCTAAATTCAGTCAGAAAAATGGATTACTCCACGATCTCGACAACAACTCCGGCACCAACAGTACGGCCACCTTCACGAATCGCGAAACGGAGTTCTTTTTCCATTGCGATTGGTGAGATAAGCTCAACTACGATTTCTGCACGGTCACCCGGCATAACCATCTCAGTACCTTGCTTCAAATTCACAACACCAGTGACATCAGTTGTACGGAAGTAAAACTGAGGACGGTATCCGTTAAAGAATGGAGTGTGACGTCCACCTTCTTCTTTTGTGAGAATGTAAGCTTCAGCTTTGAATTTTTTATGCGGAGTGATTGTTCCTGGCTTCGCCAAAACTTGACCACGTTCCACGTCTTCTTTTTTCGTACCACGAAGAAGGGCTCCAACGTTGTCACCAGCTTCGCCGTAATCAAGAAGTTTACGGAACATCTCAACGCCGGTAACAGTTGTTTTTTGCGTTGGACGAATTCCTACGATTTCAACGTCTTCGTTGATCTTGATTACGCCACGCTCGATACGACCTGTTACAACAGTTCCACGACCAGAGATCGAGAACACGTCCTCAACTGGCATCAAGAAGGGTTTGTCAATCGCACGAGTCGGTTGTGGAATGTAAGCATCAACTGCTTCCATCAACTTCATAATGCAATCCACTCCAAGTTCGCCCGCTTCTCCTTGAAGAGCTTTAAGAGCAGAACCTTTTACGATTGGAATTGTGTCGCCTGGGAATTCGTACTTGCTTAAAAGTTCACGAATTTCTAGTTCCACGAGGTCTAAAAGTTCTTTGTCATCAACCATGTCAACTTTGTTCATGAACACAACGAGAGCCGGAACACCCACTTGACGAGCAAGAAGAATGTGCTCACGAGTTTGAGGCATAGGACCGTCAGCAGCCGAAACCACTAAGATCGCGCCATCCATTTGAGCCGCACCCGTGATCATGTTTTTTACGTAATCCGCGTGACCTGGGCAATCCACGTGTGCGTAGTGACGTTTGTCAGTTTCGTATTCAACGTGAGTTGTAGAGATCGTGATTCCACGCTCTTTTTCTTCAGGTGACTTGTCGATTTGATCGTAAGCCATAGCCTGAGCTTTTCCAGCCTTTGAAAGAACTGTTGTAATCGCAGCTGTCAAAGTTGTCTTACCATGATCCACGTGACCGATAGTTCCGATGTTACAATGAGGCTTTTTGCGCTCAAATTTTTCCTTAGCCATTTCGTCGTCCTCCTAAGTATTTTTTTACTTACTTTCTTTCTAACTTATTAAAGTTCGTTTCTAAGCTCATATCTAAAAAATCAAACTCACTCTCACCATCCATTTTTCAATGGAGCCCACGGGGAGAATCGAACCCCCGACCTCACCCTTACCAAGGGTGTGCTCTACCACTGAGCCACGTGGGCGAGCAAAAACTGGAGCGGGAGACGAGGCTCGAACTCGCGACCCTCAGCTTGGAAGGCTGATGCTCTACCAATTGAGCTACTCCCGCTCAAATTTTTTAAAAATACGATTCGTTCGCACGTTTAAAAAATTTTACCAACTCCAGTTGGTTCTGCTTCATCACACACCACCTTAGCCAACATTCCAGCTAACTGGTGGAGAGGGAAGGATTCGAACCTTCGAAGGCGTAAGCCGACAGATTTACAGTCTGTTCCCTTTGGCCACTTGGGTACCTCTCCGCTGACTCTCATCTGCGTGACCGAATTTTAACTACCAACTTTCCGAATCCCAACCAACTTCGTGTCGGCCGCTTGCTGAAACTTGGAGCTGGTTATGGGACTCGAACCCGCAACCTGCTGATTACAAATCAGCTGCTCTACCAATTGAGCTAAACCAGCCGAACTCACTCTTCACGTTCTACACGTCTTCACCACAATAAAATTCAAACGAATTCATTGATGCAAATTAAAGAGTTATTTTACCCATTAAAACCACAGCAAACGCCATTTGTATTGAAAACAGGATTTGGAGTCAAAGGATATTGTGGAATTATTCTTGCAGTTTTCGGAGGGTTACGAGTTCTGCCACTGCCTACGTGTTTCAGCTAAAGCGATCGCCGCGGACACCGCAGCATTCAAACTTGCATTCTTAAAATTTTGCGGAATTGTGACCAGCTCATCACACGAACTCAATGTAGATTTACGAACTCCAGTGCCTTCTGCCCCCACAACCCAAACAATTTTTTCAGGAATTTTAAGATCCCAAATTGTCTTATCCGCCTTTTCAGATAGCGCAAAAATCCAAAAACCTTTGTCCTTTAAGCGAGTTAATGGAGCCTGAAGATTTGCATGTATTTCGAGGGGAACATGCTCGGCGCCACCCGATGCTACTTTTGCCACCACCGGAGTCATAGAGATCGCTCGAGAACTGGGAAGCAAAACTCCTGACACACCAAAAATCCAAGCAGATCGAATCACGCCGCCTAAGTTTTGAGGATCTTCAATTCCGTCAAGACCCAAAAGGATGCTGTGCGTTGATTTTTCGACAAGGGGCCAATCAATTTCAGGCGTTTCTAAAACTTCTGCTCCAACGCCCTGATGCCCATGAGAAAGAGCATCCAACTCAGACACGCCTACGGTTTTAATTTTTGAACCAATTTTAGAGGCCATCTCAGCGATCTCATTTAAGTCGTGAGATTTTTCCCATCCTTGCTTGAGTAAAACTTTAGCGACCGCTTTGGGGCGTATTTTTATCGCTTCACGTACAGAATGGAGACCGACAACTTTTCTCATGGCTGCCCAATATCCTGGATAATTTTTTGTAAAGCAAGTTTTGGATCAACCGCCTCTAATAAAGGACGACCCACAACAAGAGCCGAAGCCCCTTGTTCAAGAGCTTGCACGGCCGACATCACTCGAGACTGATCATCTTTAATAGAAGATTCGAATCGAATTCCTGGGGTCACCAAAAATGCAGAGGCGCTTTTCGCGCGCAGAATTTTTACTTCATGCGGAGAGCACACGAGACCAGTTAACCCCGAAGACAACGTTAAATCTGCAAGATCCTCGACATGTTTTTCTATCGTTTGTATTTTCAAATTTGGCGGAAGAGTTTGCTGAGAAAAACTTGTCAGCATTGTTACTGATAAAATTTTAAAAGGACGTTGTCGCGAGAGTTCGCCCTCCACGTGTGCCAGACGCTTAAGCGCCTCGCGCCCTGCTGAGGCATGAACGGTAGCAAATGTGGCGCCGGCTTCATAGGTCTGTCGAATCGCCGACTCCATCGTGTTCGGAATGTCGTAATACTTATTATCCACAAAAACCGGAGCGATTTCCGCTAATTTTTTAACGGCGACAGCTCCGTGTTGCATCAGCAGACGAGGACCTATTTTTATAGCCCCCAATCCAAATGCAAGCTGCTTAACAAGCTTCAATCCATTTTCGAAGTCATCAATATCCAAGGCTAAAATGATAGGGGTTTTAAGTTTTATCATGGTGCTTTTACGATAAATCACAAGGATCTGGATGGTCAAAACAGTATTTTTTATTTTGCTGAAAGAGCTTTAGAGTGGTTTAGGATTATAAACTATGTCGCCACTAGGTTGCGTGATCAGCGTAGCTTGCTTATTGAAGACAAGAATTCCAGAACGGCCAATCGGAATGTCTTCGAAAGCCGTGTCAGATCTCATCAAGCGAACGTATAAAGCTCCAGCGTTGGAGGCCATAACAAAATCCACCATTTTGGGGGAGGTCAGCAATGTCGATAACACTGTCAAATTAAAGGCAGACTCCGTGTACAATCCGAGGAACGCGGTCCGATTTGGAGAGCTTTTGGATTGCATCGGCGCCACTTTGTAATAATGGAATTTATCGCTGTTCGCGTGGATCAAGGACGAAACCGCCTGAAGACTTGTCGAGAGTTGGGTATTTATTTGATTAAGATTCTGGGCAATAAAACTTCTTTTTTGAGTTAGAGAAACAAATTTTGATTTCGAAATTTTTAAAATAAGCTGCGTGAGTTCATGAGTGAGCATGTATTGTGGAAAGTCGTCAAAATTTAAAACCGACAAGCTTACCATTTTTGTTTTACTTAATATCTTTGAAGGAATTTGAGATGAAATGGTATTTCCAGGCTTAGAGTCGACCAAAGTGGACTCAAAATCTAACGGAAAGTATTGGGCCATAGGCATGATATGTCGAAATCCACTGTGTGTGAGGACTGGTCGTGAGCCGAAGGATTTTTCGAGATATTTTTTAAATCCGGTCGTGACCTGATCGTTGCCGCTCACATCGGTAATGGTCTGACAAAAACTTTCAAACGCAGGACGTACGATGTCTCCTTTAGACAATAAAGACTCAAAATTCTCTGCCAAACACACAGGTTTGTTTGTGAGGTTTAAACTCAAGTTTTGATAAATGTCGCGCAAGGTTTCGCGCTCAACTCCGGTTTGGTGTGTTTCGCCAATAGAAATTAATTGCGCCGCTTTAAACTCGGTCATCATCTCACTCATGCTCACAGCGCGAGTGATGGGTTTAACCAAAATATCGGCTAAATATTCGGACCCGGCAAAACTTAGACAGGGCGTTAAGATGAGATTGAAAGCTAAAACAAATTTTAATTTTGCGTTCATGGCTCCCCATTTGCTTGCCAAAAAATCTACACGCCAAAGCTATATCAAAGTCTTAGAATTATAGGGGAATCAACACTCGAGAAACGCAAAAAAACTTGAAAATATGGTGAATTTTACAGACCGCTATAAGAAAAAACTTGGGTTGGCTAAACCCTTACAAATAGAGGGGTATTTAGGGAGGCTTTATCTATGGGTACGGATCCACTCGATGGCAAAAGAAGCCGCATCGGTCGGAGACTTCGCCAATTTCTCTTTTGTCTTACGAATCACGACTTCGATTTCATTTTTATCAACGCCTTTTTTACCAATCACTATTCTTAAAGGCATACCGATTAAATCAGCGTCTTTGAACTTTACGCCGGGCCGTTCATCTCGGTCATCGACTAAAACTTCGAGGCCTGCTGCTTCGAGTTTTTTGACTAAATCATCTGCGACTTTGGCGCATGAAGAGTCGCTGGCATCTAACAAACATACATGCACGTGAAACGGCGCCAACGGCACTGGCCATGAAATCCCATCTGCGTCGTGACATTGCTCAATCGCGGCTTGCATCGTGCGACTAACGCCGATTCCGTAACAGCCCATCTCGATCAGTTGGCTTTTGCCTTCAATATCTAGGTACGTAGCTTGAAGCGTTTTAGAGTATTTTGTGCCGAGATAAAACACGTGGCCAACTTCGATTCCGCGGTGGGATTGATAGTGACCTTTTCCACATTTTCCACAGAGATCTCCCGCTTTTGCCATACGCAAATCAAAATAGCCTTTTACTTTAAAATCGCGATCAAAATTGACTCCGCGAAGATGCTGATCATCTTGATTAGCTCCAACGATAAAATTTTGGCAACCTTTTAAATTTTGATCAACGTAAACTTCGTCGCTAGCTTGATATTGGAACTTTCCGAAGGTGAGTTTTTTAGATTGTAAACCATGAGGCCCACAACTTCCTGGGTGCGCGCCCGTAAATTCAAAAACCTCTTTTTCACCCAATAACTCAGGCGGGTTTGTTATACCGAGTGCGTTTTTGAGTTTAACCGCGTTGACTTCATCACTCCCTCTTAAAATTACGGTGACGATGCGGTTGTCTTCTGTTTTGAAAAACATAGTTTTAACCAACTCGGTCTCGGCTAGGCCGGTGGATTTAGCTAAATCAGCAATCGTTTTTAAATTCGGTGTAGGAAATTTTTCGATGGGCTTGAGCGCTTCGTTTGATGTCCGCTCTGTTACAAGTACAGGGGCGATTTCAATATTCACGGCAAATTCACACGTGTCGCAAGCCATCAGGTGATCTTCACCAGCTTCAGCTAAAACTTGGAACTCGTGAGTTTGACTGCCGCCAATATTGCCAGCATCGGCATCTACGATACGGTATTTTAAGCCCAAGCGATCAAAGATACGTTTATACGCAGCATACATGACATCATAGGATTTCAAGGCATCGGTACTGGTTTTATCAAAACTATAGGCGTCTTTCATGATAAATTCGCGCCCGCGCATTAAACCAAATCGTGGGCGAATTTCGTCGCGATATTTTGTCTGAATTTGATAGAGATTTCGTGGGAGGTCGCGGTAGCTGCGCACATCTTTGCGAACAAGATCCGTGATGACTTCTTCGTGCGTAGGTCCAAGACAAAACCATTGCGCGTTTCGATTTTGCATTTTGAGGAGTAAATCACCGTACATTTCCCAACGCCCGCTCTCCTCCCAAAGTTCTTTGGGTTGCACCATCGGCATGAGGACTTCGGTACATCCCACGGCATCGAGTTCATCACGAATAATTTTTTCGACTTTGCGAAGCGCGCGTAAAGCTAAATGTTGGTACGTGTGAACTCCCGGCGCGAGTTTACGAATAAAACCACCGCGAACTAAAAGCTGATGGCTTTTAATCTCGGCATCTTGAGGGGCTTCTCTAAGAGTAAAAATATGCGCTTGGGACCACTTCATAAGCTATCTCTCCGCTGGGACTTCAATGCCGTAAGCTTTAATTTTTCGGTGCAAATGACTACGTTCAAGTCCGATGATTTCGGCGGTTTTACTAATGTTGCCGTGGTTCTCAGCGAGGCGGCGCAGAATATATTCGCGCTCAAAAATCGCACGTGCCGCTTTAAACGAAGGCGACTGCATCGCTTCATCAGAATCAATACTATCTTCGTTAATCGCAAGACCCGCTATTGAAAGGTGCTCGGGTTCAATCAATTCGCTCGAAGTTAAAATATAAATTCTCTCAACAAAGTTTTTAAGCTCACGAATGTTTCCTGACCAATTGTGTTTTTGCAATAACTTAAGCGCCTCGGGCGAAAAATGTTTAATTTTATAGCCGCCTTCACGCGCAAAATGCTCACTGAAGTGATCCATCAATGAAGGGATGTCTTCTTTTCTTTCGGCTAAAGATGGCACTTGAAAGGGAATTACATTTAGCCGGTGATACAAATCTTCACGAAAACGTCCGTCTTTGATTTCTTTTTCGAGGTCCTTATTTGTAGCTGCAATCACGCGCACATCAACTTGAATGGTCTCATTGCCACCGACTCGCTCAAAGCGCTGCTCTTGAAGGATTCTTAAAATTTTGGCTTGAACTTTGAGGCTCATGTCGCCGATCTCATCTAAAAAAATCGTTCCTCCATGAGCTAAATCAAACTTTCCTTTTTTGGAATTTGCGGCGCCGGTAAACGCGCCCTTTTCGTAACCAAAAAGTTCACTCTCGACTAAGTCTTCTGGAATTGCGGCGCAATTGACTTCAACAAAAGATTTGCTCGCGCGTCGGCTTAAATAATGAATGTTTTGCGCCACAAGCTCTTTGCCAGTTCCGTTTTGCCCGCGAATCAACACCCAGCTTTCACTTGGCGCCACACGTGCGATCATTTGCTTAATTTGCTTCATGGTCGCACCATCGCCCACAAGAGAAATATTTTTTCTCAATCGATTGAGCAGAACGTTCTTCTCGCCCCGCTCGGCCTGATAAGACGAAATGTTGGTGACGAGAATCAAAACTTTTTCCATTGAGAGTGGCTTTTCTACAAAATCCCATGCGCCTAACTTGGTGGCTTTAACGGCAGTTTCAATCGTCCCGTGACCAGACATAATGATAAATTCAATATGAGGATACTGCCGTCGTGCTTGGCTGAGAACATCAAGGCCATCGAGTTTGCCGGGCATCCAGATATCGAGAAGGACTATTCCAGGCTGCACCTTTTCCATCGCGGCTAGTCCACTGACGCCATCGTGTGCCGACTCTACCAAATAGCCTTCGTCTTTAAGCGATGCCGACAAAACTTCGCGAATCGGAGCTTCGTCATCAACAATTAAAATTTTAATATCTTTTGATGGATTCATAACGACTCACTCTGTTGAGGAACTAGTTCCACCATGTGGAGGAACGGCTTCCACCGTTTCTAAATTTACAAAAGCGCCCGATACAGGCAATTCAACAACCACTTTTGTTCCTTTAGGGCTATTAGGCTGTACACGAATAAAACCACTGTGATCATCAATAATTTTTTTTACAATGGCAAGCCCTAGCCCAGTACCTTGTTCCTTCGTACTAAAATAAGGTTCAAAAACTCGCTCCCGATGTTCATCGGGAATTCCTGGCCCATTGTCGCTCAGCTCAAAACGCACGATCCCAAGCACGTTATCATACTGCGTTTTAATTTCAATTACCGGTGCGTCCAACGAACCCACAAGCGCGGCGACGGAGTTTTCTAGTAAATTACCCACCACCCGCCGTATCTGCTCTGGGTCAAAAGCAAAAACCGGCACTTTGCTATCTGGAGAATAGTTAAATTCAATATCTTTGTGGCCGGTTTTATACAGCACGAGAGCCTCTTCGATCACCTTATTAAGACTCGTAGGAACAGGTTTTGCCTGAGGCAACCTCGCAAAATTACTGAATTCGTTCACTAGATCTTTTAGCGCATCTGTTTGTTTTATAATAATACTCGTACATTCAGCAAATGCGGGGTCCTGAACGGTCGCGCCAAACTTCTTTTCGAGTCGTTGCGCCGAAAGTTTAATAGGCGTTAGAGGATTTTTAATTTCGTGAGCGATACGTTTGGCCACTTCTCTCCATGCCGCGGCTCTTTGAGCGTTTAAAATCATACTCATATCGTCAAACACCAACACCATGCCGAGTTCACTTTTAGCTTCATCTTTCAAAATCGTCAGCGTCATCTGAAGAGTTAATGATTCGCCTTTAACTTGCAAACGCACTTCTTTTTGCAAGCTATGGGCTCGGTAGCGTTTCATGGTCGCAAGTAAATTATCTATGACGGCCAATTGGTCTTTAGGCAAAACCTCTTTAAATTTTCTACCGATGTGATCTTCGGCTGTGACCTTGAGGAGTTTACATGCGTGACGATTGATCGTAGTGATAAGGCCTCGTTGATCAATAGAAATCACTCCCGTCGTGACGTTTGAAAGAACGACTTCGACGTAACGAGTGTGCTCATCCAGTCGGTCGAGGGTCATCTTGAGACTTTTATTGGCTTGTCGAACTTCGCGCTCAGATTTTGCGAGCGTGGCAGTCATCAAATTAAAACTTTGAATCAACTGGTTGATTTCGGAACTACCAGATGTCACTTCAACGGGAACGTAACTGCCTTTAGATACTCGCCGAGCCGCTTTACCTAACAACACCAATGGTGTCGAGAGCTGTCGTGCCAAGTGAAACCCAAACCACGTAGCACCAAAAAGAATCACCAACGTCATCAAGATTAAAATAATTAAGTAAATAGATTTAAGAGGATATTCTAAAGGATTAATATCTTGAAAATCATTATACGTAGATGCAATCTCGTCCACGCGAGAAATCAGAGACAGCGGAACAAAAGAGGAGACAACAATCGCGCCATTGCCTTCTGGTCTGGTAAGCGGCACGATAACTTGAATGAGATTTCCTTCGCCAAAAGGTTGAATCGTACTTGTCTCACTTTTTTTTGTGAGACCTTTTTGCAGAAACTCAAGCGAAACGCGAGGAATTTCAGGCAAATTAGAATCCGCTGAAACAGCAAGGATGCGGTCATTAAAAAGATCTGGATAATACTCAATAACGTCGAGGCTGTATTCTTTTGCTAAGGAACCGAGCTTAGAGGTGATTTGCGCATGCGGCGCTTTTTCGATGGCGTCAGAAATCAAATGTGCAAAATGATAGTTTTTTCGTTTTGCAGATACGTAATATGTATTTGTGACCTCAAGCGCATCTTTAAGAACGCCGCCCATTTTAACGCTAAACCATTTGTCAAAACTCGAATTGATGTAAAAAACAGAAATGATCGACATCAATATCGTGGGCACAAAACTAAATGCGACAAACGCCGCGACGAGCTTTCCTTTAAGTGATGAACCAATAATTTTGCCTTGTCGCTCTACAAAAATTTTTACGACGTTTCTAAAAATAAGAAACAGAAGAAAAAGTAGAAGTACGATGTTGAAATTCACTAAGCCGAAAAAAAATACTGAATGCACGAACGGCAGAGTTTGGCTGATGGAAGTGAGTTGAAACTCCACCCAAGTCAAAATCAAAAATAAAAGACCTAACCCTACAACCGTCGCGGCTTCGCGTTTACGTTTGCGGGCCTCTGCGGACGGCGAAGTCTCAGATTTTTGTCGGCGGAATCGTCTCATGACTTCATAGTTTTATATGAATTTAAGAATTGGTCCATGAATAAAAGCTTTTTTAAAGGACTCTATTTTGGATTAGATCACTAGCTTTTGACGAAGATTCAGCATTTCGAGACAAACTTCGGCGGCTTCACGGCCTTTATGACCATGTTTACCACCCGCGCGATCAAAAGCCTGTTGTTCATTTTCGGTGGTTAAAACACCAAAAGTTACGGGTCTTCCGTATTCGAGTTGAAGCTGCGTGCAGCCTCTCTCCACAGCTGAACACACGTAATCATAATGCGTAGTCTCACCACGAATAACGCAACCAAGTGCGATAATGCCATGAATTCCAATATCTAATAAATTTTTGCACGCGAGTGGGATTTCAAAAGCTCCCGGAACACGAACCGTATAAACCGGCTTGATATTACGCGAGGCCAAATATTCAAGGGCGCCTTTTTCTAATTCATAGGTAATTTTAGAGTTCCATCGAGCGGTCACAATAGCAACTTTGACCTCGCCCCCGGGTTCACCTTGTGTCACGTGACTAGGTATTTCTGTATTGACCGGAGAACTGGTGCTCAATGCTTCGTCTCCCGTTTTTCATTTTCGGGCTTTTCGATTTCCATTAAGTGCCCCATCTTTTCGCGTTTTGTTTCGAGATACCTTCGATTTTCTGCTGTCGGACTAATTTCGAGAGGAACCCGCTCGGTAATTTCAAGCCCGTACCCTTTGAGCCCTACACGCTTGGAAGGATTGTTTGTCATGAGTTTGATTTTTTTTAAACCAATTGCACGCAAAATTTGCGCGCCGATACCGTAATCACGTTGATCCGGTTTAAAACCTAAATGCGTATTGGCTTCAACCGTATCCATTCCGCCATCTTGAAGAGCATAGCTACGAATTTTATTTGTCAACCCGATGCCCCGTCCCTCTTGTCGCAAGTAAAGCAGAACACCTTTGCCTTCGCGCTCAATCATCTCGAGAGATTTCCGAAGCTGAAGTCCACAATCGCAGCGCAGACTTCCAAAAACATCTCCGGTCATACATTCAGAATGTACACGGACGAGGATCGGCTCTTCAGGCGTGATCTCCCCTTTTTGCACGACGACGTGTTCGGCCGAATCTACAGAATTCGTAAATACGCGCACCTCAAAGCCTTGACCGAACGTGATAGGAAGTCTCGCGTGTGCCGCTTCTTGAACTAAAGATTCGTTTTGCACTCGATACTGAATGAGATCGACAATCGTTCCAATTTTAATTCCATGTTTTTTAGCAAACGCTTTAAGATCAGGAAGGCGCGCCATTTCGCCGTCCTCTTTGATGATTTCGCAGATTGCCGCCGCAGGTGTTAACCCCGCAAGCTTACAAAGATCAACGCTAGCCTCAGTGTGACCCGCACGTTTTAAAACACCGCCCACCTGGCCCCGAATCGGAAAAATATGTCCCGGAATCACAACATCATGAGCTGTGGCTTTTGCGTTTCCCGCCACGCGAATCGTGTGTGCGCGATCCGCCGCAGAAATACCTGTGGTGATACCTTTGGCCGCTTCGATGCTCACCGTAAAAGCCGTGCGATTAGGAGAATGATTGCTCTCGTCTTTCACCATAAGTGGAAGCCCTAAACGTTCAACTTGTTCGGGCGCAAGAGTCAAACACACCAAACCTCGTGCTTCGCGAATCATAAAGTTTACGAACTCCGCCGTCACGTGTTCGGCCGCAATGATAAGATCACCTTCGTTTTCGCGATCTTCGTCATCTACCAAAATCACCATTTTGCCTTGGCGGATGTCTTCGATAATTTCAACGATTGTGTTCAACATTTAACTCCCTCATACGATCATAATAGCGAGCCAAGGAATCGGCTTCGATCGTCAATTTGTCGCCGGCAACTAAGTCGTTTAAATTTGTGCGCTTGAGTGTTTCGGGAATCAAACAAACCGTGATCGTATCACCCATCACTTCGTTGATTGTAAGGCTAACACCGTTTAAGGTGATCGAACCTTTCTTCCAAACAAACTTTAAAAAAGTGGTCGGTAAACGCACCGTTAACCAGGCCGACTCCGCCGATTTTTCAAAAGTTAAAACATCTCCAAGAGTGTCCACATGCCCTTGGACAAGATGACCATGAATACGATCTCCAAAACGAAGCGATCTTTCTAAGTTCACAAATTGACCGGGTTTAAGCGACGTGTTCCAGCCTGTAATTTTAAGAGTTTCAGGTGCCAACGCAAACTGGATCTGCTGCGAATCTAAAGATTCGACGGTTAAACACACCCCATTGGTCGCGATGCTATCGCCTAAAGCGATATCATCAAACCCGGCAGGTCGATCTACGACGAGTTCAAAAACTTCATGTCGAGGACGAAACGCCCTGATTTGAACCTGATTTTCGACAATTCCAGAAAACACGTGAAACTCCAGTGCTCAGTTGCTCTACGCGTAGGGCCATCTCTATACTATTTAGTATGAGAACTCAAGACATGCTGACGCTCTTAAACTCACCGTATTTCTATATAGCGGTGGGGCTCGTCATTCTGTCGGCTTTGTTTTGGATTGGGTATTTGTGGCTCTTCTTTTTAGACCTCAAAAAAGCCAAATTGCTTTCGGCAGGCCCTAGCTCGGATTATGCGACCATTGATGGGGTTAAAATTCATTACCAAATATTAGGAGCAGGACGACCGCTCGTTTTTTTACACGGCATTGGGGCTTCCGTATTTACCTGGCGATTTGTATTGCCCCTCCTCGCGATGAATTTTCAAGTCGTATTAGTCGACCTCCCTGGCTTTGGCCGGAGCAGCAAAGATCACAAACGCACATATGATCTTGATGAACAGGCGCTCATTTTAAAAAAATTTATAGAAACTTTGGGACTTCAAAACGTGGGTCTGGTCGGAAGCTCTATGGGCGGTGCAATTGCACTTTGGATGTGTAAGCTTTTTCCAGATACATTTACCGATGTGGCGGTGCTCGCCCCAGCGGTGAGTTCCCAACTCATGCCGCTGGAATTAGCAAAATTATCGCATTTGGTTCTACCGCAAGCCTCTTTGCTTATTAATAAAACTTTGATCCGATCAATTATTAAAAATATAGTGACTCGACCAGAGTTGGTCACGGATGAAATGATTCGCAATTACCAACGTCCTTTTATCGAGGAACCAAACGCCATTCGAACTTTTATTTTAGCTACCAATATTCTTCGAGACACTCGACTTCCTAAAGAGCTCAATACTTTGAAAGCAAATATACTTATTATTTACGGAGCGAAAGACAAACTCGTACCTCGCGCCGTCATCCAACAGTTACAAAATGTTCTTCCGCATGCGACGTACGTTGAGCATGAATTCGCGGGTCATCATCCAATGGAAGACGAGCCACAATGGCTAAGCGAAAAACTGTCAGAATTTTTTTAGTCAACACGACTTTTAGCCTCAAGTCTTCTCGCCCAACGTCCTTTCTAGACGAGAAATAGGTCTTAGGACTCGATCAGACTTTAGAATAATTTTGACGTTTATCGAGGAGAAAAACACATATTCTCGTCTCAAGTCCTGTCAATTCTCCGTCGTAACTCCCGATCAATTCCTTGTAAGAATTACCACTCGCCGGTTGCAGATGAATCGTTCATCAAACAACAAACGAGTTGGCTGGGAATTAACCCAGAAGTTCAGGATGAACCAAAGAGTCAACAGTCAGCTCTTTGTTTATCAACAGCGAAAGGAGGCTTCAAGGACGAGACACAAGAACAATTGGAGGGATACGGATTCAATAATTGAAACTGTATATTCTAGTGTAACAACTTTCTAGGCTCGGAAGCCGCCCCTAACAAAATGGATTAAGGGGATTAACACATCACGGAGGGTAAATATGAAAATTAATAATGAATAACGGAGGATAAATTTTTATGGGAATGAGAATTACAACAAACATTGCAGCGTTAAACGCGCAAAGAAACTTAGGAACAAGCCAAAAGGCAATCGGCGAAAGCTACGCACAAATAGCGAGCGGTAGCCGAATCAACAAATCAGCAGATGATGCTGCCGGTCTCGCGATTTCGGAAAACTTAAAAGCTAGTATCCGATCAATCCGCCAAGCTAACAGAAACGCAAACGATGGTATGTCGCTTGTGCAAGTTGCTGAAGGTGGTTTGAACGAAATTAGCAACATCGTAGTTCGATTACGTGAACTTGGTGTGCAAGCTTCTTCTGATACAGTTGGCGACCGTGAACGCGGTTTCATTAACAAGGAAGTTGAGCAACTAAAATCAGAAGCACAGCGTATTGCCCAAACAACAACTTGGGGTTCGCAAAAACTTCTAGATGGCTCTTCACCTGTTTATGATTTCCAAGTTGGGATCTATAACAATGAAGCTGAAGATCGTATTAGCTTTAAAGCTAACGAAAACGTGGCAACTCTAGATGCGCTCGGAATTGCTGGAATTGACTTCATGTCAAAAGAGGGAGCACAAACAGCTCTTGGAGCTCTTGATGAGGCTCAATATCGAGTGAACGAAAGCCGCTCTAACCTTGGTGCTTTACAGAACCGCTTGTTATCAACAACTAACAATTTAAGCGTGACTGAAGAGAACTATAGCGCTGCTAACAGCCGTATCAGAGATACAGACGTGGCTTCGGCTTCTTCTGAATTGATGAAAAACAATATTTTATTGCAAGCTGGGACTTCGACATTAGCACAAGCTAACCAATCAAGTTCAATTGCTCTAAAATTGCTAAGTTAATTTTAAGAAGTAAAATTACAGGTAGTACAAATATTAGTGAACAGCAGTAAATGGGATTCGGTACGTAAGCGATCTAATCCTAACCCCAGAAGAGCCCTCCTCTTCTGGGGTTTTTTTTGCAAAAAACGACGATTTTTTAAACAAAAAAACGTAAACAAGTTTTCCAATTTTCCGAAAATCCAAATAACTTCAGTACTTTAGTAAAGTTTCCTTGGCTTAGGTCCGATCATTACCTTGATCATATTATGACTTTGTGGTGAGGAGGTTTTTATGAAAATGATGATGGGATTAAACTTCGGTTTACTTTCGCTTATGGTGTTTACCATTAGTTGTGGTCAAAACCTGAAACCTTCTGCAACTGAAGTGGGCACAACAGATAAGAGTAGTTGTGCCACAGCCTTGTGCGACGAAACGCCTCAACAACCTGTCGATCAATGGAAAGATGTCGATCTTGATGGAACGGTGTCTGCTGGAGTTTTTGGAACACATAAAGTTGTCGATATCGATAAAGTAAATAACCTTTTATTGATTAGCGTTCCCCTTCCAGTTAATCCGGTTGATGCAACGGGTTCAATTCCAATTAAGAAATTTCCCGGTACCGAAATCAGTGTTGAGGCCAGCGATAACGGCTACGCAATGGTGTTGAAAATTCCCCTTAAATACATTGTCCGCGGCGTCGAAATGTCAAACGTGAGCAAGTTACCAAATGGCAATCCCCTACCGGGCATTCCTGATGGCGAACTTCCACGACTCGGACTTAAGATTTACAAAAATAACAACGAAGCTTACCTATACTTAGGCAAGGGTGCGGTAGGAATTTTTGTTCCAACTCCAAAATTTAACCCTTATGTGAGTATAACCTTCCCTATCAAAAATAAGTCGCAACGCAAAATAATCGGCTATTTTGCCTCTGTGGCCGAGCAGAACCTTTACGCAGGTGGATTCTTCTTATCCATAGTGCTCCCAGACTCTGTTCAGCGTGCGATCGATAACATTATTCCTTAAAAAATAGCGTCAATATCGAAGGGCTGTCCTCCCGGACAGCTTTCAAACAAAAAATTAATAATTTCTCTTTGCTTTTGTTGGACATTCGCCATTCAAAAAGGTATCCAAAGTAACACTCAACTACTTGTTTTTTAGGAGACCCAAATGGCAAAAAAGAAAGCCAAAAAAAAACCAGCTAAGACATCAGCGAAAAAATCAGTAAAAAAATCTGCTAAAAAAGCAGCACCAAAAAAAGTTGCTAAAAAAGGTAAAAAGGCGGCTCCTAAAAAAGCTACCAAAAAAGCGGTCGCTCCTAAAAAAGTAGCGAAGCCTGCAGCTGCTAAAAAGACAGCAAAACCTAAAGTTCCAAGCCTTCAAGATATTGCAGCCGACAAAGTAAAAAAAGATCCTATGACCAAGAATCCATTTGCGGTTAACGACTTAAGAGATGTTGGTGGCGGTTTAGGTGCTGACGTACTTGATGAAATCGATTCTGAATCTGAAGATGCTTACGGACACGTAGCTTCTAAAGGTGTAGATCTTGATGATGTTGAAGATGACACAATGGAAGACATTGAAGATGAAGAAGAAGACGAAGAAGGTCTTTTCTAGACTTTTGTTTTTGATCATAAAAATGAAAAGGGAAGGTTTAAAACCTTCCCTTTTTTTTGATCTCTATTTTACTAACAAATTACTGACCTGGAATTTTTGAGTGGATAGCGAATTTTTCGAATTCACCATACTCATGAAGCTTATTATAAAGCGTCTTGATTGTAATTCCAAGAGCATGAGCCGCGCGCGTCTTGTTGCCTTCGAAGTGATTTAAAGCCTTTAAGATATAGCGCTTTTCTAATTCATGAATTGTCAGATTCGGATCGTAGTCATTCATTACCACTTTTTGATCAGGGTTACGAACAGACTCTGGAAGATCGCCTGGCATGATCATATGGCCTTCGGCCAAAATCTGCATGCGCTCACAAATATTTTGAAGTTCACGAATATTACCCGGCCAATCGTATTTCATCATAATGGCCATGGCTTCATCTGACATCTGATGACCTCGGTTTAAATGACGGTGCACTCCTGACGATAAGAAAAAGTTCACAAGCAATGGAATGTCTTCTTTACGTCGACGAAGTGACGGCACTTGCGTCGTGATTGTATTAATACGATAGAATAGATCTTCTCTAAAATTACCTTTAAGTACGTCTTGCTCTAGATCGCGATTCGTCGCGCTCACTAAACGGATGTCGACTTTAATCGCATCTTTTCCACCTACGCGATAGATTTCGCCTTCTTGAATAAAACGTAAAAGCTTAGCTTGAATGCCAGGAGTAAGTTCTCCGATTTCGTCTAAAAATAAAGTTCCACCGTTGGCCACTTCAGCAAGACCAATTTTACGTGCATAAGCACCTGTAAATGAGCCTTTCTCGTGTCCAAATAATTCACTTTCTAGCAAAGACTCTCGAAGAGCTCCGCAGTTGATAGCAACGAAAGGTTTAAACTTACGATTGCTCTTTTCATGAAGAGATTTTGCGATCAACTCTTTACCCGTTCCGCTTTCACCTAAGACTAAGATGTTGGCTGACGATTGAGCTACACGATCCACCATGCTCAAGAGAGTCTTCATAATCTCGCTTTTATGGATAATGTTGATGCTTGGACGTTGATTCTTTTGTCCATAGGTCTGGTTTAGCGTGCTATTCGCAGGCAAAATAAAGTTTTCGCTTTCTGACATACGTGCCACCTTTGTAAAATAGTCAGTGAATATTCAATTGTGTCCGAGCACCTAAGGCATAAGTCTTAGTGCATCAGATGCAGTGCGTAAAATACAGGCCTACTGAAGTAATTGCAAGTAATATTTTGCATAGCGTTGTGAATTTTTTCTAAAAGAGGAGCCGAATTCTGTCAGCTAGACTCCAGGAAGAGATTAATAAGTATTTGAAATCACTTGAAGAAGTGAAGTCTGCAAGCCGAGAGACCCTGCGCGCCTATCGCAGCGATCTTTTACAAATTTTTGGTAGCACCAACATGTTGGTCGACCCTTCTAAGGATGATGACCTTGAAGAGCATATCCGTGCCGGACTAAGACAAATGGGTCATTTACAGGCCTCTTCAAAAGCCCGAAAGATTGCATCGGTTAAAGGATTTTTGAAATGGTTATATCAGAAAGGTCATTCCGAACGTCCGATTGGTGAGATTTTAAGGGGCCCCAAAGTTCCACAAAAACTGCCTCGTTATCTCTCTATAGATGAGATGATCGCGGTGATTAAGACATTACAGTTGGATTTAAAGAATTCCAAAACTCAGGCGGACGCGAACAATTATTTGCAAGAAATCGCGCTCATTCTTTTATTGTACGGCGGTGGCCTAAGGGTCTCTGAGGCGTGCGATCTTAAATGGAAAAATCTGGATCTAACTCAGAACTCGGCTCGAGTTTTAGGAAAAGGCGGCAAAGAGAGAATGATTGTTCTCGCGCCGATGGTTTCTCACCACTTAAATCAACTGCGAAAAGATGCTGACTCGGAGTTCGTTTTAAGTCCTCATCTCGCGACGCGGAAAGCTTACGATATCGTGCGAAATGCGGGAGCACGAGCAGGCTTACTTAAGCCCATTCATCCTCATGCTCTCCGCCATAGTTACGCCACCCACCTACTCTCAGGCGGCGCGGATCTTCGCGTGCTTCAAGAGTTACTTGGCCATAGTTCTCTTCAAGCGACGCAAAAATACACGCATCTCAGTCTCGATGAACTTGCACGAACGATTGAAATCCATCATCCTCTGAATAAGAAGTCATGAAAAAAGCCGTTATTTTAGATCGCGATGGAACCATCATAATAGATAAAATCTATTTAAACGATCCTTCTCAAGTGGAATATTGCCCACGTGTTTTTGAAGCACTTCAACGCTTACGCGACCATGGGTTTATATTTGCGATCGCCACGAATCAATCTGGTTTAGCAAAACGTATTGTAGATATTCGCAATATGGATTTGATTCATGAGCGTATTGCAAACGACTTTGCTAAATACGGAGTGAGTTTTGTAGGATTTTATTACGCACCGTTTTCGGTGGAAAGCACACATTTGAGACGCAAACCAAATCCAGGAATGCTCTTAGATGCCTCTCGCGACCACGGCATCAGCCTTAAACATAGTTGGATGATCGGTGATCGCATGACCGACGTTGAAGCTGGACACCGTGCGGGATGCCGATCGATACTCTTAAGCGGTGTGGAGACACCCCAATTGTCTCCATTTTCTCCTCCTGAGATTTTTGTAAATGACCTCTATCAAGCCGCCTTATTTATAGAAAAGTTTCAATAAAGTACGCTCCATTTTGATACTTTTTAGAGTTGAATCAAAATAAGACAACCCGTCTTAAGTTTGGAAAAATAGAAGCCGAAACAATAACATAGTTCGGAGGCTGTATGAGAATACCGTACGTTGGGACGATATTGGCACTTCTTTGTTTGAGCTTTGCTGCATATGCCGGTGACGGCGTGTTTATGGTGGTGAAAGGCGATATTCGCGTTCAAGCACAAGCCGGAGGTGAGCAAAAAGCCAAAGTCGGTTTAAAAGTTCAAGAGGGCGATACTGTAATTGCGGGTGCTGATGCACGAGCAAAAATAGTGATGGTCGATAAAAACGTTCTTAATATTTCACCCGACACTAAAATCACGATTGAAAAATATAAATTTGATGCCGCTAAAGACGAAAAGTCAGTTTCGTTGAACGTACTTTACGGAAAAGTTCGCTCGACTGTGAATCAAAAATACGATGGTGAGAAAAACACCTTTAACATTAAGACACCTTCAGCGGTAGCGGGAGTTCGAGGAACAGATTTTGTTACTGGTTATAATCGTGTGACGAGTACAACCAAAATTGTGACCTTTGAAGGACGAGTTATGACGGGTACAGGTTTCGATGCGAGAGGAAAAATGCTTAACCCTGTTGCCGTAAACCCTGGTCAATTTACGGTTGCGTCTCGAGGTATGCCCCCTGCACCACCAGCAGAAGTTCCAAAAGCTGAGCTTGTGAGCATGAAAAACGAAACAAAGGCCGACAGCCCAGCAACCTCAGGTGGTGGCGATAATCGAGCGCCATCTGACGATGGTGGGAAAGAAGACAAAAATAAAGATAAAGGAGACGACAAAAAAGGTCCAGATGATAAAAAAGCACCCGAAGAAAATAAAGGTCCTGCTCCGCGTGAAGGAGCCGCTCCTCCGCCCGCGAGTATGGGCGTGTCAGACAATGATATGATGGCGCGCGATCCGTCAGGGACTGAACCTCCGAAAGGCCCACCTGTTTTCCAAGATTGCGCTGCTTGTCGAGCTCCAGCAACGGGGTTTCCGCAACAGCTACCTACTGAACTTTTGCAGAATGGCCCTACAAAACTCATTATCAACGTACAATAATTTAAGACTAAAGTCTTAAGTCAAAAGGGAGTTGGATTTACAACTCCCTTTTTTATTTCCTTAAGTTAAACTGATCAGAGACTATCATCATCTTTGTTGGGCAGCTTAAGGAGTCGCATCTTGAAATTGAGTTGTGTGTGTTTCTTACTCATAAGTTTTTTGTCAGTTACGACCTACTCACAAAATAAAGATGTATCAAATCCCGCACGCGTGTCTAAAAAATCTCTAGATACGTCAAAAGCTCTTCAAATAAATTACTTTAATCCCCGCTGGAATACGAATAGCACAAAAATAGACCTTGGAATGTTGATTCTTAGAGACAAAAATTCGGGTCAAATTGTGAGACTAGAACTTCAGGAAAATGCACCGGACTCTTCGATGTTCGAAGGCGTCTACGTTATTAAGTGGGCAAACCCTGAAGGTTTATTGCCCGAAGTGTATTCAACTCAAGATCTCGTGGCGCCTAAAGGCCAGCCGCTCAACATCAAAACTTTGATTGAAACCAAGGCCTTGCAGCGAAAACCTTATATTGTCACCAAAGACGATAACAATTTGCCGACGATTTCGGTGTTTGAATCTAGGTCTGACGCCGAAGCAGCTCTCAAAAAATACAATGAACAAAACATTCCGGACACTAAAGAACAACCGGTGCCGACCGCCGCAAAGTCAGTGCTAGAGGCAGGAAAACTTGCAAATGCTGTGGGAGAAAAAAGAAAATTAGAACTTGATGCCCGCAAACGTGAAACCGAACGACAACAAATTGAGGCCGCTGAAAAAGAAAAAGCCGCACAACGTCTTCGTGAACAACAAGTATTAAGTGAAGAAGCTAAAAAGAAAAATAAAAAAGACGCGCAAGCATTTGCCGAAGCCGCAATGGACTCCTATCGTGTCAATCAATTCAAACAGGCCGAAGAATACTTCGAAAAATCAGTCGTCCTCGATCCTGAAAACAAGGCGTATTATTATCAGTATGGCGTCACACTTTATCGAAACGAGAAGTATAATCAATCGTTGGTATACCTTAAGCTTGCTGATGGCAAAGACTTCGACGTTGTCGAACGAGATTTCTATTTAGGTTTGAATCACTACAAACTGAAAGAATACCCACGAGCCCTCGCCGCATTTAAAAAAGTTGAAGCCACTAAACATGACCCTCTCGGCCCGTCGGCAAGTTTTTATATCGGGCTCGTAAATTTTGCAGATTTAAAATATGAAAACGCTAAAGAGGCCTTTCAACGATCACTAGATACTTCTAACGATCCTAAGCTTGATGAACGTTCTGAAGAGTATATCGAAAAAATAGAACGACTTATTTACTTTGAAAAAAACAAAGCGAAAAAGTTTATCGTGGGGTTAAGCTTTGGCCCACAATACGATTCCAATGTTCTTTTAGTTTCTGAAGCCACCTCTGCCGCAGGCGCTGGCGCTAGCTCAGAAGGTAGCGTACGTTATAACACAGGCGCATCGCTCTTCTATCGTCCTCTCTATGAAAAAACCTACGAATTAGGAGTAAAAGCAAAAACCGATTACGTCTACACTGCTGAAACTACTCTAGATGATTATGACTCGTGGTTGACCAGCGCTACAGTACCAGTGGTGTTTAAAGGTGTCGCTTTTGGTAAAGGTTTAAAGGCCGAATTCATTCCAGGTGTCGAAAAACTTTACGTAGGTCAAGACTCTGGAGGTGCGCCAAATGAATCTCTTAATTCTGTTGCCATTGATTCTCTCAACACGCTTGTAATGTCCGAGAACTGGTTTACGTCAGTCAATTTAAAATATCACGACGATACTTATACAAATGCTTGGGGCTCTAATGCCAAAAAATGGACGTTTGGTTTAGGCAACACATTCTTCTTAAATAAAAATAAAACTCAAGCCGGAGTCTTTGATCTTGCCTACACGACGAATCCAGCCAATGCCGATACATCTAAATATACCAAAGTTGATATGAGCGCGACTTATTTAACGACTTGGGTTTGGGATCTTCAAGTGATCGCCGGTCTTGCTGTTTACACTCAAAGCTACGCGCTTCAAACGCCCACACGCGACGACACAAACATCACGGCCAGCGTGACATTAGCACGGCCACTTAATGACTGGCTCAAAGCAATGTGGAACACGGCTTATATTTCGAATACATCCACCGCGTCTTCGAGCACGTACAAAAAATATATTTCCGGAATTACGCTCTCAGGCGAGTATCAGTTCTAGAAAATAGTAGATGCCGAGGTCGATACAAGTTTCTAACACGTTCACGAAAAAAACACTGGTGAGCTGGCGTGGGACCACAAAGACCCCCTTGAGCCTTACGCTTCAGTTCAGGCTTCGCGAAAAAATATTTGCCGGTTATTCGCGTAGCAGCTTCAAGGGGGCGTTGGAGCCCCGCCAGCTGCCCGCTGGGTTTTTAGGTAAAATATTTTTGGGTCAGTTATTTCATGTTTTTAGTAACGAAGGGTTAGAGAGAGAGTTGGGGTGAGATTTGAAGATGGGTGCTGGAAATGTGAGATAAGATTGCGTTGATAAGTATATTTGCCTGTCGTGCGACAGGTAAATTTTAGTTTGTGAAGTTCTAGAGGCTTGGAAAATTCAGAAGAGTTATCGTGGTGAGTGGAGATTATTTTTTGATTTAATTGTTTTTTTGATAATGGATATTTTCCTGTCGCGCGACAGGTGATTCTTTTTAAATAATTATTTGTTTTGTTTTAAAAAATACTTGACGAGTTTTTTTGTTTTTATTCGCTTGATTGCAAAGTTTAAATGGG
>JAKFYE010000023.1 GCA_021731045.1 Bdellovibrionales bacterium | reverse complement strand
CAAATGGGGACAGACCCCACCTAAATAGCTAAAACCACGAGCTATTTAGGCCTCGCTTAAATCGCTCTATATATAACCCTCTTGAGCTCCGTCCCCAAAACCGTTCCCCAGCAAAAAGGTGCCTACCACCTTTTGTGGAAGCACTGCCTCCACAAAAGGTGGTAGGCACCTTTTTGCGATCCGCCCTCCCCCTCTCTCAACACACCAAGTTTTCACAAGTCTTAGCTACGCTTCTTTAGGTCGTCTTCTCATCTTCGTAAAAAACGAGTTCCGCAGCGCCATCGGCGCGAGGACTGTCTGAGCTTTTTTACCAAGATGAGAAGACGACCTAAAGAAGCGTAGGAAGACGTAAAACGTCACTCGAAGATGTTTTAAACACCTAAAACAAATCTAAAGAGCTTCTGACAGATTTAGCGTTTGGCGTAAGCATTGCTTAACTACTTGTGTGGAAAATTATAACCCACGGAGGAACCTATGGAATTTTTAGCTTCACTTGGTCGCGCTTTTTTTACTGAAGATGCAATTTGGATGTGGATTATTTTGAGCGCACAAATCGTATCATTGGCTATCGTTGTTGAACGCGTTTACGCACTTTTTATTGATCGCAATGATAATCAAAAAGCTCTCGCAAAAGTTTTGGTTGCCGATATTCGTGCCGGCCAAATGGAAAAAGCTCTTAAGCGCGCAGAAAGCTTATCTAAATCAGAACCTCTCGGTACAATTGCCGCCGCAGGAATTCAAGCCGCTATTGATATGGGCGGAAAAGAAGAAATCCAAATGAAAATGGACGAAGTTCTTTTTGACGAAACCACTCGTGTTGAAAAACGAATCGGATTTTTAGCGATGTTTGCAAACGTAGCCACGTTAATGGGTCTACTTGGAACTATCACGGGTTTAATTAAAGCCTTCACTGGTATCGCAAGCGTGAGCCCAGTTGAAAAAGCCGCAATCTTATCTCAAGGTATTTCAGTTGCGATGAACACAACTGCTTACGGTTTGATCGTAGCTGTACCAGCCCTTGTTATGTACTCAGTATTACAAAACAGAGCGACTCGTTTAACAGAAGACCTCAATAAAGGTGCAATGAACTTATTCATTCAATTGAGCTTTCATAACGAAGCCGTACCTTTGAAGAAATCTAGCTCACGATAGTATTTTTTAGAGTAAGTGTTTTTAACCGTACCGTAAGGATACTGTTTATGAAAAAAGATGGAAACTTTGAAATTAATATTCTTCCGCTGTTAGATATTCTTTCTGTATTGATTTGCTTCTTATTGTTAACAGCGGTTTGGATCCAAGTAAACGCTATCTCTACTCAACAGGCCATCGGAGATAATTCGACGGCCGGTCAAGAGAATCCTCCGTCTCTTTGGATTACGGTTGAAAAAAACGGTAACATCCGCCTTTCTCTTCGCGATGTAAAAGCGAAAGCCGCAGATGATATGATCTCCGGCACAAGCCAAGGTGTGAACTGGAATACTTTAAATCAAAAAATTATCGCAATTAAAACACGCTTTGCAACTTTGAAGACTGTGATCATTCGACCAGAAGCTCAAGCCAATTACGGTGTCGTAATTAAAATCATGGATCAATTAAAACAGAATCAAATAACAGATATTGGTTTATCACCACTCGGTTGAGGTTTTTATGAAGTTTACAAATTTTTCGTCAGCCAACAGAATCTCTGCTTTAGATCAGACGCAATTAATTAAGCACGGCGGAGTTTCTCCAGTAAAAAAACAAAAAGAATCTGCCTTCTTACTACCACTAACTTCACTTATAGATGCTTTCTCGATTATCGTTATTTATCTTTTAATCGGGACTCAAAGCAGCGGACTCGAAACCGAAATTCGCGGCCAAATTGTACTTCCAAACGCAGAGTCTGGCCAAATGATCGATACCGAAATGTCGATCGTACGTATCGAAAAAAACACATATTACATTAACGACAAGATGACCAACATCGCAGAACTTGGAACTCGTCTCGCTTCACTAAAAAAAGACAAAGAACAAGTTGAAATTCTCATTCAAGCCGACCAAAGCATGGATTATTCATCGTTAGATCCAATTATCAAAGCTGCCTCGGCCGCGGGAATTCAAAAACTTAAATTTGCGGTGATACCAAAATCATGAAATCACTACTACGCGTTCTTATTCTAACGTATCTTATTTTCGCTCAAAGCCCGAGTGCCTTTGCCGAAAAAATGGATTCTGAAACTCAGAATCTTGTGATCGACCGTCTCGAGCAAATCATCGCGACAATGGATAAAACAGACGCGTCATGGCCTGGATCGACTTTGCGTTTAGCTGATTTATTAGCCGAGCGTGCACGACTCCGGTTTATGGCTGAGATCGAAGCCTCATGTGATGGCTGCAAAGGTTCAGTTGCCGACCGTAAAAAAGCTCTAAGCCTTTATGAATCTGTCTTTGAAAAATCAAAAAAATCAGAACAAGGTAATATTTTATTTCAAATTGCGCATCTTCACCAAATCGCCAACGAAGACAACAAAGCAAAAACTATTTACGAAAATATCTTAAAAGCTAAAAAAGGCGTTTACACTGAAGACGTTACGACGCAATCTCTCTTGGCCCTTGCCGATTTACACTTTCAAAAAGCTAAGTACAAAGACGCTCAAAAACTCTACAACCAAGCTTTAGAAAAAGCACAAGCCACTCAAAAAGGCTTTATTCTTTACCGCTTAGCTTGGTGCCAATTTAATCTCGGAAATCTAAAACTCGGTATTTCAACTCTTGAAAACTTACTTGGTAATAAAAATCTTCTCGTAAAACAAACTGAAGACGGCATCACAGAAGATCCTGCTTTTCAACTCGACGTTCTTCACGACCTCATCACTTTTTACACTCGAAATATCGTCACTCCAGATAAAATAACAAAATTCCAAAGTTACCTTCCGGCTCAAGGCAAAAAAGAGTTGCTTCTCAACTTCGCAGAAGAAACAAGCCGTTTAGGACAAAAGCAATCTGCCGCTACTATTTACGAAATTTACCTTAATGACACTTCTCTTACAAAAGAAGAACGACTCAATGCCACTCTGATTTTAGCACAAACAAATTACGAACACGGATCATCTAAAGAATCTCTCATCGTGTTTGCAAAAGCAGCCGCTGAATACAAAGATACCTCTTGCGATGACGAACAATGCCAAGCCTTGCAAAAAAAGATGCGCTCCTACGTAACCAATTTGCACAAATCAAAAAAGAGCCGAATCGATCAAGAAGTTCTTAACGCGTACGACATTTATATTCAAACTTTCCCTAAAGACATCGAAATGGTGGTCTTAGGAGCTCAGGTTGCAGAAGATTTAACTCAATATACAAAGTCGTCTCAGTGGTACGCAAATGCAGCAAACCTTTGGACAAAAGATAGCCCCGCAGCAGTTAAAGAATCCGCCCTCCTTGGTGAAATCGAAACGGCAGAAAAATCACAAGATCAAAATTTGCGAGAAGCCGCTTACAAACATTACCTCAAGCTCTCCCCTGACACAGAAAAATCTTACGAAATTCGTTACCAATTAGCCCAATTGTCTTACGAAAGAAAAGAATGGGATCAAGCCGCAAATCAGTTTAGAAAGTTAGCACTCGAAAAAACAAAGCAAACAAGCTTACAAAAAAAATCAGCAGACTTAGCCCTAGATTGTTTAGTTCTCCAAAAGCGTGACGAAGATATCGAAACTTGGTCTTTAGATTTTGCCAACGCTTTACCTGCCCACGCTTCAGAGTTCCAAAAACTTTATAGAAAATCATTGAACACACAAATCGTAAACGTTGCGAATAACGAAAAAGCCTCTTCAAGTGAACTAGAAAAAGCCATTAAGAAAGTAAAAAGCGCCAACATGAAAGGCGCAAGTCAATCTGAACAAATCATGCACTATAATAACTTAGCCGTTTTGGCTAAAAAAGCGCAGAACGATGAAGCGCTACTCATGGCTTACGAAGGATTATTGGCATTGCCATTCTTATCTAAAGCTGATCGCGAAGAAACTCTCGCAAGTGAAGTTGGCTTCTATGAGAAGAAATTAGATTTCAAATCTGCTTACCGCTTGGCCTTAAAAATGAAACTCCCAAATATCAAGCCGTCTGAAAAAGAACTTAAATTGGGAACTCTTGCCGACCTAGCTAACTTACAGCCACAAAATCACTACAAAAGAGCACTTCAATATAAATTGAGTGGCGCTCCTGAAACCTCGGTACGCCAAAGACTCGTGATGCTCTCTTCAAACCCAGCCAGCGAATTAAAAAAACATTACTCTCGTCTTTTAAGATCTCCTGATCTCGTTTCCAATATGGCTCTCTTGATTTACGCAAAAAATCACTCGGCACGTGGTCTTGAGTTCGTGTTAAATGACAAACGCCTAGAGCGCCAAGCCGCGATTACCTACATAAAAAAACAATCGTACTACCCTAAGCACAGCCTCCTTGAACAAAAAATTTCAGGTCTTCAATTAGATACTAAAAGCGAGCGCACATTAACCAAATCAATTCAATCTCGAATGAAGATGTTAAAACAAGCCGATCTTTCTCTTGCTGAAGCTCTCCGTTTACGTGATTTCACAGCCCAAATTATTGCTCTCTCGACTGTAAAAAAAGAAAACCAACGATTTGCTCAAGATTTTCTTAATCTCCCTCAGCCTCAAAATTTGACCAAAAAAGAGCAGGTTCGTTACACAAGCATGTTGCAAAAACAAATGAGCCCATTTTTGTTAAAAGCCAAATATGCTGACGCTAAAATCAACGACCTTTGGACCCAATCAGCTGGCTGGAAGAACCTCATTAAAGACCTCATGAAAAGTCGCGCTGAAATCCAATACCTTATCTCTCAAGACGTACACCGTTTAATTGAGCTAAGCCCGTCTTCAGAGATTAAATCGAAGCTTAAAGACGCATTAAACGACTCTCGCCTCTCGCAAAACAACCTTAATTCTATGCGCGTAACCGTTAGTAAAAACCCCAACGACATTGAACAGATTGAAAAACTCATCACTCTAGAGACAAAAATTGGCCATCCGTTAATGGTGTCTTACCTGGAATTGCGTATAGGCCAACTCCACAGGAGAAAAACGCTATGAAACACGTGTTAATTTTGGCTTTAATTTTGCTCTTTCAATTACCTATGATGACTAAAGCCGGAACCCCAAATTCTAAAGCACTTGCGAAATCGAATAAAAGTCATTCGCAACTCGGGACTTCATTCCGCTTTAATCCCAATTCTTTAAAAGGAAAATACCAAGGTTCGCCAAGCACATCGGCAATAGTAGAGAACGATAAATTTTTAGATGACTTGTTGGCTCCGCGTATGAACTTCAATGATCGTACAGCTGAAGACCAACAACGAAATTAAAGGCGATGTTATGACAGCAATAAGACGTTTAATACTAGAAAATAAAATGGGTCAGAAAATCAGATCCGTTCGTGTTCAAAATGAAGAAACTCATTTGATATACAGAATGGACACACGCCGGGTTGAGCTTAATGCAAACCTTCAGTCCCTTGATGAACAAAAAATTGGCTACCAAGTTTTAAAAACCATCACGATTGCCCAGCTTCAAAAAAATGATTTCGTTTTAGAGAATTTTGGTAAACTTCGCCTAGCAACTGAAGGCGAATCTTTACAAGATCAAGTTTACGACCTTCCTCAAGAACAAGATGATAAAAAATTAATTCAGGTTTTAAAGAAATCAACGGTCAGCCACGTAGTGGTCGTTGCACTTTTAATGATTCTTTCGCTTGTGTTGTCTTCAATGAAAAAAGAAACTATCGAAGAATCACAACTCGTGACTATCGTCGTTCCGCCAAAAGACGAACCCACTCAACATGTGAAAGTTTCAGAGAAAAAAATTAAGACAGAAATTCCACGTCAAGTAAAAGTCACAAACCGCACTATTAAAAAACCGGTTATCAGAACAACTCCTAAAAAAATGATCGCACAAAAAACTGTTCCCGTTCAAAGAGCCCCAGTTATCCGTGAAAGATCTGATAGCTCTTTACAAAGAGTCGGCGCTCTTGCGGCCCTCGGTGGAATCAAAACAGGATCTTTAAACTCTGAAGGTCTTGATATGCAATCAATTAAAAATATTCGCTCTGCCGGCAAAGGTCTTGGCGGTGGTGGAGTTGGTGATGCTGGCGCTGGTGGCGTACAAGGCATGATGAATGGTTCCGGACTTATCGCAGGCTCTTCGGGTCGCGGTGGTCACGCACAATCAGCTGGCGGCTACGGCACTAAAGGTGTTGGTGGTGGAAAAGCCGGTTACGGAAAAATGAATATCGTCGGCGGAACTTCAGGTTTTAACTTTCCGACTGAAGATGCAGAAGTTCAAGGTGGTTTAGATATGGATCAAATCGCCGCCGTTATCAATCGTAACAAAGGTCAAATTATTTACTGTTACGAAAGAGGCTTGCAAGCTGAACCAGATTTACGCGGACGAGTGGCAATGCAATTCGTAATCGGTGGTTCAGGAAGAATTACAACTCTTAAAGTAGCTCAATCTTCTTTACGCTCAAGTACTGTTGAAAGCTGTATGGCTTCAAAAATGAAGTCATGGCAGTTCCCACAACCAGTGGGCAAAGTGAATGTGGATGTTTTCTACCCGTTTGATCTTCGTCGAGTTAGCAGTATTTAAGAAAGGATTATTTATGAAACGTACAACTTTATTTCTACTTGCCATCGCGACAACCGCATGTGTTGTTGGCTGCGGAAAGTACGAAAAAAACCCGGTTCAAGATTTAGATCAAATGCGTGAACAAGGGAAAAACGAAGTCAACAAAGGTCCGGATAAGCCTCAAATTCTTACCGAAACCGTGATTGTTGAAAAACCTGTTGAAGTTGTGAAAGAACAAGCCACTCTTGATGAGAATTTTATCGTTATTACCGCTGACCCTGAAATCAACTTCGTAGAAGGTCAAAAGGCCTCTTTTCAAGTTATCGGCCGCTCACTTATTAAAGGTGTCGGTATTAAATTAGTCGCTCAAAGTTTGCCTGCAGGAGCCGTTTTTGAATCCGCGGCAACAACTCAAGATAAAGACCGCTACCTTTTAACTTGGACTCCTGAGTACAATACTGTTCCAGATAAATCGGCGATCAAAAGCATTAAAATAAAAATTGCAGCTCAAATTACAGAAGTTCCTAAAGATAAAGACCGCAAATCACTAGAAGCTCTCGTGCGCGAAAAAGAAGTCACAATTCTAGTCCTTAAAAACCAAGCGGCTCCTACAGATCTAAGTGTGAATATCTCTGAGCAAGTTGTGGAAAACACCTTGGCTCCTTTTGAAGTCACAGTAAAAGTCCCGGGCGTTGATAATAAATCAGCACAAAAACCAAGACTTGTTATCAGTTACGACGGTGTTTCTTTAACGACTGGGAATGATTATTTAGAGCGTGATGGTTCACGCCATATTATTGCAGCTCAAAATCATAAAGATGCAGAATACCTAGGCAACTACACTTGGAAATACTTTTTAATCTTCGATACGCAAAACATCGGAGTTCAACCGGCCCTCGCAACAAACGGTACGGTTCAAGCCACCGCCAATTCATCTCATGTACGTTTAAGTTTTAAAGTTTACAGCCCACTTGGCACTTCAACCCCAGAACTTGTTAAGAAAGTTCAAATTGCCCTACTGAAACCAGTCACAGCTCCTCGTTTTGATTTGTCTGGTTTAGGTCAAGAAACGCTTCAACTCAGCCCAGGCGACAAAATTAATTTTAAATTCTTTGTTTCTGCTGCTGATCCTGAAAGTTCAGTTAAAGTCGAATTGCCAAGCATTAAATCAGTAGGCCTACCAAAATTGACTTGCAAGGTTTCAACATTAACGACGGCTAAGCAAGACTGTCAGTTAGTTTGGAATATTCCATGTTCTGCAAAAGAAAGTGATTTAACACAAGAACTTAAAATGTCCGCAGTCAGTATTGCTGACGGTCGCGGTTCTGAAACAGTCGAACAAATCTTAAAAACAACCTACGTAAAAAAAGAAGACCTTTGTGTTGTTAAGCCAGCAGTAGTTAAACCTGCGGCGAAGCCAGCGACTAAACCTGTAGTAAAATCAGCGGCTCAGCCAGCAGCTAAATCTGCAACTCCATCAGTGGCAAAACCCGCGGTGAAACCAGCAGCAAAGCCAGTGGCAAAGTCACCTTCAACTCCGACTACAAAACCAACTGTTAAAACGCCAACCACAACACCGGCAACACCAGCTAAAACGACTGCCGAAGTTGTAGGAGTGAACAATGAAAACCTTTAAGACTCATTTAATTTTAGCCAGCTTACTTATTAGCTGCACCAGTTTTGCAAAAAGCACAACGTCACGTGTAGACACTCTTGGTGGAAACCAAAAGTTAGCTGATATGGCGAGCGCGATGGACCCTAAAAACGAAACGCGAATCGTACAAAAACGAATCGTCGATCGTAACACAACTTTAGAAATCGGTGTGAACTACGGAGCCGTTGCGGGTGGCGATTCTTACTTAAACACTCAAAGCTTAGGTGCTTCTTTAGATTTTCATATCAATCCACGCTGGTCTCTTGGCGGACGCTACTACGATCACACCAGCCAATTGACTCCTGAAGGACAACGCGTTTTTCAAGATGCTCGTCAAGCTTACAATGCAGGCGGAAGAAGCTACGCGATTCCTGATATTGACTACCCTCTTCGTTCGGCAGTTGGAATCGTAACGTGGTACCCAATTTACGGAAAAACTAATTTACTCGACTGGGGTATTGCACAGTTTGATCTTTATATTCTAGCCGGAGCCGGAAAAGTAGAATTGTCATCAGGTTGGACCGACCTCGCAACAGCAGGAACCGGTGTTGGCTTTTGGATGACTCGACATATCTCTGCCCGTGCAGAAATTCGCTATCAACGTTATCAAGATAAAATCATTACTGGTTCTCGAGATATTAACACCGTGGCCGGTAGCTTAGGACTTGGATTCTTATTATGAAAACTCTAAAGTCGTTTGTTCTCATTTTAATCTCTATGGCGATGCAACCCGCATTGGCCTCTAGTTTTTCAGTGAGTAGCTGGGAAGACGAACTTCAATCGACTTTAGAATCTGAAAAGAAAGACCTCACTAAAATTCTTGCTTTTGCAAAGATCGAAAAAAAGTATCTAACTCGAGCGAATTCTTCAGAACGCAAAAATATCACTCAGGCCCGCACTCTTTTTACTTCAAACAAAATGCCGGCGGCGCTTGAAAAATATAACTTAATAGAAAAAGGCTCTGATTACTGGCTTGAATCTGTCGAAGAAAAAGGCTGGGCTTATCATCGCCAAGACGATTACGAAAAAGCTTTAGCGCAAACAAAAACTCTATTAGCTGAGCCACTTATTCAAGTTGTGGGGTCTGAACCCTTCTTTCTTCAGTCTTTATCTCAATTAAAAATTTGTGACTACCAAGGTGTTCTCGCGACTCATCAGCTTTTCAAAGACAGTCAAAGAGCTCGTATTGAATCCATTGAAAAACTCGCACAATCAGGTCAAAGCTCTGCAGTTTTGAAAGTTATCGAAAAAGCCAATAGCTTCCCTTTAACTTTTGTGCAAATTGGAACAGAAGCGAAAGAATTACCAAGACTTTTTTATAAAGACTTAGAAATCCAAAAAAACCTTCTTCGCATAATACTTTCTTCTAAAGGTATGGCTCATATCCAAACTCAAATTGCAGATAGCGATATCTCTGCAAAAGATAAAATGAATTTAACTAAAAACCTAGAACTGCTTAAAAAAGTAAATACTGCGACGACGGCTCGCCTTCAAAATCGTTTAAAAGCCTTAGCCCAAATCGAAGATAAACAAAATCAATTGATGTTACAAAAACTCGGTTTAATCGAAATCGAAACAATTCAAAGAATGCATACCGACCAAGCTTTTGACCCTAAGAAATATTCTCAAGGTCAATTTACTCAAGCAACGGTTGATGAGTTAGTTTTTCCTGATGATGGACAACCGTGGATCGACGAATTGGACAAATATCAAGTCAAAGCGAATCGTTGCCCACGTAACGTACGGAGAAAAATGTGAAACACTTAGTCTTATCCATACTCACATTGAGTTTTTTAGCTGCTTGTGGTGCAAAGAACACCACGATTACAGGCCGACGCGATCTTCCGGAGCCTGAAAAAGCCGTTATTCCTCAGTACGCTCCGATTGCTCCTGATTCTATACAATGGATCACTCTTGATGGTGGTCAAAGCCAATTAGAGTTTAATCCGCGCGTAGACATTTTATTTGTGATCGACAACTCCGACAGCATGAAGAGCGCCGAAGAAAATCTTGTACGCAATGTAAATTACTTTGCGAGCGGACTTAAGAAAAACAAAATGATTGATTACCATATCGGGGTCACGTCTGTATGGGACAGCTCAGAACGTTACATTACAAATAAAAATAATATTTATGGTGTCGGTGAGTTGAGAAACTTGAAGACTAAAGCCGGTGTCACTTTAGACGAGCGCTACGTTTCTAAATCTGTAGAGGCTAAAGAAGATACACTAGCTTCGACTCTCAATATCGGTATTGCTCCGTATGTTGCGGGCGGCCCGGAGCGAGAAGAAGTTTTCTCTCCAATTTCTGAGGCTCTACATAAAAGTGGTCACGGAGCAGTCAACGATGGGTTCTTTCGTGATGACGCCCAGCTTGTGGTGGTTATTTTAACAGATGCAGATGATGGCACAGACACCCTCACTCCTGAGCAATTGGCTCAACAACTTTTCGACTTTAAAGCTGGTAAGCGAGATCGCGTGTCCGTTTATGCCGCTCTTGTTAAATCTTCAGATCCAGAAGAGTCTAAAGACTGGGGTTTGAGAATTCATCCAAGGTATCATCCTGAATGTTTCGAATTTAAAGGAGCCGTTGCGATCAAACGTAATGGCAATTGTAAAGCTGGTTTTGCCCCTGAGCGTTTAGAACAATTTGTTTTAGCCGCAAACGTAGAGCACGGCTCGGCAAAAGAAATTCGCAATCAACATATCATGAGCTTAGTGCAAAAAGATTTTGGACAGGACTTATCTAAAATTGGTAACGATATCGTCGTGCGAACTCTGGCAAAGAAAATTTTATTGGATCAAAGACCTCGTTTAGATGAAAAAAGCCAATTAATGGTTCGCGTTCGCTACGGATCTCCTGAAGCTTTAGCCCAAGGAAAAGGTCAAATTATTCCGCAGAAGCAAAAAGGCGGATGGGTGTACGATGCCGATGACAATTCGATCGTACTTGCCGGAGACGTGGCTTACGAATATCAAGAGAATGCACGATTTGCGGTGGACTTAGTTCCCGTAACGATCAGCTCGAAATAGTTTCTCATACAGTTTAATTATGTCTTTATACGATTGCGTAATTCTGCGGCGTCGCGGTTATTTTTTGAGAATATGCTTTCGGTACAAATTAGTTTTTTCTTTAATGAAAAAGTCTGTGTAATGAAAATTTAAAATTGGCTCTTTGTTTCTACGTCTCAAAATGATAATAGGACACTAATCTTAATTAAATAATCACCGTCGTTCTTTAAGATGATATACTCATTTTTATTTAACTTCACGTAACCTGCACGTAACCTATGTATTTCAATTTTTAATGCACAACGAACTATGCCGAGAGGTATGTTAAGGGAGGCCGTATGTTTTCTTTTATAAAATGTGCACAAATTATATCGATGTTTGCATTGATAATGCTGACAACTCTTGCTCAGGCGCAAAGCACGTCTTTGTTACCATCGGCAGATGTCTATGTTAGAAGCGGAAAGGATAAGAACGTTAACTTTAGTTCTAAAAAAGAATTAAGAGTTAAAAATGGTTCGTCCTCAGCAACAACCAGTAAGATTTATCATTCATTTTTAAGATTTGATATTTCGTCAGTCTCACAAGTGAACTCGGCAATTCTGCGTCTTTCTGCAAAATTAGATGCTGTGGGTTCGGTTAATGTGGGTGTTTACGCCGTTGCGGATAACTCTTGGCAAGAAAACACAATTGTTTACGCCAACATGCCTGTACGAGGCGCTCTCATTAACCAATTCGTTATTAACAGGAATTCTTTAAGTCAATATGATGTTGATTTGCGTTCTTACATCGCCAATGCAAAAACAAATAAACAATCCTCGGTGAATCTCGTACTCGTAATATCTGCGGTTTCAAGTCCTCAAGTGACGATTAACTCACGAGAAGCTTCATCAGGCAAACCAACTCTCATCGTGTCTGGCGTAATAAATCCACCAGTACCGAGTCCGACTCCGATGCCAGCTCCGGCGCCAACTCCGATGCCAGCTCCAGCGCCGACTCCGATGCCAGCTCCGGCACCAACTCCGATGCCAGCTCCGGCGCCAGCTCCAACGCCAACTCCGATGCCAGCTCCGGCGCCAACTCCGATGCCAGCTCCGGCGCCAACTCCGATGCCAGCTCCAGCGCCAACTCCGATGCCAGCTCCAGCGCCAACTCCACCAGCTTCAATCTCTTCCGGTATTTGGATCAGTCATGCTGAGATCGAAGCAAAACCAATGAGCGGAGCTGCTTGGAATGCACTAAAATCTGATGCAGATAAAACATGTTCAAATCCCGATCTTGCCAATCAAGACGATCCAACAAACGTTTGCATCTTAGCTAAAGCGCTCGTATTCGCTCGAACAAAAAATGAAAGCTACCGTTCGGATGTTATTAAAGCCCTCGACTTTATTTCATATTCGGGAACTTACAGTGGTCGCGCACTCGCTTTAGCCAGAGAGCTTGGCGCTTATGTCATCGCGGCAGACTTAATTAAATTGAAAGATGTCGATTCGACTCTTGATGGAAAGTTCCGTCTCAAATTAAAAGAGCTTCTCACCACCAAAACTGATGGTGGGCCTGCGAACTTAATCGAGTGTCATGAAAAACGACCTAACAACTGGGGCACACATTGCGGAGCTACGCGCGCCACAATTGATGTGTACTTAGGTGACAAGGTCGACTTAGACAAAGCCAAAAAAGTATTTGTTGGCTATCTTGGTGACCGCACATCTTATGCAGGCTTCAGTTATGGTGACCTCTCATGGCAATGTGATGCTTCAAAACCTGTCGGTATTAATCCTAAAGGTTGTATGAGAGACGGCCATTCTATCGATGGCGTAATTCCAGACGACCAACGCCGATCAGAAGGTGGGTTTCAATGGCCACCTCCAAAAGAAAATTACGTTTGGGAAGCCCTTCAAGGCGTTGTGACCCAAGCTGTGATCTTTACCCGTGCCGGTTACAATGTGATCGAAGTTCAAGATCGCGCGCTCTTACGATCAGTGCAGTGGTTGCATGAACAGGCGAACTTCCCGGCACAAAGCGACGACGGATGGATTCCGCATGTGATCAACTCTCTCTATGGAACATCCTTCCCGGCTGCAAGCACAACGGGCCAAGGTAAAGGCATGGGCTACACAAGTTACACGCATAGCCGATAAGAATATTTATTTAAAATAGTATTTTCAAAGGGGCTGCATATGCGGCCCCTTCTTTTTTTCGAATGTAAAACACTGTCTCATTTTGATAATTGAAAACTGTCTTTAGATTTTACACCGATAAAATTCTGTAGACTTGTTCGACAGAATGAGTTTTCACAAATATCTCAAAATGAGAATCGAATTTTTTGTGCGTCTTAATGTGAGAATCCCCGCGTGCAACAGGAAAACTCGACCAAAATCCAGTATGATAGGTAGGTAGCGTTTAAGATTTGAGCTTGTCCGTGAGGATAAAAGCTCAAGGCTTCCAATGTTAGGGGTGCGCATGAATCATGTACGTAAAATACCAAGTTTTGTGATGCTGATATCTTTAACAGGTTTGCTTAGCATTGGATGTAATCAAAAAGGAAAACTTGAATTTGGTATGAAGAGCCAGCTCGCTTCGACCGGAACGAACGTAGCGACCACTAATATTGATGGCGCAGCACTTTATACAACAAACTGTTCGTCTTGCCATAATCCTCTCGCCACTTCGACTAAGAAAGGACGAGATGCCTCGCAAATTACGAATGCTATCAACTCCATTTCAAACATGAGTATATTAAAAAATAAATTTACAGCCGCGCAAATTTCCGCCATTGCGAATGCGTTGTCTATTGGTGGTACAGGCCCAACACCAACAACTCCGGTAGCTTGTGATACCAGCAAGAGTGCCCCGGCCCCAGCACGGGTTTGGAAACTAACAAACCTTCAATATAATAATACCATCAAAGATCTCTTGGGCATTTCAACTCCACTTGCCGATCAATTTGAAAGAGACTCCACAGGTGCAGGATTTAGAGGTGGAGCAAAAGATTCTTACGTTTCTCAAATCTTAGCTGAGCAATATGAAACCGCAGCTCGTTCTATGGCAACATCGTTGACATCAAATTTGACAACTCTCTTGCCGTGTACGCCTGCCGACGCGAACAACGAAGTCTGCGTAACAAATTTTATTTCATCCTTCGGTAAAAAAGTATTTAGAAATCCTCCGTCGAGTGCCCAACGAACGGCTTACCTTAATCTCTATAGAACAGGTAAATCGACATCTGGACTCGTCGGCGTGCAAATGGTTATCGAGGCTATGTTGCAATCGCCAGATTTCCTCTACCGATTTGAGCTCGGAGCCGAAGGGTCACCAGGTCCGGTCGTGACATTGACACCTTACGAAGTGGCTTCTCAGCTTTCTTACTTATTTTGGAATGCTCCGCCAGATGCCACTTTAATTGCGGCAGCTGATGCAAACGCATTATCGACTCAAGCGCAAATTTCTGCACAAGCCGATCGACTCATGCAAAATGCAAAAGCACGAGATATGATGGCCGATTTCTTTGCACAACTCTTTACACTTGACTCGTTAGGTGCGGTTTCAAAAAACACAACTCAATATCCTGCGTTTACTTCTGATTTGAAGAAAGATTTCTCAGAAGAAACCAAAGCCTTTGTAAAACACGTTGTGTTTGATAGCACCGGCACGATGGATGAGCTCTTCTCTGCGAACTATTCATTTGTTAACTCACGTCTTGCCAGTGTTTACGGAGTTTCCGGAGTCTCGGGAACAGCTCTACAAAAAATTGCAATGCCGGCAGGCCAGCGTTCAGGCTTACTCACTCAAGGCGCATTCCTAACATTGAATGCGACAGATGTGACGAGCAATCCTGTTTTACGTGGGGCCTTTGTGCGAGAGAAACTCCTCTGTCAACAAATGCCGCCTCCGCCACCAAACGTGTCGGATACGCCACCAACAGCCTCTAACTTATTCACAACGCGCGATCGCTACGCTGAGCATAGCAAAAACCAAACATGCTATCAGTGTCACCGACTTATGGATCCAATCGGATTCGGTCTTGAAAATTTCAACGCGATCGGTGGTTACCGTACGCAAGAAAACGGTTATACCGTAGATTCTTCTGGCGAAATCAACAATCTGTCCGTGCCAAGCATCTACTATAAAGGACCGATTGAATTAGGTAAGGCGATAGGATCCAGTGCCGACGTTGCAAACTGTATGTCGACGCAAGTCTTCCGCTACGTCATGGGACGTAATATGGAAGAGATTGACCAATGTTCTGCACAAAAAGTTCAACAGGATTTTTCAAGTTCTAATCGAAAAATTTTAACGATCTTCCAGAGCCTAACAACTACAGACACGTTTACAAAACGGTCGAAATAAGGCGAAGAGGTAATTATGAACAACGGTAATAGAAGACATTTTTTGAAATCGCTCGGAACCGGCATCGCCGGAGGTCTGATTCTGTCTCCTTGGGACATTATTTCCTCACTACGAGCTGAAGCCCAATCTTCACTTCGAAAAAGACTTTTAGTATTTCACACCTCAAACGGCAGTGTGCTTTCGAACTGGTCTAGTACCGGAAGCGAAGCCAACTTTACCTTAAGCCGAATCTTAAAACCTCTTGAAGCTCATAAGTCTGACCTTATTGTTTTAAAAGGTTTAAAGCCTGGCGCCGGAGATCATGCGGGCCATCGTGGTACCGGTTGCATCCTCACAGGTGTTGAATGTAATGGTGAAAAAGGCAGTAGCTCTCACAAAAATATTTCGATCGACCAATTTATTGCAGATCACTACGCCTCACAAAATCGTTTTCATAGTCTTCAACTTTGTGCTTCCGATAGTCGTCTTGATATTAAAGGTTGGGCTGATTACGGAATGATGAGTGCCAAGGGGCCGAATCAACCTGTGAAGCCCGAAATAGATCCGGTAAAAGCTTTTGACCGAATTTTTTCAGGTGTAAGTTCAGCGGGATCTGCACCTGATCCTGCAGCCGACGCCATCCGAGCACGTCGAAAAAGCGTGCTCGACACCGTGGCCAATGAGCTTTCTAGTTTAAAAAATCGCGTCACCACAAGCGAGTTAGCTAAAATCGATCAACACTTAACAGCCATTCGTGAAATTGAAAAAACACTTCAAGCACCTACGGCTTCAGGTGGTATGTGTACAATTCCGGGCCGTCCTTCAACAATGGATTTAACAAGCGACGATACTTTCCAAACACGTTTGCGTTTGCACACCGACATTATGCTTCAAGCGATGGCTTGCAATCTCACTCAAGTGGGATCTGTCGATGCTGAAGGCGGACAAGGACGTATCTCTTTCAAATGGCTCGGCGTGGGAGAGCACCATGATGTGTCTCACTCTCAAGGCGAAGAAAAAACAAAGATCAATGAATGGTACGCTTCGCAGTTTGAATACATGATTCGTAGAATGAAATCGATTCCCGAAGCTGGCGGTACAATGTTCGACAACACCGTGATGATTTGGGTGAACGAAATCGGCGCCGGTGGCGACCCGCATACATCTTCGGATCTTCCATGGGTTATGGCCGGAAAATGTGGCGGCTACTTCCGCACAGGTCGATTAGTAGATATGGGCAGCGAAAACCGCCACAACCTACTCGTCAGTCTCATCAACGGAATGGGTATCGCAAAGAAAACCTTTGGTATTATCACCGCGGAACCAAGTTCAAAACTGACATAAGCTCTAAATTAGAATTCAAAATTGAAGTTGCCCAATTCAAGCGAATTGGGCATCCTTTTTTTATGAAGACACTTTTAAGTTTGTTATTCCTTAGCTACGCAACGCCAATTTTAGCCTCTCAAATTATCGCTCATGGCGAACTTGAACCACTTGCAGGACTCGCCCGCGCAACCGGAACTATCAGCGTCGTCGCCGAAAACGATGGAACACAAAACCTCTATTTTAGCGAAAACTACAATATGAGCTCTGGAGTTATTTTAGATCTTAAGCTCTGCGGAAAAGTTTTTCTCACAGATCGCGATACTGCCTGTATCAGTCAAGGCGAAGTGCGTGTTCTCAAAGGACGTTACAAGATGCCTGTTCGCTGGCCACTCCAAGAATATCACGAAGCCAAAATCTTCGACGTCGATCTAGTCCAAAACCACGCCCACGCAAACCTCGAATAGCTATTGTTGGGGTATGTATATAGATTATCACAACGCAATTCGTTCTACTTTGCTGATTGGATCCTCGGAATCATCCAAATATTTGAACTCGTTCCACGTCCACCCACAACAAGAGCATTTTTATCGGCCCAATAGGATATCGAAATTAAATCTACATTACCTGAAGACTCCGTTGCACTGATCGTTGTGTAGTGTCTCCATGTTCGTAGATTATTCGACTTAAAAATTCGCCCATCATTTGAGATGATATAAATTTCATCGCCAACTGTTACTAAAGAGTTAAAAACTGTTTCTCCCAGATCAGGAAGTTGAAATGGTAGCGGATGAATTTGAACTGAGCCATTTGTAAAAATCTGAACAAGCGCACTTTGAGAACTATTTAAAGCTAATGCCGAATCTTTATAAGGCATAAGTCTGAACTCACGATCTAAATCACCAGCAGCCTCAAGATTAGTCCAATTTATCTGATCATCGGTGTATGCGATATGGCCGGGAGCTGTCCAAGAATCAGTATTCAAAGCTAGAAGTCTTCCTCCAAGTTTAATTACATCGTTGACTCTCAAATTATTAAGATCTTTGAGTAGCGACCAATTCAAACCGCCATTAACACTCTTCCAAATTTGTCCGACGCCGACCATCCCCGAGGCATCCTTAGCTCCGCCGACACCAACAAACATTTCTCCAGGGCCTTCCCAGATTCCGAGCACATGTGCGGCAAAAGGAACGTTTCGAAATTTTTGAAGACCTTTTGTTGATGAATAACGATAGAAATTTCCAAATGAAAAATCATCGACAGGCCATAAAGGATCAGATCCAGGAATCAAAAGTTTTCCATCATAAGCCTTGATGCTATGAACTCCATCTTCGGTAAGATCTCCTACTTTTTTTGCAATGTTATTGGACACTTCAATGAGAATCGAACCTTTGCCATCCAAAGGCGTACTCGTACTCAAACCTAAATAAAGTTTTTTACCTAGTGCCTGAGTAGCATAGGATCCAAAATTTGTAGCATGAGGAGTTAATCCTGTTTGTTGAGTATAGTACAAACGCCAATCAAAACCGGAGATCAGGCTTTGTGCCGTCGCTGTTTCTCGAGGACACACCGCTTTTTTCTGTGCGGTCGTGGAAGTGGATTGCGCGTCCCAAACTTGATAGGTCAATTGGCTGTCTGTAGCTCGAAGATAGCCAATAAAAACCGAATCGTGGTCGCTAGCAATTTGTGTTTTGTCCAACACAATATAGTAATTAGTCGCCTTTTCTGAGAGCGTCTGCGTTTTAAATAAATTTCCAGATGAGTTCAAGATTTGAAAAGCCGTTTGTTGTTTTGAGTCTCGGTAACGAACTGCGATTTCCGACCCGGAAGAAGACGCAATAAAGTTTCCGACTTTCCAAGCATAATCCGTCGTAGAGTTTTTACTTATCACCATTCGCGTAGGTGTCGAAACCAGTGTTCGAGGATCCCAAATTTGCCATAAACCCACATTGTCAGCGACTCGCACACGTGCAATCAAAACTTCTTCGAGTCCATCACTATTGAAGTCTCCTGCCAACCAATTGTATTGCTGTGCGCCTGAGATTGAGAGATTAGTATTAGAAACTCGAGTTAAGGTCTCGTTCTCATTGATCCAAATCTGCGCGCCTCCAATTCCGTTATTCGAATTCACAAAACCAATACCTATTGCATAAGCTTGACCTGCAGCATATCTGATTTGAAAAAGAGAATAATTATCAAAGCCCGAAGAGTTAACAACCACTTGCGAAAGCAAGCTACCATCCCGATTATTCACTTGTAAAACTTCTGCGCCATCGCTATCTCGCTTGGACAAAGAGATAAATTCATTTTGTCCATCGCCCGTAATGTCGATACTCGCGTATTTAAAGTTTGAATGACCACGTAATCCAAGCGTATCAGGTGCAATTGTTTTTTCTGTCATTTCAATTGGATTCAGCGAAGAAGGAACAAGAACTCGGTTCATCTCTCCACATAAATTACCAGAGACTCCACCACTTTGTTCTCTCTCTGGATAAGCCATGTAGTCGCTGGCCGCGTCGACACCGTTGATAACATTCACCCACGGAAGATAATCTTCAGTTTTAGGTGGCGTGATTTCGCCAAACCATCGAACGTTTTCATGCAACATCCTCCATTGAAAGTTTTGTGAACCCGTCTTTATAGGAGCTGTGACTTGAAAATTAAATGTATAAATTTGTCCTGGATATACTTCAACATTGGACGGCAATTCCACGCGACCGATTTTCCACCTTTGGGTATCTTGAGGTCCTTGAGAACCAAGCTTGAATACACCGGATATCCAAGTCTCTGGCCCCTCGTTTCTCATGGTGACCGAAACCGGATAGGTTTTTCCTGCATACATCATAGAAGGAACTGACTGAGATATAAAAGTTGCACCACTTTTGTCATTTGGCAAAACGCTCATCGGTCGCGACTCTGTGAGATCACCAAACCACGCAACACCGTCCTGAACCATGCGCCATTGAAAAGTATAGTCGCCCGGGTTTGGAGGAGCCGTCACTTCATAAGCAAAAAATATTGTCTTTCCAGGAAGTACCGTAACCCCTTCAGGAATCTCGATACGACTCACTCCCCAAGTCATATTGTCTTGAGGGCCTTGGGATCCCAATTTAAATTGTAGAGCACGAGACCATGACTGAGTGCCCGTATTTTGAACTTCAATATTAGCAATGAATTTTTGACCCACAAAAACTGATTGAGAAACACTCACAGATAATATTTTTGCATTAAGTGGAATTTGACTTGATTGAGTTAACGCTTTCTGAAAAAGCCCATTCAGCGAATTTGTCGGACGCGCGATTTGATATCCATTGCCACAGTTTTGAAATGCGAAGACAAGACCTGCTACGCAGGCAACAGCACATAACACGCGAGTCAAGGGGCTGTGAAACATCATAACCTCCGATAGGCTATATATTCTACTCAGTTTGCCTCAAGGTTAACTTAGGAAAGAAAAATTCAAAAGCAAGTATGCGTCAATTCGGGGCTCTTCTCGGTTGATGGTGAAGATCCGAAGATTCGACGAACCAAACGAACACTTGAAAAGCCAAACTTTCAGAAATGCCTCAGATTTGTGAGCCCCGACCGAGGATGGCGCGCAGACGTGCTACTGCACGACGTAGCGACATCCGACCGAGGCGCTCGCAAAGATGAGGTATTTCTGAAAGTTTGGGAGAAAATGGTAGGAGCTACAGGGGTCGAACCTGCGACATCCACCTTGTAAGGGTGGCGCTCTACCAACTGAGCTAAGCTCCTAAAAGTGGAGTACGAATATTAGATAATTACCTGTTTGTCAGGTCTTTTTTTAAAATCTCTAGAATAAAAAAAGGGCCTCTAAATGAGACCCTTTTCAATCGACTTTGAATTCTAAACACTATTCACAGCTGTGATCTTTTTCCTTTGGCTCGACACGGTCGTTCAAGGAGTTAACCTTAAAGAGTTGGTGTCGGATCAATTCAGTAGAAGGCTTCGCGTTCATGTCTTTTAACGAAACAACAAGTGCCCGTTTTGTCATGTCTGTACTGTCCTTCTCTTCAAAATAAGATTGAAGTCTGAACTTTAAGTTTGTTGATGGACCCGTCACATGTGCCCACAAATCTTGATTGTTCGCGCGTACAAATCCTAGTCCGCTCGCCAAGACTTCGTTTGTGTTGATATTGATTAAAGCCACAGAAACAGTACGTGACCCATCTTTATAAACTTCAACAACTTCGATTCTGTAGAAATAAGCTTCGCCTTTCCAATCTTTCCAATAGCCATCCATCATGTTCCATGGAAGTGGCGCCTTGGATCCTAAAGGAAACGGTGCTTCTCCATCACGAAAAGTTTTTGCAAACCCTACGCCCGGATGACTTAACAGCATTCCCAATGCCACTAAGATAGTTCCTAACAATTTCATGACCCCTCCCTAACCAACTCGTTCATTGTTCCAACATTATTTTAGTTTCTTTATTCAAGTAGTAGCCATTTTTCGCTCTAAAAATATAGCGAGGCTTATCGATGTCTGGTTCGATCAACTGTCTCAATCGTTTGATCGTGACGTAGATCTTGTTGTCATGAACTGCGGGATCATAAGATTCGTTCCACAACTTTTCTGTTATGGACTCCTTCGAATGAACCTGCCCAGGCTTCTTCAAGAATAAATGTAACAAATCCAATAAAATAAACTGATTTTTAAAATCAACGCGACCTTTTTTACGTTCAACCAATGAGTTCGATGTCGCATTGAAAACCAAATCGAAATCACTTTGAGTTGTAACACCCAACTCGCTCAACACTTTATCGATATCAGCGGCTGTTCTTTTAAGACTTCTTGGATCAACCGTCTTTTTTGCAAGTTGGAGATAAAAACGAGCCATATCCAAATTGCCAAGATCTTTATACGCCATTCCTGATGTAAACAAAAGTTGTATATACATGAATAGGTTTTTATTTTTCTTTAATAACTCATAGCAGTCGCCATAGACCTGGAGGGCTTCTTCGGTTCGCCCGAGCCGACGTAAGATCATTCCGTTTAACAACTGAGTCGACATCTTAAGTTCTGGTAAATCTAAAATTTGGAAGAACACCTGCAAATTGTAAATTTCTTTTAAGGCGTCTTGGTAGCGACCCATGCGCATATAAATAATAGCGACACCGTTAATGGCAAAGCACATATCTTCTTTGTTATCTGCGGCCAAAGCGATCGCGAGGGATTTTTGAAAGTACTCGAGTGCTAATTCCAGCTGCCCTTTGGTAAAAGCACAAATTCCGAGCGTGTAGTACGTCCGTGAATTCAACTCGAAACCTTCTTTTAGAACAAGGTCTTGAAGTTTTTCTTTTAAAGCGGTGATCTCATCTTGATCATCTCGCTCGGCATGCATACGCAAAAGTAAATTTTGGGCTTTTAAATAATTAGAAATATCCTTCTTTGCAAAAAAATATTCCGCAGCTTTACGTGATTTTTCAATCGCGATTTCAAAGTCACAGTTCGCATAATGCAGTTTTGCGATTTCTAATAAAGAGTCGTCGGCTGCAGGTCTCTCTGTTACTAATTCTCTTGATTCCGTAGGTGCTTCCCTGGACATAACGAAGTCTTAGCTCCCTGACTTAAAAATTCTGAAATTTAGAGCCCTATTTCTTACAAAATCTAAAGAGGGCGTCAACTGCTCGTTTTATTTTTTAAAATTGATGTTAGGCGCCACCAACTGTCGCCAAATCTAGCTTTTTTGATAATCAAGTAAAAAAGCCTCCTAAAAGGAGGCTTAACCATTGAATTCTATTAAGGATATAAGGCAATATTAATGTGTTTGCGGCTGTGTTTGCCCCAGGTATTTTGCTTGGATGCCGTGAGCCCTTTCGCCTTTTTGCTTAAAGACGTCCTGCGCCTTTTTAATATCGAGCGCATTGATCAGCACCTGATCGACATGATCCACAAGAATGATCTTCAATTCCTTCATCACTTCTTTTGGAATATCCTTTAGATCTTTCTCGTTTTCTTTAGGACAGATGATTGTTTTAATTCCGGCACGGTGAGCCGCTAGAACTTTTTCTTTCAGTCCCCCAATCGGAAGCACACGCCCACGAAGCGTAATCTCGCCAGTCATCGCCACCGTTCGTTTAACAGGGATTCTTGTAAAAGCTGAAACGATACTTGTGGCAAGAGCGATCCCAGCTGAAGGTCCATCTTTTGGAATGGCGCCTTCAGGGGCATGAATATGCACATCGTGGTTAGCAAAAAACTCTTTTTCAAATCCAAAAAGAGGTCCACGTGAGCGCACATAACTCATCGCTGCCGAACACGACTCTCTCATCACATCACCGAGTTGACCAGTAACAGTAAATTTACCGCGCCCAGGAACAACCGCAACTTCGATTGGCAAGAGATCTCCGCCCACTTCGGTCCATGCCATACCATTGGTCATGCCGATTTCATTGTCGTTTTCAATACGGCCCCACTTCAATTTTGCAGGTCCGATTAATTGCGCTAAAGTTTTTGGTGTGACGAGAAATACCTTCGTCTTTTCAGCTGATTTTTTCTTAGTGCCCTTAGACATTTCTTCTCGTTTTTGAATTTCTCGAGCCACTTTACGACACACAGTTGCCACTTGCCGCTCAAGACTTCTCACACCCGCTTCACGCGTATATCCTCGAATGAGTTGCATGAGGGCCGCATCGTTAATTGTTACTTTACGATCTTTCAATCCGTGAATTTCAATTTGCTTAGGAACTAAGTATCTCTTCGCAATATGGAATTTTTCTTTTTCGGTGTACCCTTCAAGCGAAATCACTTCCATACGATCAAGTAATGGCCGTGGAATCGTATGCAGAGAGTTTGCCGTCGTTACAAACATGATTTGAGACAAATCATATTCAACTTCTAAGTAATGATCTGCAAATGTGGCATTTTGCTCTGGATCCAAAACTTCAAGAAGCGCAGACGACGGGTCTCCACGAAAATCTGTACTCATCTTGTCGATCTCATCGAGTAAGAAAAGTGGGTTTCCGGTTTCTGTTTTTTTCAATGCCTGAATAATTTTACCTGGCATTGCTCCAACATACGTTCTTCTGTGCCCACGAATCTCGGCTTCATCACGAACACCGCCTAAAGAAATTCGCGCGAAACTTCGGTTCAACGCTTTTGCGATCGAACGTCCCAAAGAAGTTTTACCAACCCCCGGAGGTCCCACAAGACACAAAATCGGCCCGCGTAACCCTGCGGTCATACTTTGAACTGCCAAGTGTTCCAAAATTCTTTCTTTTACTTTTTCTAAACCATAATGGTCTTTTTCTAAAATTTCCTCTGCGTGAGCGACATCGTGTTTAACTTCGGAATAGTTGGCCCAAGGAAGGCACAAAATCCAGTCGATGTAGTTTCGCACAACCGTAGCTTCAGCACTCATCGGAGACATCATCTTAAGTTTTTTAATTTCTTTTTTTACCTTTTCGGTCGCTTCTTTACTCATGCGCTTTTTCTTGAGCTGCTCTTCAAGATCCGCAATTTCAGCTTGATAATCATCTTTCTCGCCAAGCTCTTTTTGAATCGCCTGCATTTGTTCGTTCAAATAATATTCTTTTTGCGAACGCTCCATTTGCTTTTTCACGCGCGTACGTATTTTCTTTTCTACTTCTAAAATTTCAATCTCACCCGTCATGAGACCTAAAAGTTTTTCGAGACGTTCGGCAGGATTTGATAACTCCAAAATCTTTTGTTTGTCTTCAAGTTTCAAATTTAACTGTGCCACGATAATATCTGCTAATTCTCCCGGATCTTCGATTGTTGAAACACGCATTAAAATCTCTGGGGGAATGCGCTTATTTAGCTTTACGTAAGTTTCAAAAGTTGTTTTTACCGAACGCATAAGGGCAGAAACTTCGGTTTGACCAAAACCGTCTTCTTTTAATTCGGATATGCGCACACGATAAAACTTATCCGTTTGGGTAAAGTCATGAATACGCACACGAGATTTACCTTCTACCAAAACCTTAACTGTTCCATCTGGTAATCTGAGAAGTTGAATAATCGTTCCGCGAGTTCCGACCTGGTAAATATCTCCGGGCTCCGGATTATTTGTTTTTGCATCTTTTTGAGCGGCTAGCACAATGTCCGTTCGCGAATTCATGGCTTCTTCTAAAGCGTTAATGCTTTTTTCGCGGCCCACAAAGAGGGGCATCATCATATGAGGAAAGACGATGAGATCTCTTAGAGGTAAAAGGGGCAAATTCGTTGCATCTGCCTCGCTCGTACTTTTAGATTTTTTTTCTGGTTTGTTATCTGAACTCGAATCCATGAACTCCCCTTTCAATAGACGTTAACCGACTACGAGAGCCCCTTGCAGATCCGACTTCGAGAGCTGATGAATTAAGCGCTTTCGGCTTTGTCCTGCTTCATCTTTTCAGCGGCTCGAATCTCTTCATCGGTCCTGTAAGTCACCTTAGGTTCCTTACCCTCAGTGATGACCCCTTTAGATATGATACATTCCTTTACGTTCGGCTTGGAAGGAATTTCGTACATAATATTCAGCATGGCTCGTTCCATAACACTGCGTAATCCTCGGGCACCTGTTTTGCGAACCATTGCTTCTTGTGCGATTGCCTTTAAAGCCTCGTCATCGAATTTTAAATCTACACCTTCGAAGCCAAATAATTTCTTATATTGCTTAGTAATTGCGTTTTTGGGCTTACTTAAAATGTCAATCAACGCCTCTTCCGTCAATGGGTCTAGCACCGAAGAAACCGGAAGACGTCCAATAAACTCAGGAATCAATCCAAATTTAATTAAATCGTCAGGTTGAACTTTTTGAAGAATGTTTTCACCGGTTTCACGCTCTTTGTCTGTCTTAATATCAGCCGTGATACCCATCGATCTGTTGGTTAAGCGGTTTTCAATAATTTTATCGAGTCCCACAAATGCCCCACCAACAATAAACAAAATATTACTCGTATCCACTTGGATAAACTCTTGTTGAGGATGCTTTCGCCCACCCTTCGGTGGCAAGTTAGCGACAGTACCTTCAAGAATTTTTAATAGTGCTTGTTGTACGCCTTCACCACTTACATCCCGCGTAATTGAAGGGTTCTCAGATTTGCGAGAAATTTTATCAATCTCATCGATGTAAATCACACCTTTTTGTGCTTTCTCAATGTCGTAATCTGCTGATTGTAAAAGATTAAGCACGACGTTCTCTACATCTTCGCCAACGTAACCGGCTTCGGTTAGAGTGGTCGCATCTGCCATCGCAAACGGAACTTTTAAAAGACGCGCAATCGTTTGGGCGAGCAAAGTTTTACCTGAACCCGTAGGCCCGATTAAAAGAATATTGCTCTTCTGAAGTTCGATATCATCTTTTTTTCGAGGAGAATAAATGCGCTTGTAATGATTATGTACCGCAACAGCTAGGGATTTTTTGGCGGTTAATTGACCAATAACATAGTCATCAAGGAACTCTTTAATGTCGACCGGCTTAGGAACTTTTACGTCGCCAGTTTCAAGAGACGTTTCACGGTCTCGTTCTTCCGAAATAATGTCATTACACAAATCAATACATTCATCGCAAATATAAACGCCAGGACCCGCAATGAGTTTTTTTACATCTTTTTGAGTCTTACCGCAAAAACTACAGGTGAGAGTCCCGTAAGTGGTTTCTTTTTTGCTCATTAGACTTTCTCCTTAATCAACTTTCTTGAATCGATCACTTTATCTATAAGGCCAAACTCCACAGACTTTTTTGGATCTAAGAAATAATCTCGCTCCATTGTTTGTTGCAAAAATTCGTATTTATGATCTGTGTGTCTAACGTAAATTTCTGTCAGCATTTTTTTTGTTTCAACGAGTTCTCTGGCATGAATTTCGATATCTGTCACTTGACCTTGCAAGCCACCGCCGTGGAGCAAAGGTTGGTGAATCATAATTCGTGCGTGTGGAAGCGCAAAACGCTTTCCCTTTGTTCCGGCCATTAATAAAAGCGATCCCATGCTGGCCGCTAAGCCGGTACAAATTGTCGTCACATCGCATTTTACAAATTGCATAATATCATAAATTCCGAGTCCCGCACTCACACTTCCACCCGGAGAATTAATATAAAGTTGAATATCCTTTTCAGGATTTTCCATTTCTAGAAACAGCATTTGAGCAATGACAATGTTTGCAACTTCATCGTTGATTGCAGATCCAATAAAAATAATCCGGTCTTTTAAAAGACGGGAATAAATATCGTAACTTCTTTCACCACGTGATGTTTGCTCAACGACGATTGGAACTAATGGCATAGAAAACTCCTCCACACAGAAAACCGTAATCAGAATAACATCGTCATGAAAATATAAAAAGCAATTGAGCGGTCCATCGATTTGATCTAGACCATTGAAATTCCTACGTTTTTTAGTTCTTTAAATCTAAGGCTTTAAGGCGCAACGCAGAGGAATTTTTTGCCTACGACGTGAGTCTATTAAAATGAAATCCTGCGTCCGATTTTGAGTTTGCACCCCGCGCAGTTCTGCCCTACCTTCGTCGACACATCTGAGGAGCAAATCTATGAGCACAAAAGTCACGGTCGGAACTTCTACAAAACTCTCTGGCGAAACTGGTTTATTTTTTACTGCCTACAAAACAAACAAAAACAAGAAAGACGTCCTTTTAAAAGGACTTCCCAAGGCGATCGCAGACAAAGTGAAGTCACTTTACGGAGACGATTTTAAGTCCGAGGCCAGCGAAACGTTTGTTATGCGTGCCGCAAATCTAGAGGGATTTAGAAATATTGTCCTCTGTGGACTTGGAAACGCCAGCGCCGTTACAGGGGAAACGGTTCGTCGTGCGGCCGGAACTCTCTCGAGAGACCTAAATTTAAAAACAAAATCCGTCAGTACAAATTTTGAAAACCTCACCGCCTTTAATCGCGATAAAGCTTTGGGTGTTATGTCCTTTACCGAAGGCTCTGTCCTGGGTAGTTACAAGTTCGATGAACTCAAAAGCAAAAACAAATCTGAAGACAAAAACCCTGAAGGCACTAATATTACTATTGTTTGTAAAAACAAAACCGAACAATCTGTAGCCGATAAAGCCGTCATGCGTGCTCAAACCATCGCAGAGGCCATCAACTTTGCTCGCTATTTGGGAGACATGCCCGGCAACCTCATGACCCCGGCAATTTTAGCGTCAGAAACAGTTAAAGCCGCCAAAGGCACGAGCTTAAAAGTCACGGTATGGGATCAAGCTCGGTGCGAAAAAGAAAAAATGGGAAATTTTGTGGGTGTCGCTAAAGGCAGCAATGAGCCCTGCAAGTTTATCATTATGGAGTACAAAGGCACAGGGGCAAAAGGCAAACCCGTTTGCTTTGTAGGTAAAGGACTAACTTTTGACTCTGGGGGCGTGAGCATTAAGCCAAGTGCAGGTATGGAAGAAATGAAATACGACATGTGCGGAGGCGCCGGAGTTATCGCGACGATGGTTGCGCTCGCAAAGTTAAAATCTAAAGTGCACGCAATCGCATTTGTTCCGGCCACCGAAAATATGCAAAATGGTTGGGCAAACAAACCTGGCGATGTCACGACCGCACGTAACGGAAAAACAACTGAGGTCAACAATACCGATGCTGAAGGACGCTTGATTCTTTCTGACGCTCTTGTTATTGCCTCCGAACACAATCCTGCTTTTATCGTCGACGCCGCGACTCTAACGGGTGCAATGCAAATTGCACTTGGGGATATGCATACTGGCTATTTTACGACAAGTAACAAAATGAAAAAAGCCGTCGAAGCCGCCGCGCAAGCAACTGATGAATCTGTTTGGCAAATGCCGTTAGTCAAAGAACACATGGATGATATGAAAGGTACGTACGCGGATCTTTCAAATATTGCATATACCAAAGGGGCCGGCAGCGCAAAAGGCGCCGCGTACCTTGCCGAATTTGTCGGAGAAGGCATTCCTTGGGCGCACTTTGATATTGCAGCCACCGCTTGGAATATCGGTAGCCGTTACAGTTACGTTCCTAAAAAAGGCGCGTCAGGTGTGATGATTCGTACATTTATTAATTTGGCAGAAAACTGGAAAGCCTAACCTGCATTAGGCTATTTTATCCAATTGAGAACAACGGGCTTTGAAGAAAAGCTGTAAACTTCTTTGCGATCAAGCTGCATAAAAGTAGCGGGATTGGATTTATTAATTAATTTCACTTCTAAAAGTATCCACTGATCTGGCCATTGGCTCCCTATATTCATAGCTTTAAAAAAATGATCCGGAGTTGAACCAAAAGTGTATTCACCATCACCCGGTTTTTGGCTTAAGATATCTCGAAACGGAATATGAATAGGATTCATTTTATTCAAATTTTCACTTGCCGTACATGGACCCGTCGCAATCAAACGCGGGCGTTCTCCATTGATGGCCATGCCATCAGCTTCAAACGAAAGTTCCACTTGATCATATATATCACAAAGTAAACGACGGTCTCCGCTAGGAGATTTAGCAACAAAATGTCCGAGCGCCACTCCGATTTCATTTTGGCTCACAAGGACTTCGGCATGTAAAAGTTGTTTTGCTGAAGCTGATCTAAGTGCGCCACCTTCAAGATAACTCACATCAAATATACGAGCCTTATCAATCGCGGCAGGAGTTCGATTATCTTCGTTCGCCACATGTTGAGCTCCTCGATAAAGCCCAAACAAGACGCACACTAAAAGTATGCCCACTGCAAAGCCTTTAAAGAATTCACGATACATATGTTTCAACGACATAAGACTCCCTCAGATTCCGCTTCGGTCTCTCATCCGACTTTCATAAATAATTCTAGACCTTCATCGAGCCTTTCCTCTCATCCTTGCGCTAAAGAGCTTTGAGCTTTTGAATATCTCTTCTTTTCCCAAACGCTTTCGGCCGCAGATCGTCTTCGGATTTCGTTACTATTCTAAAGGTAGTACTCTTACGTTAATGCTGGAGTTTTAAGGGCGGGCTCAATTTTAATTAGTGGTGTCTTGATTTTTTTGGATGTGTTATGAATTTTGTTTTAGCGAGAAGGTTTATGAGTCAGGCGCAGGAAATTGTATTGGAGTTTAATGCTCTTCCCGATTGGGAGAGTAAATACCGTCGTCTTATTGGGCTTGGAAAAGAATTGCCCGTGATGCCAGAGAATTTAAAAACAGATGATAATAAAGTTCGTGGATGTCAGTCACAGGTTTGGTTGCACGCGCGCTTTGAAAATGGAAAAGTTTTTTTTACTGCCGATAGCGATGCTTCGATTGTAAAAGGACTGATCGCTCTTCTTTTGCGAGTCTATTCCGGATTAAGCCCACAAGAAATTCTCGCCCAATCACCAGATTTTATTCAAGAACTCGGCTTAAATGCCAATCTATCTCAAGCCCGATCAAACGGTCTCGTCGCCATGATCAAACAAATAAAATTCTACGCTCTCGCTTTCTCCGCAAAAAAATAAATATAAAGCCAGTCTTCCTAACTCCTCAGGAGACAGCCCACAGGAAAAGCAATTAAGAATATGTTCACCTCATTAATGTTTGAGACTCCATTAAAAATTAAACGTTGAAACAAAGATTTCTGAGCTTTCGAATATCTCTTCTTTTCCCAATCCACGTCGTGCGGAGCGTATCCGGGTTGCGTTACGTTCATGACCGAAATGTTTTTCTTAAACGCTTTCGAAGAGTAACGAAATCCGAAGACGACCCGCGGCCGAAAGCGTTTGGGAAAAGAAGAGATATTCGAAAGCTCAGAAATCTTTACTCGAAGGATTAGAGGTGTCGTCCTGTCTTAGGGCAAGTACCATCTTGGCTGTAATCTGTGTAAACGACGCCCATAGCTCGGGCTTCACGCCCAATCGCGAGTGAACTTAAGCGTGCCGCCATTCCGTAAACATTTTCCATCGGATTGTCCTCGACATCAATTTTAAGATCCGTCACGCAAAGACGTTTATAAACCGCACCGGGACTATTTAAACTTTCGGTCGGTCCACGTTCTCCATGCGCACGTAAAAATCCTCCGGCCAAATCACAACCCAATAAATAAATTGCAGGTTCGCAGGTAAGACCATCTACTTTTAAAGCCGAAGGAATTCCTTCTTGAAATAAAAGCTCAGTCACACCATTACCACCTTTCGCGGCTTTCATTTTTGTGCGTGCCTTACTGTTCCAATTTAAAATTTCGTCTCCGCTTTTCACCATCGCAACCGCGAGCCCATAAGTGCCCGAATTATTTTTAATAAACAAAACCGGCTCGTCCGCAATCTTGCGTACGCGGTATTCTTCTTTCATTTGCTCCAACATGAGTTGGGCCTTCTGCGCAGCTCGCTCCCGGTTTTCGGGATATCCAAGGTCACAATCAAATAAAACCTGCGTATTCACTTGCAACTTCCACGGGTCTAAATCGATTACATTTGCGATTTCACCTGCGAGCGCGTTGTAGTGTTCAAAGTGCGTACTCTTACGGCGTTGGTACCAACCGAGTTCGCGGGGCGGATTGATCGGAATTGAAAGTCCTTGAGCCCAGCTTTCATTCGCATCTGAAAAATCATTGTTACTGATGATAATATCGGGGACAAAGTCACTTCCAATAAAAGCGATTCCGTCTTTCTTAATAAATGGCAACACATGCGCCACTTTTCCTGAAGCAGTTTTAATTTCGACAGCTTTGTCTAAATGCTTCGGAATGGTGAGTTGCACCTGCCGGCCTGTTTGTTCAATGATTGCCTTAAGTGCTAAAACGTTGTCCCAATAATTTAAATTGCTGGTGTGCTCTTCGCATAACAAGCCTATTTTTTCGATCGGCTTGCTGTAATATGTACGCAAATAATTCTCAACTGCAGATCCCGCGGCCTCTTGATCTGTGGGGCAAATATTATTAAACCCTGCGGGATAAATATTGGCATCTACCACAGCGACTTTAAATCCTGAGTCTCTCACATCTACGCTTGTATAAAATGGGTATGCATAGCCTTTACGTTTCTCTACGTACCATTCATTTACCTTTTTAAAATTGCGACTGATTTTAAGATGAATTTCATCTTGCGCGGCAGATTGAAAATTTGACATTAAGAAATCCTCTGTTTTGTCCACAATTCATCAAAAGAGCTTACAAGCCAACTCGCGCCTGAAACCGCAATTGGAAGCAGCAAGAAGTTTAAGAACGGAACTATAAATGTCAACCCCAGCACAATGGCAAAACCACTAAACTCCGGCAAACGTCGACGTAAAAGCTTCAGCTTTGCTTTTAAACTAAGGTCCGCGATCTCCATCGCGTAATCGGCGCAATCAAACGCCACGATAAGAAAACCTAGAAAAGCCGTAATAAGATTTAAGCCCGGCAAGAAAGACAAAACAAAAAGACTGCTTCCTAAAATTAGAAAAAAGAGTGTTTGGATAACCGTCAGGATCAAAATACGAGTGGAGCGCTTGAGCCAAATTGCAAAATCAAAAGGCTCAATTTTAAGGACGCCATGATGCTTCAACACTTTTTCTGCAATGATGGAGTTGAATGGTATCACCATGATTTTAGATAAAACAAAAGATGTCAGGAGGGTCAGGATGATAAACAGTACATAACTCGCAATTAAAATGGCCCAATTTAAAACGGATCCCCAAAATCCAATTGCTTGGGGCGCAAAAAGTGCTACCCATATCGGAATATGACCTATCCCAAAAGCCAAACCTAAAATAAATAAGCCTGAACTCACGACTGCAGGAACAATCGCGAACATCCAAATTTTAGGTCCCGAAAAAAGACTTTTAAAACCCACGAGAGGCGCATTTGCACCTTTGATGAAACGACGCCCCCAAGTGCTCATTCTTTTTCTTTCTTCTTTGATGATTTATTTTTTTCGAGCGTGGCATTGGGGTCCACCACTTTGCCTTCGCGAACCACGGCATCTAGTTTTTCAGCTTCAGGAGTTAAACCTTCGTTCATAGGCCGACTTCCAATAAGCGCATCGATTTTTTTATCAAATTGCGCAACGAACGCTTTAAGCTTTTTGACTGAGGGATTCACGGTCTCTTGATCTGGCAAAAACTCTTGGTTCAGCTGAGACAAGACGCCGCTTAAAATCAAACCTAACTCAATCATGCGATTCTGTTGCTCTTTGAGAGCCGCTAATTTGTCTTCAGAATCTGCAAGAGGATAAGCTTCTATAACACTCCAGGCATTTTTATAAATTTCTTCTATTTCGACTTCTGCCTTCGGCGACCACAGTGCATGATTAAACTCCGTTGCGCGCAAAAGATAACTTTGTGAGCGTCTTAAGGAACGCAAGCCGCTTTCAAAATCTGATTCTGAAATTTGACGTGGGGTTATTTTACCCATTCCGTAAAGTGCTTTTGGAATCCAATCTTGCTTTTCAAAAGAGCCTTTGCCTTTTAATTTCGCGAGGCCATTTTCGGCTTTGGTATAATACCGATCGGCCAACTCCATCTGACCTTGTCGAGCATATATACCCGCAACCCGTGCTGGAATTTCAACATCTGCCACTTGGTGAGATAAAAATTTAGAACGTCGTTCAGCATCTAATAGCGTTGCAAGTGCCTTTTCGTCGTTTCCCATACCTTCATGAGACTTACCCAAATTATATAAAGCATCGGCTTCAAGATAGAGGTCTTTGTCTTCGTTTAACCGCACGACCGTTTGCAATTTGTTGGCAGCATCTTCGAACGCACCAAGTTCATTTTGTGCGACACCATCGTAATAAAGGGCTTGCGAAGTAAAACGCGTTACCGGATTTTTCTGCACAAAATCTTCAAAAAAATTATGTGCTTCCTGATAATGTCCACTCTCAAGTGCTTGTAAACCTATACCCAGCCTTGCTTGCGTTTGTTCTGGCGTAACCGCACTTTCAGCGTTACGAGCGCCACTGCTACATGCAAAATTTAATAGCCCAATAAGGGCGCACAAGATCAAATGTTTCAAGAACTCGCTCCTGAGCGGGTCACTAATTCTTCCGCTATTTTTTCAATACTTTGTAAGCTATATATATCTTGATCGAAATCAGGAATTCTGACCACTTCAAATTCGTTTTTAAATTCGTTATAGAAGTCTTCGAAGGCGCATTGATGTTGGGTATAGTAAGACTTGAGGTCCTGATAATAGGACTTAAGTCTTTGCACCCGAGAATCCGTGTCCTTTTCTAAATATTCAGTCTCTGATTGAGTCCATTCAGGAAACGAGCGATTGATAATCACCATCGAAAGACTATAGCCGTTTGACATTAACATTTTTTGAAAAATCTTAGCTTCACTAATTTTAATCGCATCAAAGCTGGTCACAGCTATAAAGGTGGTATTAACGCCTGTTAAAATTCGATGAATTTCTGCGCTATGCTCTTGCACAACCGCTTGTAAAGACTTAATCACGAAAAAAAACTCACGTAATTCTTCTAAAAAGGCGCTGCCGGTTAAAGTTTCAAGAGTTTGAAAAACCATCTTCGTACTACGATCTAAAAGTCCTCGAAAACCTGAAGCTTTTGTTTGTGGCAAAAACCATTTTACAATTGCGTTTTGAAAAAGTGAGTACATTTTTTGAGGCGCTCTTAAAAAATCAACAGCATGTTGAGACGGAGGTGTGTCTAAAACAATCAAATCGTAGTTTTTATTTTGAGAAACTTGGTAAAGCTTTTCTAAAGCCGTATACTCCTGTGAACCATTTAATGTCGTAGAAAGTTGATCGTATAATCTATTTTTTAAAACCTTCTCTCGCTCTTCCGGATCATGAATATGCGACATCACAAACTCATCGAATATTTTTTTTGAATCTACTACGGCGGCCCAAAGTTGGCCTTTGAAGTTTTGGTTAGGCACAAGGATTTCTTCAGACGCTAGATTTGTAAGGCCAAGCGATGTTGCAAGTCTTTTCGCTGGATCAATTGTTAAAACTAAAACTCGTAAACCCAATTGCGCCGCACGAACGCCGATGGAGGCCGCCATGGTCGTCTTACCTACGCCACCACTGCCCGCGCAGATTAGAATTTTGTGTTTACGAATGAGCACATCAATTTGACTGTCCATCAAATCTCCGTTGCCATAGATTCTGCAACTTGCCGACCAGAAGTGGCTTTGTATACCAAACCTAATTTTGTCAAACGCGCGCCAGACTCAACAAGTTTTAAAACATTCTTACTCTGTCGCGTGAGAACAGCATTCAAGTATCGTAAAAATGAACCTAATCCTGTCGTCACACTCACATGTATTGAGAGATCTGCAAGTTCTGTCTCATCTAATGGAGGCTCTAAAACCCGATTCACAAAAACTTCAGGTTCAATATTAAATTCACTCTTGAGAGTCGCCTTGAGTTCAAGGGCTTCAACCGTCGGCATTTCGTCGGGCAATGTTACAATCACGTAGCCTGTTAATTTTTCATCCGTCAATACGCGTAAAATTTCGGCACTGTGAATACCCATTGGACCTGTACGAATCGACTCGCTCATCCCTTTGGGCGCACGCAAAAGAGCCAGCATATGTCCTGTAGCGTATCCATCCATAATCACGAGATCATAATTAAACTCTGGCCCAACCTTTCTTTCACCGCTCGTGAGCTTTCCCAAGATCGCCAACTCTTTAAGCGCGGGAGCCACGTTAATAAACGAACGCATAATTTTATTTTCAAAAAAAAGCTTAAAAATCGCATCGAGCTTTATAAAATGGAGAACGTATTCACGAAGACAACTTTCAGGGTCCCAAAGTGCTAAGTCAAAACCATAAGGCTCTACTCGCTGAGCTACACTTGAAACTGCGGGAAGGTTAAAAAATGAAGCGTAAAAACTTTCATCGCCTAACTCAGCCAGCAAAACCCGCTTTTTCATGCTGGCGGTTTTAATCGCAAGCATGGCCGCGACCGCCGATTTGCCGACGCCACCTTTGCCCGTTACAATTATGATTTTCTTATCGAGAAGCTTCATGGGAGTTCATTTTCAATGAGTGCTGAATTGATGTCGATGAAAAAGGCTCAGCACCATTGGTAATGCCTTGCATTAACTGCTTGCCTTTAAAAGGTATTTAACCTACAAAATGCCTTCCATTTTAAGAGGTAAAATCATGAAAGTGAATGTTGAAGAACTTTCTCCATTAGAAAGACGTTTAAATATCGAAGTTCCGCCAGAAGAGGTCTCCGCCGCTTTTGACAAAATTTATCAGTCTCTCCAGCGCGACGTAACGATCAAAGGCTTTCGAAAAGGCAAAGCCCCAATGGCCCAGATCAAAACGATGTACGCCGATAGAGTTAAGGGTGATGTTGCCAATCAATTGGTACAGGATTCTTACTCTAAAGCTCTTGATCAAAACTCTTTAAACCCAGTTAACTTTCCAAATATTCAAATTTCTACACTAGATGAAGGCAAACCCTTTAGCTTTACTGCTCAATTTGAAGTGCGACCTGAAATTAAGCTTCAGCAGTACACAGGTTTAACGGTCGATAAAGAAGAACTGAAAATTGCAGACGATCATGTTGATAAGGTTATCGAAAACATTCGTGCAAATCACTCTCAACGTGAAAACGTTTTAGAGGATCGCGCCGCAATCAATGGCGACATCGTGATTATCGATTTTGAAGGTTTTCGCAACGGTCAACCCGTTCCAAATACTAAAGGTGATGACTTTGAACTTGAGCTTGGCAGCAGTTCATTTATTCCTGGATTTGAAGAAGGCCTCGTGGGAACCCGAGTGGGCCAAGACCGTAGCCTCGATTTAACTTTCCCAGAGAACTACCACGCAAAAGACCTTGCCGGTTCGGCCATTACGTTTAAAACAAAAGTAAAAGCCCTCAAAAAGAAGACTTTGCCTGAAATCAACAATGAGTTTGCACAAAAAGTTGGTTTTGAAGATGTTACGAAACTCAGAGAAGGCATTCTTGAAGACCATAAAGCGTCTGAAGAAAAACGTCTCACCGAAGAATACAAAAACCGTCTTCTCAAAGCTTTAGTTGAGCGCAATCCAGTAGAAGTGCCAAAATCTATGCTCGAAGAGCAAAAACAGTTATTACTGAACGACGTTCGCGGCCGTCTCACTCAACAAGGCATGGGCGAAAGTGAGTTCCAAGAATATGTTCAAAAATGGGATAAAGATTTGAATGAATCCGCAGCGTTTATGATTCAATCGAGTTTTTTAATTCATGCGATTGCAGATAAAGAAAATCTCGCAGCTACGAATGAAGATCTTGAAAATAAAATGGCCGAATACGCGAAGCAAACCGGAATTGAGCTCAGTAAGCTCAAAGGTTTCTATAAGGAAAACGACAACCGCTCTCGTCTTATGTATAAAATTACAGAAGACAAAGTCGTCGACTTTCTAAAATCCAAAACAAAAGGTGCCTAGCACCTTTTGTGGTTAGACAAATCACTCGCCCACAATAATTCCTAAAAGTGCGAACGTAATTGTTAATGATCAAAAACATTAAGCTTGAAATACATTTGCACGTTCATTCCTCTATGCACGAGAAACACAGGTGAGCTGGCGTGAGTCCGCAAAGACCCCTTGAGCCAGCTTTACCCCTCAGTTCAGGCTTCGGAAAAAAATATTTGCCAGGAATTGGCAAAGCGGCTTCAGGGGGGCATTAGAGCCCCAACAGCCGCCGCTGATGTTTATCGTTAAATATTTTTTAGATCAGCTGCTTCGTATTTTTAGCGACAAAGGGTTAGAAATGGAGAGGTTGAGATTTGAAGATCCGTGTTGGAAAGACTATTTGCCTGTCGTGCGACAGGTGAGTTCTTGCCAAGATACCTTTTGTTAATTCGTTGCATCCACAAAAGGTGGTAGGCACCTTTTAGTTCTTTTTACCTGTCGTGCGACAGGCGAATTCTTGCCAAGGCATTTTTGGCTTTAATGAGCATGCATAAGCTTATGATGTCCAGAGCAAAGGGTGGCAAGATTCTCAATCGTATTTGAACCTCCTAAGCTTTTGGGAATAACGTGATGTGTATCAATCCATCTTTGGTCTTTACAGCGATCTCCGTTTTTATAAGTAAATGTGCACTGTCCACGATCTCTTAAAGTTACCTGTCGTGCGACAGATAAGTTCTTTCGGTTTTTTAGCTTTTCAGATTTTTGTACTGGATCTTGTTCATCAAGATAAAGATCCAGCAACGCTTCAAGAGTTTCTTCAAGGCTTACAGACTTTCGCTTTTTTTGCGATTCAAGATCTTGCGCTCGTTTAAGTTTGCGACTTAATGATTCTGAAATACCAAGTTGCAGATTAAGTCGATCCTCACTTACAAACTTCATTCGTTCAGGGACAGCTTGTTGTGGGCAAAACTTAGCGACATATTGCTCAAGTTTACGCTGCGGCAGCTCAACTGCCATCTGCAGCCATTCTTTTTGATTCTCTGAAGTTAGCACAGGAGTAATCTTTCGAGCCTTTGACACACTTAGCGCTCCCGACTCAATAATAACTTTAAGCTCCGGAACTTCTTTAGCCTTACGAGCAACGGTAATAAAGTTAAAGGCAACACTTTCAGAAAGCTTTAAGATATTCATAGCGTATTCATGAAGATTCTTACATTCAAAAAGATAGTAAACCCGGTACTCATCTGCTTGTTGTAAAATATCAA
>JAKFYE010000046.1 GCA_021731045.1 Bdellovibrionales bacterium | reverse complement strand
GTGCGGGACAAAATGCTGCCAACCTCTGCACCCCCGGCCCGCCCTAACCCTCCCGCACCACTTTTGTCAAAATTACGAACGCAATACAACGCCATCACCACCCGAAATATTTTTAACTCTGATGGCATTATTCCTTCGCCGCTTTCAGAACCGAACGGCAAAGACAATAACAACCTCGATGGACCAGCCGTTCCGACGTCCCTCCCGTTGGTTCTCATCGGAACCATCGTCCACAAAAACCCAGCAAAATCTATGGCCACCATCGAAATCAAAGCAGGTACGCCTAAAATTTTACCGTACGTCGTGAACGATGAGATTGAAAGTTACGGAATTCTCTTACGCGTAGACCGTAAGCGCGCCATCTTTAGAAACTCACAAACGGGTCGTAACGAGTACGTGGAAATCAAAGATGGCAGCGGAATTTCGTTTGGCATGCGTTCTGAAAAAACGGCGCCGGTTGGTGAAGCTGGGCCGACCGACTTTTCTTTACCGCGCAGTGAAGTGAATAATTATATTCGTAATTTGCCACAGCTTTTACAGCAGGCTCGTGCAGAGCCTAACACGTTACCAAACGGCAAGATCGATGGTTTTAAAATTTTGGATATTATGCCCGGAAGTATTTATGAAAAATTAGGAATAAAAGTTGGAGACGTGATTAAAGGAGTTAACGGCGAGCCGGTGGATAGCCCGGCGAAAGCCATGGAGCTCTATCAGTCACTAAGAAACTCCAATCGCATTTCGATCGAAGTCGATCGAAATGGAAGTAAAGAAAATTTGAATTATAATATTAATTAGTTTTGAGCAGTGCGAATAACCAAGGATGGTCAGCAATGAAGTCGCAAAAATGGACGTCGGCTTTTATATTAATTTTCTGCTGTGTGGTGGGCTTTAATGCTCTCGCACAAGTTCCCGATGACTTTTTAGAAGATAACGATGAGTTTGAAGCACCTCCTCCCCCGCCGCCCCCAACATTTCAGGGTGGAGAAAGCGGAGATGCGAATTTGCCTCCGCCAGCAGACAGTTCAGGTGGCGGCAGCTCATCGTTTGATGCTGTTAAAAAACGAAATCGCAGTGTTCCTTTTAGCCAAGCCCAGCCTGAAGACATCACAAACGAGAATTACCCAGAGATTATCGACAGCTTCGATTATCCGAATGCCGAGATTTCTGACATCGTAAAAGCGATTTCAGAATTAACCGGCAAGAACTTTATCGTGGAACCTTCTGTACGTGGCAAAATCACAATTATTGCGCCGACACCTATCACGGTTGCCGAAGCTTATAAGGCGTTTCTTTCGGCCCTTGCGATTAACGGATTTACGGTTGTACCGAGCGGAAAGTTTTTAAAAATCCGACAAACTCGTACCGCCTCTCGCGATAGCATCGAAATTTATACGGGTGCGTATACACCAAACACGGATCAAATCATTACTCGCATTATTCACTTAAAGCATATTTCGGCCGGCGAAGTGAATAAACAATTGCGAAATTTAACCTCTAAAGATGGCGAGCTTAATCCTTATGAACCTACAAACTCACTTATTATTTCTGATTACGGCTCCAACATTGAACGCGTAATGAAAATTCTTGCACAGTTAGATATTCAAGGCTTCGAGGAGCAACTCGAAGTGATTCCGATTCGACATGCGAAAGCAAAAGACATGGCGGATTTGATCGATCAGATCATTAATAAAGGTGAGGGCAAGCGACAAGGACGAGGCTTTACCGCAGGTATTCCACGATTTAATCGTACCGGCGAGCAAGGTACCGGAAACAACGCGTTTTCTATGGTTTTACCTGATGATCGCACGAACGCCATTATTGTTGTGGGCAACAAGGCTGGAATTAAAAAAATTCGCGATTTGGTGAGAAAATTGGATTACGAAATTCGCCCTGAAGATTCTGGAGGCGTGTATGTTTACTACGTAAAATATGGAGACGCCGAAAAAATTGCCGAATCTTTGCAAGGAATCGCGAAAGACGTAAAAAAACCGGCTGGTATGGGCGAGATTCCCAATTTTGCTCCACCATCAGGTGTCCCGCCATCGACAAGCTCCAGTGGATCTTCGGGGTTATTTGGAGGCGATGTTAAAATTACGTCCAATAAAGATACGAACAGCCTTCTCGTCACAGCTAGCCGCCAAGACTATGAGGTTGTGTTAAGTTTGCTCGGAAAAGTCGATATTCCGAAAGATCAAGTTTACGTTGAGGGTTTGATTATGGAGCTCAATGCGACCAATAAAAACTCTTGGAATGCGACGTACTATCAATTTGATCCGAACACCAAAGGTGTCGGGCGAATGGGTTTTAACGGCGGAAAGCTCGAAGATATTCTCAACGTCTCTGGCGACCAAGGCGCGACGCTGGGTTTTGGTTCCGGCAAGGTCTTTGATATCACAGTTCCCGGCGGCGGTACGACTTCGATTACAAGCTTTGTCAGCTTTATTAAATTTTTAAAGACGCAAACGAACGTAAATATCCTTTCCACACCGCAGATTATGGCGTTGAACAACGAAGAAGCCGAAATCGAAGTTGGGGATAACGTGCCGATCGGGACTAAATCGGCTACGACAGGTTCGACCTCTACGACTGGAATCGATCGTGAAAAGGCGACAATTAAATTAAGAATTACGCCGTACGTGAGTCCACAAAATTCCACAGTTCGCTTGAAAGTAGATCAACAGATTAAGCAACTTTCAAAAACGATTGTCGCGGCTAAAAACTTAGCCGAGAACGCCGTTGTGCTCAGTGAACGTTCGGTTAAAACAAATATCGTTATTAATGATGGCGAAACGGCAGTTATCGGGGGCTTAATTCGAGAGGACGAGCAGTCGGAAGAACAAAAAGTTCCGATTCTAGGCGACATTCCGATTATTGGATGGCTGTTCAAAGGGAGCTCGACTGAAAAGAGAAAGTTAAATCTTTTGGTGTTCTTAACACCAAAAATTATTCGTTCTCCGCAAGAGCACAATAATCTTTTAGGCAAAAAATTAAATGAACGCCTCGACTTTGTTAAAAACAATTACGGCGGACGCGATCCTTACGGAAAGCAAATTGATAAAATGTATCGTAAATCAAGTAAGCTTGACACGATGTCGACCAATGGAGCGAAGTCAGAGTAATGGCTAACGAAAACGTTGAGAATATTCTACTAAAAAGTACGTCCATCACTCAGAGTGAGTTGAGCACACTTTTTCAAACAGAAAACGACGCCGGTGTTAAAATCGGCGATCATCTCAGCGCGAGTGATCTCACGACGGCCGACGAGCTTTTGATGGCACTTTGTAAAGCCATGCACGTGGATTTTATAAAAGATATCCCGATCAACGATATTACTGTCGACCTTGTACGCAATATTCCGATCAACTACGCAAAAAATCACGAGATTCTTCCGTACAAAGAAGAAAACGGCGTTGTTCGTATTTTAATTTCGAACCCGCTTAACTATAAAGTGCTTGATGATTTGCGCGCGATTTTCAATAAACCTACGAAAGCCCTCGTCACAACGAGCAGTCGTGTGCAAGATGCGATCAATAAAGTTTATGAAAAAAGCACCGCGGCCTTAGAAGGGCTCGATGATCTTGAAGACGAAGATTACGATTTAGATGAACCGATCACGGATCTTTTGCAAGCGGGAGACGATGAAGCACCCGTCATTAAACTCGTCAATACCCTCCTCTTTCGCGCGGTCAAAGAAAAGGCGTCTGATATTCACGTCGAACCTTACGAGCGTGATATGGTCGTAAGGTTTCGTATCGACGGTATTTTGTACGATATCTTTAAACCACCTAAAAAATTGCAAAATGCGATTACATCTAGAATCAAAGTAATGGGCAACCTTAACATCGCTGAAAAACGTTTGCCACAAGATGGACGCATTCCTTTAAAACTTGCGGGCAAGGATATTGATATTCGTTTAAGCTCGGTGCCAACGGCTTTTGGTGAACGTCTCGTGATGCGTTTGCAAGATAGATCCAACGTCATTTTAGAACTTGAGCAACTCGGCTTTTCGCAGGAGCTCATGGGTACCCTTGGAGAGCTACTCCAAAAAACATACGGAATTATATTGGTTACCGGCCCTACGGGTTCTGGTAAATCGACAACTTTATATGCATCGCTAATGAAGATTAATAGTATCGATAAAAATATTATTACGGTCGAAGATCCTGTGGAACAACGCATTCATGGGATCGGACAGATTCAGGCGAATTCTAAAATTGGTCTGACTTTCGCGAACGGATTACGCGCAATTCTTCGTCAAGATCCTGATATCGTAATGATTGGGGAGATTCGTGATTTAGAAACCGCCGAGATCGCGATCAATGCGTCTCTTACTGGTCACTTAGTACTTTCAACAATTCACACAAATGATTCTGCCGGAGCGTTCCCACGTTTGATTGATATGGGTTGTGAACCTTTCTTAATTGCTTCGTCCCTTTTAGGCGTTATGGCACAACGACTCATTCGCGTTTTATGCCCGCATTGTAAAGAACAACACACCCCGACTGATTCCGAATTGGCGACGTTAGAAGTGCGACGAGATCAAGTTCCCAATGGAGTCATTTACCGAGCAGTCGGTTGCGGTCAATGCAACCAAAAAGGCTACATTGGCCGAACCAATATTGCAGAATTATTGCTGGTCACCGAAGATATTCGTCAACTCATCATGCAACGAAAAGATGGTGGTACTATTAAAAAGTACGCGACAGATCGCGGAATGCGCACCCTCCGTCACGACGGTATTCGAAAAGTTCTTGCTGGCATCACGACGGTAGAAGAACTGATTTCAAATTCTCAAACCGACGATTGATCTCGCGCTCGAAAGGTGCCTACCACCTTTTGTGGATGCTACGCATCCACAAAAGGTGGTAGGCACCTTCTCATTGACGAACAAAGACTCCAAGATCGACAATAGCGTATGCCTGTTTTCGAGTATAAAGGTCTCACCAAAGACGGAAAAAACATACGCGGCTCATTAGATGCCGACAATGTTCGCGGCGCTCGAATGAAGTTAAAACGCGACGGCATTTTTATTGTCGACCTTAAAAATAAACAAAAAGCCGTTGAAAAAAGAAAAGCTCAAGGTGGTCTTCAAGTTAGTGGTCGTGTCTCCGTAGATGATCTCGCAATGATGACACGGCAACTTGCCACTTTGATTAAATCCAATATTCCTCTAGTGGAAGCCTTAGCGGCCGTCGCAGATCAAGTTGAAAATCAAACACTTAAAGATACTATGGGGGATATCAAAAATGCGGTGAACGAAGGTGGCCAGTTTCATCGCGCGTTGTCCAAATACCCTAAAATTTTTGATAAAATTTATATTTCGATGGTCGAAGCCGGAGAAGCTTCGGGAACCCTCGATGTCATTTTGCTTCGTCTTGCCGAGTTCACCGAATCTCAAAACGAATTACAAAAAAAAATTCAGTCGGCCGTCGCATATCCAGCTCTCATGCTGATGTTTACGCTCGGAATGCTCATGGTTTTATTTGTATATGTGATTCCAAAAGTGTCCACGATCTTTGAGCAAATGGATAAGAAATTGCCGTGGTATTCTGAAATGGTTATCGGCTTTTCAGGTTGGCTCGTGAATTATTGGCATGTGATTATCATAGCAATCGTCGTCATTGGCATTCTGTTTTATAACTGGAAAAAAACGCCTTCAGGTTCGGATCAATGGGACTCCATTCTTTTAAGGTTACCTTTGATCGGCAAACTTGCGAGGCTCATTGCTGTTAGTCGCTTTACTCGCACTCTCTCAACCTTACTTGCTGGCGGAGTTCCGATGCTGATGGCGATGGATATCGTAAAAAACGTCGTGAACAATTCGGTTCTTGCAAAAGCCATCGCGAATGCGCGTGATAATATTTCTGAAGGGGAATCCATTGCGGGTCCGTTAAAAAAATCACAGCAGTTTCCGCCCATCGTGATTCATATGATTAATATTGGTGAGAAAACAGGCGATCTTGAAAATATGTTGACGCAGGTTGCCGATGCCTATGATTTTCAAGTTAAAAATAGTGTGCAAGGTCTCACAAGTCTTCTAGAGCCTATTATGATTGTATTTATGGGCTTGGTCATCGGCGTCATCGTATTCGCCATCATGGTTCCAATTTTCGAAATGTCGAATATTGCTGTTTAAAAATCTGGCTCGAAATTCATTCGACATTTCACTATTTACGAGTAAAATTTATGAATTGAATCGTTGTAAGGAGGCTCTTCGTGAATGCGCAACTGCTTAAATTTAAAAACTCAATAAACACACGCGGTATGACCCTGATCGAAATTATGATCGTGCTTGTTATCATCGGTGGTTTAATTGCCATTTTAGGTAATACGGTTGTGAGCCAACTCGGAAATGCACAAACTAAAGAAGCCGTCATTCAAATTAAAGAAGTGGGCAAATCACTTGATATGTTTTACGCCGATTGCGGTTTTTACCCTAATAGCGATCAAGGATTGGGCGCACTCGTGGAGTCCAAAGGCGATTGCTCAAATTGGGGACCAGATCCTTACTTAAAAAAAGTACCTCGAGATCCGTGGAATAACGAGTTTATCTACGAACAAAAAACTCGGAGTGCTTACGCGCTGAAATCTCTTGGCGCTGATGGAGTCGAAGGTGGCGAGGGAAAAAATAAAGACATCTCGTCTGACGATCTCTAGACCGGATTCTATTTTTTATCGGAACAAGACGACCTATTTAAAAAACCATTTCGGTTTTACGTTGATCGAAGTCATGATCGTGGTCGTTATTTTAGGCGGCATCGCCGTTATGGGTTTGAGTCAGTTTAGTAAAAACAATTCGCAAATTAAGAGCACAGTTCGAAAAATTTCTGTTCTCACCAAAGAACTGCACAACGCGGCTCGAATGAACAACAAAACATTCCGCATGGTTTTTCAAATGGATGAAGATGCTGGATATTCTGTTTGGGTCGAATCTGCTCCTAAAGGTGTTCTGCTTGGAGAAAATGCTTTTAATGAAGATTTAAAAAAAGAAGAAGATAAAGATGCCCCACCCCCACTTTTTGCGGCGGATACTAGCGTGCTTCGCAGTCCTATTAAACTCCCGTCTCGAATCATAATTAAAGAAATTGAGTTCACAGGAAAAGAGGAATCATTTAGTGCTGGCAAAAGCTATCTCTACTTTATGCCCGAAGGCTTGACACAAGAGGCGGCCATTCACTTAAGTGATAATAAAGATTTAAATTGGACCATCGTGGTAAATCCGATCACGGGACAATCACGCATAGTTGCTGAAGATCGCCCCTTAAAGGAATTAAAGACAGAATGAGAACGCGTTTTTTTAATTCTTCAGGTTTTTCTTTGATTGAGGTCATGATTGCCATGCTCATTCTTTCGGGAGCTATGATCGCGCTTTCACAATCGTGGTCTGGCAGTTTGTTCTCATTTCGCAAAGCTCAAAGCGTGAACACTATCGTGAGCTTGCTTAAAAAAAAGACCACTGAATTAGAAATAAAATATAAAGGCCTCTCTTTTAACGAAATTCCTAAGGATGAAGCCGGTGGATTTGATCAAGGATACGAAGACTTCACTTGGCAGTCAGAAACTCAAGATTTAGAATTTCCGGATCTTTCGCAAGTGCTTATCAGTAAAGAAGGCGGTGCGAATGAAATGCTTTTAACGGTCGTTAAACAGATGACCGATTTTTTTTCGAAATCTATTAAAGAACTTCGTGTCAGTATCATTTGGAAAAGTGCTAAAAGAGAGGTGAAGTATTCGATCGTCACCTACCTCGTGAATAACCAAGAGGCCGGGAGCTTTGCCGGAGCCGGCGGCGCTACGGGAGGCGCTGAAACGACCACCACCTTGAAGGTCGAACCATGAAATTAAAAAATGGTTTTACTTTGATTGAAGTTTTAATTGTGTTGATCATCCTTGCGGTGATGGCCACCCTTACTGCCCAGACCATTCAACGATCAGCCGCTGTGAAATTAAAAATTCAGCATAATATTGATCAAACCTCAGCGATTCGTAACGCCCTCTCGGTCATGGAACGCGATATTAGCCTGTCTTTTAATTACCGTGATCCCAATCGCGAAGTTCAAGACGCCATTAAAAAAGAGAAACTCGCTCAAGATCCCAATGCCGCACAAGAAGAAGTTCGACCGCCACCTCCTAAGCTGACCCAATTTACGGGAGAAGCGCAAAGACTAATGTTTACAAGTTTGGGTGGTGTACGCGTGATGCCAGATGCACAAGAGAGCGAACAAATGGAAGTGAGTTACGTTCTGAGAGGATGTAAAAGTTTTTTTACACCCGATAAAACCATGCAATGTTTGTTTCGTAAAACGTCTCCGATCATTGATGAAAAATTAGATGACGGCGGTATCGAAACCGCTATTTTAGAAAACGTTACATTTTTTGGATTACGATATTTTGGTACGAATAAAGAAGAAGACTGGGTGCAAACTTGGAAAACAGGTGAAGGCGCCGACGACAATACTCGCGATCAATTTCCGCTCGCGGTTGAAATTACGCTTGAGACCGAGGAAGACGGCAAAAAGGTAAAAATGTTAACCGTGGCCGAATTGCGATTTCCCAATAACAAAAAGAAAGAAGAGACGAATGCGCTTAGTACGACCCGCTAAAAGCGTTTTAAAAAACAATAAAGGTGCCGCTCTCTTGATGGCGCTCTTTACGGTTACGCTTATTATTTTTTTAGCGGTCGAAGTCAGCTACGACACGGCGGTGGAATATCGCGTCGCCTCGGCCAACTACCAACGTCTCAAAGCCTATTACGCGGCAAAATCTGGCGTCGAGTTAAGTCTCCTCCGCATTCAACTGTATCATACCGTTTATCAGTCGTATAAAGAGCAACTCCAAGGCCAAACCCAGTTGTTAGATTTAATTTGGCAGTTTCCTTTTATGTGGCCTCCGACGACAGGACAGGATTTATCTCGTGTCAGTCGCGAAGAAATTCAAGACACCGTCAAAGAGTCCTTTATGGATGCGCAGTATATGACCCAAATCGAAAGTGAAGGCGGTAAAATCGATATTAATGATCTCGCGTCGCCAAGTGAGGCCCTAAGACTTGCGACCCGTAAGCAACTTTCGCAGTTATTTGAAAATCGTTTGGCCGCGGATGATGATTGGGCCATGGATCATCGCAGTCTCGATATCAACGAGTTGATTAATAATATTCAAGATTGGGTGGATGAAGATGATGTTGGCCTCAATGGCGGCAATGAGTCTTCTAATTATCCAGATGCAAAATCTAAATATATTCCGCCCAACCAACCCTTTAAAACTCTCGAAGAGTTACACATGGTAAAAGGTTTAAACGATGAACTTTTCGCGATCATCGCTCCGCAGGTCACCGTGTATGGACTTAAAGGGATTAATGTGAATTATGCAGATAAAAAAGTTTTGCTCTCGATCGATCCTCAACTGACGAACGATATTGTGGATGAAGCTTTAAAACGTCGTAATGACCCTGAGATTGGGCCGTTTAAAAACAATGACGACTTCAATAATTTTCTCTCGGGCCAAGGCGTCGATATGAATAAGTTTAATGAATCAAAGATTCCACTTTATTTTGATGCGGAGTATAATTTCAGAATCAAAAGCATAGGCCAGTTTGGTAACTCCATGCGTGAAATTATTGCGATTGTTTATGATTTTGATACTGTGAAAGAGAGGCTTTCAAAGCTCATGACTTCCACGACGACAACGCTTGAACCTGCCGCAACGGGAAGTCCACCGCCAGTAACGAGTAGTACGACGACCACGACGCTGCAACAACGCACGATTGGTCGACCGTCCGTGATTTACTGGCATGAAGATTAAAAAACTTGTGACCACGGAAGGATCATAAGCACAGCATGAGAAGTATCGGCATCGACATTGGATCTTCCAGTATAAAAATTGCCGAAGTGATTTCGACATCGCAAGGATTTTTACTTCAAGACTTCGCTGAGTTTTTACTTTCACCCGAACCCGGTGCCGATCAGCGCATCGAAATCATCACGCATTTAAGAAAAGTTTCAGCTCACTACGGACAAACAGGTATTCGCTATGTGGTTTGTCTTCCGCAAGAACAATTAGCGGTGCGCCCGCTGATCTTTCCTTTTAAAGAACGTCACAATATTTTGCGAAGCCTCACGTCGCAACTCGAAGATGATATCCCGTTTGACCAGGACGACGCGATTTTTGACGCAAAAATTTTGCGTTATCACGGAACGAAAGCCGAAGTGCTTGCCCTCGCGTGTCCTAAAAAAAATATTCAGAATACATTACAATTGTTTTACGATGCCGGAATTGATCCCGATATCGTAACGGTCGATGCGCCCGCAATGGCGAATTTTTTTGAATCTTGGTCTTTCGCTCCTCGAGATATTCCAAATCCTAAGGTTGCAAAAGAAAGTCAGATGGTTTCAGAAGCCACTATGGCGGGGATTACCACCGGAATTTCTGAACAAACCCTTCCGGCGATCGAAGCCATCCCTCCTTGCCAAGTTGTAATCAACATGGGTCATCGCCGCACGCTCCTCAGCGTGTTTTATCGAAATACTTTATTAACTACACGTACGTTTTCTCGTGGCGGCCATGAAATCGTTGAAGGTTTACGTCGAGGCTACAGTCTTCCATATCATGAAGCGCTTAAGGGGCTTGAAGAAAAAGGTTTTGTGCTCGCCTCCCTTGATGGCGCAACTCAAGATCAAATTGACTTTTCAAATGTGATCGTAAGTGGGCTCAAACCGCTCATCGAAGATATCAAACTCACACTCTTAGAAATTCGCAGTCAGTTTGATATTGAGTTTAATCAAATTTATCTAACTGGCGGCGTAAGTAGGTTGATGAATATTGGTTCTTATTTTTCTCAGCAACTTGAACTGCCTTGCAGTTTGTTTAAATACATGGAGCGTGTTCCTAAAACCATCAGCGAAGATTCGCCGTCGCTTGAATATGGCAGTCTTTTAGTTATTTGCGTTGCCATAGAAGGTCTTAAACGCCCCCGAAACCCCGCCATTAATTTGCGTCGTCTTGAGTTTAGTAAGCAGTCGCAATCTTTAAAAATATTTACTGAAAAATGGGGCATGACACTAAAGTATGCGGCCGTGGCGCTCGCCGTTTTTTATGTTTACTCTTTCACGCGCGATATGTTGGCCGAACGCCTCGAAACCGCGTCACGAGTTAAAGTTCAAGATACCGCAAGAGATAGTTTTAGCCTAAAGGGTAAAACGGCCACCGAAAGTAAGCTCAAACAGTTTATTCGTGACAAGAAGAACGAACTCGAAGCTAAGAAAGATCTCGCGGAACTTCAAACATTGAACTCCGCTTTAGATGTCATTAATCAACTTTCAGAAAAAATGCCGGCAAAAAGTCAAATTGTCGTGGATGTTCGCAGATTACTTTTGAAAAATGAAAATCTCACAGTTGAAGGTGAGGTCAGTCAACAATCTCACGTAGAACTTGTCCGCAATGCCCTGACTTCACAGTCTACGGATCGCAAAGTTCGTGATATGAGTCCGAGTATTAAACCCTCGCAAGGCAAGTTAGCCTTTGCCTTTAGTTTAAAGGTGAATCGCAAATGATCGTGACTGAGGTAAAAGACCAACTCTTAGATATTTTAAAAACTCGTTGGGGCGAGCTTCAAGAGAGTTCGATATATATTCAAATTAAAGAAAAGTATGACGACATGTCTTCTGGCGCTCAAAAACTTGTCGTACTTGCATGTATTGCAATTATCGTTTTATTTTTGGTCTTACCACCTTGGTCATGGATTGGTTCATCTTCTACTTTTATTGAGAGCTTTGAATCAAAAAAAGCTTTGATTCGCAGCCTCTTACAATTAAAGCGCGATATCGCGCAAGCACCCGCAGTCGCGAATGGTATCTCAAGTTCGGCTTTAAAAAAACAAGTCGAAACTTCAATACGTGCCATCGGACTCAATGCCGACCAAATTAAAGGTGTTGCCGAAATTTCTTTATCAAACGATGGCTCCAGTACACTCGTCGCCGACTCCGTTTTACAAAACGGTGTGCAAATCACTGTTTCTAAAATCAATCTCGAACAGTTTGTTGATTTAAGTTACCGCATTCAAAAAATGAATCTTACCGCGAAACTGCTCTCGGTCGACATGAAGGCCAACAACGAAGACAATCACTACTACGACGTCATCTACCAACTCATTAGTTTCGCGGTTCCGCAAGTAGAAGTCGAGATAGAGGGAGATGGCAAGTGAGCCGTTTTGTCAAAGCCATCCAAAATGTTTTACGTTTTCATAAAAAGAAAATTGGATTATTTTTTGTCTTCTTTATTATTTTTCTTGTTTATTTGTTTCCGTATAACGATTTGGGAGATCTCGTCACGTCTAAGGTGTCGCAGTACACACATAATGGTGTATATTTGCAATTTTCAGATTTAAATCCAAGTTTGTTTCCTAGTTTAGGTTTTGAATTTAAAAACGTTTCAATCGACACGCCAATTTTACAATCGATAAAAGCCGACAGTCTTACGGTTCGCCCGGCTATTCTCAGCTTATTGACTCTTAAACCAGGGCTCAGTATGAGCGCGGATGGATTATTCAAAGGTAAAGCTCATCTGAGCGGCGCGATTCCCGGGCTTTCTCCTGAAGCCAGTATGAAGCCTAAAATCAGCGGCGACGTTAGCAATATGGATTTAGCGGATGTCACAAAAGCCTTTAAACTTCCCATGGATTTATCCGGAAAATTTTCAATGGAGACCGACTCCATTGCGATGGATCTCAATAATTGGCAACAGCTCACAGGTGATATTTCTGCGAACATTAAAGATGCCAAGATAGGCGCGATGAACATTAATACACCGTTAGGCCCCCTCCCGCTTCCAAGCATGAATTTTTCTATTATTGATCTTAAAGCAGATGCGAAAGACGGAACTGTCAAAGTTCAAAAATTGGCGCTCGGAAAAACCGGCGATGAGTTAAGTGGAACCGCCAAAGGGCAATTTGAATATCGAAATGAGATGATGCTAGGCACTTATGACTTTTCAATTGAAATCGAAGTGCTCGCCAGTTTTGAAACGAAAATGGGCGTTTTGTGGTCAACGCTGGAAGGATTTATCGAGTCATTTAAACGCTCAAGTCCGCCCGGAAAAAAGACATTTGCGTTTCGAATCTCAGGGCAAGGCGTCATCGCCCCTCCTAGAATTGGTCCGTATCAATAAAATTTAAATTAGTTGACGGATACCTTACTATTTTCTGATATTTCTGTACGGAAACAGTAAAAACAAGAGGCGTTGGAACTTAAATCGTCTGTGCTCGCAAGTTTTCAGAACGCACACAGCTTCATTTCCAACGTTAACTGACAAGGGGGATTTATGGCGGGTATCAATAAGGTTATTATCGTAGGTCGTTTAGGTGCAGACCCTGAACTCAAGCACACACAAAACGCACAAGCAGTGGCACGCTTAAGCGTCGCGACGAGTGAAAACTGGACGGATAAAAACGGACAGAAACAAGAACGCACCGAATGGCATCGCATTGTTGTTTGGGGAAAACTCGCTGAACTTTGCGGAAAATATCTTTCTAAAGGTCGTCAAGTTTACGTTGAAGGACGTTTACAAACACGCTCTTGGGAAGACAACCAAGGACAAAAGAAATATTCAACTGAAGTTGTCGCAAATACCGTTCAATTCTTAGGCGCAGGCACAGAAACTTCGACTTCGACGTCAGCTTCGAGCTCTTCGAGTTATGACAATTCGATGAATCAAGATTTCGGCCCGGAACCAAGCTTTAACGCGAACGAAGAAATTCCGTTTTAGTTTTAATTCAATATCTCGTAGGTCAAAAAGAAGAATCTAATAATTAGATTCTTCTTTTTTTAGCCTTAACGTAGGAGCGTTTTTTATGTGGGCCATAAACTCAAAGCCACTGTCGTTGCTATTATTAGTTCTTATGTGTTCAGGTTGCGCAAGTCTCCACCATATTCAAGTTGGCGAAATTGATGACGATCCTGATTATGTTTTGCGCCCACTCGAAATTAAAATTAATGAAACCGGTGTAAATATTCAAGAAGCCGGGAAAATTGCAAAAGTGCTCGCAAAAAACTCTGCAGGCAGAGCGGCCGATCAGGCTGCATCCATTATTGGTTTGTTTCAAATGGGTCCGCGAACCGGCAACCCCGTCTATACGGATGATTACGCCAGAGATATTTTGCAAATTATCTATGAAAAATGCCCTTCGGGTCGTTTAACCGGATTGATGTCCATTCGAGAAACTCGTAAATACCCAGTCATCTCGGGCGAAATCATAAAAATAAAAGGTTACTGCATGTTGCCTAAGCTTAAGGAGAAATCATGAGAGCGGTCTTATTTTTTTGTTTAGCAAGTTTTTGCGTGAGCTGCGCGCACGTGAATAGTTTATCGATAACGCAAATTCCCATTAAGCGTGATCAAAAGGTCGAAGTCACCGTTAGTAAAATTGTCATTCTCGGATTAAATTTTTCAAATGATTACGTAGACGAAATGACCGACGACTTAAAATCGCAATGCCCCAACGGCAAAGTGACCGGAGTGCTGACGAAAGATGTCGAAGTAAATTACTTTTTATGGATCGTTTATAAAAAACAAGTTGAAGTCACTGGTTATTGCGAACCGGCTTTAGTGGCAAAAAAAGGATAACCTGAATATGAAACTTCGGATCACATTCGGAATTTTATTTTTGCTCACGACGGCATGTACGCATTCTGTGCACGTGGATCAAGCCGGCGATTTTTCTCCTTACAGTCGCTTCGAAGATGGGAAGATGATTCAAACCGAAAAAGAACAGCTCGTGGTTTTAGGAATTACTCAAGATACGAGTTATGTAAATGCGGCTTACAACGATCTCGCTCGCCAATGTCCTAAGGGACAAGTGTTGGGAGTCAACGTGCGCTATTCTACTAGTCATGGTTTTTTTTCTTGGACGAATAAAATTTTGATGCAAGGTATTTGCGTCTCTAACAATTCAAACTAAAAGCTACAATTACGATTGTCGATGCAGACCGTATAGAGTTTATGCATGAGTGAGGAGCCTCTTTTTGCTAGCTCTTTACGTAATTCAATATCTGAATCAAACTGAACTTTATCTACTGAAAACCGACATTCCACACCCATCTCTGCGTCGGCAGCGATAAAATGGTAGCTCAAGTATGTTCCGTTTTGAACGGCCACGCCGTAAAAACGCTCTTGGCCTGCCGGAATAGCTGGCGTCGAATCGGTAATTACTTTTTCGACATACTCAGTTGGAGATTTATAATAGTATGCTTTGTTATTATAAACTGTCCAAGTGTTCGCCGCTGCAATACCGCTAGCGACGAGTTGAAATTTTGGATCTTGTATCAAAGTACAAATGGCCACTTCAGCTCCAAAAAGATCTTTGTTCGCGCTGATATTACAAGTCGGAACGCCCGTCGAACTTGAAAGTTCCGCTTCAGTCGTGTCGCTAAAAATAATGTCAGTATCTTGAGTCGATAAATACGGAAGACAACTCGAAGGCACCACCGAACTCTGTTGGCGTGACAATAGAGTTTCAAGCTGCTTACGGCCATCTGATCGATGAAGGGCGCAGTTTTGATATGAGCCAAGTAAGAACAGTAAGCCAACCAACGTAGAGCTTATTTTAATTTTCAATTTTGACATAAGTGCCTCGACGTCTGGGTCACTTATCTCAATCGGAGACATCTTAAGAAAACTTGAGCACAAAAGGTCTTGCGACCTTTGTCCATGTATTTGAAACTCCTTATGATTTTCTTGTTTTGAGCGTCGTTACGAAATATTCTAGGAACAGGAAACACCATGACAAATACAAAACTTAAAGCCTTCCTAGTATTCGCGATTTTAATGTTCGGCCCTTTTGTTCAGTCGTATGCGGACTCGATACAAGGAGAAAAAAAAGGTCGCGTTTTAATCACCACTGATTCGCCAAACTCGCTCAACATCGGAGACAAAGTTTTCGCTACCGATGCCGGAGGCGCAAAAAAAGCGTTGATTGAGATTGATCGAGTCAAAGGAACAAAAGCTTTCGGTGTGGTAAAAAAAGGAAAAGTATCTAAGGGCATGAACATCGTTAAGGGTAATGCGAGCGGATCGTCGTCTAAACGACAAAAAGTATCGCGCAGCAATCGTAGCAGTGAAAGTGCTAGCGGAAAATCTCTGCCGTTCACTATAGGCGCACTTCTTGGTCTCGGGCTCGATAGCATGCAGGTGAAATTGACCGACGCGGCCGGTAATGCGGTGGAAACCCTTAATATGTCGGGCACGGGTTTTAGCATTAAAGGGATGGCCGATTACAACCTGACAAGTTATTTAGGACTTCGAGTTTTAGCTGGCTTAGAAAATTTCACGGTTCAGGCGAGTGCTGCTTCAGCAGTGTGTGACGGCTCCACGGCCTGTCAAACTGACATTTCGTTTATCACTTTTGATGGTTGGCTTCGCTACGCCTTTATCGACACAGGAACAAAATTTTGGATCGGTGCAGGCATGGGCTTATGGATGCCAGCTTCTAAAAGTACCAACGCTCTTGACGAAACTTCAATCGATACGAGCTACGCGATTTACTTGGGCGGTGGAGCTGATATTCCCGGAGGCGAAGACATTTATATTCCCGTACAAGCAGAATACACGATGCTCCCCTCTTCAACCCAAGTCACCGCGAGTACCATCGCCATTCGTGCCGGCATAGGCTACCGCTTCTAAAAGGTGCCTACCACCTTTTGTGGATGCAATATGTTAATTCCGAAACCACATATTTAAGTTCGGAATTTGTATAATCGAAACGCAATTATCAATAATCTGTCTGTGGTCTTAACTTGCATAACTCAATATTTCTATGCCAAGAAAACCTCTCATACTAACAGATCAACACCCATATCATTTACGAGCTCGAAGTAATAATAAAGAATGGTATGATTTAGACTTATCCGACTGTTATAAGTGCTATGAAAAGACACTTATAAAAACTATCAAGACATTTAACGTTCAAATTCATGCATTTGTCTTGATGTCCAATCATGTACATATGTTGGCTTCAACTCCAGAACAAAACATCAGTGAATTTATGCATTCGTTTATGACAATTACGTCTAAAGGGTTGCGAGACCGGAGCAAACGAATAAATCATATTTATGGTGGCAGATATAAGTGGAATCTTATTCAGTCCCCCGTTTATTATGCTCATTGTTTCAAATATATTTATCTTAACCCTGTTAGAGCTGGAATCGCTGAAACTGCGGAGCAATATCCGTGGTCCACCATTTCCAATCAAAAACAAAAACTGCAAAACTTCATACAACCTCCACCACACGGACATGATCTATATGTTCCAATTAATTTGGCGGATAAAAAAAGTTGGATTAATGAACGTCTCGAAAATTCTTTAGAAGAAAAAATTCGTAAAGCTTTAAAACGAACTATTTTTGAGTTTAAACCCGATAGAAAAACTCAAAAGTTTGATGATTATGCATCTTCGCTACACGGCATATGCGCTGCATCCACAAAAGGTGGTAGGCACCTTTTGTGATTAGATGTCGGCGGGAGTGAAGTTTACTACGATGCCGGTGCCTTTAGGTTCTTTTTTTAGTTGGAGATTATGACCTAAGAGAATTGCGTTTCTCGAGGGGCTGTACGTCCAACCTTTATCTAAATCGTTAGGAATTTTTTGTGAGCCAAAAGTCACCGAAATTGTGCCCACGACTGGGACTTTTAAAAGTTGAATATACAAATCAGTTTTGTATCCAATGTCTTCTACGATTTTGACCAATTTTTTTCCATAATCAGAATCGCAAAGATTCAACACCAAGCCATTCGCTAATTTTGTGTATTCAATAATGCGATCCGGAGTGCTGTATTCATCACGTGCACAACGATTTTCTCCTGGAGGGATCACCACGCTGTACGCGGTGAGTAGGTTCGGGTCTCCGCCCTTCATCGCGATCAGTTTATCGTACATCTGCTTCGGAAGGATGGTACCTTGATCTTCCGCGTCCGTTAGGATCACAGTGGCAAGCAAAGCTTTTGGTCGATAAAAATCTTTGTTTTCATTTGCTAATAATGCAGGCGAAAGCGCTTTTTCTATAATATCCAAGAAAACTTCGTAAGCTGACCCGTATGTCCCGGCCATTAAATTATCTCTTATATGGTCTTCGAGCCTAGGGGTATCGCTACGAACAACTTTAACTGCACCCCGTAAACGCGCATCATCTGAAGTGACGACCCCAATATTATAATCAATAAATTGTGTCGCCAACCCATCAATAAAAAACTTAATGTTACTAGACAGATTTGTTTGATGATAGTCCATGCTGCCGGAGTTATCGATCACAAATAAAATATCTACGGGCGGAGACATTAACTCGCCCATACTTTCTTTAACAGAGGGTTTACTAAAATCTGGAACAGGTAACATTTTTTCAGTGGTAGGAGAACAAGCCGTTAAAAATGTTCCTAATAAAACGACGACACTTATCGCTTCAAAAAATATTTTCTTCATATTTTCTCCTCATACTTAATCAAACTATTTTTTAACCGTTCCTGCTTGGCAACCCTTCGCCACCGAAACCCGATAATTCGACAATTCATCAAACCAAGTTTCACCACCGTAAGGAAACGTGAGCTGATCTTTTGCTTTTGAGCCTGTCGACCCTTTTTTAAGATCATTTTGGCCACGCGAGGCTTGGATCACTTTTTCGGATTGTGTGATTTGTTGAATCACTTCTGCCTCAACGATGTGAAGTTTTTGAAGAATTTGTTGGAACTCATTGAGCTCATCTTCGGCCAAAGCTTTGACTCGATTAAACGAAGCGCTGCGAGCTGATTTTGCGCGATTTTCAACGACTTTACGTAACCCTTCAATGCCGGCTTGAAAACCGACTTGGGCGGTACCACCAGAAAGCGAACGTGCGTAAAGAGCTGCGGCTAAACGGCCTTCTCCTTCTAACGCTTTTTGCGTTTGAACTAAATCAAATAAAATTTCATCACGCGTAGAAAGTCGTGGAAGCAGCATCGCGGAATGTCCCAAATCTTCTAGCTTTGGTTTTTGCGATTTCATCACTTCAACTAATTTTTCAGAGTCGGGAGTTTGACCTGTTTTTGCCAACTCAACTAAACTCGCCGCTTTTGGACGAAAACGATCTTTAAACATATTTAAAGTCTGCACAACGCCTGGGTAATCACAGATTTTCAATTGCGCTAAGCTATGTAAAAAGACAGCCTCGGGACCAATCTGCGTTTCAAAGACCTTAGCAGTAATTGTCTGAGTCACAGCCAAAGTATTTTGTGGTTCACCTTTACGAATGTATGTCCATCCTAACTCTTCTTGAGCTTCTAACCAAAAGTCCGAAGTCTTTGGAATTTTTTGGTAGTACTGAACGGCTGCATCCAAATATCCATTTTGAAACAACAAACGTGCGGCTGTAATATTAATATGGTCGGGAGACACTTTATTGTTTGGTGCTTCTAAAAGATGTTTTAAACTCTTTGCCGATTTAGAAACTTCGCCTTTCAGAGCTTGACCAAGCGCAATTTGCCATTCGAGCCACGCCTGCTCTTCGGACCCCGGTGTTGTCTTTTTATGAAGGGCTACAAGCGGGTCTAGGTTTTCGACTGACATCACATTTCGACTGCGAACACGAACCTCAATAGCCGTACTAAAAACTTTTGACCAATTATCTGACCATTTAATCTGAGCGAGATCCCACACTTTATGTGTTGAGGGTACATGGTCTTTCCAAACCGCAACGAGTGCTTGTGAAATGGCCGCAGGGTTTTGAATTTGAAATAAATTTTCAACCGCCATCACCGTCATGCCGTTTCTAAAAAGTAAATAGCTGAACAGGGCTTGTCCGGTTGGTGTTTTAGAAAAACTATCACCACGAAATGCGGAAACCCATTGGTACAAGGCCTTCTCTAATTCGCTCTCTTTTAAAAAACTTAAAAATATATTTTGCTCTGGGGAACGCGAACCCATTTCGGCTTTTAGCGCGGCCACTAACTTATTCATGGCAATATCACTCGCGGATGACGGTTTTACTTTTGTCGATGTGTCCGTTTTTGCTGGCCGAGCTTCTAAAATCGACATCAAATCTTCTTCGTCTTCTGCACGAGCATTTTGAGTCAGAATTAAACTCGCCGCAAATAATATCGCGGATAATAATTTCATAAGAAGTACCCCATGCTAAAGCCAAGAACGGTTAAGTCCATTCGCTCTTTTCCTGCTAAACGTTTAGCTTCGTAAGTTTCATAACGAACTTCAAAACGAGAAGTCAGATGTTGAGACAACCAAAAACCAATGCCTCCACCCGCAGTGAACGCAGTTGTCGGACCTGACTTTAATTCAATTTGCCCTACGCCACCGAGCGCGTAGATATCATACTGAATAATTCCCAAATCATGTAAGTTGAGCTTTCCGTAAAAAGGGTACCAATTTCCTAACAAGTAACCGGAGTATTTTGGGTAATCAATAATCGGAATTAACCCTAGAGAGTCGAATTCTCTTTTTGCTTCATTGCCCAAAGAGTCACCCACTTGCTGAGCGCGATCGATAGAATACTTTCCTTCATCTGAAAGGCGATTCATGTAATAGGTTCCGCGAAGTCCAACCGACCAACGAGGTGTGATGTGAAGATTATAGCCCAATGAGAGTCCTTCAGACTTCAAGTAGGCATCGCCTCCGACAACACCGCCGTATTCAATGTCTAACTCGGATCGCATTCTGCGACTGACGACGCGATCTTGGACGACTTCAATATTTTTTTCCGGATTTAGTTTCTCTGCGCGCTCTAACAAGACATCATTGCCACCGAGCGAATCTAAATCTTGCAAGACACCGGCGGCAAAAGCTGAGGACGAAAACAAAAGTGTTCCGATAAGTATATTTAATGTTTTCATTAGTTATTGCCTCCTGGAATTAATGCAAGAGTCGTGGTTGGGGTTGAGGGAGTTACAACGTTCACTCTAAACGTCGAAACCGAAGTCTTTGTCACAAGTGAGAATCCGTTCATTCCTGAATTTCTGATTTCAATATTAAATGTATATGGCGACACTAAAACGGAGCTTAATGGAATTTCCCAAACAAACTCACAGTTGGAATAGTATTTGTTCATCGGAACAGGTTTCGTACAAGTCAAATTGTACACCCCTGGTATCGAAGTCGTCACCGGTCGTAAAACCGCCGAAACGTCTCCATCCATTGTGGGATCAAAAATTGTAAAGCTCGTAACGTTTCTTACCCCTTTAGTGAACGTATAGTTAGCACCGTTCGCAATTGAGGATAACGCCTCTTTCAAGTTATTAGTTACGTTAATGCTGACGTTTCGAGTTTGCGATTTTGTACCGTAACGAGAAAGCACCATTAAATTAGCCTCAAAATATCTTTGGCTATCGGTTACGTCGTTATCTTTCGTATTAAATTCGTACGTGATGATCCAGTTATTTGTACTGGCATCGCGAAGTACCGATTTAAACGTCAAAAAGACATTTGCATCGCTCGCTGATAGAGTCGAAGTAAATTGCACGCGTGGGGGATCAAAATCGGTAGAGTCTTGATCTTGAACCAAAAGCTTAAGTGTGGAAACCTCGGCTTCGTTTACGGAAGTTTTATCAAAGTTAGCCTGAAGTATGCTCGGAACTTTTGATGTGCGATTCACTAAAATTTTTACAGCTTTAGTTTCTCCTGTCATCTGTAGGCTATTGACGTTCATTTTTAAATTCAAAGTGCTCACTTTCATGACGTCCGCACCTGTAAAACCAATCGGAGGGGTCCATGTGAATTTATATTTCTTTGCCATTGGCGTTGGGGCAACCGGCGCGATTTCAGTAAATTTCGCTCCCGGAAAGTCACTCAGATTATCAATTTGAATATCCAAAGATTTAATCGGTACAAACACACGCGCGCCGATTTCAACCGAAAGGGGTTGGCCCTCACTCATCTCGACAATATCGTCTACATCGAAACGGTAACATTCTTTGCATAGCGGAGAGCGATCTGGTTTTGTTTGCACTTCAGAAGGCGGAACTCCGTTACGAATGTTATCTGGATAATCCTTCAGAGGATCCTGATTAAAATTTCCGCACCCAGCGGCCAACACAACGATAAAAAGCGCGCGACTTATTTTACTAAACATAATCTCCCCTTATGTTCCTGTTGAACCCGTACGATTCAACACGAATGGAAATGAAACTTTCACGTTAACTCCACCTTTTGGAAGCGGAAACTTCCATGAACGCAGTCTTAGCTGAATGCAATCTTCTACAGTTTTTGAATGCATGGTCGTGTTTTTAATCGAAGTCTCACTCACCGTGCCTTGTCCATTAATAGTCCAACTTGCCACAACCCGGCCCGCTAGACTTGGCTCCATTTGCAAACCCTGCTCGTAACAAAAACGAATTTGTCCGGCATTTTTTTGCACGATCGCCGCAATCACATCACGATCTAATCCACCTTCTACGATGGCCTCTTCGCCAAGCGGAATCGTCGAAGTTCCGGCTGAACCCACGAGACTTAAAGAGCCGTAACCGGCTTGCCCGCCACCCTTACCTTTAGTTCCGTAACCACCAGCCCCTTGAATATTTCCACCAACTCCGACCGGAGCTGCGACTATTCCTTTCGCATACAAACTGGTTTGCGTTCCGCCGCTTCCGGCATTTCCACCTAACCCTGCACCAGCCGTCGTATTGACTGCACCCAGATTAAGTCCGGCTTTTTGCTTTCCGTTATTGAGGCTTCCTAAAACCGCAAGTGCACCCAATCTTTTTACGTTTTTAGAAAGATCTTTGGGCTTAATTGGTTTTTCTTGCTCTTGGTTCACCACCATTTGTTTTGGAATTTCTTGTGGTGGTTGTTTTGCTTTTTGAATGAGCTTTACGATTTGGATTTTCATTTCTTCTTTTTTTTCTTCAGATGTCTCCGTCGGTCGCAATTGCACCATCGTAATGACGGTACCTAACATCAAAAGTGCGAAGGCGAGCAGCAATCCCCAAAACATTTGAGACTTTTCTTTTTCTTGGGCGTCGTCTTTTTCAACGTTTTCAACGAAATCTAATAGTCGAAGGTGACCGGCCGATCCTAAATCTAAAGTTTGGTGGGCTAAATCTCTTCGGTTAAGAGTTGAAAGCGTCTCGTAAGGAATTTCAAGAGCCTGGGCTTCTGTTTCGTTTTCCCACACTTCTACCCTTTTAAGATCTTTACGGTAAATCACTAAACCCTGCTCACTCTGCCAGTTAAACGTTCTAACCACAGAACCTTTTTGGTTTTCTAAGACGAGTTTCTTTTCTAACTTTCTTTCCATAATCACTCTCTCAATGGTTAGTGTTTCGCAGCCGAACGATAAATACGATCTTTAAAATCTTTACGAACTCCTAGTAACGAATCGAGCACTTTATCCTGCTCCACTGTAATTACAGACTCATCTGAAAACTGATACTTTCCTTGAATCAATAGGTCGTCAAAACTCACATTGGTGTCGAGTTTCTTACTTTCAGGAGCCGCAAAAGCCGCAACGCTACTCATACTTAAAATGATAAACGCGATGATTTTACTCATTTACTTTTCCTCCGACGAACTATTTGATTTTTGCGCACGCGCCTCAAGATAAGAAGCCATTGTTGTGCGTCCCATTTTCTTTTCTAATTTGCTAAGCTTTAATAAGTGATCCGTGTTCATCGGATGGCTGCGCACAAGATTTCGCGCGGCTTCGACTTCGGCGATAGTCGGCATGTTCTTCGCGCCGGGTTCAGCCGATTTTAAAGCCGATTCAATTCGAGATTTTTCTGAATCCGGCGCAAAAGTTTGAACCGAAGCCAGTTGTCCTGCATAAATCGTTCTCAACTCCGCGGTTAAGTTTGAATAATCCTCGAGCACCTTTTTTACTTGCCCGCCCGACCAAAATTCACTGAGCTTCGCTTTAATATCTGCCGCCTTAACTTGGTAAGGATTCGCCTGCTGAGACAACAGCTGCAAATATTGCCCTTCTTCTTCAGGCGTGAGCCCTGCTGGAACTGGCAAAGCGATAATTTCGCCGTAAAAACGTTCGATCTCGCGACTTAACGTCGAAAGCCCTACCACCTGAGCAATCCAATCGGCAGATTCTAAGGTCCGTCCTAGAACCGCTTCTAATTTTTCAATTCCTGCGACACGTTTCTTAATGCCGGTTGAAATTTCACGCTGTGTTTTTGTTCCAATTGCCATCTTAGATAATTCAGCTCCCAAAGGCTGAATTTCTGAAAGTAAACTGAGGCGGATAAACTCTTTACCCGCAGGAGTTTGGATCAAATTTTTATTTTTAGTTACCATTGGAATAATTTTTACGTCTTTTGTTTTCGCGAAAGTCTCAAGATAAAGCTCCGTAAGCAGAATGGGATCTTCTTTTAAAACTTTCTCAAACTTGGAAATTTCGATCAAAGGAGTTTTCGATTCGCGCACCAGACGTGCGGCCACCAATTTTGCATTTTCTTTATTAGACGTCGTGCGTACGTAATCTTCATAATACGAGCGCGGGTTTTGATCTGCCAACTCAGCAAACATGGCCAAACGCAAAGTGCGCTCTTCTGGCTTAAGCTCCGGAAGCTTCATTTTTTGATTCGACGTATAGGCCGTATTAAAATCTAGAGCTAGTTCGGCAAACCAAGACTTTTTAGCAAGTGCAAACTCATGGTCTGCGACTTTAAGTGTTGGAATTTTTAAAAGCGCTTCGGCCGCATTTCGGGCCTCAGCGTACTTTCCAAGTTTTTCAGCTAAAATTAGTTTATTTTTAAAATAGATAATTTTGTCCGCATCATCAGCACCTGTTAAGTCCGCACGTGCGAGAACAGCCCAAGAGGAGTCCGCATTTTGATTTCCGGACTGGGCCGACTGATTAAGAACAGATTTTCGTGTAATCGCCAGAAACTCCGCTCGTTTTGATGGGAATTTATTTGCAAATTCTTTTGACCAGCTTTCAAGTCGAGCATCGTCTTTCAAAAGCGCGAGGGCATCTAAGGCCAGATCTGCAGCTTGTGCGCGAACGGCTTCAGAATCTTTAGTCGGAAGGAGCGCAACCACACGAAGCTGATGAGCGGCATCCTCAAATTTCTCTTGTTTGTAAATTAAGTGCGCTTTTTGATACTGAACTTCGACTCTTTTTTTGCTTTTTGGAGTAAATTTCAAATACCGATCATAGACGGTTGCTTGAACTTCAGGATCTTTCGAAAGTTCAGCCACTTCGATCTCGCTTAAAAGCGCGTTTTCGATGTTGGTTTCAAGATCTTGTTTTTCTTTTCCTTTAGCGACGGCCAGCTTTGAAGAGCTCGTCACGACAAAGTTTTGGTAGAGCTCTAATGCCTTTGGATAGTTTTTGAGTTCGTAGGCAACTTGAGCACCCCAGTACATCATTTCGGTATCGTCTTTAAATACAGAGAGATAATTTTCGTAAGCCTGAAGAACCTCGGCGGTTAATGATTTTTTTGTTAAGCGGTTCCAGTCGATTACAAATTTTCTCATGCGCGATTTTAATTCTGCACATGATTGGTCGCACTGAACTTGATTCCAAAGCGCGAGTGACTTTTCGTATTCGCGCGTGGCCTCAGAGTGCTTATTGGACTCCATATAGAGTTGAGACAAACGAACGCTGCCTTCAAGACGATTGCGCGGTTGAGTTTGACGATCCTGGGCAAACTGCCAAACTTGAATGGCTTTGTCTTTAGATCCTGTGCGTTCAAGCTCAGTGGCTAAAAATTCGACATGCTCGAGGCGAGAGTTTTCAGGACTTAATTCATAAAGATCTTTAATATCAGAAGCAGACGGGCCCATTCGACCCAGAAATGTTGCGTAATCTCGTGAGACTTCATCTTGAAATTGTTTATCCACGGACACCACACCCGAAGTTCCCGTGCGAGTGAGCAACTGCGGAGATTTTAAAATACGTTTGATCTCTGACGCGCCTTCGGCAATTTTACCTTCATTAAATAGACACCATGCGATTCGGTATGCGGCTAGCCCCTGCTGACCAAGTTCATTTTTACGCGCATTTTCGAATTGCTCACGCGCCTGAGGAAATCGTCGTTGTTTAAAATACATCTCTCCTAAAGCGGCACGCGATTCTGCTACTAAAGATTTTGATTTATTGTCCTTAACAATCTTTAAATAAATCGCTTCTGCTTTTTGAGGTTGGCCCAACATTTCATTAAGATGCCCAATTTGAAAAATAATTTTACCTTGAGACTCTTCAGGAACTTTAGTGATCACGCTTTCATAGAGTTTTAGAGCCGCCTTGCGATCCTTCACTCCGGCATTGCACTCAAGACATCCCTTTTCAAGTTCCGTCATAGCATCTGCGCGAGCTCGCTCTGATAATAAATCGGCGACTCTTAAACAAACACCCGTATAGGCCGGATCACTTGGAGAAAGATTTAAAAGTACTTTTTCAAATTTACTAATAAGCAAATTTCGAGATTCTGCATCCATACTAGCACTCTGAGCCAAGTGCCCGCCTGTACAGAACGCGAATATTATGACTAACCCGACTATTATAGTTTGAACTTTGGTCTTCATTTATCCCCTTGCGTCCTTAATATGTCCCCGATCAACTTCATCTTGATCGAATCTCAACCGCACTTTATCTCTTCGAAATCACCGCAAATTTAATTTCGCTGTAACCTGTCTGAGCCCCTGCCTGTACAATGCTATTTAAAATTTTATATGGAGTGCGACGATCGGCCTGAATAATAATTTTATCAGGAAACTCTTCGCCCGGTCGATCCTTCGTAAACGTCTGACGTAGCTCCAAAAGTTTGCCAACAAGTCCATCCGCGGTCACTTCTTGCTCTTCAACAAAATAACGACCGTCTTCAATTTTAATAATCGTATCTCGAATTAAATCTGCGGTATTGGCCGCTTTTGGAAGTTCGGTATCTTTGCTTACCATCAAAATTTCGCCCGAGGCCGAAAAGTGCATCAAAAGATAGATAACGAGAATCGAAAAGGCATCAACCAGAGACGTGAGCATAAGCGGCGCCGAAATTTCTCTTCCGTAAGATCCATGTCCTTTGGGATTAATCGGAGACACAGAAAGTAAAGGACTTTCAAGAGCCGTTGCAGTTAAAACACTTTTAGTTACCATTTTAAATCCCTTTTATAATGGTGAAACCCCAAGGCTCGTGAGGCCGCCCGCCTTAAGGTTATCCATAATATCAATCACATCTTCATATTTTGTATTTTCGGTCGGCATCACTAACGCCGTAGAAAGATCTGGCATCGCGTCCCGCAAGGTATTCAAGCTTGTTTTTAGGACTTCGAAGTCAGCCTTGCCTTCTTTGGCGGCAATTTTTATTCGACCAAGTTGTTTTGAAACAGATGGTGGTGCATCTTGCAATTCAAGTTCAATCACACCGGAATCTTGCATCTTCGCCCATACCGCTGGAACTTTCTTAGTTTCAGCCTGAGATTGCCCGCCGACCGCTTGTTTGACATCCATACTACCAATTTCAAACCGAATCGCGGTCATAAGAAGAAACGATATGCAGACCGAAAGGAGATCGATAAAAGGCACGAGGTTGATATCAAAATCAAGACTCTTCTTTTTGCTGCCTTTTGTTGTTGAGACTGATGCGCCAGCCATATATTCCCCTCTAAAAAAAATTAATTACTAAGCGATGCCTCTCCGCGAGTTTCTTTACGTGCTGGACGAGCTGGAACAGATTCGTAAGAGTAGCTCAACCAGTTAAACACCTTAAGAGCACCTTGATTTAAATCTTCTTCTAAGATCGTCGCGCGGTTTTGAATAATCGCGTACGCCACAAGTGCTGGAATCGCCACGATCAGACCGTAAGCCGTACAGTTCATTGCTTCTGAAATCCCTGCTGAAAGTGCAGTGGCTTTTTCTGAAGGGTTTGCCATACTGACCGCCGCAAACGAGCGGATCATTCCCGTAATTGTTCCGAGGAGTCCCGTGAGTGTAGCCACGTTACCTAACATTGCCAAGAAACCAGTGCGTTTTTCTATAACCGAATTTTCTTCAAGCAAGACTTCGTCCATCTTTCCTTGAATTTCGTTTTGACCACCAAGATTAAAAGCGGCCTTTGCACCGGCAGCAATTGCACGCGCGACAGGATTTTTTGCTTCTAATTTTTGTGAGTTTTCAATAACAGCTTCGATGTCTCCACGGCGAATGTCTTTTTCAAAAGAGAGCGCCAAGTCTTTTTGATTGGCTTGTCGTTTTAAAAAAAGCGTCACCACTCTTTCGATGATGATCGCGATTGTAAATATTTGCATACCTAGAATTGCGTACATCCAACTTCCACCTTCACTGAAGGCCTTTGCTACCGAACCTAACATTTCCATTTGAATACCTCGCTCCTTATGCGTTGTTTTTAATCACTTTAAATTTAATTCTTAAACTTACTTTGAACGTTTCCCAAAATAACCCCAGCCATGACTCCCCTCAAAGTGCGTTCGGTTAATCGTGCTTTTTATGTTCAGTGACTTAAAAAATCTGACAGAAACAAAAAACACTTTCGCAATCCAGACCGAAGTCCAGCTCGCGTCCTCAGTTAGTCTTCAAATTTTATGAGTAATTATCAAGAGAATTTTATAAATAAAATGAGAATGATCGACTCAAAGAACATGCCTGATAATTATATCTTTGTAGGCAAATCACTTCTGCTTATTATCCACTGAATCGTATCCACTGCTTAACAAACAGTCTTAGAGTATTTCAGATTCTTAAATTGGGTTCGTGTCAGAACGCAGATTAGCGCAAATGACGTATGCGTGCGCGATACTTTGCTTCCAGCACTTTGTTACGCTCGTCCCCGCCAGGCGTGTTTGCACTCTGATAAATAGGCGCCTGAAGATTGTTTTCAGAAAAAATTTCTGCGACTCGCACCGTTATTAATTCGCCGATTAAAAGTGTGAGCGCCCCTGACAAAGGTGCTACATTTACAGGCAAACCTTTCAGCGGTACGCACGCATCACCCACAGGTGTGCCCGTGTCAATGCAGTGATCAACAACCTCATAAAGTTTTTTGCCAGAGCGCGCCGGAACTCCCTTGGAATGGGTTAGCGAAGTGATTCCCACCGTGATCAGCCCGGTCTGCTTTGCCTTTTCTGCAAGTTCAACGGTGGCAGCGTTAATGCCCGAGTTTGACGCAAGCAGAAGAACCTCACCTTTTCTTAAATCGTATTTACTAAAAATAATGGCGCCAATTCCTGAAAGTCTCTCCAAAGGCCCCACTTGCGAAGGTCCCGCATGAGGCATTAGATATTCTTCTAAAAGTGCATTGACCGGAACGAGTCCCCCGGCGCGATGAAACATCTCTTCGGCAAATGAATGTGAATGGCCAGATCCAAAAACGTGAACCACACCGTCGGCACACAAACTTTCAAAAATTTTTTTACAAATTATTTCAAAAGTATTTTTTTGTGAGCGCAGGAGTTCGATGCAACGACCGAACTCCTTTAAATAAACTTCCTGACCTGGTGATAAGCTGGATAAACTCATGTGTACGAGTAAAATCTTTTTTTGCTTTTCGCAAGTTGCATAAGTGGAGGTGCGGGTTTAAAGCGAGGCCCGATTCGTGTCGCAAAAACTTCTAGCTCATCACAAATCACATCGGTCCCAATACTATCGGCATGACGAAGCAATCCGCCACGGAACGGCGGAAACCCGGTGCCCATAATCATCGCCAGATCAACTTCGTCAGGACTATTGACGATTTTGTCTTCAAGAAGTGCACGTGCCGCTTCATTAATCATCGCAAAAATTCCGCGATTGACGATCTCTTCTCTTGTCATCTTAGTGTTGGTGGGCTGAGGTAATCCCATTTCTTTATAAACACTTTGATCCACGTTCAGTTTTTTACCCCTTTCATCATAGAGGTAAAAACCCTTTCCGTTTTTCTTACCAAGTCGTTTTGTGTCGACAAGTTTTAGCATTAACGGTGACGGCTCTGCACGCTCACCAAAAGCTTTGTGAAATATTTTAGCAACCTTCACGGCGACGTCGATTCCGATTTCGTCAATCAAATGCATAGGCCCCATCGGCATACCAAAATCAAGATAGTATTTATCGATCGTCTCGATCGAAACCCCTTCGCCGAGCAAGTAGACCGCTTCATTTAAATACGGAAGTAAAAGCCTGTTCACCAAAAAACCCGGCCCATCTTTTACCACTACCGGAAACTTACCCGCTTTTTTACTCACGTCAAAAATAGTGGCGGTCACCTCATCACTCGTATGCTCACCACGAATCACTTCGACGAGTGGCATTTTATGTACGGGATTAAAAAAGTGCATACCGACAAAGTTGGCTTTATTGGGCATCGCTTCGCCCATTTCGGTAACACTCAGAGAACTCGTGTTGGTCGCAATGATCGCGTTGGGTTTAAGTTTTGTTGCGGTCTCGGCAATAACTTTCTTTTTGATACCCATGTCTTCGACAATCGCCTCTACCACAAGGTCTAAGTTTCCAAAACCGTCGTAGGTCGTTGAGCCCGAAATCAAATCCATTTTTTTATTAAACTCGTACTGTGTAAAACGTTTTTTCTTCAGTTCTTTTTCCCAAATCGAACGTGCGGCTTGAAAACCTTTGGCGATGGCTTCGTTATTGATATCCTTTAAACGAACATCGATACCTTTATCGGCAAAAAGCTGCGCGATCCCGCCGCCCATCGTGCCCGCACCCAAAACGGCCGCATATTTAATTTCACGCGGCTTCACGCTCGGGTCCGCAACTCCCGTCTGTTTTTTTATTCCTTCGGTCAGATAGAACAACCGAATTAAATTTTTACTCACATCCGTAACAACGACTTCCCCAAAACCTTTGGCTTCGATTTCGAGAGCTTTACCACGATTGCTCACACCGTACGTACGGCTGATCACTTCGATAGCTTTCATTTGGGCAGGATAATTTCCGCGCGTCATAGCCAAAGTCATTTTTTTTGCTTTCGAAAGAACCACAGCCCGACCCAATGTGCTTTCGAGAATGATATTCATGGCCCCTTTAGGCTCAAATTTTTTGCGGCGTTTTTTGCCTCCACTTGCGATCACATCTTTGGCCATTTTCATCGCCTGTTCTTCAAGCAATGCTGCCGGTACTACCTGATCGACTAACCCCAACTTAAACGCTTTTTTTCCGTCGACAGCTTTGCCGGCAAGAATAATATCAAGTGCAGCTTGCAAACCGATCACGCGTGGCAAGCGCACGCAACCACCGAAGCCCGGAATAATTCCCAATTTTGTTTCAGGAAGACCAATTCGCGTAGATGGGTCGTCAGTCGCGATACGATAATCTGCGGCCAATGCTAACTCACAACCTCCGCCCATACAGGCCCCATGAATGGCGACAATCACCGGAATCGAAAGATCTTCAATTAAATTAATAATTCTTTGGCCCATTGAAACAATTTGAATGGCTTCTTCTTTTTTGGTCAGCCCCTTAATTTCTTCGATGTCTGCGCCTGCAATAAAAATTTTCGGTTTACGTGAAATCATCACGACCGCCTTGGCTTTACTTTGGCGTAACTCCGTTATGACTTCTTCTAAGCGGGTCATCATCGGCGAGGACAGTTTATTTACTTTTTCGCCTTGCATATCCCACTCGATCAAAGAGATGTCTCCAAGATTTTTGATTCTCAAGCTGTCTTTCATATTGCTATTGCTTCCCTTGGACTGTGTTGAGGTTGTGACTTCCATTTTAGTTCACCTTTTCCAAAATCATCGCGCCGCCTTGACCGCCACCGATACAGAGAGTGGCGAGTCCGTACTTTACGTTAGGGCGACGGAGCATTTCTTTCATTAAGGTTATCACGAGACGTGTTCCCGTAGCGCCTACCGGATGCCCGAGCGCAATCGCGCCTCCATTGACATTGATAATGTCGGGGCTAATGGATCCTACCGCTTTTGAAAGTCCAAGTTTTTCTTTAGCAAATTGATCACTCTCGAGAGCGCGCACGCACGCAATCACTTGCGCGGCAAACGCTTCGTTAAGTTCGACCAATCCGATGTCTTTAAGTTCAAGCCCTGCACGTTTCAAAGCGAGTGGCGTCGCGTAAGCTGGTCCAAGTCCCATTCTCTCAGGATCAAGACCCGCAAATGCGTACGATTTGATTACAATTTTGGGTTTGTATCCCAATGCCTCAGCTTTTTCTCGACTCATCATCAGAGTAAATGCGGCACCATCGGTGATGGGACACGCATTACCCACCGTGACCGTTCCAAACTTACGGTCAAAATAAGGTTTAAGTTTTCCGAGCGACTCCATATTCTGGCTTTCACGTGGCCCGATATCTTCGGCTACAACATCTTTGTATTTAGGTGGAATAAAAAATGGGACGATTTCATCTTTAAAGCGTCCTTCTTTTTGAGCCAAGACTGCTTTTTGGTGACTCTTCAAGGCAAACTGATCTTGCTCTAGCCGAGTGATATGAAATTCTTTGGCTAAGATTTCAGCGGTTTGTCCCATGTTTAAACCACAAAAAGGATCTGTGAGCCCTTCTACAATCGCGATTCGCGGCTTTAGATATTTCATTTTCAATTGCGAGAGGACGCCGAGCTTCTGACCAAAGGATCTTGCGCCTGCAAATTTGGCAAACGTATCGGCAAATTCTTTTGTGAACATCAACGGCATATTGGACATGCTCTCTGTCCCACCCGCAATCACCACGTCCGCAATGCCTGATTTAATTTTATCATAGCCAGCCGCGATGCTCTCCAGTGCCGAAGCGCAATTACGATGTACCGTGTGCGCCGAAACGCGCTGAGGAATTCCTGAATTCAAGGCAATTACGCGCGAAATATTGACGGCATCGGAAGGACTTCCGGTATTTCCAACAATAACTTCGTCTACTTGCTCCACATCCAAATTTGTCTTCGCAATCAACTCTTTGAGAGCCACCCGACCTAGCTCGCCTGCATGGATAGAATTAAATTTTGAACCGGCTTTGGCAAAAGGCGTTCGTGTGCCTTCGATCAAAACAACATCGCGTGGACTGGACATAGCTGACTCCTCAGTTGGTGATATCTAATTGCCTCTAATCATTGAAAATTTGTCAATGAAGCCTGTGTCATAATACCGCGCATTACGTAATTAGATGATGAGGTTTGACTGCGACCGGAGAACCCTTAAGATTTAAATCTGCAAAATATGACGGGAGATCATCATGGGTTTAGACGAAGACGCATTAGAATATCACGCCTCCGGTAGAAAAGGAAAACTCGAAACAATCCCAACAAAACCGAGCGATACGGAGCGCGATCTTTCTCTTGCCTACTCTCCTGGAGTCGCAGCGCCTTGTCTAGCCATCGCCAAAGACGTTTCAAAAGTTTACGACTACACAATGAAGGGAAACCTCGTGGCCGTGATTTCCAACGGAACGGCTGTGTTAGGATTAGGCGACATTGGTCCTGAGGCCGGCAAACCGGTGATGGAAGGAAAAGGCGTTCTGTTTAAAAAATTCGCGGATATCGACGTTTTCGATATCGAAGTGCGAACAAAAGATGTGCAAGAGTTTATCACGACCGTAAAAAATCTTGAACCCACATTTGGCGGGATCAATCTAGAAGATATCAAAGCCCCCGAGTGTTTTGAAATCGAAGAAACACTAAAAAAACTAATGAACATTCCAGTTTTTCACGATGACCAACACGGAACCGCGATTGTTTCGGGAGCCGCCCTTATCAATGCATGTGAAGTTACGAAACGCAAACTCAGCGAAATCAAACTTGTCGTCAATGGTGCCGGAGCTTCAGCCGTCGCGTGCTCGCGACTCTTCGTCAATCTTGGCGTGAAACGCGAAAATATTTTGATGTGTGACTCTAAAGGTGTCATTTACGAAGGTCGTAAAGATGGCATGAATAAATACAAAGCCGAGTTCGCAAACAAAACGGATCGTCGAAGTCTCACCGACGCTTTGAAAGGCGCCGACGTCTTTGTCGGCCTGAGCGTAGCGGGAGCGGTCACGAAGGATATGCTTACGGTGATGGCACCTAATCCTATTGTGTTTGCTATGGCAAATCCAAATCCAGAAATCACACCCGCCGACGCCAAAGCTGCACGACCAGATGTTTTAATAGCCACAGGGCGGAGCGATTATCCAAATCAAGTGAACAATGTTTTGGGTTTTCCGTTTATTTTTCGAGGAGCCCTAGATGTTCGCGCCACCACGATCAACGAAGACATGAAATTAGCCGCCGTCAAAGCGCTGGCGCAGTTGGCCCGTGAAGAAGTTCCCGAGTCTGTTTCGCGCGCCTACGGTGGTAAAACATTTGCGTTTGGACCAGAATATTTGATTCCTAAGCCGTTTGATCCACGCGTTCTTTTATGGGTTGCGCCAGCCGTGGCGAAAGCCGCCATGGAATCTGGCGTGGCGCAAAAACCGATTGCTGATTTCCAAATGTATCATGATGAATTGGAATCTCATCAAGGGGTGGCCAAAGGATTTATTCGTGCGGCCATCAATCGCGTGAAGAAAAATGTGAGTGCGCGTGACGAGCTTCCGAAGTTGGTATTTCCAGAAGCTCAAAGCGAAAAAGTTCTTAAGGCCGTGCAAATTATCATGGAAGAAGGTATCGCCCAACCTATTCTCCTCGGTTATGAAGAAGTTGTGCGCACAAAAATCAAAAAACTACACTTAGATCGACTCTCTGAATTGCCTATCATTCAACCCTCAAAACATCCGAACTTTCAAAAGTATGTACGAGGTCTTTATGAAATGCGAAAACGTAAAGGCGTTTCAATTAATGAAGCCGAACGTCTTCTCGCAGATCCCAACTATTTTGGCGCAATGACCGTACATATGGGAGACGCCGATGGCCTTGTGACCGGCGCCACGCAAAATTATGCAGATTCGGTTCGTCCGATCTTGCAAATTGTCGGCAAATCGAGTCGCGGTGTCTCCTCAGGTTTGATCATCATGGTCCTCAAAGAAAAAGTTTTATTTTTCTGCGACACGACCGTAAATATTGATCCAACCGCTGAAGAAATCGCGTCGATCGCTATTCACGCTGCCGAAGTGGTTCAATATTTTGATATCGAACCTCGAATTGGTATGCTGAGCTTCTCTAATTTTGTTGGACGCTTTGATAGTCCTAAAAAAATGCAGCGTGCAGCCGAACTTGTTCGCGACCGTTACCCCAACTTAATCGTCGATGGCGAAATGCAAGCCGATACCGCCGTAAATCCTAATATTGTGGCTGAAATATTTCCGTTTAGTGAACTAAAAAAGGGCGCCAACATTCTGGTATTTCCGAACCTAGATTCGGGCAACATTGCATATAAACTTGTGCAACAACTTTCGGGTGGGGAAGTTCTCGGTCCCTTTCTCATGGGCGTTCGACGACCAGCTAACGTTTTGCAACGCGTGTGTTCAGTTAATGATATAGTCAATACGGTGGCGTTGACATCGTTGCAAGTACAGGCAATTAAAGAGTTTAAAGAAACGCGCTAACGAGGGGTAAAACCTGCACGAAAGCCAAAACGAGGTAGCAGACTCTGCGACAAAGTAAAATAAGGGACCGTATACATACAAAAACCCTAAGTGAATTTATTGAGGCCTCGCGTGCTGTAACGGTAGGTGTTGGCCTTAAAACCGAAGAAATTTATGAAATTAAAGTCAGCTTGTGCGAACTCGATCAACTCGTGGAGTCTATTGGCGCTGAAGTTGTGGGCTCAGTGGTACAACGACTGCCTCAATGGACTCCTGCGACATTAATTGGCTCCGGTAAAATTGAAGAAATTAAAAATTTAGTTAAGGATGCAAGCGCCAATTTTGTTGTATTGGACCATCATCTCTCTGGCGCGCAGGTGAGAAACCTTTCAGAAATTCTAGAAGTTCCGGTTATTGATCGAACCCAGCTAATCATAGAAATATTTGCGCGTAGGGCGCAATCTCATGAAGGAAAACTACAAGTTGAATTAGCTCAAAGTCTTGATCAATATTCGCGTCAGGTCGGAGCTTGGCACGGGAGTCTCTCTCGCCAAGGTGGTGGTATTGGAACACGAGGTCTTGGAGAAAAAGCGATCGAACTTGATCGTCGTGTGATTCGCAATCGCATCGCAAAAATTCGCAGAGAGCTAGAACTCACCCGTCAACATCGCTCACAACACCGCGCTTCTCGTCGACGAAATAATATTCCGAATTTTGCCTTAATTGGCTACACCAATGCTGGCAAAAGCACTTTGATGAGCCAGCTAACAAATTCTGAAACTTTTGCAGCCGATCAAGTCTTCGCTACTCTCGATCCTTTAACACGAAAAGTTTTTCTTCCTAATTTTCCGACTGCAGTCGTTACAGATACTGTGGGCTTTATTCGTAAACTTCCCACCCAACTTGTTGAAGCGTTCAAAGCCACGCTTGAAGAAACCGACGAAGCCGATGTTTTGTTACACGTTGTCGACCTATCAAGTACCGAGTGGCAGACGCAGATGGATGCGGTTAATAAACTCGTAATTGAATTTGGTTGGAATGAAAAACCCATTATTCACGTATTTAATAAAAGTGATCTCGCGACTCCAGATAAGAAGTTTAAGGTTAACACGTATCCTCGAGTTTTTGTGAGCGCACTAAAACATGAAGGAATTGATGATCTTAAAAAAGAGATGGGCCAACTATTAGAGCGTATGACGGTTGAAGTAGAATTGTTCTTTAATCATTCCGTCTCTCATAAAATTTTTGATCTATCGCGTGAGTGCAAGATCTTAAAACAAGAGGAAGCTACAAAAGGGATTGTCTGTCTGGCGCTGATGACCGCAAGCCAAAAAAGCCATTGGTCCGATTTTATTTCACGTTAAAAATGGTATTCAAATGAATAAAGATAAAAAACCAATGCCGAAACATTTTCTGCTCGCGTTTTTAATTCCCATGTTATTTGGAAAACTGATGATTTTATATTTTGGCTCAAACTATTCGGCGTATCCTGATCAAGGTTATGGCAAATGGTTGGCGGGCTCTATTTGTTTTACGTTACTTATGATCGCTCGTTTTCTATGGAAATACCGAAATTACGAAGACTAACCTCACTAAACATCAAGCATGTTTTGTAGATGCAACATATCAGCAATAATCCTCTTCCATTTTATATTTACTATTTTATGAAAAACACTGGCTGAGTGGCGTGGGTCCACATAGACCCCTTGAGCCAGCCCCCACGTCTAAGTTCAACGAGAAAAAATATTTGCCAGGAAATTGGCAAAGCGGCTTCAAGGGGGCGTTGGTTCCCTAACAGCCGCCGCCGATGTTTATCGTTAAATATTTTTTAGATCAGCGGATTCGTATTTTTAGCTACAAATGGTTAGAGAGTGGATTGGGTTAAGATTTGGAGATCAGTGTTGGAAAATTTATTTATCTGTCGTGCGACAGGAGAATTTTAGCTTGCGAAGTTCTAGCGGCTAGGAAACGTTTTTTTGTTGTCGAGAATTTTTAAGTGGAAGATTGGCGGACGGGCGTGGCCCTTAAATGGGCCCTTGAGCCCGTTCCGTTATGGCCAACTTTTAGGTGGGAAAAAATATTTGCCAGGAATTTGAGTAGCGGCTTCAAGGGGGCGTTAGAGCCCCAACAGCCGCTATTTGGATTTTTAGGTAAAATATTTTTTAGATCAGCTGCATCGTGTTTTTAGCGACAACGGGTTAGAAATGGAGAGGTTGAGATTTGAAGATCCGTGTTGGAAAGACTATTTATCTGTCGTGCGATAGATGAGTTCTTGTCAAAGGCACCTTTTGTTAATTCGCTGCATCCACAAAAGGTGGTAGGCACCTTTTAGTTCTTTTTACCTGTCGTGCGACAGGAGAATTCTTGCCAAGGTATTTTTGGCTTTAATGAGCATGCATAAGTTTATGATGCCCAGAGCAAAGGGTGGCAAGATTCTCAAGCGTATTTGAACCTCCTAAGTTTTTAGGAATAATGTGATGAGTATCAATCCATCTCTGATCAAGACAGCGATCCCCATTTTTATAGGTAAATGTGCACTGTCCCTGATCTCTTATAGTTACCTGTCGTGCGACAGATAGATTCTTTCGGTTTTTTAGCCTTTCAGATTTTTGTACCGGATCTTGTTCTTTAAGATAAAGATCCAGCAGCACGTCTAGTGTTTCTTCAAGGCTTACAGACTTTCGCTTTTTTTGCGATTCAAGATCTTGCGCTCGTTTAAGTTTGCGACTTAATGATTCTGAAATACCAAGTTGCAAGTTAAGTCGATCCTCACTTACAAACTTCATTCGTTCAGTGACAGCTTCTTTAGGGCAAGCCTTAGCGACATAGTGTTCAAGTTTTCGCTGCGGCAGCTCAACTGCCATCTGCAGCCACTCTTTTTGATTATCAAAAGTTAGCACAGGAGTAATCTTTCGAGCCTTTGACACACTTAGCGCTCCGGACTCAATAATGACTTTAAGCTCTGGGACCTCTTTAGCCTTACGAGCAACGGTAATAAAGTTAAACGCAACACTTTCAGAAAGCTTTAAGATATTCATGGCGTATTCATGAAGGTTCTTACATTCAAAAAGATAATAAACCCGGTACTCATCTGCTTGTTGTAAAATATCTAGCAGCTCAGCTTCAACCCGTTTATAACGCTCAACAATCCCAAGAGCCCTTTGATGAATCTCAAGTTGCATGTTTTTTTCTAAAGAATCTGTCATGAAAATTTCTCCTTAAAATCAGAAAGAAACCATAACATAGGTTTTAAAATATCATTTTTAGCAAATATAAAACTTGTAACGGATTAATTTAAAATGCAGCTATAACTTTATTACGCACTAGAGATTAAAAGATAAAAGCAAAACCACCAAAACAAAAACAAACACCCATTTAAACTTTGCAATCAAGCGAATAAAAACAAAAAAACTCGTCAAGTATTTTTTAAAACAAAACAAATAATTATTT
>JAKFYE010000017.1 GCA_021731045.1 Bdellovibrionales bacterium | reverse complement strand
TACGTCCCATAAGAGACTTATCGACATAAACTCGACTTATCTTAATCATTCACAATGTTTTTGTCTCAGTTTAAAACGATAAAGCTTTGTCTTGCTTGAAGAGAAACCACTTAAGACAAAATTGACGATTTAGTCTTAAGTTGAGACTTGAGCGAAGTCTCAACACGATATGTGTTTCATAATAATTTAAATTTTTGTGGGCGTGAAAGATCAATATCCCCATTCCTTAAATGAAGGCGATAAAACTGAGGCTTTGATCATTTCAAAAATAGAACCTTGTGTTGTCGGTGAGCCATAAAGCGTATTGAGGGATTCGTTCATTGCGCAATTATATTCTGCTGTTGGCGTTTTTCGAATTTGGAACTCATGCCATTTTAGTGAAAAACAGCTGAGAGCTTTATCATTGTTCGCAAGAGATTGAGCCAACGAAATACTATTGTCAAAAGTAATAGCAGTAGACTCAAGCTCGTTTGAAGTGGCAATTGAATTTACCGGAAGTGTAATATTAAGAGCATTTCCGCTAGAATCATACATGGCTTCGACTGTTCTAAATCTCCCAAGCGAATCATAGTGTTCAAACGGATATCCTAAGTTGTTCATACGACTATGGCATGCGATACATGATGTGCCAGGCTGCTCTGTTTTACTGAAAACGCGTTCACGAGTGGTTATGTAAGATCCAGTAGGTAAAGGATCTAAAGAGGGTGGGGCGTCGGGAGGTGGAGCACCGATACTGCCGCAAAGAATTTGTGTTAGTAAAAACTTACCCCTTAGAACTGGAGATGTTAAATTGCCAGATCGTTTTGTTAAAAATGCAGCCCGAGTCAAAAGTCCGGCCCGTTGAGTGGAAGAAAGATTTCTTATTGCTCCTGCAGGATTGGTAATACCATAGATCGTCGCCAGCGAATTCGAATTAAATTTTGTTTGCGTTGAGAGCATAAGATCACTGTAGGTTTTTTTTCCTAAAGTTACGTCGGCAACAAAATCATCAATTTCACTTGTCATATCCTGTTTTAAATTTTCTAAACTAATACCATTTACGAAGGGTGTTGAATATTGGAATGAATCAAACTGGTCGTACTGCATCCATTCTCTAAAAAACCGTATAATATTAGTACGAGAAGCCGGTGTCGCCAGTAGACGATCTATTTGCGCATTTGCAACAATTGGATCAGAGAGTATGGTGCCATTGTCGGAAACAGATCGTAACGTCGCATCTGGAGGAGCTCCTGTTAAAAAAAACGAAAGTTTACTTGCGTACTCAAAGGCATTCAAGTCTGTACGATTTGTGGTCTTTGCTGAGCCTTGATCATAGATTTGATATTTAAAATCAGGGGCATCGAGCAGCGCAGCAACTACCATTGTCACTTTTATCGCGAGTGTTGTTCCCGCCGGATCGTTAAATAGTGTAGTTAAGTTAGCTCGCTCTGAGGCAGTCACCGGGCGACGTAATGCTCTTCGTCCAAGCTCGTTGATAAAATTATTTAGACAAGTAGAGGTGACGGAATTATTGGTAAGGCAACCATTAGTTCCCGGGAGAGTATTAGTGTATGCAGAAGATGAGCCAATTAAAAATCCAGCTCGATAAGCAATGTCATTTTGAAGAGATATAAGATTTGGGCTTAGTACAAGAGTGTTTTCTTTGCCACCTATAATGTCAGTTGGCAGTTGTTGAAAATATGACTGTAACTGTGAATCTAAAATCAAAGACGAATTTATATCATTTAATATGGCAGTGACTGCCGCTTTATACTCACGATTACTAAGCCTTTGAATGGAGTTAGTAGGAAGACTTTGTGGATTACATGCAAATTGGACACGTCCTGAGCTATTAGTGCCTGTTGAAAGAGCTAGCTCTAAAGACGTAATTTGTTCTGCTGTCAGCTGAGAATTAAGTGGAGCCATATTTACGACATTGGCAAGAGCCCAATTTATTCGATCTGCTTTTTTGTTACGAATTGATGAGTTATCAAAAGGTCCATGGCAAATCATGCACTTTGAATCATAAAGGGCTTTACCCAACAGTAATGCTACATTTGAATTTGATGAGCTATTAAGTTTACTGGAACTAAAAGGTTTGAATCCGTCTGTACAAGCTATTGTGAAAAACGGAAGAAGAATAGTGTAACATATGACTGACTTCAAGTTCTTCATCAGGATAAAATCTCGGTGATAGGTTTGGTAAAACGGCTTCCAAAAAAATTAACATAACTCGTGAGCTCAATTGATCCAGTGGGACCACCTCTATATATTCCATAGCCACTACCACCGTTGTATTGTGCATATTCTGAGACAGGAATTTTCATTGCCTCAAGAAATGTAATTAGTAGGCAATTATATGGTAGGCGATATTTATAGACACGCTCATAAACTGTTTCAGTTTTAGTTGGCAATACTGTGAAGCGATTGCCCTTTAGGTAACCACCCATAGTTCCAAAAATAATTGGTTGATAGTCCAAATTACTATGGGTTCCTGGTTCTGTATCAACGCCACCTTCAGAGAGAACCACACTCATCATATTATCAAGATAGGTTCGGTTGGTTCCAGGCTCTTCAACATCGAGTATGTTTAAAAAATTCGTAGCTATTTGATCAATGTGCCACTTCATCCAAACAACATAAAAATCATTGATCTGAGAGGAAGAATAGTTTGCTCCTTCAACGTTATGAAAAATTCCATTGTGAAGACTGAAATTCGTTGGGAGTCCTGGTATGCCATACATACCATGGCCAGCGAAATCAACGAGTCCAACTTTGCTTACGCCGCATTTCATAGCAAGTGCCATCAGTTGAAGATTAATTTGGTTGAGTTGAGTGTAGCTGCCATTCCAAACCGGTCTTGTTGGTTTAGTGCAAGTATTTAAAATTGGAACTGTGACAATATTGCTATTGAATTTTTTTTGTAACTCATTAAGTAGTCCTAAGTGCTCGTCCAAGCGAGTTTTATCTTCAGAAGAAATTTTTCTTGAATTGCGAACTGTTTGAAATGAACTGAAAATATTATTCAAAATCGTAGATCGTATGGTCATAGTTGAATCAGGGGCTGGAGTTGGAGCGCCAGGTTCTGTCAATGCCGAGAAAAGATCATTGTACATAGCGATTGGGTCTGGATAGCCCGGAACATGAACAATGTTGCTTCCTACTTTTTTGTATGATGATAAGAGGTCGCCATTGTCGCAGCGAATAACTTTTCGAACTGTTGTTGGAGTGGTTCCTGGATAGAGAGTTGGCGACGCTTCCATGATTGTGTCAATAGAAGGAAAGGGTAAGGGGTTGTATTCGTCGACTCTTTCGGAAGAACCACTTAAGATTTGTGAACCATGACCGTTTTGGTGAATAATGTTGTCGAGACCCCGAACAACAGAAATCATGCCTCTGCTTTGTAGGCTTAAAATATTTGCATGGTTCAATGCTGGGCTAATTGGGCCTAAGCCGCTTAGAATTGCGTCGCGTGCGCCATCAACACCAACAGTGGTTGTAGCTAAGTTTGGAGAAAGAAATTTACTTGCCGGCATACAGTGGCCGAGCGTAAAAAATGCAATTCTTTTTTGGGCAACGGTTGCTTGCGCCAACGATTGATCAGGCAAAAGTGAAGGTAAAAATGGCAAAAGTATAGCTGTTTTACCGGCACCGACTAGAAATTGTCGTCGGGATTGCTTTTCGTTTTTGATAGACATGCGTGCTTATCGGCCAAATACAGACTTATGTTTAGACTATTTTATATTTTTAATAGTGTTGTATCAGATTGATACAACATATAATCACTCGGAAATTTCTATGTTTTATATGAGAGTGATTTGCCCCCCCCCGGGGCCTCTCTCTAAAAAGTGCCAGCTCCACACGGGGCTGGAACTTTCCTTTTAAATGCAAGTCTCTCAATAATGTGTCCAGTTTATTGTGGCGGGTTGTGCGCGAGTATGATTTAGCTCTTTCGCATCATCTCCAAAAACGAATACGTTCGTATTCGCCCAGCGCGTGAGGGCTTGAGCTTCGGCCTCACTGTTCGGAGGAGAAACGTGAGATTCAATTTTGAATATCGACAGTGGAACTTTGATTTTTACATTTCGAAAGCAAGCATCAACTGCGTAGTAGGGGCCAAAATCTTCACAGGAGTATTCGTCATTTGGTGACCAAATTTGAAAACTAAGATCAAAATCGATAGCATTCTTTTTTAGAGACCAAGTTTGCGAAAAATGAAATTCATTTTTGTTTAGTCGTGTCAGCGACGCTGGAACGATCTGCATATTAAGGGATTCTGATGCCATTTGCGCTGTGGCTTTAAAGTCAGGTTCGAAATTCAAAAAGAATGTTTTGTAAACTTCTGAAGCTGTGCTCCAGCCGTAGACGAGCGGTTCAGCACAATGACGACCTCCAGGTGTGATATAGCTCTTCACATTTGTTGATGTCGAATTCTGGGTCAAATCAATTAGGCGGGATGTATTGATTTTTGTGGGAACAATGGGGTCATCATACGATGTCCAAGCAAAAGTGGGCGTAGAAACATTAAGTGCATAGTCGGTAAAGCGATTGACCTTCCAGACTTCGTCGACGTTTTGAAACGTCATATTTTCAAAGGGTTTAAATGCGAAGTAGGAAAGTCCAAACACATCAGAATATTTTTTTTGAGCTTCGATTGAAATAATGTTCAGAAGACCTTCAACGCTGGGCTTTTTTTCAGGTATAGGATCTCCACGATGACGGTACAGATTTTGAATTACCGTCCAAGCGCTGTTCCCCATAAAGTAACCGATTATTTTTTTGTGAAGAACATCATCGAGAGTTTCTTGTAAGTTGACCACTGGACACAAACTAAACACGCTCGCGATAGCGGGCGCGCCTGAAGTGGTTACGTTATATTGCGATAAAACAGAGGTCAGAAATGCAGAGTTTCCGCCTAGGCTTGCACCGATCACGTGAATCTGACTGATGCGATCGTTCAATCCAGACTCAGAACTTCTTAAATACTCGGCAATTTTTAAATGTTGAGCCGCTTCAAGGTATCCACCAATTCCAAATGAACCATTGTCATCAATGTATTGCGAACCGGTCGTGCTAGGTAAAACCAAAAGGTTAAACGGAGTTTCATCAAACAATTGCATAATAAAATAACGAGGCAAACGGTCCATAATATCGCAAAACACACCACAACGAGCGATGATGAACGGTCGTTTTTTCATGTCAGGTTTTAAAGCAAGTAGACCACGAATTTTCTCGCCGTTCTTAAATACGATTTCGATATTGTGCACGAGGGGGTTGTTGTTAATTTCGTAGCGCATCTTCGTCAATTTAAGATCTGTTAAAAGACCGATCTTTGAACCTTGCGCTAAGTGCGACTCACACTCATCAAAAACAAGCTTGAATTTTTCGTAATAACTGTGGACATCGGAGCGGCTTTGCGAAAGCTCTTCGCGAATTCTTGAAAGACGACACTGAGGCGGCGTTTCACGTCCTCGAGTTCCGTCCGGAAACCACGAGCTAAAAATATTTAAAGTATTTTCTGACGTTTCAGAAACATGATCGATGAGCTCATCACTCTCGGCGAATTCATCAACAATTGTGGGCGCGACATCTTGAATTTTAGCGACCCCAAATCCTTGATCTAAGGCTTCGTTTTTATTTGACGAACACCCAATAAGAATACTGAACATCAATGTTGCAAACAGGCTTAAAACAATCGTTGTTTTCATACCCACCGCATCGGCCTTTATTAACGCCAGGCACATCGTACCGATGTCTAGTTTAAGAAGGTGCCTACCACCTTTTGTGGATGCGCCGCATCCACAAAAGGTGGTAGGCACCTTCTTATAGGTCGATGAAGCCGGGGAGGGATTTTTCGCTGACGAGGGCTACGGAATAGTGGGCGGGTAAAAACCAGGAGAGGGCTTTTAGTATGCCTTCGAATTCATTTTCTGGGGGATTGCCCAAAGACTCTATTGAGAAACACAAATCGTATTGGCTATAGGCGTTTGTTTTTGGGTTACCCACGACGAGAATTCGGGGGCGCAAAACCGCTTGGTCCAATAAAAATTGCTTTATAATTGCGCGCACGTATTCCGGTAAATATTGGGGATGAGGCGCGCCCGCAACGATACTGTCGGTCGGTTCAACAGCAAAAACTTTGTTGGCTTGAATAGGGCTATCTGTAAAAAACTCGCGGCGCTCGCGATAATTCCAGAGCATTCCGTAAGTTAAAATATAATCAGGATAATTTTTTCGCGCGTTAATAACCAGCCCGATTCCTTTAGCTGAAAGCCAATCAATGATGTTAGTGGCAGGCTCTACAGACGCCGGTAAAATATCGACGAGCAGGTACGGAAAGTTATCAGGTCCATTTTCAGGTGTATCAGAAACAGGCGTCACAAACGCATTCGGAAAAAGTTTAAGAAAGGTTTTTTCCCAAGTTAAATCGCGCTTGGATTCGGGGAGTTGAATGTGCGATAAAATCATATCGAGCGACGCCATTCCATTTCGTAGCAGGATGCATATTTAAGATCAAGGTACAAGAGGGGATAGACTTATTTTGCTGAATGGGGTCGACGAATTTTGACTGGCACAAGTATGCGCGGCTTTAAGACTTCACTGATTTTTTCTAGAATCATATCTAATAACTTCTTCATTTTAAATCTCCTCGTCAGACCCAGGTAATAGGTCCACTAGGCACTCTCGCCAGTATTCCGGCGCATCCGACGAAAAATCTATCGCAATTTCAAAAATTCCATCTCCGATAAATTTCGTGCGCGAAATAAACCCGTCGAGATCCAACTCCATATTCTCTATTTTAAGCATAACTCTCTCACCTTCGAGAGATTTTAAAGTTAAATTAGCTCTTAGTCCGCGAGGCATTAAATTTTTCCGATGAACATAAAGCAAAAAACCAGTTGTAGACGCATCTATAATTTCGGCTTTTTTGCTGATCATCGTAAAGGGATCTAAGATCGCCAGATTTTTCACTGGTATAAAATTAATATCTTTTCTAGGAGAAATTCTGCGTTCGCTTTTCATGACCATCTAATCGGATTATGCCCGACCAAAGTTAAGAAGAAAATGGCATCGCGATACCTGTAAACGCGTATACGAGATCCTGCGACGAAACCACGAGCCCTTCGCCAAAGCACTGTTCCGAATTGGTCACATATTTTGCGCTAAAGCGATGAGCATTTTGTGCGACAGCAGCCCAATCTTCAATCCGTATTTGAGTAAAATGAGACAAGTCTACTAATGGAGACATCGCCTTAAAGGACGATTCCTGCGCCACCCATAAAGCCGCTCCAAAAGGCGGTGGCTCGGCGTCTTTCGCAATGCGAGTGATAATAGCCTTCGAAACACGTGAAGAGTTTTCGATATCCCAACCAATTGAAGCGTATTTTTTTGAGAGCGCAAAACCCCCGAGGCTGGGGCAATGAGAAATCGAAATTTTATAACTTAAAGATTTTGGAGGCGAATCTAAATTCAAAATATCAGACTCAAGTGTTTCGTGATCTCCTAATTGACGAAGATCAAGTAAAACGGCAGCTCGTAAATCCGCACGGTATGTCTCATTTTGAGACGACCAAGACGTGTTTAAATGTAAAAGTAAACTCGGGTCTTTAAAATACGTTTGAAATTGAGTTTGTAAATCAGACGTCATCATTAAAATTTTGGCTCAAAAAATCGTGACGACCACGTCACACTTTTGCCTTGAGTGACATCCATCATTTGATTCAAAGACACTTGGGCGAGTTTTGCCAAAGGTGGAGGAACGTTCACTTGAGGTTTAAGGTCTCTGAGGGCGTTGCGAATTTTCTCAAGCGTGTTGAGTTTCATGTAAGGGCACTGATTGCACGAGCAGGCCTCATCGATGGGCGCTTGTAAAAGCACGGCATCGGGTCGTGATTTGCGCATCTGATGAAAGATTCCGTCTTCAGTAGCAACTATAAATTTTTTCGCCGGATTTTTTTGCACTTCTGCGAGCAGGCGAGACGTTGAGCCGATCACATCACATTGCGCGAGCACGCCGTCTTCACACTCCGGATGCGCAATCACTACAGCATCGGGATGTTCTAATTTCATATTATGCAAATGTTGAGCATTAAACAAAACATGCACTTCGCACGAGCCTTCCCAAAAGAGCATGTCTCGACCTGATTTGCGTGCGAGGTAACGACCCAAGTTTTTATCAGGCCCAAACAAAATACCGCGATCTTTCGGAATCGCATTAATAATTTTTTCGGCATTGCTTGAGGTACAAATGACATCTGAAATCGCCTTCAGTTCAGCACTACTGTTCACGTAGGTCACCGCAATGTGATTGGCGTGTGCGAGCCGCCAGCGCAAATACTCTTTGTAGGGTGAGCCCGAGACGAGGCTACAGCCCGCATTGAGATCAGGAACTAAAACCGTTTTATTGGGCGAAAGTATTTTCACGCTTTCGGCCATAAACACAACGCCGGCTAATAAAATAACGTCGGCCGAGCTTTTTTGCCCTTGTTGCGCGAGATACAAACTGTCGCCCACGTGATCGGCAATATCTTGAATATCGCCGTCTTCATAAAAATGCGCGAGGATCTCGGCTTTACGAGATTTTTTAAGTTCTAAGATATCTTTGATCAGAGACGTTTGCGTTGACATAAGGCCTCTCGAAACTCATTTTTCTGTGTTCTAGGCTTCGGCACCTTTTAAAACGGTGATGATCGATTTTGAAATCGTTTTAAGCGATTCAAAAACGCCAGCCCCTTTGTGCGCGATGGCTTCAAACTCTTGAGAGTTATAGTGATTCAAAGCTTCGCGCAATTGCGACACCGGCAAAATATTCGGAAGATCACGTTTATTGTACTGAATGATGAGCGGAATTTGTCGAATGTCATAGCCTTGTTGTTCAAGGTTTGTTTTTAAGTTTTTCATAGATTGAATATTCTCGTCCATCCGCTCCTCTTGTGAGTCGGCTACAAAAATAATTCCATCAAGACCTTTGAGAACGAGTTTTCGACTGGCATCATAGACCACTTGCCCCGGAACGCTATAAAGATGAAATCGCGTTTTGAATCCTCGAATTTCTCCGATATTCAAAGGCAAAAAATCAAAAAATAACGTGCGCTCGTTTTCTGTATCTAACGAGATCAATTTCGATTTTTGATCGGATGCGGTTTTGCTGTAGATCCACTGGATATTGGTTGTTTTTCCCCCGAGCGAAGGTCCGTAATAAACAATTTTGCAGTGAATTTCTTTGGCGTTGTAGTTAATCAGCGACATTACAGCTCCACTCGATTTTCTAAGGCACGTCCGAGCGTACGGCGATCAATAAAATCAATGTCTGATCCAAAAGGTACGCCGTACGCGATACGAGTCAGCTTTACATTTTTGTTTGCCAACTGCTTGGCTAAGTAAAGACTTGTGGTATCGCCTTCAAGATCCGCATTTAAAGCAAAAATAATTTCGCGAATGGGAGCGTCGGTAGCGTGTCGTTTTTCGACGCGATCGATGAGTTCTTTAATTTTTAAATCTTCGGGGCGTACGCCTTCTAGGGGCGAAATCGAACCATGCAACACGTGGTAAAGTCCATGAAACGCGTTGGCATTTTCAATTCGAAACAGATCTGAAGGCTCTTCAACCACGCAAAGGGACGCGTTGTCGCGACCAGAGCTTTCACAAATTGCGCAAAGGCTGGCGCTTTCGGTATAAGCAAAACATTGCGCACAAAAACGGATACGCTCTCGAACCTGTAGCAAAGCATGACTCAAGCTTTTCGCAAACGTGTCGCCCGAGCGTAAAACAAAATACGCTAAACGCTGTGCCGTTTTCTCACCAATACCTGGCAGTTTGCTGAGTTCATGAACTAAAAGGTCAAGAGACGGAATTTTTGTGCTCACAGTCTATGTCATTCCCGGCAGTGATATTCCGCCTGTAATTTTGGACATTTCTTTGTCTGAAGTGTCTTTCGCTGATTTTAAAGCGTCATTTGTGGCGGATACAATCATATCTTGTAACATTTCGGCGTCACCGGCAGAAAACACGTCAGGGTTAATCACCACGGCTGAAACCACGTTGGCGCCCGTAACGGTCACTTTTACGCCGCCCCCGCCGCTTGTGCCTTCAAACGTACGAGTTTGAAGCTCGTCCTGCATTTTTTTGATTCTTGCCTGCATTTGGTTGGCTTGCTTCATCAGTTGCTGCATTCCACCGAAACCCTTCATGATCGCTCCTTAATAGACGTAATTTTTGTTTTAAACGTGTCTTGAGTTTTCTTTACCAAAGGATGGTTCTCAACGGCCGTTCGTAAATCCTCTTGCGATTTTTTTTCTTTTTGAATGGTCAAATCTTTAGGAGATGGGGCGGCGTCGCTCTTTGCGGCTTCAACCGTTACATCTACCGATTTGTTCCAATATGTTTTTATAAAACTTTGAATTTTTAAAAGATTTGTTTTTTCATTAAGCTGAGTTTGGATCATCGGATCCTTAGTGCCCAACCTTGCAACCGAAGGCGTAAACTCAATCAACGAGACAAATTCAAGTCGAGCCCCAAGTGATGGCTGAACCGATTTAATTTTATCTACGAGCAATAACCAGTTGGCTTGTGCATCTTTGACCGCATCAAAAATATTAACCGGTTGAGGTGCGGTTTCACGTGGAGACGGGTCCTTTGATTTTGTCGTCGTGGTTTTTGGAGTCAAAGTCGAAGACCCCGTTGAGTTGCGAGTTGAATTGACCGCAGAAGAGTCCTTCGAAGTGACCGTCACCGAGCCATTAAAGAGTTTTGAAAGTTCCACAATGCGCGGAGCTTGGGTCATTCGCAATAAAAGCATTTCCAAAACGATTCGTGGGTTTTGCGTTCGCACCAAATCGTTGGCACCTTTAAGAGTCATATCAAAAAGCAAATGAATGTCTTCAGATGAAAGTTGATCGCCAATTTGTAAGAGCTCTTTGATTTCGGATTCTGGTAAATCAACAATCGCCGCATTGTCATCGGGATTTAATTTTACGATCAACAGATGGCGCAGGTGCTCGAGCAAATCCTGCACGTACACCGAGGCATCAAAACCCGAAGCATAAATTTTTTCGATCACGTTCATTGCAGCCTGCGCATCTCGCGAGACCAGCGCGTTCAATGTTTCAAATAAAAGCACGCGGTCGGTGAGGCCTAAAACCTGAATCACTTTTTCTTGCGTGATATTTCCATCACAAAACGTAATGGCTTGATCGAGCAAACTTTGGCTATCGCGAAGTGCGCCTTCTGCTTGGCGGGCGATGGTCCAAAGGGCTTCGGTCTCGGCCTGAATGCCTTCGCTCTTGCAAATGAGTTGCAGGCGCTCGGCAATTTGTCGAGTGGGAATTCTTCGAAAATCAAAACGTTGGCAACGCGAAAGAATTGTAATCGGAATTTTTTGCGCTTCGGTCGTAGCAAAAATAAAAACCACGTGCGCGGGAGGTTCTTCTAAAGTCTTAAGCAAAGCATTGAAGGCGCTTGTCGAAAGCATGTGCACTTCATCGATAATATAAATTTTAAACTTTCCACTTGAAGGCATAAAGCCGACGGTGTTGCGCAGCTCCCGAATCGCATCGACGCCATTATTACTGGCTCCATCGATCTCGATCACATTCATGTCGCTTCCGCGGGTGATCTCTTCGCACGTTTGACATTTATTGCACGGAACAAAATCGACGGCGTTCGGGCAACGCAAACTTTTAGCAAAAATACGCGCGCTCGAAGTTTTGCCGACCCCTCGGGCGCCGCTAAAAAGAAGCGCGTGCGGAAGGCGTCCGCTGCGAAGGGCGTTCAACAGGGTTTGCGTGACGTGATTTTGTCCGACGAGTTCCGTAAAATTTTGTGGTCGCCATTTGCGCGCAAGAACTTGATATGACAACGAAAACTCCTTCAAGTGGCCAGGACACCATATCACATAGACCCTAAGTTGCCGTTGCTTCCTTCCGGATCTGGCGGAGTTCACGAAAAGCACTATTGTATGGGCCTGACCACTTATCTTTTAAGCACGAAACCCCGCGTTTTTACAACCCGTATCACCACACCTGTGCCAGGCCCTGTTTCTTGTGGCAGCGCAACAAGAAACAGGGCCTGGCACAGGTGTGAGGGCATAGACTTGGGGGAGGTTTTACGACTGAATGAGTCGCAAAACAGGGGCTCTTACTCGAGTTCTAGATCCAGGTTCGATAAAGGTTTCGAGCGTTAGCGGCCGAGTTGGATATTTCTGAAAAGGATTATTCCAAAAGTAGCGCGATATTTTTTGCCGACCAACTCTTTAACATCAATCTGAGCACTCATCATCGGATCGGTGAAAACGTCAAACCACTGGCCTATATAAAGAAGATGTATTCTTCAACTCTTCGAAAGCCATAATTCTTGAGGCCTGCAGCCATTCAATATAAGTGATCAAGATCAGAATGAACCGAAAATTCGCGCACGTTACACTCGGTATTTGTAGGTATAAGATTCGCAGACTATGAATTTGCGGCGTGCCGTTTGATGAGTGACGAACTCTAGAAACTCAGTTAATCCTCTATTCATGGAAAAAAATCTGATCTTACCCATGACCGTTTATGTGTTTTATATGTTGGCTTTAGGGATTTATAACTTTCGCGTTAGAGTTCGCGCGGTTCGAAGCAAGACATTATCAATTGGTTATTTTAAAGCGTATGATGGCGACGTTTCGCAAGATGTGATTGTGGCGGGTCGCCATTTTGATAATCAATTTCAGCTTCCACTTTTATTTTTAATTACATGTCTTGCTTATTTGACGATGAAAAACACCGAACAGCTGACGATCATTTTCGCTTGGATTTTTGTTGTGACGCGATTTGGACATTCTTACGAGCATCTTGGAAAAAATAATATTAACAGAAGAGTTCTTTGGTATGTCTTAGGTTGGTTTTCTATTGTTTTTCTCTGGGGACGCTTTTATTTTATTAGTTAATCATCAACGCCATTTGTAATTCTCCAGATCTCAATATCTCTTCTACTCAAATATCGAGCTGCGATTGGGTTTTGAATGGGGCAATTAAGACGACCAAATTGATTCAAAACGTGAATGCGGCCAACATTCCAGACCCTTGCTTGACCTTATAAAAATAGTGCGCGTATCCTTTGGTGATGAGGTCAACAATGAAATTACTATTTTGGGTTACGTGCTTTTTACCGATGTTCACTTTTGCAGCTGAAACCGTAAAACGAATGCCGTCAAATGTAGAGCTCGGAAAAAGATTTTTAGTTCAATGCCCAACGGATGTTCCTGGCAGTTTTGCGATTCAACAGCCGGTTGAAGAGAGTTAAACGGGTAGAATTTTATTACAACCTGGTGGTGGCCGCACAACCTCGATCGAACATACGTGGCTAGTAAATGCGTCTAAAAATCCGGCGCAAAAAACCGTGAAGCTTTCAATGGCGACAGATAATTTAGATGCCGGCTTAGCAACGCCCGAATGTTTTTATCATGAAAATGTAAGATACATTTTAAACCCGGAGATCACCAAAAAATATTCGTGCCTCCTCAATCAAGATAAAAAATATTTCGTTTGCGATAAAGTTGAGTAGATAGATATCAGCTTTCGGATTTCAGATGTCAGTTTCAGTTCTCTGAAGTTTGAGTCCGTTCAAGACTCTTGATCCTCACTGTCTCCATCCTCCGATAGCGGAGACCGAAATCAGCTATCCGACAGCAGATAGCTATTTCTCTCATAACGCCCAAACTATTTTATCAAGCGCCTCGAGCTCTTCTGACCAATAATTATAAGTGCCAAACTCTGGGAATAACTTCGGAAACGAAGGGTCTTCCCATCTTCGCGCGATCCAAGCGGAGTAATGTAAAAGTCGAAGTCCGCGCAAAGGTTCAAACAGCTCGAGCTCTTGCGAGTCAAATTCACGAAGCTCTTCATAGCCTTTTAAAATAGCGTCGAGATTTTTTTCGTGCTCTTCGGGGTCACCGGCCGTGAGCATCCATAGGTCTTGTGCGACGGGGCCATTGCAAAAGTCATCAAAGTCGACAAAAAATAATTCTTTGCCTGAATCTAAAAGATTTCCGCGATGGCAATCACCATGAATGCGAATATAGTTCGCATCCTCTAACAAATCATCAAGACGATCGAGGAGCGTATTTGCGGTATCAGCATAGCGACTCCAAAGTTCCGGTACCACCCATTTTTTAAGCAAATCTAAAGAAGGCTCTCCGTACGAGGGCACATCTAAACGTACACGATGTTTTGCGGGTTTTTGCGCGCCGATGTTGTGGATGTGCGCGAGGCTTCGACCAATTCTCTCTAAATCTCGAGGTAAAACCTCTTGCATCAGTCGGCCTTGAATTTTAGGAAAGATCGACCAATAAATTTCATCGGTCTCCATCACCGTTGAGTCATTCGGAAGAATAATGGCAGGGGCTGTGTGGATTCCGGCCGCCTCAATTTCGCGCAAAAATTCGTGCTCTTCTAAAATCGTGTCGCGACTCCAGCGCTGCGGACGATAAAATTTTGCGATGACTTTTTGATGGCCTTCGAGCTCAATTTCAAAAACTCTGTTTTCGTAGGAGTTAAGTTGCAAAATTGCGCCGGTTGGTTCAAAACCACCAGCTTCTAAACTTGCAAGCACAATTTCGGGAGTGAGGTCATAAAAATTCATATTGTCATTTCTATTATACTCGTCCACTCTTTCAGAGATACTTAAAACAACGCGGGATCTACAACTTTTGATGAAGCAGCTTGATTTTTTCTTTGATCTTTTTCGACCGGTGCCTTCTTCGACGTTTTCGCTCGATAAAGGAAGTAGCAAAAAGCCGGATCAAAAAACTCTTATTTACGGTGGACGACGAGAAGCGCAAGAAGTTCTCTTTATTCATAATAAAAAAGTGCGTGTTCGTCGTAAAAGTTATCAGCGTAACTTAAGTTTAAGTTTAAAACCAAACGGCGAGCTCATAGTAACGGTCGCGCGTTCGATTCCCCTTAAGATGATCACCAAGTTTGTTGCGGACTCTTGGCCTTGGGTTTTAGAGCAGACTGAAAGAATGAAAAACTTGCGGGCGCGATTTCCACAAAAACATTTTGAACCTGGTGAGTACTTTCAAGTCATGGGGTTAGAATACAGCTTAAAAATTGAGCTAATTAAAACAAGAAAACCTAATGTGCGTTTAGAGCACGGAAACATAATTCTTGATTTGCCCGAAAAACTAGCAGCAACATCTGAAGTTTTAAAAGGAAGCACAAAGTCAATTCTTCAAAATTATTATGAAGAGCTCGGTAAAAAAATATTGGCCGAGAGACTGCTGATATATTCACAAAAACTACAGCTTTATCCACGGTCGGTTGTGTACCGAAATCAAAAAACTCGCTGGGGGAGCTGTTCTTCAAATGGAACGATCAGTATGAATTGGCGTTTGATTGCAGCTCCTATGGAAGTGATCGATTACGTCGTGATTCATGAGCTCTGTCATTTGCGTCATCACAATCATTCCCCATCTTTTTGGAAGCTTGTTGAGCAACATTCTCCGCGTTGGAAAAAAATCCGCAAATGGCTTTACGAAAATCAGTACAGTTTTGATTTTCTCATCGAAAACTCCGAGCTTCATCCATAAAAATTTAGCGGGGCTTCTGACACGTTATTGAAATTCTTGACGAAAGATAATGTCGCAATGCGACTTTTGTTGATAACCGGATGAAAAAGATGAACTAATATTAGAGCTAATAAAAGTTAATTAATGATCGATCCCATCAGTCAACACAGCTTGCACGGATCTCTTTGGGAGCACGCATGTCTTCAAATAGTAAGGACTCATTCGGTACATTTGGAATGTTGCTTTTTGCAGTTTCCTTTATCGGTGTCTCGATATTTTTCGTTTACGTTGTCGTCATCAATCCAGGTGGGGTTGATACCGGCGTTTTTGATGTTCCGATACAGTTTTCAAAAGCTCAGGCCGACGAACGTACAACTTCATGGAAAGAAACTTCGGCTGAGAATGTGACTTACGGAGAACATCTCTACAAAGTGAATTGCACCGTCTGTCACGTACAAGCCAACAAAGATATGGTTCAAGAACGTTTGTTGAACGGAAGTTTAAAATTTGGCAATACGCCGCTCGCACTTTATCGCACGGTTCGCAAAGGCTTCGATGGTCAACACCGCTTCGATTATATTCCTGAAAAAGAAAAATGGGCTTTGGTGGCCTACATGAGATCTAAAATGCCAAACGCTCCAGATGATTCTGCCAGCGCATGGCGCACATTTTTAAAAGAGGGAATGTACTAAGAATGAAGTCTAACTCTTTCTTTGCGATTGTAATTCTGTGTACGCTGTTTGCGTTTGAATCGCGTGCGCACGAGAACAATACACCCAACAACACGCCTTGGAGAACCACGCCGACATCTTCCAATGCAGTTCCGGTCGCTTTACAAGAGGTCGGGATTACCGAACATCTTGGTGATTTTATTGATATGACAACTCAGTTTAAAGATGAGTCCGGTCAGTCAGTTCAGCTCGGAAAATACTTTACTGGTCGCCGCCCGGTTTTACTTTCGCTTGTGTATTACGGTTGTCCGGGTCTTTGTAACTTTCATCTCAATGGCGTAACCGACGCATTTAAAGATCTCGATTGGTCTTTAGGCAAAGAGTTCGACATGGTGGTCATTAGTATTGATCCTTCAGAAGACGCAAAACTTGCGACAGAAAAAAAGGCCAGTCATGTAAATGAGCTCGGACGTGCGGGCGCCGCTCAAGGTTGGCATTTTTTAACGGGTGCCGAAGCCGATATTCAAAAAATCGCAAAGCAAGTTGGATTTCAATATCACTGGGATACGCCAAGCAAACAATGGGCTCATACATCGGCCATGTATGTTTTGTCTCCTGCCGGAAAAATCTCTCGTTATCTTTACGGAATTCAATTTGAACCCAAAACGGTTCGCCTCTCTTTAGTTGAAGCTTCAGAGGGAAAAACAGGGTCCGTTATGGATCACTTAATTTTATATTGCTTTCAATATGATCCTAACAAGAAGACATATGCATTTTATGCCTACAACATCGTAAGGGCGGGTGCGGGTATTGTCGGTCTCATCATGGCGACCGTATTTATCCCAACGTGGTTACGAGAGAGACGCAAATCAAAAATGCAAGGAGAGGGTTAATGTTTTGGTGGACGTCTATAGCAGCGGCTGATTACTTGCCTGTCAAAGCCTCAAAGCTCGCAGGAGAGGTTGATTCGATTTACAACTTTATTCTAATTTGTAGTATCGTTTCGTTCATTCTTCTAATGGGCGGGATGGCGTACTTTATCGTGAAGTATCGTCGTCGTACTGAGAACGATAAGACGGCATACATTTCACACAACCATACTTTGGAATTCCTCTGGAGTTTCATTCCGTTTGTTTTATTTATGGTGATGTTTTTTTGGGGATGGAAAGTCTTCCATAAAATGCGCCAATTTCCTGAAGATGCAGTTCAAATTTCAGTCACGGGTCGTAAATGGGCTTGGACGATCACGTATGCTAACGGCACTCAACTCGTAAATGAACTCGTGATTCCGGCAAATAAACCCGTCGTTCTTAATATGACATCTGAAGATGTGATTCACAGTTTCTACGTTCCTAGTTTTCGGGTTAAACAAGACGTCGTTCCTGGCAAACGTTCGCGTTTGGCGTTCGAAGCTATCGAAGTCGGAGATTATCGTATCTTCTGTGCGGAATATTGCGGAACTCAACACTCGCAAATGATTGGTCAAGTTCATGTGGTCAGCGATGCGGATTATGCGAAATGGGAGAAGGAACAATCGGAGCAAGGTTCTTTAACTCCGGTGCAAAAAGGCGCGAAACTATATAAGACGCAAGCCTGCTTTACTTGCCACTCGACCGATGGTTCAAAAATTGTCGGTCCAAGCTGGAAAGGTCTATGGGGAAGCCCTCGTAAATTCGCAGATGGATCGTCCATTCCTGAGGCCAATGAGGAATACATTCGCGCCTCTATGCTGAACCCTAATGAACACATCGTTGAAGGTTACACTCCGGCTATGCCAACATATCAAGGACGACTCAGCGAAGAACAGATTAATGACCTTATCGAATACATGAAGACTATAAAGTAGGAGAGCACAAAAATGGCTCATGATTACCTTCACCACGGAACCGGATTGAAAAGTTGGCTGACAACTCTCGATCATAAAAAAATCGGCATTATGTATTTTATTGCCGTCTTCACGTTTTTTCTTCTCGGCGGAATTTTTGCCCTTCTGATTCGACTTGAGTTGATGAATCCAGGACAACAGTTTTATGGACAAGATACATACAACCGATTCATGACTTTGCATGGAGCGATCATGGTCTTCATGGTTGTAATTCCCGGGATTCCCGCCTTCTTAGGAAATTTTATTTTACCGATTCATATCGGTGCTAAGGATGTGGCCTTTCCGAGATTAAACCTGATGAGCTGGTATATTTTTATGATCGGCGCGATTGTGGCGTTTTCGGCTTTGTTCTTCGGCGGCGTTGATACTGGTTGGACATTTTACACCCCGTATTCGATCACAACAAGTTGGGGCGTTATCAACATGGTGTTGGGCGCGTTTATTATGGGATTCTCCTCGATTTTAACGGGACTGAATTTTATCGTGACCACGCATAAGCTCCGTGCGCCTGGAATGACGATGAGGCGCATACCACTTTTCGTTTGGGCCCTCTACGCGACGGCGATCATTCAAGTTTTAGCTACGCCTGTTTTGGCGATCACGCTGTTACTTTTGGTTGCAGAAAAAACTTTGGGTATCGGATTCTTTGATGCTTCATTAGGCGGTGATCCGGTTTTATTCCAACACTTTTTCTGGTTCTATTCGCATCCGGCGGTTTACATCATGGTGTTACCGGCGATGGGAATTATTTCAGAACTTATTACGGCGTTCTCGCGCAAAACAATTTTCGGGTATAATGCGATTGCGTATTCAAGTTTAGGAATTGCAGCGGTGAGCTTTTTGGTGTGGGGTCACCATATGTTTGTGACCGGACAATCAGAAATTGCGGGATTACTCTTCTCTATTATTACAATGCTTGTGGGTGTACCAACGGCGATCAAATTATTTAACTGGGTCGCGACGATGTACAAGGGCTCCATTAAACTGGATTCGCCCATGCTTTTCGCCATCGGTTTTATGTTTATTTTTACAATTGGCGGAGTGACAGGAATGTTCCTCGCGACCTTGGCAACAGACGTACATCTCCACGACACATATTTTGTGGTGGCTCACTTTCACTACGTGATGGTTGGCGGAACACTTATGGCATTGATGGGAGGACTTTATTATTGGTTCCCCAAGATGTTCGGTAAAATGTTTAACGAGACACAGGCCCGAATCTCTTGGTTCTTTATCTTTGTTGGGTTTAACGTGACGTTCTTCCCGCAATTTATTCTAGGAAACCTTGGAATGCCTCGCCGGTATCATGATTACGTTCCTGAATACACGATGCTTAATCGAATTTCTACTATGGGATCTTGGCTTCTCGGAATTGGGTTCTTAATCAGTCTTTACGTTGTCATCCAAGCTTTACGTAAAGGCGAAAAGGCACCAATGAACCCTTGGGGCGCAAAAACATTGGAATGGACAATTCCGTCTCCACCTCCACACGAGAATTTTACAACAACACCAGTTATAACAGCGGGGCCTTATGAGTACAGGTAACACACACGTTCATTCACAGGGACATGGGCATGCAGATCACGCGCATCACTTTGATAATGCCGAGCACGAGTATGTTTCGAGCAAAGAGGGTGTGTGGCTTTTCATGACGACCGAAATCTTAATGTTCGGTGGGTTATTCGTTGCCTATATTTTATTTAAAAACCTATATCCCGAAGTTTTTCACACTGGTGGTAAGTTGCTCGACTGGAAACTTGGAGGTTTGAACACGATTGTTCTACTAACAAGTTCTCTCACGATGGCTTTAAGTATTCATTTTGTACAAAAATCGCAGAACAGCAAAGCGATTGCGTGCCTATGGATCACTCTGCTTTGCGCCGGTATTTTTATGGTCGTGAAGTACTTTGAATACTCTCATAAAATCCACATGGGTACGCTCCCAAATAAGTTTTTTCATCTTCACGAAGAATTGCCGGCAGAAATTGGTGAGGCGCCAAAAAACTTGGCTCTCTTCTTCGGCCTTTATTTTGTCATGACCGGTTTGCACGGGATTCACGTGTTGGTGGGCATGGGACTTATTTATTGGATGATTGTTCGTACCAAGCGTGGTGATTTTCATCCAAAAAAATTCACAGCACTTGAAGGTGTTGGACTTTATTGGCACTTAGTGGATTTGATTTGGATTTATTTATTTCCGCTTCTTTATTTGGTTTCATAAGGGGAGAGCACAATGTCACAAAATGAACATCACAGCGAAGTTTATCACGTCACGCCGTTTTCAACGTACATCAAGGTTTTTGCTGTCCTTATTGCGATGACGCTCATCACTGTTTTTTCTGCGACACAGATGCACTTCGGAGCGCTCAACACCCCAATCGCGATGGGCATCGCAACCTTCAAAGCCTTTTGCGTGGTCTGGTGGTTTATGCATCAAAAATACGAAACCCAACTCAATCGCGTAATTTTCGCGTGCGGATTTATTTTTCTCGCCATTTTCGTCTTGTTCACCGCAACCGACATCTGGACCCGCATCAACTTCTCCGAACTCAACTTCCTCCAGCATTGACCTTCCGTAAAGGCGTCACTCGACTTTTCGTTCCGAAGCGGCCCCGAATCTTCCAAAAAGTGCCTACCACCTTTTGTGGATGCGATGCATCCACAAAAGGTGGTAGGCACTTTTTGTTCTTCTTAAACGCAGCGCAAAGCAAAACGCCGAGCGATGTCTTTTGTGCACAAAAAAAGAGCTGACGAGGTTGAGACCTTACACCATTATGCTTCTGTTCACACAAAGGGGCTTTAATTTGTCGCGAGTCAATACGCCAAAACCGATTATGGAACTTTTCAAACCCGGAATTATTTTTCTGGTTTTGATTACCGGTTTAGTGGGTTACGCCCTCAGCTACCAAGTTGAAAAAAACTTTACGGCTTCTCATCTTCTGCTTTTTCTTTTGGGATTAGGTCTTTTGAGCGCGGGTAGTTTTGCGATCAATCAAGCGCAAGAAAGCGTAATTGATTCTCTTATGCCGCGCACGCAACAGCGACCCATTCCGGCTGGCAAAATTTCTGTGCGCAATGCCTACATCGTTGGCTTTTTAATTGTCGGAATCGGTTTGGGAACTTTAAAACATGTTTCGGAACTTTCAATGTGGTTGGGACTGCTCACCGCAGTGCTCTACAATGTTTTCTACACGTTATACTGGAAGAAAAAATGGTCATTTGGAGCTGTTCCGGGAGCATTGCCCGGAGCGATGCCGGTCGTAATTGGTTTTGCGGCTAATAATAATAATATTTTTGACCCGCAATGTTTGTACATGTTTTTCGTGATGTTTCTTTGGCAGATGCCGCATTTCTGGGCCATCGCGATTCGTTTCAAAGACGATTACCATCTTGGAGGAATCCCCGTTTTACCAAGTCGCCTGGGTGTCGATCGCACTCTCTTTCATATCGGTCTGTACGTTTTTGTTTACGTCGCTCTAGCGTTTGCTTCTCCATGGTTTGTAGAGACTGGATATCTTTATTTTTTACTGGTCGTTCCGTTTGCGCTTAAAGTTTTGTGGGAGTTTTTTAAATACTTCAAACATAGTGCCCAGGCCGGATGGTTGCCATTTTTTATGTGGGTGAATTTTAGTTTACTCGTATTTTTAGCCGTTCCCATTCTTGAAAAATGGGGACCATTCTTTATGAGCTTATGAAAAAGAAAACGATAAAAAAAATCTTACCGATTCTCATTTTTGTTACCTTCATTTTAATTTCGTTAGGGGGAGCCGTACGTGCGATGCACGCGGGGCTTGCGTGCCCGGACTGGCCACTTTGTTTTGGCGCCGTAATTCCTGATTACCAAGTTCAAGTGTATTACGAGTTTATTCATCGTACTGTTGCGGGGCTCGTGGGTTTGGTCACAATCGCTTTGGCCGTCGGTGTTTTTAGAAGCCGTGAAACATCACAAGAAACAAAACTCACGATGGCGCTCTCTTTACTTGTATTGGCGACACAAATCGCAATGGGCGCGTTGACGGTTTTAAAACTTCTCAACTTCGGAATCGTTACGGCGCACTTAGCTCTCGGAATGGGTTTCTTTAGTTTGCTGCTTTGGATGTATTTTACCGTGAGCGAACACAAACAAGGAGCTGAAGATAAACTTCCGCGCGCGTATTTTGGAATTGCGTTGTTTACCTTTGCGGTCGTGTATGCACAAATTTTGCTCGGAGGCTTAGTCTCTTCTAATTACGCGGGGCTTGCGTGCCCTGAGTTTCCATTGTGCGAGGGCGAATTTGTGCCCACATTTGAGGGTCTGATTGGTTTACAGGTGATTCATCGTTTAGGCGCCTACATCGTCGCTATTACAATTGTTTCACTTTATTTAATGGCCTCTCAAAATCGCGAACAAAAGTGGATGGACAAACGCTATTATAATATTTGCGGACTTTTAGTGATGGCCGTGATTGTACAAATTGGGGTGGGTATTTCTAATGTTTTATTTAAAATTCCACCGGTGATCACTGTTTTACACTTAGCAGTGGCCGCCACCATTTTGGGTCTTGTTCTGAGACTGCTCTACATTGCAAAAATGCAAGCCCGCATTTCATGAAGCCCGAACGCGCGCAACAGCTTCGACGCATTCTCGAAGAAACACACCAAAAGTTTTTGGCAGAAAATCAAATCATGAAAGATGCGATAACTCCGGCGCTCGCATATACCGATGCTCGAGACCGTGAATTTGCCGCATTTATTTGCGCTATTCTCGCATATGGAAAAGTTGCGCATATTCAACTCAGCACGCGTAAGATTTTAAATCCGATGGGATCAAACCCAGTTGCGTGGATAAAAAACGCCAGCGTTCAAGACTTAAAAAATTTAACTAAGGGATGGGTTCATAGATTTAACACTTCCAACGACATGTTGTTGATGCTCAGTCTTCTGCAACAAATTTATCTTCAGTTTGAAAGTCTTGAAAAGTTTCTGGACCCTCAAGAAAACGAAAGTGCTAATTCTCTTTTTGAAAAACTTCATATTAAACTTCGAACGCTGTCTCCCGCACCATTTAAAAAGTTTCCAAAAAAGGGCGCGTCGTTTTGGTTTTTTCTTCCGCATCCGCAAACAGGGAGTGCATGCAAACGTCTAAATTTATATTTACGGTGGATGGTAGGCCAGTCCGAAATGGATTTAGGTTTATGGACCAAATTCTCTCGTCGCGAACTCATCATCCCGGTCGACACGCACGTATTGAAACAAGCTCGCTCTCTCAAACTCACGTCCAGAAAAACCGCAGATTGGAAAACCGCGGTCGAAATCACCAACAAACTCAAACATCTCGACCCCGAAGATCCAACCCGCTTCGACTTCGCCCTTTGCCACCTAGGCATCACCGGCAACATCCTCAAACTCTAACGCCTTCTAAAACACAAGTTTGGGGACGGAGCTCTCTCTTTGAAAGATTGCGTCCGCCAGCACGCACACGAATTAATTCAATAATAATAATAGCTTAAATGAGCTCCGTCCCCAAAAGGGCTCGTGACTCTGGGATTTTTTTGGCACGTAGGATGCTAAAGGTCTCACTGAATCTCTAGCAAACAAATTAGGAGTAGCTATGAATTTAAATCTGAAAAAATTAGTCGTTGTGTCTGGTTTATTGGCATCACAAATGATCACCACCGGGTGGAGTTCTCAATCAGACGCAGGAATTGTGTCGGCTGAGACTGCCTGTAAAATCCGCGCGCGAGGTTGGATTGCTGAAGTTTACGAGAGCGATGACACTGAAGATCTCACAATCGGGCCTATTAAATTCGAGAATTACGCAGGTAATGATGGAGTTCTTAAAAGAGCGCTTGTTGATGTAAGCTACCGTCAAATTGTCACAACGAAGTCAGGCAAAAAACGAAAAATCACCGTGAACCAAAAAGCTGGCATTATCGTAAAAATGACGAAAATTAGCTGTACATTAGGTTCTGTCGGTACTGACGACGGCGAAGAGTAAAATAGAAGTTCAGAATAGCTATGTCTTTGTGAAGGCTATCTTCCCAAAGACATTAAAAATGGATTTTTTTTCTGATAGTCTGTGAAATCTGTCTTAGATTGAATTCCCAACCATTTATTTTGAATTAAAATTTGGCCAATGGCGCCGCCCAACGTATTGCCGGGTCCTAAAAGAACGAGGCGATCTGGGCAAAACTCTTTTAATGCAACCGTAATCGCTTTTGTAAAATCATAAGGTTGTAAAACTTGGTGCGCAAAAGTGTAATTGTAAATCTCTTCAAGATCTGTCGCGTAGTCCATCCAAATATGCCCTCGTCCATCAATCAACGGAAGCAGTGGCCGTTGAAACAAATCCAGCGAAAGTGTCTCGAAAGCTTTTTTTGAAGTTTCACCTAAAAGGGGAGTATGAAAAGCCGCATGATTTATAAGTTGAAACGGGTAGTTCTCCTGCTTCGGCAATTTTTTTAAGAGAACATCCAAAGCTTTTTGATTTCCACCAATCACCGCGTATCCGCCAAGATAAATTGAAACATGCGCTTCGCAATCAGCTATTTGATTGACATCATGAAGAGCGGATTCAACGGCCGTCGTCCGCGCAGAATCTTGGATCCAATTTTCATCAACGATCGGATAAATAATTTGTCCGCCGATGATTTGATCTTTCATCATTGAACCCATGGTGTTGATCACTTCAAACGCTCCGTGCACATCGAGAGCGCCCGCAACGGCCAAGGCAATGTACCAGCCCATCGAATTGCCGGTGACGGCTACGACGTCATATTTTTCTGGGTCGAGATTTAAAAAATCAGCGTAGCTGCAAGCATAAATTAAGGCCGAAGCATGTTCACCCTTTGTATGAAGTTGTGGTTTAAAAACCGGTGCTTCATCTAACTCTGTCAACGTGGGTACGCCGAGCGCACTTCGCTTTTCATCTAAAATATTAAAAAATTCGTTAAAACGCGGTCGAAATTTTTTAAGATAACCTAAGGTTTCTTTCGTGTACGTTCCCCGACCTGGGCAAATGACAACGACGCGCTCTTTTTTCATTTTTTTCCTACCATGTTTACGCACATTTCGATGATTTCATCTCGTGAAGGTAAACCCGCAGCGGCGGCAACTCCTAAAGTAATAAAAGAATCATGGGCTGCCAAAACTTTAATATTTGGAAGACGATCCATTGTTTCTACCATCATGGCGACGAGAGCTTCGCTGAGCGACCCCGTTTTGCGGCACTCATCTACGATCAAAACATTTTTATCATGGGCCATTTCTTTTGCTAAGCCCTCTTTGTTCAATGGAGAAATCCAACGAAGATCGATAATCTTGCACGAGATCCCGTGCTTCTCTTTAAGAACTTTCTCGGCCTGACGAGAAAAATAAAAACCATTTCCGTAAGTCAAAATTGTAATGTCTTGTCCGTCTCCGTAAACTCCAAAATCACCGACGTGAATGTCTTCATTAACCGCCGGGTAAGGAAAGCTCCAGCCTTTATCGCCATCGCCGTGCAAATCTTTTGTCATGTAAAGCGCGATCGGCTCGACAAAAACAACGACGCGTCCTTTTTCATAAGCTTCGCGCACACAGGTACGCATCATTTTTACGGCATCTGGGCCGTTTGAAGGTACTGCTACAATCAATCCCGGAATATCGCGAAAGATCGCCAAAGAATTATCATTATGAAAGTGTCCGCCAAAACCTTTTTGATACGGGAGCCCCGCAATTCGCAGCACCATCGGATTTGTAAATTGTCCTTGCGAGAAAAATGCTAGCGTTGCGGCTTCACCACGAATTTGATCTTCGGCATTATGAACGTAAGCTAAAAACTGAATTTCTGGAATCGGTACAAATCCATTGTGACTTAACCCAATAGCCGCGCCTAAAATGGATTGTTCATCTAACAGCGAATTGAAAATACGTTTGGCGCCGAATTTATTAAACAAACCATCTGTGACATTGTAAACGCCACCCTTTTGAGCCACGTCTTCACCAAAAATTAAAGTGTTCGGATAGCGAAGCAAAAGATCGGTGAGACCGTAATTGATGAGTTTAGCCATATGTTGAGGGGTATTAAGTTTTGACCACTCACGATCAAATGTTTTTTCTCGAACACTCTCTGAAGGTTGAGGTGGCGCTTTGCGTGTGCGCACACAGGCGGTTACGCTTGACCGAATGTCTTCGGCCTTCATCAGTTTGGGTCGTGTGATCGCATATTGGCCAATGTGTTCGACTTGTGCACGCACACGTTCGTTGATATTTAAAATCTCTTCACTCGACAAAACTTCGTTTTCGATCAAAATGCGCGCCGAATGTAAAAGGGGATCATTATGCTCGCGCGCTTCGATTTTTTCTAAAGTGTTGTAACTAAACTCTGTATCCGAACCGGCATGACCTAAGAGGCGCACTGTTTTTGTGTGTAAAAAAACAGGTTTGCGATGGCGTCGCACATGCTCTTCAACTAAACGTGTTTTCATGTAGAGATCGAGCAAGTTCAGTCCATCGGCTTTTACATATTCTAAAGATGGTTTCTGCGAAAAATTATTTTCAATCCATCCAGAAGGGGTGCTGACCGAAATTCCAATTCCATTATCTTCGCAAATAAAAATAAGAGGCAATTTTACATTTTGATAAGCCGTCCACGCCGCCGTGTTAATTGCGCCGAGTGCGGTCGAGTGATTAGCCGATGCATCGCCAAACGTGCAAATCACAACGGCATCATGGGGCATAACAGCTTCGACGCCGAGTTCTTTTGCGCGACTGATAGACAGCGCGGCGCCCATAGCTTTTGGCAAATGCGATGCGATCGTGCTGGTCTGAGGAGGAATCATCAGCGGCAAGCTTCCAAAAACTTTGTGTCGTCCTCCTGCGATGGGATCTTCGCTTGAAGCTGCAAAAGATAACATGGCATCGTAAATAGGAGTCGATCCAGGAAGTTGCTTAGCTCTTTGAATCATCAATGCGCCGCTTCGATAATGCAGAAACGCCATATCCGTAATGCGAAAGACTTTTCCAAAAACGGCATTGCCTTCGTGCCCAGAACTTCCGATCGTGTAGAAACATTGGTTGCTATTTTTTAAAATTCGCGCGCGCAAATCTAAATGCCGACTTATAAGTTGGCTTTCAAAGAGATCAATAAGCTCTGAAGGTTTGAGGCCAGCATCATCAAGCGATAGACGAGTTTGGGGTTGAGGCAATCGGCCGTCTTTAACAAATTTGGTAAAGTTTTGATCTACGATTTCGGCACGATTATACATATTGAATAAAGCACTACGTTACGAGTTTTGAGTCAAGCACCGCTGTGAGGGGTCTTGCGGCGCTTTGGCTGGCGGCACTTTGGCTGGACAATGCCGGAGTCCTTTGTTAGCAATGAAACTCAAAATGAGGGAGATTTTATGGCGCTCTATGAATCCTTAAATTACATGGAAGAAGAAACGCTCTTTAGTGAAGAAGAGCTTATGGTGCGTAACACCGTGAGAGATTTTGTGACCAAAGAAGTCCTTCCTGTTTTGCAAGAAGCCAACCGCAAAGAAGAATTTCCGAAACATTTGATTCCACGTTTTGCGACGATGGGCCTTTTGGGCTCCACGATTCAAGGCTATGACTGCCCAGGTTTAGGTCACATTGCTTACGGTCTTTTAATGCAAGAGCTAGAACGCGCAGATTCAGGGATTCGTTCGTTTTGCTCTGTTCAAGGCGCATTGGTTATGTACCCAATTTTTGCTTACGGCTCAGAAGAACAAAAGAAAAAATATCTTCCAAAACTCGCGAATGCCGAACTGATCGGGTGCTTCGGTTTGACAGAACCAGATGCGGGATCAAACCCTGGCGGTATGCTCACACGCGCCGAAAAAGTAAAAGGTGGATACAAAATTACCGGAAACAAAATGTGGATCACAAATGGTTGTGTTTCTGACATCGCAATCGTCTGGGCAAAACTCGACGGAAAAGTGCGCGGCTTTATAGTAGAAAAAGGAACCGAAGGATTTACCACTAGCACGATGAAGGGTAAGTTTTCTCTTCGAGTCAGTGTGACATCTGAACTTCATTTACAAAACTGCGTGGTTCCTGAACAAAATATTTTACCAAATATTGAAGGTCTTAAAGGGCCACTTGGCTGCCTTACTCAAGCCCGCTATGGAATTGCCTGGGGAGTTTTAGGTGCCGCAAACGCATGCTATCACACAGCTCTCAATTATGCGAAGGAACGTACAATTTTTGAAAAAGAAAAACCTTTGGCGGCCTATCAGCTCGCACAAGCAAAATTGGTAAAAATGGTTCAGGAAATCACTAAGGGTCAACTTTTGGCTCTGCAAATGGGCAAATTAAAAGAGGCCGGACGCCTGCAACCGCATCATGTATCACTTGCCAAAATGAATAACTGCCGAGTGGCTTTAGATGTGGCTCGTGATGCACGCGATATGTTAGGTGCTAATGGTATCATCGATGAATATCCTGTAATTCGTCATATGATGAATTTAGAAACTGTTAACACTTACGAAGGAACCGAGGATATTCACCGCCTTGTTGTGGGCCAAGAAATAACCGGAATTCCTGCGTTCAGATAACACAGTCTCTTGAGTCATCCAGACGCACCGCATCCGTTTGCGAGAACTCGGCTTTCCTAATTGAATCCTGTCATCATGGATTTTTTCTTATGATATGGTCTTAGAGTTAACGGGAGCTTGTTCTTGATTAGAAAATTTGAAACAGAATTAGAAGATCTCAAAGACAAAATTCTAAAAATGGGCGGTTTTGTCGAGGCCGCTATTGAAGCTTCAACCCAAGCATTAATTCAACGCAATCCAGAAGGTTTCAAAAACGTGCATGCCTATGAGCGCGAGATCAATCGCGCTCATGTCGAGATCGACGAATGTTGTTTAAAACTTTTAGCGCTGCAAGCCCCCTTGGCGGCGGACTTGCGTCTCGTTCTTGCGATTGTAAAAATTAATTCGGATCTTGAGCGTATGGGTGATCAATCCGTCAATATTTCGTATTCGGGCGAACACTATCTTTCTAAAGTGCCTGTAAAAACCGAAGTCAATTTACCTCAAATTGCAACGCAAGTTCGACAAATGGTTACCGAAGCTCTCGATGCTTTTGTAAAAGGTGATGTGCATGCGGCTAAGCAAGTGCTTGAAAAAGACGATGCCATCGATCAGCACAAAGCTGATGTGTTCGAAAAAATGAAGGCCGAAATGCAAACTCATCCGGAGTTGATTGGTTCGTGCTTAGACATGATTCTTATCACGCGTAATCTTGAGCGTCTTGCCGATCACGCAACCAATATCGCAGAAGATGTTATTTTTGTTTATACCGGCAGAGATGTGCGACACGGTTTCGGAGGCGATAGTGGAACCTAATTTAATGCTAGAGCGCGAGCGTGTTTTAGTCGTTGAAGACGAAGCTGAAATTCGCGATTTGATCTCATTACAACTTCAACGGGAAGGCTATTTTGTCGATGCGATTGGTTCGGGCGAAGAGGCCATGAATCAACTCACTCAACAAAAATATCAACTCGTACTTTTAGATTGGATGTTACCTGGTGTGAGCGGACTTGAAATCACCAGAAGCATTCGTACAAAATCCAAGCAAAAAAATGTTCCTATTCTTATGGTGACCGCACGGGTGGAACCTCACGATATTGTTTTGGGTCTTCATGCAGGAGCGGATGATTACGTCACCAAACCTTTTGACACAAAAGTTCTTGTGGCAAGAGCGAGGGCCCTTCTGCGACGTGCGTCTGTCCAAGAGCAAACTCCAAGTGCACCTCTCAAAATATTAGAAGTTGGCGGTCTGACGTTGAATGCCGAAAACCATGAAGTCTTTTGTAATGGCGAGCAGACCCACCTTACGCCTTCGGAGTTCAAACTTTTACACATTCTTATGCTTCAAAGTGGAAAAGTATTTACACGGGAAGCGCTCATAAAAGAAGTCCAAGGGGCGGGTGTTTCGGTAGTAGATCGCGCTATCGATACACATGTTTTTGGTCTTAGAAAAAAGCTTGGACCTTGCGCTGACATTCTCGAGACCATTCGTGGCATAGGTTATCGAGTAAAATCTGCTCAATATGCAAATTAGAACAGAAAACTTTCCGTGGCGACTTCTAAGAAAATTTTTAATTAAATCTTCTATTCTGTTTATCGTTGTTTTTATTCTGCTCTACGCAGTTTTTAGATATTATTTTTTGGCTGATCTTCAGGCTTTGTTCCCGCAAGTTGAGTGGGACAATTTTTTAAACACGGTGTTGTTGCTCATGATCGGCAGTTCGTTTGTTTTATTTGTAGGATTACTCATATTTGTTCTTTTGGAACTGCTAATTCCGTTAGGAGTTTTATATTCACGAGTAAAGGCAATGCGCGAGCAAAACGAAGATGAGGCGGATGAAGATCTTGGGCAGGGCGAGTCGGGTGAATGGTCTGACATCGAATTAGCTATCGAAGACATTCGTCAAAGGTTGCGTAAATCTCAAAAACGTTTCACACGTGATCGTGTCACGCTTACAACGCTGCTGGATGCAATACCTGAAGCTATTTTTGCCGTTGATCGAGAAAGTCGCCCTATTTTTTTTAATGCCTCTTTTTTAAAAATTTTTGATCTTGTGGGAAAAGATATGAGTATGACTCGAATGAGTGAACTCGTAAGGGTGCCAGAAGTATTATCGGCGCTCGCGCAGACTTTAACCGAAAAGAAGGTTCGACGGGTTCAGGCTAATATTCCATCCGAAGACACTTTGAAACCACGCAACTTTCAAATTACGGTGGCACCACTTAATGATTCCGAAAGAGACAAGTTGTACGGCGCCGTTTGTGTTTTTCAAGATGTGACGGAGCTTAAACAACTCGAGCAGATTCGAATCGATTTTGTAGCCAACGTGTCTCATGAATTACGAACTCCACTGACATCGGTAAAAGGTTATGCGCAAACTCTTTTAGAAGACATTAAGGTGCGCAAATTTGATCAGGGCGAAAAATATTTGCAAGTTGTTACCAAAAATGTCGATCGACTTTTAGCTTTAGTGAGTGATTTGTTAGATCTTTCATCGCTCGATTCTGGCATTGATTTGCAGTGCGCCTACGTCAGCGTAGAATCAATCACTCAGAATATTTTAGAACAATTGGAGCCTGTACGACAGCGTAAGAATACGAATATAAAAACAAATTATGTAATTCGAGAGTTTTGGGGCGACGAAGCGCGAGTGCAGCAAGTGCTCACGAATCTTATTCAAAATGCGATTCAATATATTCCTGAAGGGAAGAATATCTTTGTGCAATGGGTGCCTGTTGAGGGTGGGGTTGAGCTGCGTGTAAAAGATGATGGCCCTGGCATTGCGCAAGATCAGGTGAACCGAATCTTTGAGCGTTTTTATCGTGTCGATCGTGCCCGTACGCGCGATGCCGGAGGTACGGGGCTAGGGTTAGCCATTGTTAAGCACATCATGCAGAGACACGAAGGCGCAATCCGAGTCGAAAGTCAGATAGGAGTAGGTACCACGTTTATTTGTTTCTTCCCGAATCCAAAACAGGCAACTCTTGAGGTTCAAAACTTTCTATGAGCGTTAAAAAGAAAACCTCAAGACGAAGAAAAATAAAGTCGATTAAGCCGGCACCTCCGGTGATTGATACACTGACGGGCGCGGAATACATTAATCGCGAAGTCGGCGCGCTTGAGTTTAACTCTCGTGTTTTGCATGAAGCCTTAAATATTCGAAATCCACTATTGGAACGACTTCGGTTTCTTTCTATTTTCAACTCCAACTTAGATGAATTTTTTATGAAACGGGTGGGTGGATTTAAACGCCAATTACTTGCAGGAGTGGTCGCGCGTACACCAGATGGGTTGGACGCCGCAGGACACTTGCAAATGATCCGAACGCGCGTGCTCCCACTTTTAAAATTAGCGGCAGAATGTTTTGATAAAGAAATCACGCCAAATCTGGAGAAAAATAAAATATTTTTACTCGATTATAAAAATTTGACCCCAAATGAAGTCGAATGGGCGAAAGAATATTTTAGAAAAAATATCTTTCCGGTTTTAACTCCACTGGCGGTCGACCCGGGCCATCCGTTTCCGTTTTTATCAAATCTTTCGGTTTCTCTGGGTGTAACGGTTAAACATCCCGACCGTGATGAAAAACTTTTTGCGCGAATTAAATTTCCGCAAAATTTACCGCAGTGGGTGCGTATTGAATCTAGCGAGGCCCCTGATCAGTATCGCTTTTTAAATGTACTTTCGCTTATCCGTGAGAATTTGCAAATGCTGTTTCCGCAAATGCAGGTTCAAGACGTCATGCCTTTTCGAATCACCCGTAACGCCGATGTCGAGCGTGATGAAGAAGACGCAGAAGATCTTCTCGAAATGATCGAAGAGGAACTTCGAATGCGTCGTTTTGCTAAAGTCGTTCGCCTTGAGCATGGCGCTAATCCTGATCCATGGATGCTCAATTTTTTAATGGAAGAGTTAGAGCTGAATGAAAGCGACGTCTACGAAATCTCTTCACAACTCGATTATACCGGTTTGGGTGTTCTCGCGGACTTGCAAATTGCAAATTTAAAATTTCCCATTTGGAACCCTGTATCTCCACCGGCGCTTATAGAAGAAGAAAAAAACATTTTCGCTATTATTAAATCCCAAGATGTTCTCGTTCATCATCCTTATGAAAGCTTTACGCATTCGGTTGAGCGATTTTTAAAAGTGGCCGTCGAAGACCCGAAGGTGCTCGCAATTAAAATGACGCTTTATCGTACGGGAGATAATAGTCCACTCATCCCGCTTTTAATTTATGCAGCCGATATGGGTAAGCAGGTTGTATGTTTGGTAGAACTAAAGGCGCGTTTTGATGAAGAGCGAAATATTTATTGGGCGCAGGAACTTGAAAAAGCAGGCGTGCATGTCGTGTACGGAATCGTAGGACTAAAAACTCATACAAAAACAACTCTAGTTGTGCGTGAAGAGAGCGATGGTTTAAGAAGTTACGTTCATATCGGGACGGGAAATTACCATGTACAGACCGCGAAGCTCTATACCGATTTTGGTTATTTAACCGCGAAAGAAGATTTTACCTCTGACATTGTGGAGCTGTTTCATTTTTTGACGGGTCGTTCTTTAAAGAAGGATTACAAAAAATTATTAGTCGCACCTGTTAATATGCGCGAAAAGTTCACGTACATGATTGAGCGTGAAACGAACAATAAGAAATTGGGAAAGCCCGCCCATATTATTGTGAAGTGTAACAGTTTAGAAGATCAGCAAATTATGAAGCTTTTGTATCAAGCTTCGCAAGTGGGCGTGAAGATCGATTTATTTGTGCGCGGTTTTTGCTGCTTACGTCCTCAGGTTCCGGGATTGAGTGATAATATTCGCGTGATCTCAATCGTTGGAAGATTTTTGGAACACTCAAGAATTTTTTATTTTAGAAATGCCGCTAAAGATCCGCTGGATGGCGAATTTTTAATTGGCTCTGCTGATTGGATGTTTCGAAATCTAAACAATCGTGTAGAAGCCATTGTTCCTATCGAAGATAAACCTTTACGAGAAAAACTTTGGGAAACTTTGCAAATCATGTTGAATGATCAAGTTCAATCTTGGATGATGCAAGCGGATGGAAGCTATCGAAAAAATCTTGCTGATGATCCGAAGCTAGTAGGAACTCAAGAGGCTTTGATGAGCCTAACAAAGTCTCGATGGGTAAAAGTAAAAGAAGATTTGGTAAAAGAAGAGGGCGCTGTATGAGATTACTGTTTGTGCGTCACGGAAAAGCAGGTGAACGCGAAGAATGGATGGGAGAGGGCAAGCCCGATGAACTTCGGCCGTTAACTAAAAAGGGTATCGAAGAATTTCAAATCGTAGCGAAGCATCTTGCCAAACACGACAAGGATTTTGATAAAATTTTTTCAAGTCCTCTTGTCCGAACAGTTCAGACCGCTGAAATTTTGCGCGATCATTTTGAGTTAAAAATTGAAGAGCGTGCAGAATTAAAATACACCTCCGAGCCCGAAGATCTTTTAATTTTTCTCAAGTCTCTAAAGCCCGATGGCAGCTACATCTTGGTTGGACACGACCCAACTCTGGGCCAATTTGCAACGTGGATGTTGTCCGGAAAGCTCGATCTTTTTATCGACTTTAAAAAAGGGGCCGCGCTCCTTATGACTAGCACACGCGAACCCGCCCCCGGCGAATTCCAACTCGAATTCCTCCTCCCCCCAAAACTCATTCTCTAACTCCCAACCCCTAAACGGGGACGGAGCCCTCCCAAGCGATTGAAACCATTGCTCTTTTTTATAAATTTTTTTGTCCGAAATTTCATGCTTAAGATTGCAAAAGTGGGGCTCCGTCCCCAAAGTGAAAGGAGGGGGAGGTGGGCGGGGGTTGTTTGTTGAGAAATCGTCATTGGAATTGTCCTATCCGGGTAGGTTTGGTATTCCGGATTTATGAAAAATACTTTTTTTGTTTTGATGATAGGGTGTTTGGTTCCACAGTTGGCCTTTTCAGCTTACGGTACATACTTGCCGGGCTCTTGTGAGAAGGAGAGTCTCGCCTTACAAAATGACCGTTGCATTTGTACGGCTGAAAATCTTCAAAACGGAAAGCTTGAGAAAATCAATGTCGCCTGTCACACGGTTCAATGCACGCAATGGCACCTTAAATATAATATGTCTTGTGGTGATCTCATAACCTGCAATCTAGTCAACATCGAGAGAATCGACAGTCAAACCGGCGAGAAAGTGGCGGTACTTTGTCCTGTACATATTGATGTCGCAAATTTACTTTTAAAAGATTCTGTCTGTGAAGACCTAGCAACGGAACTCAACACGCATCACTCTGTGAGTTTATATTGCCAAACCTCTCGTCAATTTACGACTCCGTGGTTTTACGATCCGCAAAATGTTACGGGTGCGATACCGTTACCTGTAAATATCGGTTATTAATTTTGACTCAAACCAAAGGCTGGTGCGCCTCTAGAGGATTCTAAAACCTCTCTTATTTAGGCGCAACAATCTAGACTATCTTACCTCCACGCAATACCATTTATTATGAAAATGTCCTCGAGTTTGTTAGAATAGATAGAGTCCAAACACGAGAGGGAATATGAAAAAACAGACAATACTTCTTTCGACGATTATTTTGGTGGCACTCGTGTCTCTAGGATTTCAAAACTGTGGAGGAATGAGGTCTCTTTCATTGTCGAATCTAACAAGCGCCCAAGCCGTTGCAGATGATTGGATGCATTTACCCATTGCAAATAACTACTTAAAAAAGACTTTTGATTTTTCGAGCGATCCGCATTGGGTCGAGAGCCGTAATCGACCAATCGCAGGTGAAGCTAAATCCGTTACGCAAAAATATGGCTATACGTCTTCTAACAATGTGGGCCTAGGTGGTGGAGAAATTGGAGGTTTGTTTTCGCGAAGTCTAACTAAATCATATTATGCAGATAACATTGGGCAACTCACCTTAAATGATCGTCTACGCGCATCCGGAACATTTGTTATTAAAGACGGTTCAGATGGAGGAGCTTTTATAGGATGGTTTAATAGTCGAGAGCAAGGTTGGCGCCCGCCAAATTTTCTTGGACTCCACACGCAAGCGGATCACGGAACTGGATACGCGTTGGGTGCGTTTACGAGTGCAACTTGGAATGCAGCTGCAACGGGATATACTGAATTTCCGGCGTTGGATTTTCATAATCGTCACACCTTTTCTATTGATTACAACCCAGACGCAAATTCCGGTTTAGGTTCCGCGACTATTACGTTAGATGGAAATACTAGTAAAATAGATTTTACAAAAAATTACCGTGATGACGGAGCGTTATTTGATCGCTTTGGAATTTTTCATCTCGGAAAATCAGCAGGCGCCTCAATTGAAATATATTTTGACGATATCGAGTATGAATCCTCTACAGGTACAAAAAAATTAAAATTTTCTTCAGACCCAAATTGGGAGGGTGTTGGTAATAATGTGACCTTTAACGATTTGGAAACTTACGGAAACTTTGATTTTGGATACGATGCTGAAAATAAGAGAATAGGCGGTCTGATTTGGAGGATGGATAACTCTACTGATAGTTATATATATGCAACTTCTGTCGGGCCGTTAAATCAAAATGATTACTTAGAAGCTTCAGGCACCGTGACGTTTCCACTCGGTCAATCAGATAGCGGCGCAATAATTGGTTGGTTTAACAATACCTGGGGCGACGAAGACACTTATGGAAACTTGGGCTCGCCTGGAATCGTCGGAATTGAGATAGAAGGTCCTAGCGCCGTTGGATTTTATTTTCGTCCGATCGTAAAAGCCGGCAAAGAAAGAGGCGATCCTAACGAAGGCCCAGTGATTTTGCCCGATGGATCCACTCTCAATTGGCGAATCATTTACGACCCTAATGCTAATTTTAAAAGCGGCGCAATTAAGGTCTATCTTGGCGATCAAACTTATGTTTATGACTTGCCACCAGTCTTAAAACAAAACGGCTTTACCTTGGATCACTTCGGTATTTTTCCGGTACGTCCAAGCGGTTCGGGAGTTAAAATTTATTTTGACGACTTAACATTTGTCTCAGGAAAAAAATAATTAAGGCTTCTTGAGTAAAGACAGTAAGAGTCCATCCTTCAAGCCGACGCGTGGGATTTGCAACGTTTCGATTTCTGTAAGCTGCATGACTTTTCGCACGACTAGGGCCGCAGGTAAAATTACATCTGCGCGATCGACTTTCAGATTCCACTTTTCAACTCGTTCTTTATAAGACATCTCACTCAACTTCTTTATAATTTTATCGAGCTCTTCTAAATATACTTTTGAGATAGAACTTTTATTAAATAGAGCTGCACGTACCACGCCCAAACATTCGACGTTACCACCCGTGCCGATCGCAATTTCTAAAGGCGCCTTCTTTTTGATTTCTGAAAATTTTTTAGCAAATCCAGAAAGCGTATTTGCGATCGTCTTGTCGAGTTCTTTATCCGAAATCTTTTCAGTCTCGGCAAATTTTAGTAGGCGGACCGTGCCCAAAGGAAAGCTTTCCATGAATTGAATTTTATTTTTATCAATAACTGTAACCTCAACGCTTCCACCACCGATATCAATTAAAAGTGCTCGGCGTGAATCTAATGAAATTTCGCTTTCAACCGCTCGTTGAATAAGTTTGGCTTCTTCTATGCCGTCGATAATCTGAACTTTGATGCCGTATGTTTTAAAAATAGTTTCGACGAACTCCTTACCATTAGTGGCTTCGCGGACGGCGCTCGTAGCAACGGCCTTTACGTTTTTAACTTCTTGGATATCGATGGCTTTTTTAAATTTTTCAAAAGCTTTGAGAGCGGCACCAAAAGATTCGGCCGTGATCATTCTATTCTTTTCAAAGACATCTTTACCCAAACGAACGGGTTCACGCATTTTGCGATAGATTTGAATATGATCTTGCTCGTCCCATCCCCCAACAACCATGCGGATGGCGTTAGATCCGATATCTATGGCAGCTGCTTTTTCCAAATCAACCTCGTTTAAGAGTCAGTATGCGAATCGCAGACTCTATGAAACTTACATTTAAAAAAAATTACAAATAAATTCAGATAGTCATTCAAAAAAGGATCAACCAAAACGACCTGTAATGTAGTTTTCGGTTCTTTTATCAGACGGAGTGGTAAAGATTTTGTCTGTAGGACCAAACTCAACTAATTCTCCCAAAAACATAAAGGCCGTGTAGTCCGACACCCGACCAGCCTGGTGAAGGTTGTGAGTCACCATAACGATCGTTACTTTTTCTTTAAGTTGTGAAACAAGTTCTTCGATATGGGCCGTTGAAATCGGGTCTAATGCAGAGGTCGGCTCATCTAATAATAAAATTTCAGGATCGGTCGCTAAAGCGCGAGCAATGCAAATTCTTTGCTGTTGACCGCCCGAGAGCGCAATCGCGGGTTTGTGAAGGCGATCTTTGACTTCATCCCAAATGCCGGCTTGACGAAGTGCCTTTTCAACTTTGCCTTCGATAAAACTTCGAGAGCGGATTCCGCGAACGCGAAATCCATACGCAACATTTTCAAAAATTGTTTTTGGAAACGGATTAGGTTTTTGAAAAACCATTCCAATGCGCATACGCACTTCTATTGGGTCAACGTTGCGGCTTAAAATATTTTCACTTTCAGGATACAATAAAATCTCTCCTTGATAATTTGTACCTGGATAAAGATCGTGCATACGATTAAAGCATCTAAGTAATGTTGTTTTGCCGCAGCCTGAAGGACCAATTAAAGCCGTGATGCGATTTCTGTAAATAGGCATAGAAACATCGCGCACGACCATGTGGTCACCATATGCAAATTTGAGATTTTTAATTTCTGCAGATTTGATGACTTCAGTATTCATGGTTACCAACGTACGCTCTTTCTAAATCTATAGCGAATGACAATTGCAATTGTATTCATCAATAAAGTCATGCCAAGCAAAATAATACCCGTGGCCGCCGCGTTGACGTGAAATTCAGTTTGAGGTCGAGAAATCCAGTTAAACATTTGAATCGGCATGACTGTAAAAGGATCTTGTAACCACGCAAAACTTAAAAAAGGAGGTTCGCTTGTTATCGGAGATGTTGGTAAAAACGCAATAAATGTGAGCGCTCCGATTGTAATCAGTGGAGCGGTTTCGCCAATCGCACGTGATAACGAAATAATAACCCCGGTCAGAATGCCACCGGTCGAATAAGGCAAAACGTGATGTTGAATAGTCTGCCAACGGCTCGCACCCATCGCGTACGCGGCTTCCCGAATAATATTGGGAACCGAGCGAATCGCTTCACGCGTGGTGACAATCACGATCGGCAATACGAGGAGGCCCAGAGTAAGACCCGCTGTTAAAATGCTTTGACCCAAATGGAGTTTATAAACAAATAATCCGAGAGCCATAAGCCCAAAGGTGATAGAGGGAATTCCTGCGAGGTTGACAATATTCAATTCAAAAAAACTGGTGAGCCAATTTTTAGGAGCATATTCTTCGAGATAAACACCAGCTCCCACACCTAATGGAATGGCACAGGCTGCAGTCGTT
>JAKFYE010000040.1 GCA_021731045.1 Bdellovibrionales bacterium | reverse complement strand
ATGCCGACTCCGGTTCCTGCGCCAATGCCGACTCCGGTTCCGGCTCCGATGCCGACTCCGGTTCCGGCTCCAATGCCGACTCCGGTTCCTGCGCCAATGCCGGCTCCGGTTCCGGCTCCAATGCCGACTCCGGTTCCGGCTCCGGCTCCAATGCCGGCTCCGGTTCCTGCGCCAATGCCGGTTCCGGCTCCAATGCCGACTCCGGTTCCGGCTCCAATGCCGACTCCGGTTCCTGAACCGATGCCGACTCCAACACCAGTTCCACCAATTGTTATTGTGGTTCCTCCTATTATTCCAGCGCCGTCACCGCAGCCACCAGTTGATGAGCACGATTGTGGAAATAATATTTGGGCTAATGCATGTATCGGAGATGATGGCCGAGACTATCAAGAACAGTGGATTAATGAAGGCCGCGTGGATTCTAACGGTAACGTATTAACTGACGACCGTAATCATGACGGCATTCCGGATCGTCCAGAGCCAGCTCCGTCCCCAGAACCACAACCTGAACCAGCTCCATCTCCAGAACCGCAGCAACCTGAGCCGGCTCCGTCCCCAGCGCAGCCCGAGCCGCAGCCTGAGCCAGCTCGATCTTGCACGACGGTATGTCAGCCCGTATTCAACCCGCCAAATTGTTCTTCAGACGGATACGAAGTTTATTGTGATGGTTCTGGTTACTACACCGAAGACTGTACGGAACAATGTAACTAAATAAATCTCAATTGTGCGCTTTAGATTATTTTTTCTAAGGCGCTCGTTCCTTCCGCTAAAAGCGTGACGTTAGTGTAACCTTCGATCGCCAATTGGAGTCCCACGTGTTTCGAAATGCTTCCCGTTTCGCAAATGAGAAGTATGGGATATTCTAAACTGGGAGCATTCGCTCGCACAAAACTCAATGCCTGCGATTCATCGGAAGGCATAGACTTAGGATACGGATTCGATTTGTCTGCTCGCAGATCTAAAAAAACAAAACGAACCGGATTACGAATTAAATTATTAAACTGATAGGCCGAAATTTCATTTACGAGTTGTGATTTCAAAGATTGACTCGGACTCATTTTTTTCTTTTGGCTAGCCGTTTTAAAAAAAAATTTAAAAAAATTAGTAAAGCCCATTAGTGCCCAACAACGGCAGAAGACTTACCTGATTGAGGAAGCGTCGAGAAAATTGGAATCAAAATAAAAAGTCCTAAAATCATAAACGCCCCACCAGTAAAAAATGGAGTTGAACGTCCTAAGGTATGATAGAGATATCCACCCGAAACTGGGCCAATAATACGTCCTAATGCTGCTAAACTTTGCGTGACCCCCATGGTCCCACCTTGCTCATCTTTACTCGCAAGCAAAGAAATACTTCCCATCGCTGAAGGATTTACCATTCCTACTCCTAACGCTAAAATGGTATTAGCGAAAGCCAAGATCGGAACCGTACTTGCTAGTCCTAAAAGAAAAATTCCGGTGCCGCCCATCGCAAGCCCCGTTACTAAAATTTTTCGCTCTCCAAACTTCGGAATCAATTTTCGAATCAAATATCCTTGGGTAAACACAATCATCACACCCACATAAGCAAATCCAAAACTCGCCTGCTGTAGGGTCCAATCAAAAACATCTTTGACGTATAAAAAAAGCATGGACTCCATATGCGCCATTGCAAGCCCTGATAATAAAAATGTAATCATTAAGCGTGCAAGTGTCGGATGCGCTAAATTTTTGGTTAAAATTTTCAAGCGATGAACTTGAGGTCGAATAACTCCCGTATGCTTGAGACTTTCTTCTAAGTAAAAAAATGCAAATAGACAATTTACTAAACTTAAAACTCCCGCCCCTACTGCTGAAAATCCAATACCAAAGGGTGGATGTTCTGAAATTTTAGGGCCAATATCGCTAAGCACGCCTCCAATAACAGGGCCAAAAATAAATCCCAAACCAAATGCGGCTCCAATTAAACCTAAATTCTTAGAGCGAGATTCTGGCGGAGTCACATCGGCAATGTACGCCGAAGCCGCAGAAATATTTCCACCAAAAAAGCCCGCGAGTAACCGCGCCAACATCAACATCCAAAATGCGGAAGCAAATGCGAATAAGAAGTAAGAAAGTCCACATCCTAATAAACTTAAAAGGATAATCGGCCGACGACCATACTTGTCACTAAGCCGGCCCCAAAACGGAGAGAACAAAAACTGCATTAATGAGTACGAAGCTTGTAACAAACCAATGTCAATTTCGGTTGCACCATATTGTTTAGCTAAATAAGGACTCAGTGGAATAATAATTCCAAAGCCAATGAGATCGATAAATACTGTTAGAAAAATAATGACCAGGGGCGATTTTTTTTTCAAATCCACCTTCTTAAAAATCTACGCTTATTTTTGCGAGCATGAAATCTCTCACAAGTTTTTGATTATTGGAAAGAGCGTAGCAGACTGTTCCGTGAATACCATCAGCAAGTTCTAAAGTCATACCAAGCGAAGATACGCCTACGAACGACGCCCCAGCTTGATGCTCGAAATTCAGGCGTCCCCGTCCTTTTTGTATTTGACGCCATATTCCAAGAAAAACTCCTTTCGAATCTTCCTTGCCATTATGATCTACAAGAAATCGCGAGCTGCCACTATAGCCACCAACACCGGCAAACCATCTATCCGCAAATCGATTTTGCATCGTTACGTACATCATGTTCACATCATTTTTATTTGCAACAAAACCCATTCGCTCAATACCTGTAGCAACGGCCCAACCGTCCTTCTCCACATCACTCACTCGGATTCTGACATGAGCAAAAACTCCTTGTACTACTTGTTCGGCAGCAGGCTCAATCCAATCTAGTCCACCTTCAACTCCAACGATATCTTTTTGCCAAATTCCATAACTTGTTCCCAAAGTGGATTCGTGCCCCATTCCAATTGGATCTTCCTTTTTCTTTTGCACTTGCGCATGGCGATCGAGAGATACTTGAAATACACCTTCATCAAGTGTTCGCGTTTGAGGAATCCAAGAATCGTTGCGATGCATGGCAAAAGAAGGAGTTGTAAAAACAACCGTAAGGAAGATCAGGAGTCCGCGCATGTTTGTACCTCAAAACAGTATGACTTTACAAAAAGGCTATGACAGAATTTTCTAAGTTTCAAACACATTAGAGGACCTATGAGCTCTGGATCATTCGAAAGCTTATCGCATGAAAATCGAAAGTTTCCACCCGCACAAAGTTTTTCTAAGAACGCGCATATATCCTCGCTTGAACAATATTCAAAACTCTATGCCGAATCCGAAAAAAATCCCGACGCTTTTTGGAAAGCACAAAGCGAAAACCTTAAATGGTCCAAACCTTTCAAAACGATTTTAGAATGGGATGAACCCTTTGCAAAATGGTTTGATGGAGGCGAACTTAATGCCTCTGTGCAGTGTCTCGATAAACATAAAGGCACATCCGTGTGGAATAAAACGGCTCTTATCTGGGAAGGCGAAAACGAAGACAAAAAAAGTTTAACGTATTCAGAATTATCACAGCTCACCAATCGTACTGCCTCTGCTTTAAAAACACTCGGAGTTAAAAAAGGCGATATTGTCACAATTTATATGCCACTTGTTCCCGAAGTTATAGCCGCGATGCTAGCTTGTGCACGTTTGGGTGCGGCTCACTCCGTCGTTTTTGCAGGATTTAGTTCTCAAGCTTTACGCGATCGCATTAATGACTCTCAATCACAAACGGTGATTACGGCAGATGGAGTTTCTCGCAAAGGAAAAATTCTCGATTTAAAGAGTGAAGTCGATAGAGCTCTGCAAAATTCTCCTACAGTAAAACGTGTAGTGGTTTTGAAGCGAGCTGAAAATACCGTGAACATGACAGTGGGCCGAGATTTTTGGTGGCATGAGATTGTACCAAAAGCTGCAGAGTGTGAGCCCGTTGCATGTCAAAGTGAAGATCTTTTGTTTACGCTTTATACTTCCGGTACAACCGGAAAACCAAAAGGCATCATGCACTCTACGGCAGGTTATTGCTTATGGACGCAACTTTCTACTAAATGGGTTTTTGATATCAAAGCCGAAGACATTTATTGGTGTACTGCGGACGTGGGTTGGGTTACGGGACACTCTTACGTCGTTTATGGTCCACTTCAATTAGGCGCGACAGTTTTTTTATATGAAGGGGCTCCCAATTATCCAGATTGGGGCCGCTTCTGGAAGATGATTCAAAATTATAAAATCACAATACTGTATACAGCGCCGACAGCCATACGCGCCTTTATGGGGCAAGGAGAAGATATTCCGAACAAGTATAATCTTTCCTCTTTAAGGTTGTTAGGTTCGGTAGGTGAACCTATTAATCCGGAAGCCTGGCTTTGGTACAATCGAGTTATCGGAAAAGAAAAATGTCCAATAGTCGATACTTGGTGGCAAACTGAGACAGGTGGAATCATGATCAGCCCACTGCCTGGCGCCACAACAACTAAACCAGGTAGTTGCACACTCCCCCTACCTGGAATTTTTCCTGCCGTCGTCTCAAAAGAGGGACGGAGCTCCAAGCCAAATGAAGGTGGCTACCTCATCATTACACGCCCTTGGCCAAGCATGGCTCGCGGAATTTGGGGTGACCCCGAAAGATTCAAACAAACCTACTGGTCTGAGCACAAAGGTGTCTACTTTGCCGGGGACGGAGCTCGCCAAGATCAAGATGGTTATTTCTGGGTCATGGGCCGAATCGACGATGTAATCAATGTTTCCGGACATAGATTGGGTACGGCAGAAATTGAGAGTGCTCTCGTGAGCCACGAAGCAGTTGTAGAAGCCGCGGTTGTTGGGCGACCAGATGCCCTTAAAGGTCAAAGTGTTGTTGCTTTTGTGACGGTTGAAAAGTCCTGGAAAGATCGTGCGGATGATAAAATGATTCAGGAATTAAAATCTCACGTCAGCAAAGAGATCGGCGCACTCGCCCGTCCAGACGAAATCCGCTTTACAGATTCACTACCCAAAACAAGATCGGGAAAAATTATGCGACGTCTCCTCAAAGAAATCGCAACTAACGGAGTTGCAATTGGAGATACGACAACTCTTGAAGACGCAAAAGTCTTAGAAGCTCTATCTAATGAAGATTAGTCACCGTATTTTGCTTTTTGCTTTAATAATAAGCTCCGTATCTTTTGCTGGTCCATTTGGATACAAAGAAGGACGATGGATTTTTAAGGCTAAAGAGAGTTATTTTTCAACTCATCGCAATTTTGATAAACAGGGATTGACCAAGGATCTTACAACAGACCAATCCCTCACGCTTTTTACTACAACGGCTTCAATTACCTACGACGTAAGTAATAAAATTTCACTATTCTCCGGCCTTGATGCTGTATATGCGAATAGCAATGGATACGATTTTCAGCGTACCCGTTTTTCGCCAACAGATTTTAAAGCAGGTAGTGATTTTCTCTTGTGGTCATCTTTTGTGGATCTCATCCCAGAATTTGTTGTCACTGTGCCAATTCTTACGGTCGATCCAAATACAGATGATGCCATTTTATCAGAAGGGGTTTTAGAATTTCGTGGCGGCTCGTATCTTTCAAAACGATTTAGCTTTTTAAGCACGTACCTCTATCTTGGCTACGCAATGAGAAACGATGGCCGTTCATCTTTAATGCCTTATGATTTTCAGATTTTTAAATCCTTTAAATTTGTACAACTGAGCGCTGGAATTTGGGGATACGAAAGCTTACAAGATGACGCTAAAACAGATATTCCTGCAGATCGGAACATTGTACTGGCTCGTGTAAATGCAAGCAGCCAACGTTTTTATTCAGTTAATCCGTCTTTAACCGAGGTTGGTGGGTCAATTGGTTTTACTTTAGGAAGTGAAATGTTCACTCGTCTTGGTTACTCACACACTCTCACGGGTGTTAATACGGCTTACGGCGACACATTTTGGCTGAGTCTCAGTTACATACTTGGAGGCGCCACAAAGTCTCGCTTTTATGAATCAAAAAGAAATCAAGAAATGGGCAGCGCAGATTTTACCCCCGAAACTTATCAGGAAGAAAAAGTTTTTGATGAACCAGAGAGAACAGTTATTAATACTGAAGAAGATTTCTCTACAGATTCGCAGAGTAAAGCCCCCGTAACTGTTAAATTGCGTACCGCCAAACCGGATACTAAATCTAAGCAAAAAAGAAAATTGAAAAAAAGAACTCGCTAGCAGAAGGTCTTCTTCAAAGAAACAAGGTTCATATAGGTTACGAGTTAAATCTAGCTCGACATACCTTGACCTCTGACTAGCTAGACTGTTACATCTATTTAGGAAAATGATATTCTTATTTAGGAGGATCAATGGGACGAGGAAACAATAGAAGGTCTGCAAAGATGAATCGTAAAATTGCACAAAGAAAAAAGAAGGCCCGTCTAAAGCGCAAAAAAACCGCGACAAAAAAATAGTTTCTCATGTCATAATGTCCCAAGGAGGGGTCATGTTATCTCAAATCATCAGAGTTGGCTTTTTTCTTAGTCTATTTTTATTTTTAACAGCAACGGCTGCCAAGGCTCAAAATACAAGTGGTTTTAAACCTTCAGGTATAAATGGCTCTGCCGGTGTGGGTTTCGTCGAGTGGGAAATTCTTGAGCCGCTCAGTTCAAATATGCGATTTGATCAAGGTCAATTTGTTGCTATAGCCGCCGAAAAAGGTTTCAATTTTTTTAATCTTTATCTGAATTTATCTTTGGCTTATATGAAGACAACTGGCCAAACCATTTACAGCTATTCAAATTTATCGGGCGAAAGTTACGCCGCTAATGATGTGAATTTTTCATCGGAGCTTTTTCAAGCCGGCCTAGGTTTGAAATGGAAAATTATTGATGGTTACTGGATACGACCTTACATCGAAGCAGGAGGTACGGGCGGATATTTCACCATTAAATACGATAATTTAGATTCAAAAGTCGTAAGTACGCCAACCGGACAAAAAAACTATAAAAAAACAGATTCGCTTTTAGATTTTGGCCGTTACGGCGAAGGTGGTGCCGAAATTTCTTTTTCTAATACATTCGGTCTTCGTTTTGCCATGAGAGTAATTGAAAGCCGAACTAAAAAATTCAAAACCCTAGGCGACGCCGAAATCCAATACAAAGCCAATATTTACTATATGGCCCTCCTCATGTCCTTCTAAGTCTACTTCCCCCTCACGGGGACGGACTCTAACTCCGCGCAATCAAATCCTTTACTCGATTTTCGCCCAACTCCAGGCCCATTTTTTTATTATAATTTTGGAATTTGCTCGATCCCTGATGTATGAAATAGAATATTAACTCGATATTTAATTTTTAACCTTTGAAAATCTGAACTCTTACTCTTCAAAGTAGAAAAAAAATATAGCTCTACAAAAAGCCAATCTTAAATGCTTCGAAATTTTTTATTTAATATTTTAACTTAAGTTCTATCCTGGTTTTAAATCTTTAGGAACCATATAAAAGTGAGAGAGAGTAATTATACGTCTAAGCTTCCATATTGCAGTCCCGATAAAAGGTTGAAAAAACTCTGTACGATCTAAGAGTTTTTCTAAATACTCTTTAAATAATCGTCTGTAGCGATGTTGTCTCAATCGAGCATTCGCACCTAATTCTGTATACCAATCGGGAATGGAAAGCATTTTTGTAAACTCATCCTCAATTCCGTAAGCATAAAATCGGTAGCTTGAATATTTGTTAAACCGCAATTGTTTATGGCTACATTTTCCCGCTCTAATAGGATTGGCTTCCACATAAAACTGCACCCGCATTTGATACTCGCTATTTTCTATCAGAGGAGTTTTGGGCCGTCCTTCAGCCACTTTTCCCGATCTTTTATGAAGTCGATTGTAGCGAGCTCCAAAAAGTGAATGAGCTTGGCGCATAAAAGCTGAGAATTTTTGACTTCCTTGATTAAAGCTTGAAGTGCTGTGGAAGTGGTTGTCCATACAGGTATAACTATGGATTTTAACGCTCTCATTTTTCGCATGTGATAGCAGGGCCTCTTTAAGACAGCGAAGATATAGAGATTTTATAGCGTTATTCTGGAGATAGAATTCTCGGTTGTGGCATCGCCAATATTGATGAACAAAACCGTGGTTTTCGTAAAGCTGCAATGAACGAGGAATGCGCATGGAATAAAATTAAGCTAATTAAATGCCCAGCTCAGCTTGAGTTTACTAACTTATGGCATCCGGAGTAGGACGAAATTATGGGCTCCGTCCCCTTAGAGGGAGGGTTCGGAGCTGCGTAGGGGGGAGACTTGGGTGGAAATTGGTTCTGCTGATTTTGAGATTTGAGGTCTTGGCATGTAGTTATCTTGGTTTTCCAAAAGTCCAAGATGTGCGTTTAGAAGAGCTTTCATATTTGTATCAAATTGAATTCTGATTTTTTTAAGATCAGAAATTTCTTGGTAAATTCTTTTTAATGAGTCTCTCGCATCCTTTACAATAAGATCGGCTTGTTGGTTTGCATCATTAATAATTAGTTTTGCCTCACGCTGAGTTTCTTGCGTAATTTTTTCGCCCATCTTTTGTGCCGTTGCAATTGTATCGCGAAGGGCCTTGTCACGTTCACGGTATTCGTGGATTTGCAAATCCTTCTCACGTAAAGTTTCTTTTAAATGATTACGCTCACGACTTAAGTTTTCCATTTCTTCCGCAATCGATTGCAAAAAGTGATGAACTTCCTCCGGGTTTAAACCCATCATTTTTTTAGCAAACTGTTTGTGGGCAATATCAATTGGCGCGATCTTCATAAGAAATACCTCCGCATCTTAAGTCTCCTTTCAGTCTAATGATTCAAGACAAATGGATGAAGGGTTTGCTCAAGATGTTGAATAAAACCAGACCTAGGGCTAGAACTTGCTCAATTCGGTGTCTCGTAAAACGGCTTTTTCAAAACTCAGACGCATCAAACGTTCAATTTCAAGTTCTCTCATCGATTCTAAGCCCGCCGCCGTAACACCTTTTTTCGAAGTCACTTGCGATTGTAAATCCTCAAATGACATTTGATCCTGTTTTTCGGCCAGCATGGCTGTACCTAAAAAAGTTTGAGTAATAATTTGTTTTGCCATTTCGGGTTCTATTCCGTATCCCTCGATCCAATCCTGCCAGTACTGCATAAGTTCAAAAATAAAACCGGTGCCGCTCGACGCCGCGACCGTTAGAGCCTGAAAAGACTCACCATCAGGAATAGCCACGACAAGACCAAGCGGATTTAAAATTTTGAGAACTTCGTCTTCATAAATTTCGGCCGCTTCCGAAAGCGAATATCCCACAACAGCCTTGCGAACTTTGATTGGTGTGTTTGGCATCATTCGCGCAAAAAGTTTAGTTGAAGGAACTAGCTCCTCTAGTTTTTCTAAACTAATTCCTGCCGCAAGACTCATAACAATCTGACCTTCGTTAAAAGCCATCGCAATAGGCTCCAATGCCGTAGCCAAGTCTTGAGGCTTAGTCGCCAAAATAACAACATCCACACTTTCAACCAATTTCTCATTCGAGGAACAAGCTTGAACCTTAAATTTTTCTGCGACTCTCAGAAGGCGATCGTTTGAACGATTACTAATAAAAATCTGGTCTTCAGAAAAAGTTTTTGCATCTAATAACGCTCGAATGATCGCTTGGGCCATTTGACCCGCACCAATAAAACCTATTTTAGAAATCTTTTTCATGTTCATTTTGTTCTCTCACCAAATAGCGTTGAGCCCACGCGAATGTGCGTAGCGCCCTCATCGATTGCAACTTCAAAATCCTGACTGGTCCCCATAGATAAATATTCGAGTTTTTTGTCTAAAAAAATATTCGCATTTAATTCATCACGAATTTCTCGAAGCTTTGAAAAATAAGGACGAGAATTTTCCGCATTACTTACAAACGGTGGCATCGTCATGAGCCCTACAATATCGAGTCCTTCCAAGCCTTTTATTTTTTTTGCAAACCCTGCAACCTCTTTGACAGAAATTCCGCTTTTAGAATCTTCATTTGCAATATTGACTTGGATAAAAACTTCTTGCTTTATGTTTTTCTGAAGCGCTAAATTAGAAATTGTTTGCGCCAAACTTTCGCGATCTAATGTATGAATCATTTCTACACGCCCTACTACAAGTTTAGCTTTATTCGACTGCAAAGGGCCAATCATGTGCCACACGACTTTTTGATTTGCAAAAGTGTCCATTTTTTTTACTAACTCCTGCACATAATTTTCACCTAAATGGCAAACCCCACTTCGCAAACCTTCTTCGATCACGTCCTCATTCTGGAGTTTCGATACCCCAATAATACAGACCTCTTTTAGAGTAAATTTAGAATTTTTTTGTGCGTGTAGAACTTGGTTTTTTATTTTAGACCAATTCTTTGCGACGGACGGTCCAGCCATTTTCCCTCATTAATTTTTCAATTAAACTCACCGGCAGCCCTATGACATTATCTAAGGGTCCTTCAATAGAAGTCACAAATTTTCGTGCGCCTCCTTGAATCGCATAAGCGCCGGCTTTGTCCATGGGCTCGCCGGACGCAACGTAATCTTGAATTTCCAGTGAGGATAACTTGCGAAAGTGAACTGTCGTTGAGCAAAAATCGGTCGCAAAGTTGTCGGAGCCCTCGGCAACTAGACAAACGGCGGTAATGACGCGGTGGGTTTTTCCAGAGAGCCTGCTCAGAAACTCGACTGCTTGGGCTCCGTCCCCGGGCTTTCCTAGGACGTCGGATTCGAGGGCGACGACGGTGTCGGCGGTAAGGAGTAAAAAGTTCTTAAAATTCAATAGGTTAGGTGAGTCCAGGGCGGCCTGAGATTTTTTGCGCGCAAGACTCATTATTGAAGCTTCGAGTGTCAGGTTTTTCTCAAGGATTTCCGATACTTCAACTGTAAGGGTGTGGAACTCAAACCCCGCCTTTTCAAGTAACTCTTTTCTTCGTGGTGACTGCGATGCGAGCACGAGTTGATGCATGCATCCAAGTAAATCACGGAAAGGAAAAAAATGGGAGAGCTATCCCTCATCGCCGGATTGTTGTTAGCAGGATTTTCGATCTACATGATCGTATCCTCAGTCATGTCCACAGATGAAGAGCAAAAAGCTCTCGCCTGGGCATCCGGCGATCAACCATCGAAATCCAATTCAAAGTTCTTAGAGTGGTCACGCCCTCTCGTACATAAATTCGGTTTAGCCCTCGCGGCTCGAATTAAAAACGTGAAATATCGCAAAAACATTAAAGAGAAAATTTTTACCTCGGGTCTTAACTCCGAACTCAACGTCGACGAATTTATTGGTCTACAAATGGTTTGGGGAATTTTATTTCCAATTCTACTGCTGGTCTTAAACTTTACCCTCGAGCTCGGTTTTCCTTGGTTCTCTGCCCTAGGCATGGGCTTACTAGGATTTTATTTTCCTCATCTTCATTGTAAAAATGAAAAAGTACGACGAACGCGTCAAGTTCTACTCGACCTGCCTTTCTACATTGATCTCATGGCGCTTTCTATCGAAGCTGGGATGGATTTTATCGGTGCCATCGAACGCGTTTCTGAAAAAGCATCAAAGAGCGTGTTAGCCGATGAGTTCTCTGAAGTGCTTCGCGATATCAAACTCGGCTCGACTCGAGCTGAAGCTCTCAAAAAAATGTCGGCACGATTGGACATGAGTGAAATCACCAGCTTCGTTACGATGATCGTCGATGCCGATGCCACCGGGGGCGAGATTGGAAAAGTACTAAAAAGCCAATCCATACAAATGCGACTCGAACGTTTCACTCGGGCGGAAAAACAAGGCGCCAAAGTTTCACAACTTATTTTAATTCCACTCATGCTGTTTATTATGCCTGCTGTTTTTATAATGGTATTCGGCCCCGTCATTTTGCAATTCATGGGTCAAGGGGGACAATAATGCGTTTGCTGAACAAAACAAAAAATATTGTTTTGTCTAACGTCGTTGAAAGCGCCGACAATGTCTTCACACGCATGAAGGGCTTACTCGGCCGCACTTCGTTTCAAAATGCACTTTACATTCCTAACTGTAACAGCATTCATACCTGCTTTATGAAGTTTTCTATAGACGCTGTTTTTGTAGATAAAGAACTTAAAGTAAAATCCATTAATCAAAACATTCAACCATGGAACGTCGTTTTACCAATTATTGGAGCTAAATCTGTTTTTGAATTTTCGGCCGGAGCGATTCAAAGTTCTAATTTAAGCGTGGGGGATCAACTTCATGTGGACAGTTAGATTCTTAAAAGGTCCAAACGTAGGACAAACCATTCAGCTCAAAAAAGGCGAAAATAAAGTTGGCCGTGGGGACAACTGTCAGGTTCGCCTGCAAAGCCAAGGTATTTCGAAAGAACACGCCGTTATAAAAATCACAGATAAAGAAATCGTTCTGCACGATTTAAATTCGCGTAATGGAACATTCGTTAACGGCACTAAAGTTCGTATTCGACCTCTCAAAATGGGCGATCGAATTAGTTTTCACGATGTTATTTTAGAATTAGCAGATGAAAATGCATTGATGCTCCAAACGCCTTCATTTCAAGGACGTTCTTCAGGTCAAGCGCCAATGGCGTATGACGGAAACGCCGCCCTCAATACGCATATGGGTAGTCCGAGTCCAGCAGCGCCGTCTCCTCAATCGAATGCAAATACTTTTTTAGATTCCATAAAAAAGAAATTCGAAGAACTTGTGCTACCGGCCATCCTACAACTTTCGCAAACTTTTGAATACCGTTGGGTGATCGGATCATTTGTTCTAATTTACGTGGTCTTGGTTACAACCCTTTCCGTTATACCCATGATGCGCATTACTCAAACGAGTATCGAAAAAGAAAGTCAACGACGAGCCACAACCATTGCTCAAGGTCTTGCCGATCGCTACAAAATATCTCTCGTAAACGGAACCTCAGGAAGTTTTGAAACTCGATTCGCAGAACGTGAAGAAGGTGTAACGGCTGCATTTATTCTATCTGCAGCAGATGGCAGCATCATCGCTCCTGTTTCACGCACCGGTGCCTATGCCGAAGAACCATTTGTTCATACCGCTCGTAAAAAAGATGAACCACTCACGCAACAAATTGATAGTAGTACGATCGGCGCCAGCATTCCTATTCCCGTCTATGATCAAGAAACCGGACTTCTCGTTCCCAAGGCTTACGCCATGGTCATTTACAACATGGGTTCACTCGCAATCGATAGCGGAAGACTCATTAGCTTATTTTCTCAAGTTCTCGGAATCGCCATTCTTGCCGGCTTACTTCTTTTTGTATTTTTATATCGTATTATCGAAGCCCCAATTTCGGGCCTTACCCAACAATTAGATAATGCGCTTAAAGACAGTACGCAAAAAGTAGAATCTCCTTACGATTTTGCCACACTTCAAAATCTGGTTCTCAATATCAACAGCGCCCTTGCGCGAGGCAGCGGGTCGTCATCGCCTTCTTTTCAAGATACAAATAAAGATATTTATTCTGAAGCCATGCAACTCGTTCGTATAATGATGAACCCAGCATTTGCTATAGATAACAACGGAATTATCATCGCCGTTAATTCCTCACTTTCTAATATCCTAAACATTCCGCTCAGTAACCTAGAGGCCACGCCGCTTTCATCCTTTCCTGATGAGGCTATCATCGTCGTCGCTAACGAACTTATTCAGCGTGCGCAAAGTCCCGGTGGTGGATTTATTTCGTCACCAATTCATTTTAACCATCGAGATCTTGAACTCAATGTTCAACCCGTACGTGGACCAAAAGGTATTGAGTACATGATCTTAACACTTACATCTGTTGGAGGAGAGCCAGAATGAACGCCATCGCTCAAGCCCAAGCAGAATTAATGATCACAGTTTTATCTGGTCCCGACAAAGGTGCGACTTACAAACTCGTATCGGCAAAAATTACTTTAGGTCGTGCAACCGATAACAGTATTATTATTAAGGACGCGCGCGCAAGTCGTCATCACGCGTTTATAGAACTGACACCTAATGGTATTTTTGTAACCGATATTAGTTCGCAGAATAGCTTAAGTGTCGACGGAACATTAACCAAACACGCTATATTAAAGTCAGGCTCGCAAATTACTATTGGCAGTACTCTCTTGCGTTTTGAAGTCAAATCTCAGTTGCCTCAAGTGCCAACCGTAAGATCTCAAGCTTTAGATACTTATGGCAAGCAAACGTCTCCGATGCCATTATCCCCGCCTACGTTTTCTAAAGAGTCGCGTAATTCCAATGATCAAAATAAAAAACGCAACTTCTACATAGTAGTTGGACTTGTAGTTTTAGGATTCATCTTGCTTTTAGCAGGACCTAAAATTAAAAAGTCAGAAGAGATTCCTATTCGTAATGAAGAGATGATTGAAGAAGAAATCAAAGCCTCACAAGAAAGAAAAACAGCTATTGAAAAACAACAATCCGAAAAGGGAATTGGGACCGTAGAATACAACGAAACCCAATCTGCTTATTTACAAGGATTCCGCGATTATCGCGAAGGCAATTATGCCCGCGCGCTGTCTTCTTTTAGTGCAGTTTTAGCCTTGAATCCAAAACATGAACTCGCCTATAAATATCGTGAATTAGCAAAAAGACGTAATGACGAGCTCATCGAACTCACGATGCTTCAAGGTAAACGCTACATGGAGCAAAATAAATACGCTTTGGCTAAAAACTCATATCAACAAGTCATGATTTTAATTGGTGATCCTAAAAATAAACTGTATCTCGAAGCGCGTGAATACTGGAATGAATGTGCTCTCTTAATGAAGGGGGCATACTAGTGGCTCGTCTTCATATTCTAAAAAATGGCGTTTCATTTAAAGAAGTCGAGTTGATCGATGGAATGGAATATATCGGGGGTCGAGGAGACTCTTGCCAAATTTCTTTAGAAGACGAAGCTATTTCAAGACATCATTTTAAAATTACAAAAGAATCAAATGGATGGCAAATCGAAAAGCTTTCAAAATACGGCATCCTCTTACGAGAAGGTGTGGATATTCAAACTCACTCTTTAAATAAAGATGATTCGTTTTCAATACCTCCATTTTACTTTCGCTTTCATGACAACGGCGTCACGGAACAACCACGGATCCAGCTGGAAAACGAAGTCGATGAAGATTTTGAGCCTACTGCCGAAATCATTGAAGCCACCAGTGTAGAATCTTCGAGAGCTATCCCTTATCTAACGATAAGTAAACCCGGGGCCGACAACGAAACTCTTCGTCTCGAAGGTGTTATGTGGACGATCGGTCGCGATGATGCTGCCGAAGTCATGATTGATGATCGAAAAAGCAGTCGCAAACATTTTAAGATCTATTTTGATCGCGGAAATTATTATGTTCAAGACTTAGAAAGTTCAAATGGCACATATCTTAATAATGAAAAACTAAACCGCGAACCACGAATGCTTGAAAGTGGCGATACCATTATGGTGGGCGACACCGCCTTGACCTTCGAAGTGCGAGATCCAACTTTAGAAGCAGAGTTGAACAACTTACCCGCACCTTATAGTCACCAGCCGGGACCATCCGTCGTTTATATGCCGATTGATTTATCGATCGCTGAAAACCCAGTTCAAGGTGTTATTCGCGTCGACAAAAAATGGTTTAAAGACTACAAATCTAAACAGTTTCGAATCGTGGTCGGCGCTATTTTAGCCATCGCCCTAGCCTATAGTTTTATGGGTGATAATAGCGGTCAACAGTCAAACGCATCTAAAAATCCGAAGAACACAAAAAGTCCTTTCGATAATTTATCATCTCAAGACCAAGAGTTTGTTCGTCGTACCCACACCCTTGCTAAAAACCTCTATATGCAACTCAAATATGAACTTGCTCTTAACGAAATCAAAAAGGTACACGAAAAAGTTCCGTCATTCTTAGATTCCAAAGAAATTGAAACTCTTTGTGAGTCCGCAATTCTTTCTATTAAAAATAAGCAGTACGAAGAAGACATTGAGAAAAAGCAAAAAGAAGCTATTGCGCAAGCAAAACAAATTATAGAGATGTGTACGCAAAAATATGCCAATAGCTCTGATCTTGAAGCCGTTGAGACATGTTTAGCCCCAGCGACAGAGTTAGATCCGGAAAGTTTCCAAGCTCGACAACTTATTGAAAAAGCTCGTGCGTTGCTAGAAGAGAAAAACCTCGAAAAAACAAATCGTGCAGAATATCTTCGCCGCATAAAAGTTCGTGAAAGCCTATTTCAGCAAGCGAAGAATCTTCAAGCTAAAGGTCAACTTATGGATGCCATTGAAACCTACGAACGCCACATTGCCTCAACTTTGCCTGATCCTAATAATCTTCAAGATAAATCAAAAAAAGGAATTCAATCTATAAGATCCGAAGTTGAACAAATTATGAGCTCTGCAACTCAAGACGCTGAAAAACATGTTTCAAATTCTGATTACAAAGAAGCCGTAGATAAGCTTGAGCGGGCATTGGAACTCGAACCAAATAACGCAAAAGCCCGCTCTCTTTACGACATGGCTTCAAAAGAATTATTTAAAAAAATGAAAGCCCTTTACTCAGACGCAGTCGTTGAAGAAAGTTTGGGCAATGTCGACGCAGCCAAAATAAAGTGGAAAAAAATTGTCGATCAAGACATTAACAAAGGCGACTACCGCGCTAAGGCCATCATTAAATTGCGCAAGTACGGTGAGTAATGGACTTTGTGCAACGATCCTTTCCGGGAAACAACGCCACTCTACCCACTCCACAAATTTATTTTGAACCTCAAGAAAAACTTTTGATCGTGGCAACGGCATGGGGCTCGCCAACAGGAGCAAAAAAAGTCATTGAAACCATCAGCGAATATTTTTTAGCTACCAAAAGTGATAAGGAGGCCACCTCTCCGTTTCGGCGACTTAATTATCTTTCTACTGCGGCTAACAATCTAAGAATCGCCACGTTAGTCGCTAATGAACTTTTGTACCGCGAAGAAAATCGAAATGAATATCGCTGCGGCATCGAACTTTTTGTGGGCACCATTCAAGATCGTGAACTTGCATGGCTCCAGGTCGGCTACCCAAATATCATGATTCAAAGAAAGGGCCATTCGCTTCTCCCTATCAGTGTACACATGGGTTTAGCTAATGAAGTCGAACATTCAGAAAAATTCTTACCACCGCTTCCGAATTCACTTATCGGCATTAGTCCAGAACCGCAGCTCTTTATTCAAAGCATTTGTCCCAAGCCAGGAGACAACATAGTTTTATTAAGCCGTTCATGGATTCCGCGAGAATTATTTAAATCGAATGTTAAAACATTTGAGGATATGTCGCGAGCCCTCAGCCTAGACCCGAACGAGCCCTTTTGGCTGGGTCAGTGGAAAATAGACTAATTCCTTACTTGATGCTAGACTTTGATTATGCACTTTCCAAAACCTTCACCTGAATACTCTGATCTCAAAAAATTAAATGAAGACTGGCAAACTGTATATTACTTTCAAAGTCGACGTTTCGGAAATAGCATGGGGATTAATCTTTTAGGTAGTGATAAAAAAATCTGTTCCTTTAACTGTTCATACTGTGAGCTTGGAACTACCGAAATCAGAATGAACGATATTAAAAAGTCAGATTTTTTTAAAGATCCGCAAATATTATTGAATGAAATAACTCAGGGATTTGAAGATGCGGTCAACATTGCGAGACCAGTGGATGCTATTTTATTTGTCGGAAATGGCGAACCCACTTTGTATCCTGATATCGAAGTCATGGTTTCAAAAGTTATTGAACTCCGAAATCAATACTATCGCGGCGTTCCTACAGGCATTTTGACGAACGGGTCACACATAGATTCTAGAAAAGTCATCAAAGCGGTCTCAGATTTAGATTTGCGTATGATCAAATTTGATGCCGGTAACGACCGTACATTTAAAAAAATAAATTCACCACTAGTTAAAGACAACGTTGAGAAAATTATTAGCAACGCACGTCGAATTAAAGATCCTATTTTGCAGTGCTGTTTTGTTCAGGGACTCAGCGACAATACGAAAACTGAAGATATCGACGAGTGGATGGAAGGGGTCGGAATGATTAAACCCGAAGCCGTTCATCTCTACACACTTGATCGAATACCCGCCATGCCTGGTCTTATCAAAGTAGATGAAGATACTCTCTACACTATTTCGGCCAAACTCGAAAAACGCACCCGCATCCGCGCCAAAGTTTTTTATTAAATTAAAATTGTCTGTAATTCGAGCAACTTTGGATGGTCAAAGTTCTTGCGAGAGCTGGGTTTTATACTTTTGATTTTCAGGTAATGCCAAGAATAGATCCACAAAATTGGGTTGCAATATCCCAATTTCAACAGTGTCCCACGTGTAACCATTGAGAAGATTCGCTATCAAAACTTTTCGATCAACTAATAGGCGTCGATAGGCACGAATAAAGAGCTCACGAATAGCAAGTTGAGTTCTATTTTTATCCATTAACCAAGCTTTAAAATCTTGAATATACGGCTCTTCACAATTCTTATTCTTTACTTCTGCTGATAAAAGCAAAACATTTAAACATGAACCAACTGAAAGCTTTGTTTTTTGACCTAAATTTGTTTTCGCTACGTACTCCCAGTTTTCATCTTTAAATTTTTTAGCCAAACGCAAAAGCTCCTTCCAATCTTTTTTTTCTACTGCTAAATAGCTGGCCCAAAAAACTATATCATTTTTAGATTTTTGCATGTCTGCGAGAATACGCAGCTCTTCTTCTTCAGATTCATTAGCACTTTCTTTCCAAATTTGACGAGCCAATCTATATTTTCTATAAACTACAGGGTCGAGCCCTGTCCAAGATGTAAGATTATAAACTTTTATAAAATCTTTTATGCCATCTAATATTTTTAAAACGCCGCTCTCATTTTGCCCGATAGGAACAAGCTGTTGCCGATCTACCAGCGTATTAAATGTTTTAATCTCCTGATCATAAAGCACCAGGTATTGATCTATTTGAAATGCATAACGTGTATTTGCCAAACCTCTCCAAGAACTCCAACCACTTTCAATCAAGAGGGGACGACTTTTACCAAAAACGTTATTTGAAGCCGCGATAATAGATTGCAGAGAGACCGCAGGGGCAGGGCGATCAGGTCGCGAAGGAATTTTAATATTAAAAATATCTAGCAATGTCGTGCCCAAGTCGACCAGGGATACGTTTTCATCTACCTTCCACTTAACTCCATAATCACGTTTTTTTGTCGGTGGCTTGATTAACAGACTCACTTGAGTGTTTTCATTGTACAAGTTAGTTCCAGGAAGTTCGTTGGCTCTTTCTGGAGGACTCATTCCATTGAGTCCAACTAAAATTAAATAAGTTGAATCCCACTTATTTATTTTTTTTAAATGATTTATAAAATCAAATAGCGATTCATCAATCTCTTGCGTCTGTCCACGAAGAGTCGTCGCTCTCTGTTCGCCGACATTATTTTTTGTAGAAAAATTAGGAAATTGTAGATCCGAAGCAAAAATAACCGAAAAGAAGGATTTCGACTTTACATCCTTTTCGATCCATTGACTCAAAAGATCCAGCGATTGCGAAATTGGCCGATAGATTTCAGATAAATTAACGGGAGTGTTATCATCAAAAACTTCAAAACCTTGTGCAAATCCTAAGCGACGAAAAACCGGAGGGCCTCCAGAATAAAAAGAGGTATGGTAGCCTTTCTCGAGTGCCGACTCCGCCACCGTTTTAATCTCGTTAGAAAGGGAGTTGGAGCCATTGTTTAAGAGTCTAGTTTCGTAAGGATACTGTGCGGTCAATATAGACGAAAGGGCAGGCGCACTTAACAATGATGTTGTATATGCGTGAGTGAATCGAATTGACTCACTACAAAGTGCTGCAAAACCCGAGTTAGACGTTTCACTTTCATCAAGGCACGTGACAAGTTCTGTTGAGAGTGAGTCCACCGCAATAACGATAACTGATGATTTTGTTTCGTTCTGCCACTGGCAACTCATTAAACTTAAAGTAGCACCTAGGAGAAAGATGAGTTTTGTGTAAGTGAGAATATAAGTATTGTTACATTCCAAATCACATTTACTCTTCATCTCTAATGCCCCTTAACGCTTTACTCCATAACCAAGTCTATCCGCAGTCAATACTTTCCTTTTAGAACTCGGGTCGGTAGAATTTTAGAGTACTTATAAAGGAGCCTCATCGTGTTAACACAGAAGATTTTTTTAGCCGCGCAAAATGGTGCGGAATTTGTTCTTTGGCTACTTCTCGCTTTGAGTGTCATCAGCGTCGGCGCCATTATCGAGCGTTTTCTCACTCTTCGTTCGATAAGAAAGCAAAGTATGAAAACTTTGGGTCGTTTAAGAGAAGCCTTACAATCAGCTTCTTTAAATGAACTTGAAGAACTCGCAAAAGACCGCGAAACACTTGAAGGCCGCGCCCTTAGCTATGCTCTCCGCCATATGAAAGAAAAAGGACCTGAAGGTATCGAAGAAATTTTTAACTCATTTATCGTAATGGAGCGACCAGGCTTAGAAAGATATTTGAATTTTCTTGGGACGATAGGATCCAACGGACCTTTTATCGGTCTATTGGGAACCGTTTTAGGGATTATGAAAGCATTTAACGATTTAGGTGTTGAGCAAAATGCGGCCGCGGTTATGAGCGGAATTGCCGAAGCCCTTGTTGCAACTGCGGTTGGTCTTTTTGTTGCGATTCCTGCCGTCGTTGCCTACAACTATTTTCAAAAACAAGTTAAAGGCATCATTCAAGGAATCGAAGCCGTGCGCGAACTTTGTATTGCTTATTCTAAGCAAGGCAAGAGGCTATAATGGGTTCAAGCTTTCAAGGCAATGATGACGAACCGATAACCCAGATTAACGTCACCCCATTCGTTGATATTATTCTGGTTGTGCTTATTATTTTTATGGTGACGACTCCTATTATTATGAAGCCAAGTATCAATATCCAGTTGCCAAAAGCAGCAAGTGGCGACGAATCCACTCCTACCCAATTGAATATTGCAATTTCATCTCAAGGAGTGATTCAGCTTAACGGAGTCACAACCGAAGAAGACAAACTCAATGCCCAAGCTCATGAAATTCTAGCAAAAAATCCAGAAGCCCAAGCGGTGATCGCGGCTGACAAAGACGTACCTCACGGAAAAGTGATCGGCGTTATCGACGCGATAAAATCTGCGGGCATCACCAAATTTGCAATTAGTATTGATAAAAAGAAGTAAACTCAAGAGTTGTGTCTGAAGTAAAAGGCTGAGTTAATTCAATATCTTACGATGGCTCCGTCCCCGATTTGTCGTCTCACACGTATTTATCCTAAGCATGCAACTCTCTAGTTCCAAGCGCTCCAACTTTTTGAATTCCGACAATCTTCTGTCGCGCGGCATTCAGAAGAACTATGTTTCTATTGATTGGGTTTTTTATACTTGATAGTTTTCTCAATATTAAATCAGACATAGGAGTTGCATGTGAAGCTTTTGATTTTATCGACGATTTTTCTTTTTTCCAGTTTATCTCATGCCTCTTTTGAACCACCTACAAATATGGTTTTAGTTTGTGTTCAAAATTGTAAATACGGAGTTCCTATTAAAGGAACTGATAATAAATGGTCTGTCGTTGCTAAGGATGTCGTTACCTTCTCTTATCATATTGTTACTGATTCAGAAAAAGTAGTGTCCTTTTATGGAAATCCAGCGCCCGGGAATGTAAACATCTCAAACGTGAGAACTGCGACTTTAAATGGCGAAAATCTTTTCTCCACATTTTTTCACGATGGCTTCGGTAATTCTACTCAGATTGGCACATTCAACTATTATGGCGAATTTGAGTTTTATAACTCCGAAGATAACTGTTCAATGAAACTACGACCAGATCTTGGAAATTGGTATTATGCAATTAGCTGCTCTAATAACACGACCAAAGAATTTGAACTTTCTGGTATTGTTGTTCGCACTCAAAGAGACTAAATCCCATTCTCTTGTTGGGATTTAAAATCTATAATTTTATATTTTTGTATTTCTGAAACTACGTCCCACAAAATAACCTAAACGCGGCTTTTGTTTTTTCAATAATCTCGGTGCGATCAACAGGTCGCCCCAATAAAGTTTCTAAATTTGTCATGACATCAGAGGAATACCCGCACGGATTAATTCCTTTGTAAGCCTCGGGGTTGTAGTCGACAGCAAATGAGAGGCCGTGATACGAAATCCATTTTTTTACCGCGATTCCGATTGAACAGATTTTTTTATCGCCTACCCAAACACCCGTCGCGCCCGAATGAACCTCACCTCGAATGCCGTAATCTTTTAAAACAAGACTGACAATATTTTCTAAGAATCTTAAGTGCTGATGAAGATCGCGGCCACGTTTGTTGAGATCTAAAATTGGGTAGACCACCATTTGATCAGGGCCATGATAAGTTGCACGTCCACCGCGTGAAACTTCAACAAGCTCTCCTTCCCAATCCAAAATGTCGGAAGCTTCCGTCGCTCGCCCCACGGTTACAACCGGAGGATGAGAACAAAACACAATCGTATCTAAGCGTTTACCAACGGATATATCGTCGACGTATTGAAGTTGTCGAGCGAGCGCGTCTTGATACGGAATCAAACCCCAGTTTTCAAACTGAGGCGTTTTTAAATTAAGTTCTGGCTGGAGCAGACTTCGCTCCTTCCCGTAATGGGCGTTGAATAATATGAATGGCGTGTCCTAGCGTAGCTTCAGCAGCTTCCATCATAGTTTCACCTAATGTCGGATGAGGATGAATCGTCAAAGCGATGTCTTCCGCGCGTGCGCCCATCTCAATAGCTAAAACCGCCTCTGAAATAAGATTGCTCGCCTCTGGACCGACGATGTGAACACCTAAAACAATATCAGTTTTTGCATCCGCAATTATTTTTACAAATCCGTCAGTTTCCATAACTGAAACCGCGCGGCCGTTCGCGGCGAATGGAAATTTACCAATTTTTAAATCGTTAAAGCCTTTAGCTTTACATTGTTCTTCGGTTAATCCGGCAGAAGCAATTTCGGGATCGGTAAAGATCACGGCCGGAATTGTTTTGGCATCAAACACTCTGTTTTTTCCAGAAATAATTTCGGCAACTAAAACCCCCTCATGACTGGCTTTGTGCGCCAGCATCGGCTGACCCGCAATATCTCCAATCGCAAAAATTCCGGGAAGATTTGTTTTCATTTGCGGATTAACTTTAATAAAGCCGCGTTCATCCATTTGAATGCCCACGCCTTTTAAATTTAATTGATCCGAGTTTGGCTTGCGACCAACGGTGACTAAAACTTTATCACATTCAAATGTTTGATCTTTTCCACCAACTTCAGCGGTGACTTCTAAACCTTTGCCGGATTTTTTCCAACTCTTAGCCTTAGCTTGCGTGATAACATTCACGCCTTGCTTTTTCAATTTACGAGCAACAACTTGAACGGCCTCTTTATCAGCGACTCCGCTCAGAAGCTCGGCTCCTGCTTCGAGCACGGTAATGTGCGTTCCAAGTTTTGATAAAAATCCTGCGATTTCGAGTCCAATGTATCCGCCCCCGATCACTACAACTTTTGATGGCAACTCACTTAATGCCAATCCACCCGTTGAAGACAAAATGTCTTTTTCGTCGAATTTAAAACCCGGAATTTCAATCGGGCGTGATCCCGTTGCAATAATAAAATTTTTCGCGCGAACCGACACATCACCTTTTTTACTTTTCACTACCAATTCGTCTTTAGATTTGAATGTGGCTTCACCGTCTATAACTTCTACGCTGTTGCCTTTTAAAAGTTGAGCAACTCCGCCGGCCATTTTATCGCAAACGGATTGTTTCCATTTTTGAAGCTGCTTCATATCTAATTTGGGCTCACCAACATTGATACCCATTTCGGCTGCATCATGCCCTACGCGGTGAAAAAAGTGACTGGCCGAAATCATAGCCTTTGAAGGAATACATCCGACGTTTAAACACACACCGCCCATGTATTCGCGTTCAATAATAACTGTCTTCAATCCCAATTGCGCAGAACGAATCGCCGCTACGTACCCACCAGGACCAGCGCCAATAACACAAACATCAAATTGACTCACATAAACTCCTTACATCAAATCCAACATCAAAACGCCGGGATTTTCGAGACGACCGACAAATGTCTTTAAGAAATTCGCGGCCACAGCACCATCAATCAAACGATGATCTGCCGTAATCGTGACATTCATTATATCCACCGGTTTAAATTCGGAGCCTGTCCATAAAGGGCGTTTTGAAATTTTGTACATTCCCAAAATCGCAACCTCAGGATGATTGATAATCGGCGTGGCGTAAGTTCCACCCACACTTCCGATATTCGTAATTGAGATTGTCGCGTTTTTCATATCTTCAAGCGCAAGTTTTCCGGCACGTGCTTTTTCTGAGAGGCTTTGGATTTCGCTACTGATTTCTAGAATGCTTTTGTGATCTGCATTTTTAATAACCGGCACAACTAAGCCTTGAGGAGTGTCTGCGGCAAATCCAATATTAAAATATTTTTTGTACACAATCGCTTGGCCTGCATCATCGATGCTCGCATTGAACATCGGAAACTCTCGTGCTGTTGCAATCAACGCTTTAACGACAAAAGGTAAGTAGGTCACTTTCACACCTTTTTGGAGTCCCACTTTTTTAAGTTCCTCGCGCATAGCGACCAGAGAAGAAACATTGGCCTCTTCCATCAAAGTGAAATGAGGAATCACGTGTTTCGCAAGTTGCATTTTTTCTGCGATTTTTTTGCGAATTCCTTTCATCGGTTCGCGAACTTCAAGGTCTCCACCCAATCCTTGGTAGCTAGGAATTGTAGGACGAGCAAAACTTGGAGCTCCGGCCGCAACGGCGCCAGCACCTCCGGTTGTCGTCGTGATATCTTCACGAGTCACACGCCCGGCGATCCCACTGCCTTGAATTTGATTAATATCGACATTCATTTCTCGAGCTAAACGGCGTGTGCTGGGAGTTGCGAGCACCCGACTCTCGGCAACCGGCGGTTGCACCGAAGCTGACTTCGAAGCCATCATTGTGGCGGGAGCCGACTTAGGAGCCACCGATGATGTTACTGGAGATGCCGGCGATTTTGTTGGCGCAGGTTGAGCCGGAGGGGCCGCAGCAGGCTTGCTCGCCGTGGCTGCGCCACCAGTTTCTAATACAATCATCACCTGACCGACTTTTATAAGATCGCCTTCTTTTGCGTGAGTCGAAACCACTGTTCCCGCAATCGTGCTTGGAACTTCAACTGTGGCTTTATCTGTCATAATTTCTGCAAGCGGTTGATCGACTTTTATCGTATCGCCCGCTTTGCATAACCATTTTACGAGTTCACCCTCTGTAACACCCTCTCCGATTTCGGGAAGTTTTACCTCTGTTGTTGCCATGGTTAATGCTCCTTTTAATTAAATTTGAATTTCTGTCGGTGTGATCTGTGCGCGTTGCTTTTCGATAACACCTTTCATAAAAAACTCACCCGCGCGATATGAGCTTCTCACCAAAGGCCCGCTCGCGACGTACAAAAAACCCATGTTTTCTGCAACCGTCTGCCACTCTTTAAATTTTTCCGGTGTGACGTATTCTATGACTTTAAGATGTCTTGGAGTGGGCTGCAAATATTGACCAAACGTCACCACATCACATCCCACAGCCCTTAGATCTTTTAAAGTTTGCAACACTTCTTCATCTGTCTCACCAAGACCCAACATAATTGAAGATTTTGTATATCGAGTTGGATCCATATCTTTAACGCCTTTAAGAACGTTCATGGTTTGTTGGTATCCCGCTCGCGGATCGCGTACTTTTTTTGTGAGTCGTTCGACGGTTTCAATATTTTGTGCAAATACGTCTGGCTTAACGTCCACGATTTTTTTTACTAGAGATAAATCGCCTTTAAAATCAGGCGTGAGAACTTCGATAATTAAATGTGGATTGTGTTGTTTAATAACCTGGATTGTACGCGCAAAATGGTCTGCACCTTGATCTGGCATATCATCGCGATCTACGCTTGTAATCACCACGTAATCTAATTTCATTTGTGAAATCGCATAGCCAACTTTTTGTGGTTCTTCCGTATCGATTTTTCCGCGAGGATTACCTGTTTTAACTGCACAAAAACGACAACCTCGAGTGCACACTTCACCCATCAACATAAATGTGGCGGTTCCACCTGACCAACATTCGGCGATGTTAGGACATTTCGCTTCTTGGCAAACTGTTGCGAGCTTGAGCTCACCCAACATGTTTTTAATTTCTAAATACTTTTCGCCAGAAGGGGCGCGCACTTTTAGCCAGCTCGGTTTTGGGACTCTTTGTTCTGTGTTCGACATTTAGTCTCTTTTCTAGTTCTGTTAGACCAAATTGGCAAGCCATCGCGGCGCAGCACTCGGAGTCTCATGAGCCTAAATAAAAAGGCTAAGTGATTCACTTAGCCTTTTTGTCAGGATTGAGTTTTAGAATTACTTAGTTGCAAGTTGTTTATCGATAATCTTAGCAAATTCACTCGCAGGGTAAGCACCTTTTAAAGAAACACCATTGATCAAAAAGCCCGGTGTTCCCGAGAAGCCAAATTTTCCGGCTTCAGCTTTGTCAGCTTCAATTCGTTTTGTCACTTCTTCAGAACCGATAAGTGCTTTAACTTTAGCTACATCAGCTCCAGCTTTTTTAGCCGCTTCGTCCAAAAATTTTTCTTTTCCGGCCTTTAGTTTTTCTTGATTTTCAAAAACGTAATCATGAAATTTTTCAGCCTTATCAACGCCCGACGAGATTAAAACAGATTCGAAGTAGCGAGCGGCAGGCTCTGCTGTTGGATGAAAATCCAAAGGCAAATGCTTAAATACGACACGAACTTTATCTCCGTATTTTTCTGCAACTTCTTTTACTGTTTTGTAGCCACGTGAGCAAAATGGGCACTCAAAATCAGAATATTCTACGATCGTAATAGCCGCGTCTGACTTTCCAAAAATTGCTCTTTTAGCATCGATTTGTGCCACTTTAGGATTTTTGTATTCTTCTTCCATTGCGGCGGCTTGTTTTTTTTCTTCTTCTTCAAACTGTTGCTTACGTGCATTTTGTGCAGCGGTATTTAAAGCTTCCATAAATTTTAATGGGTGCTTTTCAATCACATTGATAACGATGTCAGGATTGTTTTCGAGCGTCTTCTTTAGTTGGTCCTTGTTTGCGCAACTAATTAAAGCCAACGCGAAAAACGCAGTTAAAATCATTGTGAAATTTTTCAAAGCTCTCCTCCTGGATAGGTGCTGTTTTTTTGTGAGTATTCATTGTGCCTAGAAACGCTCTATGTCGACAATGAAAAAATAACGTATGAGCCAGTCGAGTCAAGAGCCTCAAGACGTTGTTTTTTTTCGAGAGGAAGACGCTTAATACTGGCAAAACCAATCGCGCCCTCTCGCGTCTTCGCTATAGACAAAATAGTGCCTACCGCAACACCCTCAGCTTGAATTTCACCATTTGTTAAGGTCTGAAAACTACCTATTTTGCCTTTTAATTCGAATGAAATGATTTTTTTTGCTACGTTTCCGTAAGTATAAATTCGCTCCACGACTTCTTGTCCCGGATAGCATCCTTTATTGCGATGAACATAAGATTCAAACGGGCCCTCAAGGATTATGTTACTCTCTTTGATTTCTTCCGGAAATGAGGGAACGCCGGCTCGCACTCGTTGTTCGTAATCTTGAGAAGACGTTAAAATTTCGCCACCAAATGTTTTTGCAATATCGCCGCTCACACTTTCTAACACTGCGTAAGCGCGACGGATCTCATCTTGGTTCGATATAACTTTCCAGGATTCCAAGGGGAGAATTGTGTAGCCGTTAATAATTTGGGCAGATTTTAGAGCGCCAAATGCAAATTGATTTTGTCGTAGCTCCGCAATTTTAGGTTCCGCCCATTTTTCACAAATGAGATCTTCACCAAAATGAAAGTCATTAATAAATTTAAGAATTCTGTCTTCTAAACTCTTTTTACAAATTAAAATAATATCAGTCTGACGAAACCACAGATGAAAGAGTGCGACCACGGTGCCGTTGGCATTTAAAAAAGCCGCCGGCAAGACGTCTCCGTTTTGATTTGAAACAATTTTTTGCGAGCAAAGACGATTTAAAAAATCCTGACGATCTCGCCCGCCAATCCGAAGACACGATAGATCCGTTCGCGCAATAATACTTAATGCGCTCATAGCAATGCAGCTCCAATAACACCCGCAGAATCGCCAAGTTTATTTTGATAAACTCGAGGGGATTCCACCGGAATCAATCTTTGAGATCTAATTGTTTTTTCAAGGCCTTCATAGATAGAAGCTTGTTGGCTGACTCCACCACCTAAAACAAAATAGTCAGGATCAAAAATATTTGTCATATTTGCTAAAAATTCCGCCAAATGCTGCTTGTAATTTAAAATAGCGATTTTTGCGAAGGCCTCACCAGCATTTGCTTTTTCAAAAACGTTTATACTGTTAGAAGCTCCCAAAGGCTTTCCAGAGACTTCCGAGTATTCGATTTCTAATCCTGTTCCTGAAATATAAGTTTCGGCGCAACCTCGGCGACCACAAAAGCACGGACGTCCGTTCGGAATTAATATCGTATGTCCAATTTCTCCAGCGGCTCCGTTTTTTCCTTCGATAAAGTGATCCCCAATGATGAGACCTCCACCGCAGCCCGTCCCTAAAATAATTCCGACCGCTATAGCCCCAGGATGAGATTTCTCATGTTCTAAGCCTACGCCGTAACGAGCTTCTGCCAAAGCAAAACAATTGGCATCATTTGCCCATTTAATTTTAGATATTCCAGAGAATATTTCGGTAAAATCTTTTTTTAAATTTTGACCCACAAACGCATTGGTATTTCCGTTATGCATAACATGAGTTTTGGGGTCTATAGAGCCCGGCAAACCCAGCCCCACGCTTTCTATTTTAGAGTTTTCCGGAAGATGTTCTAAAACTTGGTGGTAGAGAGATTTGATTTTTTCAAGAATAGAGGCATACCCTTTTTCACGATCAGTAGGAACACGACGTCGAAATATTACCTCAAATGTAGAATCGGTAAAACGCAACAACGCAGCTTCGATTTTAGTTCCACCAATATCAAAACCAACCCGATAACTCATGAAATCCTACTTTTTATTTAAATACGTATACGCGCGAAGTAAGCCTTCGACAATGTAGGAATTTGTAATCTCAGATTTTTGAATTCGCTCGAGTATTTTATCAAAAGGTTCAAGCCAAAATTCAATGACCCCCTCAATCTCGGGCTTAGGTTGACTCACCAAACGGCAGTCTAAGGCTAAATAATGATAGACAGAATTTGTTTGAAGCTGGGCATTGGCAGCAGATTTACCTAAAAGTACGAGCTTACCTGCGGCGTAACCAGTTTCTTCATAGAGCTCACGACGTGCCGCCTCCATTGGTGATTTATCGGTTAACTCCATCGAGCCCGAAGGCGTTTCAATCATGACCTGACCGAGCCCATGACGATAATTTTTCTCCAGCAAGATATTTTGTTTTTCGTCGAGTGGAATAATATTGACCCAATCCGGGAAACTTAAAGTGACTACACCTTCAATCGCAAGCTCGTCTGTCACTTGCACTTTATTTTCTTTAATATCGAACCATTGGTTTTTAAAAATGGTATGGGTTTCGAGAGTTTTCCACTTGCTCACATTTGCTCCCTAATAAACTCATGATTCTATAAAGGCTCATATCAAAAGCTAGAGTTCATCTTAGAAATAGGCAACTGAGGAAATAAACCCACCCTCATTAATTATGGAACTTTTCTTGCTTTTAATAGCTTGAATTGGCCAAACCTAAGCTCATATCAAATGTATTGATATTAGGGCTTAAAATACGGCCAAAATGCGTTAAAGGAGTGCCCTAAAATGACAGCACAAAAGTGGATCGTGGCGTGTTTCGTGTTGGTAGCAAACGTTGCGCAAGCATCAACGTATTCGTACAAAGACCTAGCGTTAAAAGACTACCGAGAAATGGACATTCTGCTTTTAAAAGCCAGCGGCACCAATATTATTGATGATGTTGAGCGAGAACCAAAAGTTCGTGAAGCTATAGAAATTCTTCTAAGCCGACGCAATTCTGATGGCAAACGTTCTGCACTTTTTGGACAACTTCAAGTTCAACTCCCTGAAGCTTTTTTTCTTCTCTCGGTGCAAAAAGTTGCCGAAGCTGCGATTGCAGATTTTAAATCTCAAAGCACAAATTTAAGCAAGGCGACCGACTACATCATTTTAGAAAACTTGCTTTCTGAAATTAAGCCTTCCGCATCAAAATATAAAGCAACTCTCGAAGCCATTCGTAACGAAAACCTCGAAATTTCTGACAGTTTTAAAAGTTACGCTCGTCTTGAAGGTATGAACATTCAAGAATCTCCAAGTCAAATGGCCGAAAACATTTTAAAAGTTGCAGATCTCAAGTCTGAGAATGACTTTGGTGACAAAGATCTTTCCGGAAAAAAATCTGAAAAAGAAGTCGCCGTTATAAATCCTGATTTTATGGAATAATTGATGACGAGGGGTCCAGCGAAAGCTGGCCTCTCTGTATGTTCTCTTAAAAAGCCCGGATAAAAATCCGGGCTTTTTCTTTTTGGTTTCTATTTAATTTCAAACTTTACTGAATCTTCATCCGGCGATAATTGCGGCACGGAACCAGGATTAATAATTTTTGAACTGTCGAGGCTAGAACCTAAAATGATCTCAGCCTTGTACTTACCTGAAGGTAATTGTGTCCACTCAAGACCGATATCTTTTAAATCGATCTGCCATCTGACTTTTGAGCCCATTGCAACCGGCTTTGCGTTTAACAACGAAAGATTTCCGCTCGCGACGACGGGTTCTCCAGCAGCTTTACGATTGATAACCGAAATATCGAGGCTAAAGAGTTCTGGGTTTTTAGTTCCCACCTTTGTCTCAATGGTCAAAATACCATTTACAATTTCTACGGCTTTCATACCGCCAGTTAAAAGTGCAGTGGCTTCAACTAATGAAATCGCTTTCATAGTCATCACGGCATCGATCTTGTTTACTCCGCCCACCATTCCGTCTTTTTGTGACAGAACTCCTAAAATAAGAGCGTTTGATTTTGTCAATTGAGTCGTAACTTGAACAGAGTCTCCCACTAAGTTGACATTGAATTTTTCTTTCAAAGTTAAGCCTGGAGCAATGTCCTTCATAACAACGCGAACATTGGCTTCTGTTTTGTGATCTAAAACTTCGTACGGAACATTTTCGTAGCCGCTGCAATCGTAGTATTCGAGATGACAATTCGGAACGCTCGAGCAAACTTCTTGGTAGCCACCACCACTGCAAACTTCTTCGTAACCTCCACCGCTACACACGGTTGAAACCGTACATTCGCGTTGTCCATTTATAATTTCACATGAGCGATCTTCATGACAACTTCCTGAAGACGGAACTGAATAACACGATTGAGGCGTTGATTCAGTATGACACTCTTGAACCGTGCCTGAACACACTTGGTTTGAACACGTACGCTGAACGAATTCTGATTTGTACTCCGTTCGATACGTATCGACTCTTAAAGCGACCGTCTCCTCTGGTTTTGCGTTGCTTAATTCAATCACTCGAACATCTGTCTTTGCGGCATATGCTGTCGTTGCAAGTAATGCAACGATAGCCATAGCCTTCATTTTGTTTTTCATAAATCCTCCCCGGTTTATTTTTTAATGGATCACTTTTGATACTTTTCTGAATCAAAAAAATTACCAAAGTGTCACCACGGATTCTGCTTGTGCAATGACAAGACCATTCAGAGTGGTGTCAGAAAGATTTAAAAATCATTTTGAGAGGGACTTATGAGAGAAATCGAATTGGCTCAGATAAAAAAAGGGCGCAGAATGCGCCCTTTTTTAATTTTAGATTTATTTAAATTTACGGAAGTTTAAATTTGCCTTCACCTTCGATAGATAATTCTTTTGGAAGGTTTGAAGGGTTAATAAGTTTCGCGCTGTCGATATTGGCTTCGAGGGTGACGTAAACTTTGTATTTGCCCTCTTCACGATCAGAAGCCGCTAAACCGGCTTCAGTCAGAGTCGTAGCAAAACGAGTGGTCGAACCCAAAGTCGTCATATCAAAAGCTGTTGCTGGCAACAACTGATCCACAACGACCTTATCACCAAAAGTTTTTGATTTTTTAATCTCAAGGTGCACGCTGAACAAATCAGGACGAGCTAACGCTTTTGTATCCCAAGTCAAATTTTCGTTATTTGTCAGGATGAAATTTGTAGGTTCGGCACTGAGCGGACCCGCAACATCTGCAAGACTCATAAATCTTAATGTGTACGTCACATCCATAGTTTTAAGAGTTCCGGCTAAGTTTTCATGCGATTGAACATCTGCGAAAATCAAAAGATTGGATTTTGCATTTCGCGCCGTCAAACTCACTTGATCTCCTAAGAGTTCAACTTTAAATCCTTCGTTTGCGCTTAAACCTGCAGGTAGAGCTCCGTAAATAACTTTGACCGTCGCTTGCACATCATAGTCTTTGACCGAGTAAGGAACAGAAATAGTCTCTTGGCACGCGTACGCAACTGTTCGGTACTGAGGAACATCGTAGCAATATGTTTGAGGATATTGTTCGCACACTTGGCGATCCCAACATTGACGATTCCCATTCACAATTTGACATTCACGAACAATATGACAGCGCGTTTCGTAGCGAGTTTCACATTGGCGAACATAACCAATAAACTCATCGCGATAACATGTTTTATTGATTACTTCTGTGCGATATTCGGTATGTGTTTTTTCGGCGTTAAGAACAAAATCATCTTGTGGTTTTGATCCATTGAACGAAAAGATTTTGGAATCTACCGTTCCAGCCTGCGCAAAAACTCCCGTCGCTAAAATGACACTTAGTAATAAACGTTTCATTGTTCCTCCTGTTGATAGATTTAATCTAGGTTGATGAAATGAATTTGAGCAAGTTATGTTATGAATTCTCATCATGTTATCAGGTAGTTGACGCGTCACGAACCTTTAGAAGTAACATATTAGATACGGACGTCGACTCGCTTAAAGGCATTCACATCGATTAAACCCACGTCGGTAATTTTCAAATCCGGAATGACCGGTAAACAGAGAAATGCCAATTGCAAGAATGGCTCATGCAAAGAACTTCCCATTTTTTTTGTGGTGGCCCGAAGTTTCGTCATATCCTGATAAACTTTTTTTAAAGGTACATTCGTCATTAATCCTGCAATGGGCAAAGAAACCGAACTCAAAACTTTTCCATTTACGATGGCCACAAAGCCACCACCGTTGTCTTTTAACCAGGCATAACAGTCCCGCATGTCTTGATCATTTGTTCCGACGACCACGGCATTGTGGGAATCATGCCCCACAGTTGAACCAATGGCGCCTTTCTTAAACCCCATTCCGTGAACAAAACCTAAACTGAGTGGGCGATGGTGTCCGTGTCTTTCGAGCACTGATATTTTTAAGATATCATTTTTTAAATCATTTTGAACTTCACCATGGTGAGATTTTAACTGAACGGTTTTTTGCTTTGTAATAATTTGATTTGGAATGACTTCGATCACACGAAATAAACCTTCGGGTCCACGAATCGCAAAATCTGTAAGTGCGGGAACTTCACACCGAATAGAATTTTGCAAAGGATGATCTATTTTAAGTTTAGGAATGTCTTTTTCAGATTTAATAAGAGTTCCCATTTTAAATACACACTTGACCGAAACTTTTTTGAAATCATTTAACACAACGAGATCAGCGTCGTAACCCGGTGCAATTGCCCCTTTACCGTTGAGTCCGTAAGCAATCGCCGTTGACCACGAGGCCGAGCGGTACGCAACCGCCGGCTCAATTCCACATTTTATTGCCAGACGTATGAGAAAATCCAAATGACCTTCGTCTAAAATATCAACCGGATTGCGATCATCTGTGCAGAGTGAAAGTTTAGGCGAAGCATGCGGCGTGAGGAGTTTACATAAATCTTTTAAATTTTTAGCAACGCTGCCTTCACGTAATAAGACCTGCATACCTTTTTCTAATTTTTCTCGAGCCTCATCTAAAGTCACACTCTCGTGACAGCTCTTCACTCCCGATGCGATGTACGCGCTGAGGTCTTTTCCCCTCAACATCGGACAATGGCCATCGATGGGTTTATCCTGAAAAGCAAAGAGCTTGCTCATGACTTCAGGATCTTTATTTAACACGCCCGGAAAGTTCATCATCTCGGCCAAACCCAAGGCCTTTGGATGATTTTTATATTTTAATAAATCTTGAACGGTGATTTTTGCTCCTGAGGTCTCGAGATGATCAGTTGCGGGGACGCAGCTTGATAGCATGACGTAAATATCCATCGTCGCTTTTTCGGCCGCCTCTAGAATATAATCCAAACCTTTTGTTCCCATCACATTTACAATTTCATGTGGATCTACTATCGCGCCGGTCGTGCCTCGAGGTAATGTCGCGAGTTGGAATTGATCTGGGGCCATCATTGAACTCTCAATGTGGACATGTGAATCAATAAATCCTGGAACAATAAATTGACCTTTAAAGTTGAGCGAGCGTTGAGATTGATAACTGTCTCCTACCCCAACAATTCGTCCGTTGGTAATGGCGATATCACCTGTTAGCCATTTGCACGAAAAAACATCAAGATACTTCGCACCTTTGAGTACAACGTCGACGGGCGTCGCACCACGAGCCCCATCAATCGCATTTTCCATATCTTTTTGAGTAGCAAACGGTCGCTGTTTCATGAAACAAGTCTGGGTGAAATCATCATTCTTGTAAACAATTAATGACTTCACCGCGCAGCGGCCGTTTCTGTTTCTGTTTCTGTTTCTGTTTCTGTTTCTGTTTCTGTTTCTGTTTCTGTTTCTGTTTCTGTTTCTGAAGAGCTATCCTTCCTTAGGATTTACGAGTCTATATAAAAGTGCTGCTATGCTATCAGATTTTTTTAGGAGTTCAGTCTCCTCTAGAATATCGAGTATAGCCTGAGTTTCTCGCAGTGATCCTAATGCGATCGCAAAGAATTTTCGTTTGTTCGGCGTTGTGGGCTGCGCGGAACCTTCGGCAATATTAAGCACAATACTCAATGCCGCTCGATCCATTTGATTCCCAATTTCACCTTTGAGTTTTATTGCTCGGCAAGCCTGGCAAAATTCTTTGGCTAATTGATACGTTTTAAAATTATTTAAATACATATTGTCTCCTTTTTAAAAAATTTAAGCCCCCATCCCAGAGGGATTTAGAGGGGCTTAAATTTTTTAAAAAGGAGACAACTTTATGCTACAGAATTTTAAAACGTATCAATTAGCCAAAGAATTTTATCAAACAACGGCAGCGATAAAACTTCCTAAACACTTGCGGGACCAATTTCATCGGGCCTCCTCAAGTGTAGTTCTTAATATTGCTGAAGGATCTGGTAAAAGAACAAAGTGTGATCAAGCGCGGTACTACTCTATCGCTCTGGGATCGCTTCGAGAGTCTTATGCAATCCTCGACTTATCAAACAACCTAAGCCCAAAATTGAACAATCTCATCGATCATCTCGGAGGCTCACTCCACAAACTGATTCACTTTAAATAGACTGGGCGCGCTTGGCACTCTGAGGCGAGATGCTGGAAATGCGCAAGGCATCAAGCCTTTGTAATCTCTGAGACATTATTCAATTTAATCCAGACCTCTGTGCCTTGACATTTTTTTGGCAAACTCCGATAAATTTCATGGTTAAACAACAGACACGCCCTGGACCTTTGTCGATCACAGTCAACGTTGCTAAACCAACGTTAAAAGCGGCGCGGTTGAAGCAGCAAGAGGAGCCTCTTAAGTGGCTAAGTCAGAAAAACCGGATTACAAAGTTCTCGAAAAAATTATCGGTCGCGCTCATTACTTCGCGACGCAAATGATTCACATCGCAAATAATCGATCAGATAAAGAAAAAGGCGATCCTAAAATTGGTGGTCATCCAGCCGCATGTGCGAGTGCACTTCATATTCTTTCAGCGATACATCTTGTTGTAAAATCAGGATTTGATCACATGGCCGTTAAGCCACATGCCTCACCGACAGATCATTCCCTAAACTACTTACTTGATTTACTTTTAGACAAAGATTTTAAACGGCTAGCTCCAGAGTTGGCCGAAACGGCCATGCACGGTCTACGTAAATATCCACATGACGGAGAACCCGTATTTCAATCGTATCACTCCGCTTATGATTCGGATCACCATAACTTTTTTCCGTCAGGGACAGTGGGCATTCCTCCTGTTAAAGCGGGATATCTTGCACACGCGTATCGATTTGCCGCGGACCATGGTTATGACGTTCCAAAAGATGCTCACTTTTGGTCTTTGATCGGCGACTCTGAATTTCGTGAAGGCTCTTTGTTTGAAGCAATTCCTGATTTTGCCGAACGCCAAATCGGAAACCTCACCTGGATTGTGGATTATAACCGTCAAAGCTTAGATGGTCATCGCATTACAAATAAAAAAATTATGTCGGGCACTGATGCCGTAAGAATAGAAAAGACGATGCTCGCCAATGGTTGGGAAGTCATTCAAGTTCAACATGGTAAAAAACGAAAAAAAGTTTTTGCTCTAAAAGGTGGCGACTCCTATCAACGTTTTCTAGAAGACGAATTAGAAGATTACGAATTTCAAGCATTGCTCTTGATTAAAGATGTAAAACTTCTTCGAGATGAGCTTTCAACTAAACATCCGCAAATCAAAGACTTTATAAAAACTTTGAGTGACACCGATTTGTATGAAAGTCTGAGAGATTTAGGCGGACATGATTTAGAATCACTTGTCGAAGCTCTGGAACAGAGTAAAAAAGATCGCGAAAAGCCAACGATGATCATCGCGCATACTTTAAAAGGTTGGGGACTAGAAAACGCCGCCGCTCAAGGAAACCACTCTTCCCTTCCGGATGAATCCGAAGTGGATCGCCTGCGAGACAATCAAGGGCTTAGTAAAGAAAATGTATTTGGGCGATTTGATAAAAATTCACCTGAAGGTCAATTTTTAAAAAGACGTGGCGAAAAATTATATAACGACATCCTCGAACAAAATAACTTAAAAGAGCGTAACAAACAGAAGTTTCTCGCTGAAGTTGAAAAGCACGGCACTCTACCGGACGGTTTTGATATTAATCTTAAAATGGTGAATTACCCGCATACTCAATGGATGCTTGGGCAGATCACAGCCAAACTCACTCGTATTTCAAATACCTCCTGGGACGAAAAACAGCTCAAAGAAAAACAACGGGCGCTCACGCCAGAAGAAAAACCGCTTAAGTTGCCAGGAGAACTCCTCGTTTCGATGGCACCCGACGTGGGAACCTCGACAAATTTAAACCCCGCGATGGACGGAAAAATTTTTAGTCCGATCCAAACTCAAGATTTTGAATCTGAATTTGAAGTTAAAGACACTAAACTTCCAGATTTAATTCCAGGAGAAGAAGAGTCCGATCGCTTTTTGCGATTTGAAATTGCTGAAGGTAACGTGATGTCGTGTGTAGGCGCTTACGGAAAAATGCGAGATATTCTCGGCATTCCACTTATGCCACTGATGACGGTCTATGATTTCTTTATCAAACGTGCGCTTGATCAATATTTTTATAATCTCTATTGGAAATCAAGTTTCATTCTTGTCGGAACGCCTGCCGGAGTCACTCTATCACCTGAAGGCGCCCAACATGGTTGGAAGTCTGACATTCAAATTCCGAATCAAATTACTTGGGAGCCGTTTTACTGTATCGAACTTGAATGGATTATGGCCGATGCTATGAAACGCCATTTGACTTACGACAACGAAGGCCGCCAAGGAGTTTTGATTCGCGGAACGACTCGTGGGATTGAACAAAAAGATTTTATCAACAGACTCAAACGACAAAAGAGATTTAAAGTCGAAGACGTTTTGCTCTCGCCCCAAGGTATGAACTTCGAAGGTGCGGCTGATGAATCCACCATCGCGACTCACGAAGATAGCGAAATTTTCAAAGCCATTCGCGAAGATCTTTTACAAGGAGCTTACTACCTTATTGATTATCGCGGTTACGCAAATTATGAACCCGGCGATAACGTCGTAAATATTTTTGCAATGGGCCCAATGGGAACCGAAGCCCTCAAGGCCAGCGACGAACTTTTAAAGCGGGGAATTTACGCCAACGTTATTATGATTCCAAGCCCAGATCTTTTAATTGGTATTCAAGCGCACGAAAACAATTATCATCATTTGAAAAATAACCTCGGCATCAATTCGAATTTATATTTAAATCGCGTACAGAATGGTTCCGTATCGAATGCCGACCTGATCACCGTATCGGGTCGACGCATACCTATCGTCAGCGTTCATGATGGTGAGCCAGGCCTACTCGATAATATTGGATCAATTGTCGGCGTCAGACACGAGTCCTTAGCGGTTCGTAAACATTCAAAATGCGGTCGCCCGACAGATGTTTATCACTTCCATCACATTGATGCTGAGGCGATTGTCGAGGCGTCAGGCAAAATGTTATCTGAAACTGCACTAGAAGCCGTTTACGTGGGTCAGTCGGTTTTAACCGATATTCATAATGGCACGACGACGATTTCGAATTGGCGAGAGCTCTGGCCCGAACTAAATAAATGAATCTACCTAGAAGTCGAAATTTAATTCCAGGTCAGGGCGCTATTTTAAGTGCGCCTCACAAAAAATATGAAGAGCTCATCGTGTTTGTCCACCACTTCGGTGGAAGCAAACTCACCATGCGTCGTCATGTTCATTTTGTGAATGAGCTTGGGTTCGATGCGCTAACTTTTAATTTGTCCTTTAATGAAGGCTTTTGGCTTCAAAGAATTCCGCTAAGTCGAACGAAGCGCATCGGCCTTCGACATATTTGGGGCGACGAAGTTGAAGACGTTTTAAATGCTGTACCTGGTCCCAAAATTGTGTTCGCATTTTCTAACCCTGCGGCAACAGCCATCGACGCCATCGCACGTCGCAAAGCCAAAGATATTAAGGGTCTTATTACGGATAGCGGTCCGTTTGCGCAAATGCTCCGCTGCAGTTGGAATTTACTTTCACAACAGTACGTCGTGAAAAATCGCGTGCTCCGAGTTTACGCTACGGGGTTTCTCAATTTGCTCTGGGGGGTAGACCACACGCAACGTTTGCATAAAGACATCGCCAGTCTTCCAAAAAATTTTCCCGTACTTTCAATTCGCGGTTGGAATGACCGACTCGTTCCTGTTTCTACGATCGACGACGCTTACAGCGGTGTCGAACACCTCAAATACGAAACCCTTGCTTTACCTAAAGGCGAACATCTCAACGGCCTTAAAGATTTCCCCGAAGACTACAAACCCAAAGTCGCCCGTTTCTTAGACCACATCGCCACCAAACTTTAACCCTGCCGCCTCTCCCTAACAACACGAATTTGTCTGCAAATAATCGCCTCTAAAAAAAATTGAAATTTTGAATATCTTCGTGATTAAGAATTGAGCGCACGCTTCGCGAAGCGAACTCGGGTCCAGGAAGGCCCCGAGAGTGCGTGAACGCGCCCACGGAGGGCGCCTTTAATCACGAAGATATTCAAAATTTCAATTTTTTTTAGAGGCGATTATTTGCAGAGACAAAGCGCCATGGTGCGAGATTTTTTTGTAGCATCCGCACAGCGGCTCGACATTTCTCTCTCATTGATAGGCCCATATTCCATGTCTTTTCCTAGGTCACAAACTCCGGTGCCGCCAGAAAGTTTGGAGGAGCTAGGACAACTGGCAATAGAAATCACAGTTGTCTCTTGGTAGAAAGCACCATAATCGTTAGGACTAAAATTTCCGCAATAAGCGGTGATCCAGGTCGCACTTCCAGGAAGATCGCATTCCCCTCGACATCTTCCACTCATAATTCGTGTTCCACCTTGAGTGATACCTAGGCCGTCAGTTGTACAATAAGCTGCACACCCAATAATGCTCGGATGCGAAGCGGGACAAGAAGCTTCCGAATCGCGCGGAACATTTTCAAGAGATGAAGATACTACGTCTGCACTATTACCGGCGTAGCAAAACGCCGTGACTCTATGGGAGCCATTACCGGAACATCGAGATTGGCAACCATTGCCAACAATCAAAGAACCCCCGGCCTCATTGGCGCTCGCGCATGAGACGGCGCAACCCACGACGCGAGATGAAGATGGACATGTAGCCGTTGCTTCATTGCCAGTTGCTGTGGATTCTATATAACTCATAAAACGCCCCGGCCGCGCTTGGGCCTGTTCACAGGTCACTCCTGGAATATCACCATCTTGAGTCGGAGAGTCTGGGGTAAGGCCGCCATCTGATTTCGAAAGCTCAGGCTTATTCGAAAAATTCACTTTTGAACAATTGGCGTAGATAAGTAGAGCCCCTAACAATAGAGCAAAAAGGCTACTCCCCACCTGAAATTTTGAACCCATTTAACGCCTCGCTTGAGAGCTAATCTCTCATATCCAATATCGGCCCATTCCCCCCTCAACTTGACCCTCCAATCGGGGACGGAGCCCCTTTTAGGAAGCCCCGACCAAAAGACTGACAGGCAAATTTGTTCAATAATTTCAATTATTTATAAGCACGGCATTTTTAGCTCTAAAAAACTACGCCTTCTGTGTCCTTTAATACTCCCAAGTTCCAATAAGTACGTTTTAAATCTTCAAAGCGCTGGCATTTCACTTGCTCTTATATCAAGT
>JAKFYE010000030.1 GCA_021731045.1 Bdellovibrionales bacterium | reverse complement strand
GCCTCGCAAAAGGTGAACAATACTCATCTTTTGGAGTTCGAAGCTTTATTAACTACAGACTTCGGCTGCTAAATATTTAAGATGTTTGAACTTTTGGATACACTTCCACCATCGAGTGAGTAGAACCGTAGAACCGTAGAACGCTAACTACAGCCGCTTATTACAAACTCTTGCAAACACCGTTATTTCGCGTGATTTAACGTGATTTGAGATTCGACAGAGCAAAGAGAATTTCTCTCTCTAAGTTATTGTTATTATTTTTACTTTCTTAAATTTTGTCCCGATTGGGACTTGTACTTTCAAAAATGGCGGAGGAGGCGGGATTTGAACCCGCGGTACACGGTTTAGCCGCGTACGACAGTTTAGCAAACTGTTGGTTTCAGCCACTCACCCACTCCTCCAACACGGCTAAAATCAAAATTACCAAAAGACGTTTGTGCCATACTCGCATATGGAGTGGCAACAAAGTACCCGCATTCATAGCAGATGCGATGCGACAGATTAGCGGTAATTTTCTGGAAACAGCTCGCGCTCGACTGTTTCAATTACGATGTGAATCAATTTAATGTGCATTTCTTGAATGCGATCGGAGGTTTCACCCGGAACGACGATCGCAAGATCGCACAGTTCTTTTAATTGGCCGCCACCTCGCCCTAAAAGGCCGATTGTCTTAACGCCTATTTTTTTTGCAGAAGTAAACGCGTTGATAATGTTTTTAGAGTTTCCGCTCGTCGAAAGCCCCATAACCACATCGCCTTTTCGTGCGAGTCCTTCAAGTTGCCTTGAAAAAATATGTTCAAATCCAAAATCGTTCGAGACACACGTGACGTGGCTTGAGTCTCCAAGAGCCAAGGCGCCCAACGGTTTGCGATCTTTACGGTACTTGCCCGTCATTTCTTCAGCGAAGTGCATCGCATCACAATGACTGCCGCCATTACCACACGAAAAGACATTTCCCCCTGATTTATAAACGGACACGAGCATTTGCGAAAACTGCTCGCACTTTTTGAGGCTTTCGGTGTTTGCACTAAAGCTCTTTAACGCGTCTGCGGCCTCTAAAAATGATTTTTGCCAAGATTCAAGAGAGTTCATGCTCTCAATATTAAGCTAAAAATCGGGTCGATGTCATGGCTTGCTTTTCTGGTGCGATACGTCTACATTGCAGCCTCAACTTTTCGGGCGCCCGTAGCTCAGCTGGATAGAGTACCAGACTACGAATCTGGTGGTCAGAGGTTCGAATCCTCTCGGGCGCACCATTTTATTCCATAGGAACCTTAAATGCCTAGAATAAGACCGCTATGGCCACTTCTTATTCTTTTGGCGCTAACTGTTTGTGTGTTTCACCAGTCGTTTTTTGCTGAGCTCGTGTACTGGGATGACGACGTTTTTATCTTGCGAAACGACATTTTAAAAATGCCTTTTTGGCAGGCGATAAAAGTTAGTTTTTCTTCTTATTATCATGGCGACTACCTTCCGCTGACAATTATGAGCTATTGGATTGATGTTAATCTATGGGGAGAAAACGCTCAGGCTCTCCATGCGACAAATCTAGTGCTTCATCTTTTAAATATTACTTTGGTCTATTTAATTATTCGTAAACTTAAACAATCTGTGGTCTTTGCGCTCACCGTTGCGCTGATTTTTGCAATACATCCCTTGCAAACAGAAGCTGTTGTATGGGTTTCTGAAAGAAAAAGTCTTTTGTCAGGACTGTTTACTTTATGTTCTGTCCTAATATATTTGTACTTTATTGAAACCAAAAAAAAACAGCACCTTATTTTTTCTTATGCTTTTTATTTCTTATCAATATTAGCTAAAACAACGGCGATACTTTTACCGCTTGTTTTTTTAGTCATTGACCGCATGAGTGGCTCAAAAAAATTAAAAAAATCATTGCTGCAGTTGGCGCCACTATTTATGGCGGTCCTTATCTTTGGCTACATACGAGTTATTTCATATGATTACTCAACTCCTGGCATATCAGAAAGTCTGTTTATGTTTGAACGAGTGTTGATGATCCCGCCATTAGCAGCGGGGGCACTCTGGTTCTACATTCAAAAGTATTTTTGGCCGACCTCATTGTCAGCGATGTATCCGTTTTGGGATCCGTCAGGTGGGGGTTACTTTCAAAGTATAGGAGCTATTTTTATATTTGGAGTGTTAGGATATTTAATTTTTAGAAAAGACTTAAAAGCATCAAAAATATTTCTTACAGCAGTTGTTGTTTTTTTGTTGCCAATTCTTCATATTATCCCTCGAGCGAATTTTGCAAATGATAGGTACATGTACTTGCCTATTATAGGTTTCACTTTTTGTTTATTTGATATTTTAGGCTCGTTCTTAAAATTTGAACGGCATCCAAAAATTTTATGGTCCATCATAATAATTATGTTTGTACCCTTAGCATGGGGTTCATATGAAAGATCAAAGGTATGGAAGACAAACTTAAGTTTATGGCAAGATGCTGTATTAAAAAACCCAGACAACATATTAGCGAGGAACGCCTTAGGCCTCGAATACCACACCAGAAAACAATATGAAGATGCAATAGTTCAATACAGCCATGTATTGAAGCTTGAAGTCGAGACTGAGTTAAAACTTAAATCAATTAATAACCTTGCAAATATTTTTGTGGATCGCTCCTACAAGGGTTTTAATTTAAATCAAGCGATTCAATTGTATGAGTTAGCTATAAGCACAGCCGAGCGTCCAAATTTAACTTATGAATTGCGAATTAATTATGCTCAAACGCTCTATCAGCAAGGACAAAAAGAGCGATGCCGTGAAATTCTACTTCAAGTTTATAAAGAAGTGTTGCAAAACCCAGACTCCAGACATCGTTGGCTTTTGGACTATGTATCAAGTGTTTTGAAGACACTTTCGTTTTAAAAACGCTTGAGCCTGTTGAATAACCCACGAAAGTATAAATGAGGTCTGTTCAAAAAGGGTCCGATTTCTCAGATGTGCCGAGGAGGGAGCGGCGGCGTACTTACTGTACGCCAGAGTGACTGACGACAGCGCAGATGAGGCAGATGGCCCTTTTTCAACAGACCTACTTTTTGAAAGTGACAACTAGCCGAATATCTAGTCGCTAACTAAGTAATGATCTAAAACTGGCTTATGGCCCAGTATTATTATTTCAAAATTAACAATACGATAATCCTACCCAAGCAGTATTAACATTCTTAACCATTGGGTGTGGAGCGGCCGCAGCATGAGAAACATTTTTATATTTACCACCGCATTGTTACTTTTATTGACTGCAGAGATATCTGGAGCCCAAGAAAAGAAAAATAAAAGCAAGAGTCAGGTTGAAAAGCCAACTTCAACAGCAAAAGCTACCGAAAAAGCTAAAGAAGAAGTTCAAAATGAGAGCTCAAGCAAAGAAAAAAGTGTAGAAGCACCAGCGCCAACTTCTGAGTTAGCTCCAATGCCAACTCCAGCGACAGGCTCTGCTCAAACTCCTGCCGTAGGTCTAGCGCCTTCCCCAACTCCAAGCCTCGATCCAAGAACCTATCCTGGGTTAAACATAATGTTCAATGGCGGATCCTCAATGATGTGGAGTGAAGTTGCCGGCACTGGAATGAGCGCGAAGTCACCGAAAACACTTGGAACAAATTACGGTGGCAAAATGAGTTATGGATTATCTGAAAATCCAATAACACTTTTTGCAAGCTATCAAAACTATACAGTAAAACACCAAGATGCGTCTGGCGTAACGCCAAATGCATTTGAGCAAATACATACTCGAACCGAAGTTGGTTTTTTATTGCGTGAAAAAGTAAACCCCACAGAAGCGTACTATAGTTTTGGTCTAGGTTATTATTATGAAAACAGAGAAACAACTCGAATAACACCAGTGGTGTCTGCGGGTGCGCAGCTTTCGGGCCCGATGCTACTTTTGGGACTTACACATGGTTACGGTGCTAAAACATTTGGTGAGCTCGATTTTTCTCTGGGTTTTCCAAATGCATTTAGAGAAATCAACACGATTACGGGTCAGTACAGTTTTGGATTATCATCCGTGCTTTCGTACAAATTTATTTACCAGTATACAGATGATTTAGATTTTGGTTTAGGCGTTATCGGCAAATATGACATTACGAAGTTTTCAGGGACAAGTACAGGAACCTCAGGAAGAGGAGTTTCTGATGCCACTGAGAATTTTACCAATATAACAGTACCAATTGAATTAAGAATTAAGTTTTAGGAGGAAACGTGAGCAATAAGGGAATTTTTAAACAAGTCGTGAGTGCAATCTTGCTATTGAGTCTAATCGCATGTGAAGAGGGCTCGGTATCAGGTGCTTCAAGCGCTGGATCGGGTTCAGGGTCAGGCTCTGGCTCTTCCACCTCCACCACTACAACTGATGTAAAAAAAGTTGTGACAACTGGTCCATCGTTAACGTTTAACGATATGACGGGCGGACCAAACGATTTAGCACTTAATCCAAAAGGACTTTTGAATTCTGATGGATCTTACACACCGTTGCCGGCGGTTGTGTATTACGATAAAAGCTCTTATGCAGGCGGTGGCACTGTTGGCGGCACCATGGGTGCTCTTAAATATGCGTATGTAGATAGTTACGGAAACTGGACAATCGAAGTTGTCGACGTTAACTACAGCACGACGGGAGCCATTGCGTGTGGAACTGCTAACTCGTTTTGCGTGGGCGCTCCAAACGCTGCTGGTGGATCAACGGCTAACATTCTTGGGTTGGCATTTAAGTCAACAGGTTTACCGGTCATAGCATACGTCTATGGAGCAAGCGCAAATACCACAAGTGGTTATAAACAAGTGCGCATTGCCGAACGCGATTCCTCGGGCAATTGGACAATCAGTGTCGCTGCTTCTTACTCGACTGCAGTTGCGACCACTAACGTGGCTGTCGCAGCGATAGATCCGATTAAAGGTCTTAAACTTGGAATCGACTCAAGCGATAATCTTCATGTCACTTACGCGTGGTACGCACAAACGACCACTGCAAATAGTTATCAAAAATATTTATATAGAAACTCAGTCGGCAGCTGGACTGAAACAAATATCACAACAATTGCAACAGGTGCAGGCACCGTTACAGTTGCTGGAACAGGAACGCAGCAGTCAGGCATGGCGATTTGTACTATTAGCGGTACCCAATATATTGCAATTTCATTTAGTAACGTAACGGGTGCAGCCGCTGCGGCACAAAACCCTGTTCTTTCAATTGCAACTTTGTCGCAAACAACAGGCGCGGGGAGTTTTACAAATTATTTACTAGGCGCTGCGGCCGCGTCCACCTCAAGTTGTAATGCGGGAGCCGCCACTTGTTTTACCACCTCGCCGGGAGCAGTTTCTGGTATTCGCACAGATGTTGCGTGTCGACCAGATGGCAAAGTTGAATTAGGAATTTTTGCTACCACGGCAACAGCATTTATGTCTGGCACAACTCCAAGTGCACTGAGTTCAGCACAGTCTACCGCTGCAGGAAACCCTTGGGGAGCGCTCGTATCTGGCACTGCTAACGACGGGTCAGGCGGTTTTAGATTGTTTGTAACGACGTCAGATACTGCCGACTTACTTTATTATGTACGAGGCGTTGCGCTTACAATGTTTAGTCGTAAAGGATTCGGTGGCGCTTGGACATCAGGTACCACGATTGAAGCCAATACTTTCGCTGCTGAGGGCGTGGGCGGAGCCTATAACGACACGAACGACGTGATGTATATGTCGTATGCGCGACTTCCTGGTGCGAACGGTTTATCCACAGGTAACGATATTATTATGGCGAGTGGATCGACAGTCGATGCTGTACCGACAGGTCTAAACCCATTTGCGATGGATTTGATTGATCAAACTGCAAACTTTGCGACGGGTACTGCAATTCCGTTAATCTCTGCGGCTAAAGCATCAAATGGTACAGTGGGATATGCATTCATGTACTCAGATACCACTGCGGGCGATTCAAAATTGTATTACGGTGCCCGTGGCGGAACCGCAACAAATCCAATTTTCTCGATGGTAAACGTCGTTAACTATGTTGAATCTGTAGCTAACACTCTCGTCGGCACAAATCCATCACTAGCCTACGACTCAAATAATCAGCCAGTTATTGCGTTCTATAATGCTCTACCACAAGAGGCAAATCTACAGGTGGCAAGAACGGGCAATAACGGCGCAAATTTTTCTATTCTAACAGTAGACGATACCTCTGCTTCTACAGGTCTGTATCCGAGTGCGGTGACCAGTGGTACGTCAATTGGGATTGCCTATTACAACATGGGTATAACAACAAACACCACAGATACCGGATTAAAATTTGCTCGATATATACCGGGTAAAGGTTGGAAGAAGATCAGCGTTGATGGTATGTGGCCATCTTCAGGTACAGATTTAGGTTCAGGATGTAGTAAGACAGTCGATGCAGGTAAGTACGCGTCGTTAAAACTAACATCAGACGGAATTCCAGTGATCGTGTATCAACGGGATTCGAGTCTCTTTATTGCTGTCGCGACCGAGGCCATTACAAGCACGAGCTTGAGTAGTTCAACATGGACATGTCGAGCTCTTGATGCGGGCGCGAATATTCGTGGAGAAGGTACAGATTTGGCCTTGAGTTCGTCGAATATTCCATCGATTGTTCACTTCGATGCGACGGCTTATCAAATTCGCCATGTGTACTCTACGTTAAGCGTCAGTGTTGCATCGACCATTACATCAAATGCCTTCGCAAGTGAAAGCATAGTTGGTGTTGGCTCGACTATAACAGTTTCACAGAGACCACAAATTGAACTAGCGACTGACGGAACAAAATGGGTGTCCTATTACTCAGGCGCAAATCAAGGGTTAGCTTTGTCTAGCAAAGCCTCAACAGCTTCAAGTTGGACGACTGAAATGGTTGACGCAAATACGGGTGGGGGAAGTTACACTTCTTATGCTGGATTGCACGCAGCTCTTCTCATTAATAGTTCAGATAAGCCGATGTGTTTTTATCGCTCGACAGAAAATTGGCTAAAATATTTCTCTCGAGAAGTTCAGTAATATATGGAGCCAAAGTGGTGGTTGAACCACTTTGGCTTAATTTGATGTCCTAAGACAATAATCACTGGTCTTAAAATTTAACTCTGCTGAGTAGAACTCGTAAAATTTTGTCTTCATGGTTCGAATGTTACGAAGGCAGTATCTGTCGTTATCATTGTAACGAAGTAAATTTTTGATGTCATTGCTGATGATAAGATTGGGGCGGTCGGGGTTAAGTACAATTTCGCGACTAGAAGGGTAAACACTCAGTGATTGTCGTAAGTCGAAAGCCGGGTGTTCATATGCATTTAATAAAAAAACCGTGTGTTTTATGTAATCTAAATCAAAGTCTGTTAGGCGATCTAATATTAAAACAACATGGTAGAGTTCAAGATTTTTCTTAAATTCATTTTCTAGAACAATGTCATTCACATGAGAATAGGGTCTCATGTCAACAGATCCCGCCAGAGTCATCAGTTGAATAAAAAAGAGATGGAGAACAACCATCAAGGCGACAATGTATGTGGCCCCTTTTTTTAGCGTCGTCGTCAGATATTGAGAAGACTCAATGTAACCTGAAAAACCCACACCGCAAAAAAGGTAAAACGGGGCTAGAAACATGACCCCTCTTCGCATTCCGGGATAGTTTAAGGCTAATGCAACTCCAAATGGCAACACGAGTAACATGATTAAAAAAGCTATTCCAAAAGAGTTCTTTTTTTGAATAACGAGGTTCCAAACACCAATACAAAAAAACCCCCACAAACTCGACTCTACAAAACTGCAGTTAGTAAATGGAAGATAATAGGACTGACCCAGAAAAAAAATATCTTTAAACTGAATAAGTACAGAATCTAAATAAGAGACATTCACATTTTTTAAAACACCACCGCCAAATAAAAACGGCGCATGAGATTGATTTTGATAGTGAAAAATTATAATTGGAATCAAAAGACTCAAGAGCCCTATACAGAAAAAAATAGCATGTTGAAAAATTAGTCTTCGTGAGTTTTTAAAAGAGTCTCGATTATTATAGAGTGTGGCAATAAGCACGCCCGGAATTAAGCATACGATCCCAACTGTGTAACCAGGATATGTAAACAAACCAAGCGCAACAGTTATACCTAAAAGAAAATACTTAAGTCGGCTCAGTTGCCCACATTGGATTTTTGAATAAATATAAAGATTCAAGGCAAAAACAGTAAGAGCCCATCCAGTTTCAATCGCTATACGAGAGAAAAATGATGAGTAAAGACCACAAGAAATTAAGCCAGCGACCAGTAGCGCAACATTTTTATTAAAAATTTTTTTAAAACTTAGATAGTAGAGCAATATACCTAAAACGCCAATGATAGCCGAAAGAGCTCGCGACGAAAATACAGAAAAGCCGACGAGTGAGCGCCATCGATCAAAAATTAATGCATACACAATTTGTGTGGCACCTGAATAGGTTTTCTCGTTATTGAAAAGTTTTGAAATATAAACAATAGACGCGCCAATTTCTTCAAATAAAAACGACTCCATCGTTGTTGCAGACATATAAATCGCACGAGGCACGAGTGAAAAAAGCAGCAGCAGTGTGGCAAAAAAGAAAATAATTTTTGAACCTTGAGTGGGGTCGGATTTTTTATCTTGAGACGCTGGCAAAATAAAAATTTTGAAAACAACCACAAACAAAGACAGTGCATAACCGCTTATAACAATGAAGCTCATTCGTGCATTTTGTACTTTGAGTGTGCAACAAGCATTGCGCTTTGCGCAAACATAAGTTTTCATACCTTTTAGAAGAATTGGCCAATCCAGATTACCGTGATAGAAGTGATGCGATATTTTGAGGTGTATCAAATGGCGCGAAAACCGACAATGAATGGAGCCCAGGTTTGGGCAAGAGTTGTGATTCTTGTCGCAGGATTAATCGGAGTTGTATATACCATGAAAGGTATCCGCCAAAATTCAGCGATGGATTCTTTTTTTACTCCAAATTCAACAGATGTGAAAATTAAAAGTGGTCGGCTCAACCTTTGCCCAACACGAGTGGGGCGAATAGAAATCACAGATCACCGTACAAATAAAAAGTTGAGATATCACCAGTCAAAAGCTCAGTGGATAGTTGAGGGCTCACAGAGCTTTGAACTTGAACCGTTATTTATAGAAAAATGGTTGGGCGAGTTTTGCGAAGTAAAAATTGATAAATTTCTAACAGAGTCTGACTCCCAAGGTGTAGATCAGGATATTTTGTTTGTTTACATCGATGGTTCATCTAAGCAAATACGAGTACATAAGCAGTCTTTTACAACCGAATATGGACTCATAGAATCCGAAGAGTTAGCACGGGCGATGACTCGCTTAAATCCATAAAGTTTAAAGTACATTTGCGCGAAGCATAAAGTTGAGTGTGTTGACCTACTTCAGGTCGAGTCCTTGACAATTTTCTGTGGTTTACCTAGTTTGAGTCGTTACGTTCAGGCGTAGCTCAGTTGGTAGAGCAAGCGGCTGTTAACCGCTTGGTCGGGGGTTCGAGTCCCTCCGCCTGAGCCATTTCTTCCACCATACGAACCGGTGGTTAACACAGTAAAACCAGTAGTTTTTAGGTTTTGAGGATCAGGCTGGCTTCCAAAAAGGACCAGCCTGATTTCTTTTGGAGTGACCTCAACCCTTTGAACCACCTGTCTTAAGATCTCTTTTTGAAGGGTAACCGGAAGCCCTTTAAAATTTTTAATGACCTCTCTGAGCCCTTTTTTAACTTCATCCAATATGACAATCGAATTCTTCAGGTTTGACCTATTGGTTATACCAGGGAGTATTTCAGCATTTCTATAGAACAAACCAGTCCCACACTGCGGACAAAACTCTCTACGAGCATGTTGTGAAGACTTATAGATTTTGGTTTCACCAATAACCTTAACACAGTTTTCAGGAAACATTGCCCATCCAACCATAGGTGCTCCAGCACAACGTCTACAGTCACTACAATGGCACAACGCATGAGTAATGGCTTCACCAGTTACTTCGTATTTCACAGAACCACAATGACATCGACCTTTCATGCTGCCGTCCTTTCATTCAATAGAGATTCGAGGGCGCTATGAAGCCTCTCAAGTTCTGTCTTCAATTCCAAAAAAACTTTATCGGCGTTCGCAGTAGATCGAGCATGTCCGATCTGTTCGATTTCTTGGGCTAAAAGCCTTGATGGTTCCGCATAGAAATTTGAAACTACGCCTTTAAGTGTATGAGCTGCGAGTTCAAGTTTAGCAGCATTTGCTGAACGAACTGCCTCATCAATAGCTGATATTAAGCTGGGAAGCGTGGACAGAAAACTCTTTATAGTTTCTTCGGCCAAGTCTTCCATGCCCTGGAAATTGGCCATAAACGTTAGTCGATCAAAAGGCAGTGGTTTTACATAGCTCATGTTTATGCCACCTTTTCTTTGGAGGTAGGTTGGCACTCACTAAGCGTCTTAACCAGTGGAGGGAGAGTGATTGGTTTTCCAAGAAAGCCATCCATGCCGGAGGCTGTGCAGCGGTCTATATCTTCTTTCATTGTGCCTGCGGTAAGAGCAACAATGCGTGGCCGCTGCTTTCCGTACACTTCAATAATTCTTTTTGTTGCTTCAAATCCATCCATCTCTGGCATATGACAATCCATCAAAATAAGATCGTACTGCTGAATTTTCAGGGCTTTTAAAGCCTCTTTGCCATTTCCAGCGACGTCAGCTTTATAACCAAGCTTTCCAAGAAGGCCCACAGCGACTAGTTGATTGGTACGATTATCTTCGGCCACAAGAATACGCAAGGGATGCTTTTGACCCATTTCAGCATCAAAAGCTGCAAAGGGATTAGAAGACCTTTGGGAGTCAAGAGGTGCGGCAATGTCTCCTGTAATGGTGAAAAAGAAAGTTGATCCTTTTGCTGTTTCGCTTTCAACCCAAATTGACCCACCCATTTTTTCACAAAGACCTTTGCAAATCGCAAGCCCTAGACCAGTACCACCAAAACGCCTTGTCGTCGATGCATCGACCTGTGAGAAAGACTGGAAGAGTTTATCTTTAACGTGGTCTGGAATTCCAATTCCCGTGTCTTTAATAGCAAATTGAATTTGCCACTTTTTATCTTCTATATTTTTAGCTTGAGAGCTGATTTCAATGCTTCCAACCTCTGTAAATTTAATGGAATTGCTGACTAGATTTGTAAGAACTTGCCGAAAACGTGTCACATCTCCTAAGAGCCAGTCAGGAACATTTTTATCGTGCCTATAAGAGAGCTTCACACCCTTTTCAGAAGCCCTAGTATTGAGCAGCTCAACAATTTCTTTTGCAGTATCGTGGATAGGAAATGGATGTTTCTCAAGCTCAACCTTATCGACCTCTAGTTTTGAAAAATCAAGAACATCATTGATGAGATCAAGAAGTGAGTTACCACAGTTTTGAATAATCTTAAGTCTTTCGATACCAACGGGATCTGTGACATTACTTAACAGAAGGTTGGACATGCCGATGATGCCATTCATGGGTGTGCGAATCTCATGACTCATGTTTGCAAGAAATCTTGCCTTCGCTTGGGTTGCCTCATCTGCCACCGTTCGTGCGGCAATGGCCTCATCTTTTGCTTTTTTTAAACTTTCCTCTAGAAATTTTCTTTCAGTTATTTCGTGCCGAATCGCAATGTACTGGGTAATTTGATTTTTCTCATTTTTCATTGGAACGACGGTGGAGTCTACCCAGTAATATGTGCCGTCTTTTCGTCTGTTCTTTACTTCCCCTCGCCACACGGTTCCATTGGAAACGGAACTCCATAGACCTCTGAAAAACTCTTTAGGGTGGTGACCAGAGTTGATAATTCGATGATCTTTTCCAATAAGTTCCTCTTTTTTATAGCCCGCGATTTCAAGAAATTTTTCATTAGCATAGGTGATTTTTCCTATGGTGTCCGTGATCGCAACGATTGCCGCTGCATCCAGAGCCTTCTTCTGTTCTTCAGCCATCATTTTTTCTTGAAAGGATTTGTTAATAAATTTCGACATTACGGTTCCATAGGACACAATGCCCACAATCATAATCATGATGAATACTGCGAATATTAATTCAAATAAACGAAGATTTTCACTAATGTTTTTCTGCTTATGGAGGTAGTCTATTTCAATTTTTCTGATTTCCTTGCTGCAATCAATTACAGCTTGCCGAAGCAATGCATATTTCTGATCCATTGTCGCCATGCGACTGCCAGCAAGATGCCGCTGATTAGTATCAAAATATGAGAAAATGGCTTTTGTCTCTTTAACCATGTCGTTCATCTTTAGCTGAACGGCCTCATAAGAACTGATGGCCTTATCTAATGGATAGTCTTTTTGATGAGACTTAAGATCTTCCAACACTTCGTGATATTGTTGATCAAATTTCTCAAGCGCGACAGAAAATCGTCCACGCTCCTTTGCTGTGTCTTTGGAGTCAAACACATCATTACCAGGAGCATTCACTTCTGAAGCAAGAACTTGAAGGTCTTCGATTTTTTCAAGTCGAGTTGCCCAAAACTCACTTACATGAACAGCTTCAGAGTATTGAGAAACCAAACTATGGTTGATGATAAGACTTGTTCCTACCGCCACGACATCAAGAATTGCCAAACCAAAGTAAATCCATCTCCATTTTTTTATGTTAATTTTTTCCATTAGCCGCCTAGTCCGTGATTGGGCGCACTACGGCCCCAAAGCTCTTCGGCTTATTCTCAGAATCTTTTAGTTAAAGCAGTCGGTTAAATTTGTAGCCAGTCAAAAGTATGGCGGGATTTCCTACGCGGAATAATTCCGTGGACCGGATCTAAGTTTTGGGGACTAGAGTCAGAATCTTCTTTCTGCGTGGGTGTCGGACAAGAACAAGACTAAAATCTAAAAATGTAAGGTCAGATGCCGACTTTTACAGTGTATATGTGGTTCGAGTTTCAAAATTTGTGTTTTCTAAGTATCTTTAAAATACTTGCGGCCTGCCATTTGGTACCATTCTTGGGTCTTATGCCATTACCCTGTAGGTATTTAGCAATCTGCCTCAGGCTCTTTCCTTGTTGTTGAAGCATGAGCATTTTTTGGATGACCTCTTGTTCACCTTTATGGATCACCGACTGTCCTTTAACCGCTCTCCAGCCATAGGGTACTTGTCCTCGTAGTGGCTCCATATTTTTATTCTTCTCCAAACCATACTGTTTGATCTTTTCTTTGATTGTGGTTCTTGAAAGCCCCGAAATTTGGGAAATGTAGCCAATATTTGACCCTTCAATAGTATATTTTTGGTAAAGGAAATCTTTGTCGTTGAGAAAATCTTTTTGAGGATTTATAGTAATATCAATTATTTGGGCTCTGGGTGCTTTTGGTTCGTATGCCGGAAGCTTTGCTGAGCCATTTTTTTCAAAATTCTTTCATTCAATTTCACGGTTCTAGACTGGCCCACCCTTGGTGGGGAATTAGGTTTTGATTTGATTAATACGTTAAGACTTTCACTATTTACTCCGAATTCAGAGCATGGATTAGGAGTAAAAAGTGACGGTATTGAGATGTCGCCTTATTTTATTAATATGTCTCAGCGTACTAGCCCTGTATGTATCTGGGTGTGGCAAAAAATGTGATGCGAACGATTCAGAAAAATTTATGTATGATAACTCTTCATGCAAAGCAGAAGAAGCCATACTACCAGCGGATACCTCTGCCAATTATTACATTTATATTTCTAGTGGTTTCCCAACTGCGACAGGTGTGGGCACCGTTACTCGTTGGGATAAATATGGAGAGTTTTTAAACATTATCCACGATTTTTCAACCAATCCGGGCTTTATGCCACAAGCTGTTGCTTTTCAAAATTTGACAGGTCTTACAGAGATGTTGTTTCTCTCGTTTAACGGTACGAACGGTCTTGTGGATATAGCCGATACTGATGGCGTGAACTTTACAAATTATTTTCAGAACAATACCGCATTAGCCGCAGGTACAAAGCGTATGGTTACGACAACCGATGGTGGATTGCTCGTAACTCGAACTGCAGCCGTCGAAAGATTTAACTCAGCAAAACAGCGCGTCGGTGCTCCCAAATATGCGACAACAGGTGCTTGTACCGTCGCTCTTGGAACAGCTGCCATACAAGTGATGTTATCGGGAGTTGAGTATGTTGTGGTATCAAACGCACAAGTGACTCCAGCTAATAAAGTGAGCTTATTTAACGGTTCGACGGGGGCTTGTATTTCGGGAGTCGCGCCAACAGGACCTGCAACAACAATGTGGCCAGTTGATATGGACTATGATCCAACTACGAACAAACTTTTTGTGCTTTATTACCCGTTTACTGCGGCCACAACAAATGCTCAGATTTGGAGCTTTGATGTCACGGCTTCAGCTATTAACAACGGAACATTATTATATAACGATATTTATGGTGACATCGCAGTGATAAGTGCAACCCCGGCAGCACTGTCTTCATCTATAAATTTTCATCGTACTGCAGACGAAAGTTTTGTTTTGGTTGGTACAAGCAACAATTCAGTTATGAAGTTTTCCTATAGCGGGACAGCTCTTACTAAATTAGGAACAACTCCCTTGATTTACCAAAGCATCTTTGCTCGCTCTATCAGCAATATCGCAATACTTGACGAATAAACGGTACGCGATTGCATTTCCAACTCGATAATGCGGGAAAAGCAATGCGTACCTTTAGGTTAGAACATTTGAGAGTAAGAAACTGCACCAAGAGTTTCGGCGCCATCTTTTGCGTCAGCTGATTGAAGAACAGCTTCTGCACGTTTTCCGGAGACGTCTTTTAGAGATTGCGCTAAGGAAGCTCGTAATAGTCCGTTGTCAGTGATTTTACCTTCGGCAAAAACTTCAAGTTGCCAAATTTCAGTTGTTTCAACATCGCCTCTGAACTCTCTGTTTAAGGTCGGAATATTAATAGTGATATGACCTCTTCCGAGACCAAACGCATTTCGGAGTTGGCTGCCAAATGCCAAACGATCAAGTACGTATTTTGCGCCAACGTTCGTTCTAAGAATTGGATGACGAGACAACGTAATATCCATTTCGCTCGTGCTTTCAGTGCGGTTGGTATTGAATTCCATTCCGGCACCGCCTATCAAATGAACGGCAGTTTCAGGTAAGCGATGATCGATCGCGGCGCCAGCTTCAAATCCCCAAACACGATAAAATTCGGCTCCACCAAACGAGGCATCATAAAAGGGAAGTCTTACGGTTGTGTGAGCGGACACAAGTTGTTGGTCATTCGAAAGCAATGTACGTTGTGCGCTCAATGCCGGTCGACCGATCACACGTTGAGAGCTCGTGCCTCCTGATGGATTTCCAAAAGAATCCCATACAAACGGAACTTGAAAATTAAAATCTGCGACATCTTTTAGGTCATACCCTACAGAAGGCGTCAATATTGTGAAATCATGTGATTCGCTAGAGGCCGGGGTCACAGATTGTGCGGAGGCAAATGCCAATTCGAGAGATGAGTGAGTACCTTTTGGCAAATGGAGAGTTTTAGATTCTGAAACGGATGTCATGCTAATACCGTCTGTGCTTACAGCAGGAGGATCAGACGCACGTACAATTTTAGACGGCAAGCTTGTGGTGGCGCGTTTTTGGGTCGCCGCTAAAGCCGAATCAACGAGTAAAAATGCACAAATAAACACGACTAACTTTCTCATAGAACCTCCCGGGGTGATAATTCGAGAAAGATTAGCCAATTAAAACCTAAAGGCAAGCCAAAGCTCAAATTATGCAGCGCCAAATTTCCGGCGATTTGCAATTGATTGAGAATACGATCACGCATCAGAAACTTTTCGTATGTTTAGAGTTAAGACGATGAGGATCCATGTCTTACGAAAGGCTCAAAGACCATTGTAAAATCGCCATCTTTCGAGGGGTCTGATTGACGTTACCAACGCTTGATAATAGTCAGTGGATTCATATCCTACGCGGCGACTTAAAATAATTGGAAGTTAAAGATGCGATCGTACTTTTCTAAAATCATGTTTGTCTTATTTTTTACGGCTGTAACTCAACAAGGTTTTGCAGGTTATGTCGGCGATAAAACGACAGAGTCCCAAGTTACGTTTATTTCGCGCGTGCAGTTTTCATCGATAAAAACTCCTGGGCCTCTCGCCACACAAAAACAAATTAAAAGACAATTACAGTTTGTTTTTTCGCAATTCCGAGAGTCAATTGACGGCGCTGAATATCCTGATTCTAAAATCTCTGAAGTTAAAACTCAAAATTTACGACCGGGACTTTATGAGACAACCTATCGGTACATTGGAACTTTTATTATCGCGGATAAAGTTTCTGCTTTAGATCTTATACTTCCACTGAACCCAAGTTTGACGATCGCCTCTGTCAATTTAAAGCAATGTTCTTATCATCCCACTGAGATCGATGGATCTTTAGCCTGGTACTACTGGAATCCGTTAACAGACAACTGCCCGGAAAATCGTGAAAATGTCGATTACGTAAAAGTTCCGGTAGAGTTTATACGATTACCCCCTACACAAAAAACTTTTCCTGAGTATTCTCGTCTCCTCGATCAAGCGCAGACGTTTAACGTGAGCGCATTTTGTGGCAAAAATGATTTAAACGGAACCGTGGATCTCAACGTTTCAAATGATGTGGCAGTCTATGATTGCAAAAACCTTATCCGTGAGTTGTCCTCTTCAGGTTTTATATTGCATAAAAAGTGGTCTTTAGAAGATGTGAAGTCAGTTGTGCCTGGTGTAGTGAATTCGATTCCTACGATTCTGGATTTTGAGTATCAAGGGACGTTGGCTAAAATTCGTGTTCGTGTATTTTTTGGGCAAACTCGGTTTGTGACGGGACCTAAAGCGTTTCATTATTTTTTAAAGAAGGCGTTAGAAGAAGACGCGGTCATTATGTACTCGGGGCATTCAGGGGTGGGAAAAAATCTGAATCTTCAGATGATCGAGTTTGCACAAGGTTTTAAAATTCAAATACCAAAAGATCGTTATCAAATTATTCAAATCCAAGGCTGTTTTTCTTATTCCTATTACGTAAAAGATTTTCTTCAGAGAAAGGCCACTCCTCAAGATATTAAAGGAACTCATAATTTAGATATTATGAGTAATGGCGTTGAAGGTTACTTTGGAGATAATTTTAGAGGACAGAAAATTTTAATCGAAGCTCTGCGCCAATATGCCTCGCGAGAAAAATTAGTGAGTTGGCAAGAGATCATAGCAAGATATCAAGCGTTGCAGGATGCTGGTTTTGAAGTTCCTCTCTTTAATATCGTCGGTGACGAAGACAACCCTACAAATCTTAGTTTCTAAGCACCGTAACACCTGCGGCTAGGCCGCTTTGCGCTCAGTTTTGAGCGCCATGAAACAATATAATAAGGTTTAGAGAAGGGATAAGGTTTGAGCTTATTTAGTTTTGACATTTTTTATTCTCAGAGCATAATTAAATAATGAAATTTCTAGCCGCCATTGTGCTTATTTTGAGTTCTTTAAATGCCTCGGCCGCGCGAGTTTCTTTTGTTGCCACTTTAAGTCCAGCAGGTTCGTTCACGGCGGTTAATACCAGCGTTCAAGGTTCTGCTAAACAACTTCCAGATGGTTCTGTGAGTGCTGATAATGTTCAAATAAAAATGAACCAATTTAAAACCGGAATTGAATTGCGAGACAAACATACGGCCGAACATTTACAGGTAGAAAAGTTTCCCACCGGAGAATTGGTTTTTGCTAAAGGAAAGAATGGAAAAGGCGCCGGGAAAATCAGAATTATGGGTAAACAACAACCCGTTAGCGGAGAGTACGAAATTAAAGACAAAATACTTGTCGCGCACTTTATAGTAAAGATCAGCGATTTTGGAATTGGTCGGGTTAAATACCTTGGCGTTGGTGTAAAAGATGAAATTCAAGTGACGGTAGAAATTCCCGTCGTTTCAAAATGAAAAAGTGGATCGCGATTGTCTCTATTCTGTTAGTCTCGTGCCAAATCTATAATGGGGCTTCTCGAGACAAACTCATATACGGCTCAAGTGTCGATCTATCGACTGATTTCGGTAAGGCCTATTCAGTACTTTCAACAAGATGCACCGCTTGCCACATTCAGTTTGCAGGTTGGAGCACCCAACAAGATTGGGTAACAAATGGATACGTAATAGCGCAAAATCTTTCGGCGTCAAAAGTTTACTATCGTCTTATTGGAGCTAACTTAGGTGTTGCCACAGAAGATATGCCTCAAAATTCAGTTTTATCTATTGATGAACTCGCCGACATTCGTCGGTGGATTCAGAATATGTAATTAAGGCCGAGTCCCCAGAGCCAACCGCTATCGTAAATATAGCCAAACTGCTGTTCGAATACGACACGCTTACGCCGCCATTGAGCACTAGTCATTAAACCACCAGAAAATCTTAATGAGGGCTCCACTTTCCAACCCTGTGCCGGAATCGTCCAGTTTGCATACCTAACATATCCTTGGGCCAACAAACCTAAGCTGACTTGCGATCCGCGAGGGGTGTAGTGTATGCCTGGTCCAAAAAACAAACCATATGTCGGAACAGACTTTTGAAAATAAGAAGTCGAAGAACCTTGAGCAATAGAAACATGCGTTTTAGCAAAAAAAGCACAACCATTGAAAGAATAATTCCAGCTTCCTTTGTTAGAAAAATAACCTATACCCACACAGGGACCGTTTGGATTGGCTAGAAGAGTGTACTTGGTTCCATCAGGATTGGTTAGGGTCAAAGTTTCTTGCCACCAATTATAACTAATCGAAGCATATCTATAAGATCGAAGCTGAGGTTCGGCATCTGGAGTTGTAACTACAATTTTTTTTGCGGATGCGGCCGACAACTCAAGTGTAAATAAAAATATTAGCAGGAAAGCTTTTAAAACCATAAGTGCACCTGAGATAAAGCTGACCAATCATCTGTCTTAACTTGCTCCGGATCAATACTTCTTTGATTCCAAACTTCTAAACGTAACTCAAATCTTTGAAACGGGAAGTACTGTATGCCCGGGCCCCATCTCATATTACGAGTTTTTTCTTTTACAACATCCGAAGTGTAATACTCTGCTGTTGTTAAAAAGTGAAAGCCGCGGCTTAAGCGCATGAACGATTGTATGAAGCCGTAAAACCCCGTCATGACCTCCATCGTTTTTGGTTTGAATTTGATAAAACCTGACTCCATTAGAATCGCTGACCCGTGCCCAATACCAAGTCTTGTCATGAGTGCTGTTGAAACTTGATCTATGTAATTATTTTTTAGATATTGTCCGGTAAGGCCTATTCGTGTTTTTTCAGAGGTTTCAAACTCCAAAATCATACTGCCACCGCTTTGCCGAGTATCTGCAGATTGCAAAAGGTTTCCTCCAAATGCATGTAACGTAAATTCAACAGGTAGTTTATTATAGTTTAGCATCATGCCATGAACCTGGTCATTCTGGCCGTTGTACGTATAGCGTCGACTGTAAGCTTCATGATCAGGAACGCGAATACCATAGGCTTTATCCATAAAACCAAAATAGAGCTGCATGCTTTCAGAAGTCGTCCAGCGCAAATAATGCTCGCGACTAATCCAATTACGGTTGGCTTCGGCATCGGTTTTAGAAACTCCTTGTGGAGTAGGAGCATACCCAAAATTGACAACGCTAATGAGTTTTTCATCTTCATCAAAACGAATGGCATTCGTAAAGTCTGCCTGCATGTGAATGAATTTATAAATGGGCGTTTTCCATATAGAGCTGTTCATATAGAGGCCGCGATATCCAATTGAAGGACGCCACCAAACAGGCAATTTGGCCGTTCCAAAAAAGCCTGATTGTGCTGCGAGTTTTTCGTCTGACGACGGACCTAAAGCACGGCCTGCGATTTCGGTTGCGGCTAACATTCGACCGTAATCGTTAAGCGGCCCATTTCCAGCCGCATTGTAATGACAAGTTAAACACGAGGTGTAGCCATAACCAACAAATTGGGAATACGCCATTGCTGTGGTCGTTACCACTTGAACAAAAAATATCAAAAAAAATTTAAACAAATGAAGTTGCAAATTTACCCAAAGTTTTAAGTCAAAAGTTCATTTAAATTTTGTGTTCTAAGTTGTGCTGACGTCACCTGCTTAGACTTTAAAATCCATCTCTTTTCAAATACTTATAAAAGTAGACTGCACGTATTAGCGGTGTCAATATATCGGTGTCGGTTTTTACGGATGTCACAAGGCTTTTTAATGACATTTTAAACTCGCAAAAGCCTATTTAGGGCACTTTCTGGTTATTAAATTACATATAACCTATTCGAGGATGGAATGAGGATTGCTCTTAAGACCGATGGATTTGCTTAAATCAGCCCTGTGCGCTCTATAAAAGGTAGTTTATGAAAAAATTTGGATATGTTTTTTGTCTTTTGTTAATCCTTGCAGGAAACATCGCTTGCACAGAAAAAGAACCAACGAATAATCCAGATGGTGGCGTAACTCCGAGTGGCGCATTAGCTTTAACAACGAGTGCTACGAGTGTGGCTTTTGGCGGAACTGCTCAAATGACGGCAACAGGTGGAACTGCACCTTACCGTTACTTTATTCATTCTGGAAGTGGTTACGTGCAGCCGAATACAGGTGGTTTTACGGCAGCTTATGTTGTGGGCGCCACGACGGTGGGTGTGCAAGATCAGGCGGGTACGACTGCATTTGTTTCGCTCACGATTTCTTCAAATGTTACGCTTACGGCAATTTATGCTCCAAGCGTTGCATACAGTGGGATGAATATTAAAATTAAAGTCGGCGGGGGTGTTGAGCCCTATAGTTTCATTAAGCTTTCGGGTGCAGGCACTCTAAATGGAAATACATATACTTCGAATGCAATCGAAACGGCGCAAATTAAAATCAGTGATAACGCGGGCAACTCAACTATTTTAAGTATTTATATTTCTCAGCAACCTTCAAGCGGTTGCGGACAACTTGTGACGTTACATAGATTTGCGACTTTTGGTGACCATTTAATTACGGCTAATTATCAAGAGGGTGCGAGTAAGCCCTCATACCAGTACGAAGGTCAAACCTTTAACGTATGTGCAACAAATCAAACGGGGTACACATTAGAATTGCGTAGATGCCGCATCGTTAAAACAGGTAAACACTTTGTTACGACCGCATCTAATTGTGACGGACAAATCATGGAAGGTGTTTTGGGATATATTTCGCCTACCAGTAATTTAGGAAACCAAGTGATTTACCGTTACAGAAATTATATCACGCAAGAATATCTTTCGACAAATCCGGTTGAGGGTAATGCTTTGCCGGGCGGTTGGAATGTTGACATTCTTCAGGGTTACGCACCTCTTAATTAGGACTATATGAAAAAATTTAAGCTATTATTTTTAATGATGTTCGCAATTTCATTAACGACTCCAGTCCAAGCGCAAGAGTCAAAAAAAACTTTCACTGAGTTTTTAAATAATAGAACTTACGAATGGGACTGCCAAGAGCTCTATCAAAATCTTCAAGGGTTAAAATATTATTTGCGATACTTTAATCCGCCACGACTTAACAATCGTTTTAAAGTTAAAGCAGGCTTTACAGATGTAAGTTCGAAGTTAGCCATTCTAAATATGGAGTCGCAGTCGACAATTCTCGAAAAAAACGGGGATGAAGAGCGATTATATTCTGTTCAAATTATCACTAAGGGCAATGAAGAATACGACGTGGTGTCTACGTTTGCCGAATATACGATGAGTGTTAACTTTGCAGCGGATTTTGCTTCAGGAGAATGGGTAGAGCAACACATAATCATCCGTGGCTTTCATGGACAGTTCATCGGAAATTGCTGGTCAAAAAATTTAGCGTCTTCTGATCAATAGCTCATTATAAATTATAAAAATAAGAGTTGCGCCCACGATCAAAAAAATCATAAATACTAAAGATAACTACGATGGTCGATCGTAAATTATTAAAACGAGTGTGAATGAAAATGACTCCGCAATACGTACTACTGGTTTCTCCTAAAGGCTTCGATGTAAAGTATAGCATCAATCCCCACATGCAAGATGCCTCGGGTCGCCTAAATGTGGTGGATAAAGCTTTCGCGCAAGAGCAATGGCAGGCTTTAAAGGCCATCTACCAAAAACTTGATTTTCAAGTTTACACGATTCCAGATAATTTTGATTATCCCGATATGGTTTTTTGTGCGAATCAAACCTTCCCATTTTTAGATGAGAACGGAAACAAATGCGTGTTGATGAGTCAAATGCATGCGGAACAAAGAAAAGGCGAGGTAGAAGTTCTGCGCCATTGGTTTCAATCTCAACAGTATCGCGTTTATGATTTAAGAGCAAAAGGTGATCTCGAAGGTGCAGGAGATTTGATTTGGGACTATGAAGGGTGTCGCGTTTTTGCCGGTTTTGGATTTCGTACGTCTCCGGAAGTATTAAACGAGGCTCAGAAATTAGTAAAGGTGCCGTTTATTCACTTAGAACTTCGTGATGAGCGTTTTTATCATTTAGACACCTGTTTGGCGGTTTTGAACTCTCAGACTGCCCTCTACGTAAAAGAGGCATTTACTGCACAAGGCCTTCGCGATTTGCAAAAATCATTTTCGGACCTTATCGCCGTTGATATTGTTGAAGCCGAAACAAAATTAGCAGCCAATGCGCACTGCCCAGATGGACGAAACGTGATTATTCAAAGTGGATGTCAAAATACGATTGTTGAAATAAAAAAACGCGGCTTTAAAGTCCACGAAACAAATACGTCGGAATATATCAAAGCCGGTGGTTCGGTTTATTGTCTAAAACAAATGTTTTATTAGGTTGTATCCGGCAAGTTAGGGCCGGCTAAAACCTAGCAGGAAGGGTTTATGAATTTTTCGCCGCAAGTAGCTTTGGTTCGCAATCTTCCGAATTCTTTTGCGAACTGTCTAAAACAAGAAACACCTTCTGAAGCGATCGATGTGTTGCGTGCAAAAGCCCAACACCAACAATATTCGGAGCTATTAAAACGATTAGGTTTGCGAGTGATTGAAGTCGCAGCTGACGAAGCGTTGCCAGATTGTTGTTTTATTGAAGACACCGCAGTCGTCATAGGAAATAAAGCGGCGATCAATTTTTTAGGGGCCGCGGAACGTCGTGGTGAAGAAAAACAGGTGCATCAAAAACTCCGTGAATTGAAAATTGAAACTCACAGTATTGAAGCTCCAGGCACAGTTGATGGAGGAGACGTACTTGTGACCGGTCAACACCTCATCGTCGGGCTTTCTGCCCGTACAAACGAGCAGGGAGCACGTCAGTTAGGTTCTATTTTTTCTGACATTCCCCTTGTGATGGTTCCGGTAAAGGGAAGTTTGCATTTAAAATCTGTTTTGAGCGCGTTTGATCGTCACACTTTATTGTTTGGTCAAAGCGCGGCGGCACGGCAGATTTTTATGGAGCTAGACAAAATATGTAATCTTTCTCGTCACTACGAAATTATATTTTTGCCAGACGATGTGGCGGCAAATGTTCTCTCAATAGGCGTAAACATTGTGATTCAGGAGGGCTTTCCTGAGAGTGAGCCGATTCTTCAAGAACTCGCTCTCAAGCGGAATAAGAAGCTTCATAAAATTACCATGTCAGAATTGATAAAAGCAGACGGCGCACTTACATGCTGTAGTATCCTGATTTGACGGCCTCAGATTTTAATCAACGCACAGTTCTGATAACCGAGCAGCAACGTGAACAACACGAGCATAAAGATAATAGCAACTTTACGATCCATAGACTTCTTATCGGAGTCACCTAGACTGGACTTAATGCCAGGCCAAAAGCTCTTATTTTGAGACGATAAAGTCTCTAATTGAAACGGTACGTGTGTTGTCCGATAAGTCTTTTCATGTAGATGCGCAGGGATTTTTACTCTGATTCAATGCGCGACGACGAAGGACTAGCTAAGGCTAATTCGAGGAGGAGCAAATTGAATCGCAGCAAAAAGAACAAGCAGATATATGAAAAGACTTATTGGACAAGGCACTCGTGGCTTGATTAGTGAGAATTGAGCTGTTAGGTTGGGCGCAGTTTTACAGGTGGATGCGGCTTGCGTAAGCAGGCTGAGGAAAGTCCGGACTCCGCATGGCAACGCATGGGGTAACCCCCCTCCAGGAGGGCGTAAGCTCTTTTGAGGAACAGTGGAACAGAGAGAATGTCCAGGGCATGGATTCTAAAATCGGGAACGGGAGATTTTAGAGGAGCTGCTGGAGTGAAAACAGCCAAACTCTGCGTGGAGCAAGATCAAATAGGGGAGCGCTAAAGCACGGCCAGTGCACGGCTCTCGGGTAAGGTCGCTAGAGGGTTTAAGCAATTAAACTTCGAGAGGAATATCCACCTCTTTTCTTTAAGTTCGAGCTTGAAGAAAAAAGACAGAATCCGGCTTATCGTAAAATCAATCTCGAATTGTGGGGCGGACTGAAAGGTTCGCCCCTTCTTTTTATGATTTGGCTCGTTTTGCAAAAACAATCAATTCTCTTCCGATACGATTGGTAGAAGTGATTCGTGATCGCGACCAATAAAGAAAGTGAAAATCTTTTTTTAAACGCTGGCGGAGCTCCCATTCGCTTGAAGCAAACGGTGGTCCTCCTGTTTTATCAGGTACAGGAAAAATCGCCAACAGTTGACCTTGATCAGCTAATGCGCGCTTCCAAGATTTTACGAGATCATTACGGCGATTTGTTGGTATGGCACAGTAACAAGCATGTTCAAAAATTAAATCAAATTTGTCGTCCATTTTTTTGGGCATATTTAAGACATCAGCATTTACAAATGTGAGATTTGAAATCGTACCGTATAACTGTTGTGCGTGCTTTAAGGCCTCGTTGCTCCAATCTACTGCGGTTACAAAATGACCTTGCCTTGCAAAAAAAGCAGCATCATGCCCTTTGCCACAGCCCAAAACTAAAACGCGACACCGATTCAGTTTAAGTTGTGCCGAAATCGAGGGCAACGAAGGGTGTGCCTCGCCAAAATCCCAACCCGTTCGTTCTTCTGTATAAACTTGGTCCCAAACCTGAGCATTTAGAGTTTCGTTATCAACAGGCCAGGGCGGAGGTGTGATTTTGACTTTGTTAACAGTAAAACTCTCATCATCAAATTCTCCGAGGAATTTAAAAAATTGATCTTGGGCAGCCCGAGAAAGAACAAACGGAACATCATTTACCGTGAAACCTAAAAAACGGTCCCATTCATCAACATAGAGTTTTTGAATATCAAATTGGGTTTGAAAACCATAGGGAGTTTGTAGAGTCCAAATAAAATCTTTTGAATTATCTATGCGTAAAGCTACAAGTGGTTGGTCAAAGGCTTCAACATAATAAAAATCCTGAGTTTGATCTGCAGTTTGTGATGTAACCCAGGCATTATTTTTGGTACGACGTAAGTTTTTTAGAAGAGTTTCTCCAAGATTTTCGTCAGTCCAACGAATTCCTTGGCTTAAAAAATAGCCTTCCTCATCAATAGATAGAAACTTCAAATTGTAACTCCGTTATACTATTTGTGCTCTTTAGGTTCAGCAGAAGGGGCGGTAGGCGGCTCAGCGTTGATGACACTTCCGTTTTTAAACTCGATAACTTGATCATTGATTTCAACTCGATCTAGCGACCACTCATTTGATTCTCCCTGTGGATTCAAATAAGCAAAGCCTTTTAGTTGAGTCGTCGCAGTTTCTTTATTTTTATCGGTGATATCAAAAGTGTATTCAAATACGGCGCGAATTTCTTTAGACGTCGTTTCTTCGGTCCAAAATCGTAAGAAACGAATATTTGAACTGCCTTCGACTTTTTGTTGAATATAACCTGTAATGAAATCTTTAAGTTCATTTTGTAATTCAAAATGAGTCACGGCAGAGATACCGGTTGTGCTTTTGTAGCCGTCCCAAGTCCAAACCATCAATCCCAATAAAATAATGACGCTCAAGAATTTCATACAAAAATCCTATGACATAGAAAATTAAAACGCAAAGCTATTTCACCTCGAAAATCAGTTTATTTTGCTTAGAAGGATGCGCGAATTCGAGACGATGGGCGCGAAGTGCAATGGACTCCGATGGTTGATAATCTGTTGGGGCCCACGGATTTTCTCTCTGAGAACCATACATTTTATCTCCTAAAATCGGCGCACCTAAATCCGCCAATTGCGCACGTATCTGATGAGTGCGACCCGTCAGGAGTTCAATCTCAAGATCAAAATCTACATTGTAAGTATTAACAGACTCAATAATTAAACGACACTCTTGCCAGCCTTCATGTGGTGTACGCGATACGACTTTGGGGGCCTGCAATGTTTGCTGCATATAGTGCACAAGTTCGCCGGTGGGAATTTCTTTTTCTATTCGCGCAAGGTAGGTTTTTCTCACATCGCGTTCTCGCAATAATTTATTGAACTGGCTTTGAAACCATTTTGTTTTTGCTAAGAGTAAAATGCCTTCGGTTGCGGTATCCAAACGTTGGGTTACATAGATTTCACATTCTAACTCTTTTTGAAGTGAGTAAATCACGTTTTCAACAAAATTATCCACAGTCGCATGCACCGGAATACCACTGGGTTTTTGAATAACTAAAAATTCGTCGTCTTCGTAAAGAACGGTTTTGCGCCAATTCACTTTTTCTGAAGGAAAACGCCGAGGTTCTGCATGTACTCGTAAATAAGCTCCTTTTTCGAGCACTATATTTTCTCGAACCCGCACATGATTATACCAAATCGAGCCTTGATAGAGCAGATCTTCCGTCAACGAGGGCGCGATGGCGAGTTGACGCTCAAGTACCTCCGAAATTTTAGAGGGAGTTGCGCTCACGATATGATGAACAACAAATGCGCTTTTCATAAGAAGCACTAGTAAAGGGAATGGCTATGCGAGTCAAACACAATGACTTTGACTGGCTTAAATCATCTTGAAAACTCAGGTATCCTGAAACACAGTAATCCTAATGGAGCAAATAGGCACAAAGATCGATCGCAATAGTTCTCCGTATCGTGACAATTATTTGGGAATGGAAAAACTTGTAAAAGAGTTTCGTAATCGTCTTTCGCACATTCAAAAAGGTGGAGGCGAAGAGTCCATTGCTCGACATAAATCTCGATCAAAACTGACCGCTCGTGAGCGTATTGAAAAGCTTTGCGATAGTGGAACAGCTTTTTTAGAATTTTCGGCTTTAGCCGCCTGGGGTATGTACGAAGACAAAGTCCCAGGCGCGGGTATCGTTACTGGCATTGGTGTTGTCTCGGGTATTGAAGTTATTATTGTAGCTAATGATGCCACGGTAAAAGGTGGAACGTACTTACCGATGACGGTAAAGAAACATTTACGTGCGCAGGAAATTGCTTATGAAAATGGATTGCCATGTATTTATCTCGTTGATAGTGGCGGTGCCTTTTTGCCTTTACAAGCTGAAGTTTTTCCAGATCGCGATCACTTTGGTCGTATTTTTTATAACCAAGCGCGAATGTCTGCTAAAGGAATTACGCAGATTGCAGTGGTGATGGGAAGTTGCACGGCGGGCGGGGCATATGTTCCTGCGATGAGTGATGAAAATATTATTGTAAAAGGTAATGGAACGATTTTTTTAGGCGGTCCCCCTCTCGTACGAGCGGCAACTGGTGAAGTTGTAGATGCCGAATCATTAGGCGGGGCGCGTGTTCATTGTGAAACTAGCGGCGTGACAGATCATTTTGCTGAAGATGATGAACATGCTTTAGAAATCTGTCGTTCGATTGTGAGTCATCTGAATAAAAAGAAAAACTTATGGTTGAAAACACTTGAAGTGCGGGAGCCACTTTTTGAATCTAAAGATTTATATGCCATCTTGCCTCAAGATTCCCGTCATGCTTTTGATGTGCATGAAATCATCGCGCGTATAATTGATGGTAGCGAATTTCATGAGTTCAAACCTCTCTATGGTAAAACGTTAGTTACGGGTTTTGCGCATCTGTATGGATATCCAGTGGGAATTATCGCGAACAACGGTGTGCTTTTTAGTGAGAGTGCTTTAAAAGCGACGCATTTTATCGAACTTTGCGTACAGCGAAATATTCCAATTATTTTTTTACAGAACATCACAGGCTTCATGGTCGGAAAGAAATATGAAAACGAGGGTATCGCTAAAAATGGTGCGAAACTTGTGATGGCTGTGAGCAACGCAAATGTTCCTAAATTTACGGTTGTCATTGGCGGCTCCTACGGTGCTGGTAATTATGGAATGTGCGGCCGCGCATTTCAACCGCGACAACTTTGGATGTGGCCGAACGCGCGTATTTCAGTCATGGGTGGAGAGCAAGCCGCTAATGTTTTATTAACTGTAAAAATGGATCAGCTTGAAGAAAAAAATGAAACGCTGTCGGCTGCGGAACAAGAGGCTTTTAAAAAACCGACATTAGAAAAATACACTCATGAGAGTGAGGCATATTACTCGACCGCACGAATATGGGACGACGGTATTATTGATCCTGTAGATACACGAAAAGTTTTGGCTTTGGGCATCTCTGCTAGTTTAAATCAAGAATGGAAAGAGACACATTTTGGTGTGTTTAGGATGTAAATATGAAAACTCTTTTGGTTAGCGAACAAAATGATGTTTTGACCGTTACGCTCAATCGACCCGAGTTACATAATGCATTTAACCCCGAGATGATTGCCGAACTCGTACACACATTTAAATCAGTCTCTAAAAATGTCAGAGCTGTTTTACTTAAAGCTGAAGGAAAAAACTTTTGTGCAGGTGCCGACTTAAATTGGATGAAATCCATGGCTGCACTTTCTTTAGCAGAAAATAAAAAAGATTCTGAAAAACTTTTTGAAATGTTTGAAGCGATCTCGTGTTGCCCGGTACCTGTTATAGGACGTATTCACGGAAATGTTTTTGGAGGGGGTTTAGGCCTAGTTGCGGTTTGCGATATAGTTGCGTGCGTACGCGATACAAAATTTTGTTTTAGTGAAGCCAAGCTGGGATTAGTTCCTGCTGTTATTTCGGCATTTGTCTGTAAAAAATCTCAACCTGCACTCACACGACAAATGATGCTCACGGCTCAAGTTTTTGATGAACAAAAATCGTGTGAAATGGGACTTGTGCAATTTGTTGGCTCCGACGAAGAAGTTGATGATTATTTGCAGAGCCAAATTGACTTTGTGCTTATGAATGGTCCTGAAGCCGTTACGTCCACTAAACAGCTTTTAGAATTTGTCTCGCAAAACTCATGGTCAGAAATTAAAAACGAAACCACGCGTATCATTGCCGAACGTCGCGTGAGTGATGAAGGCCAATCTGGTATGAAGGCTTTTTTTGAAAAACGTAAACCTTCCTGGAAAAAATAATGATAAAAAAGCATTCGTTCAAAAAAATTGCTATAGCCAATAGAGGCGAAGTTGCGGTGCGAATTATTCATGCCTGTCAAGAGCTTGGCATCAGAACCGTACTTTTGCATTCTGAAGTCGATGTGGGAACGAAGGCATATCGATTAAGCGACGAGCAAATTTGTATCGGCCCAGCCCCAACGAGAGAAAGCTATTTAAATATTGAACGAAATATTCAAGCAATTAAAAGTGCTGGCGCAGAGGCGGTTCACCCCGGCTTTGGTTTTCTCTCTGAAAATGCACAATTTGCGGCGGAATGTGAGCGTAAGGATATTGTTTTTATTGGCCCATCAAGTGAGGCGATCGCAAAAATGGGAGATAAAGTTTCGGCGCGACAAATTATGGAAGCAGCAAAGGTGCCGGTTGTGCCAGGCTATCAGGGAAACGATCAATCGCTTGCGACTTTAAAAAAAGAAGCCGCTCGAATTGGATTTCCGATGATGATAAAAGCCACTGCGGGAGGAGGAGGGCGAGGGCTTCGAGTTGTAGAAAAACCTGAAGACTTTGAATCTCAACTGAGTTCGGCGCAGCGAGAAGCGTTGAGTGCATTTGGATCAGATCGTGTATTTTTAGAAAAGTATATTCTCGGGGCTAAGCACATTGAATTTCAAATTTTTGGAGATCAATTTGGCAATCACGTCCATCTTTTTGAGCGCGAATGTTCCGTTCAAAGACGCCATCAAAAGATAGTAGAAGAGTCTTTGTCTCTGATCTCTGAAGACTTACGTGTCCAAATGGGTGAAGCCGCGGTTCGTGCGGCGAAAGCAGTGAACTACCTAGCGGCAGGCACGGTTGAGTTTTTACTATACGGAAACGAATTTTATTTTTTAGAGATGAATACGCGTTTGCAAGTTGAACATCCCGTGACGGAACTAGTGATGGGCGTAGATTTAGTCAAAGCCCAGATCAGTGTGGCTCAAGGGCATAAAATTCCGTGGACGCAAGCTGAACTCTTCCCACGAGGTCATGCAATTGAATGTCGTATTTACGCGGAAGATCCTTACAAGGGAGGAATTCCTAGTACCGGAAAGTTAGGCGCAATGATTTGGCCCGAAGGTCCCGGCCGTCGTTACGAAGTTGGTTTCGAAGAAGGTGATGAGGTGACTTCTTATTATGATCCGATGATTGCGAAAGCTATTTTTTGGGATGAATCGCGGCAAAGGTGTATTAATAAGGCTATTGCCTGTCTAGGAGAAGCGATTATTTTCGGTGTTCATACAAATATTCCATTCTTACAGCAAATTTTAGATCATCCCGAGTTTAGAGATGGCACTATGACCACACAGTTTATCGGAAAGCATTTTCCGGAGGGTCTCAGTGGAAAAAAGAAACCGGTTTTAGATAAAATTATTTTAGATAAAATTAAATCTGTAGTTTTTGAGTCAAGTAATGTGGACACGCTCGCGAATCCCTGGCAGCACACCTGGGGACTTAAGTGAAACGCGTTTTGATTGAAGATGAAAAACAAAGATGTCCTGCATTTGTAGACCGAGTCGGAGATACTTTGTGGGTTCATTATTTAGGACAAACATTTTCGATTTCTTTAAATGAATTAAAATCGCGACGTGCAAGGGTTGAAATCTACGATACGCCGGATATATTTGCGCCTATGCCCGGAAAGATCACTCAAGTGCTATGTAAAAAAAATGATCACGTAAAAGGCGGCCAAGTTTTAATTGTAATGGAGGCCATGAAGATGGAGTACAATTTAAAAGCTTCTAAGGAAGGCGCGATTGAAACGGTCGAGGTTAAAATTTCTGATCAGGTTCAAGTAGGACAAATGCTAGTAAAAGTAAGGATTAAAACATGATTCGATTGGTGGAGTTGGGGCCGCGCGATGGACTTCAAAATGAAGGGGCTCGTCTCTCGGTAGAAATGCGCATCGAATTTATTGAAAAACTTATTGATTGTGGAGTTAAAAATATTGAAACGGGCGCATTTGTTTCTCCTAAATGGGTGCCTCAGATGGATCATTCGTTTGAAGTTTTAAAAACCCTTCGTGCAAAACAAAAGTCTGGTGACATTCCAAAATCGATTCGTTTGGTGAATCTCGTGCCAAATACGCAAGGCTTGAGCGACGCGATAAAGGCAGATGTACAAGAGATCGCGGTTTTTACTTCGGCAAGCGAAACGTTTTCAAAAAAAAATACGAATGCTTCAATCCAAGAGAGTTTGCAGCGGATTGAAGATGTTATTAAGCAAGCAAAGAAACAAAAACTTAAAATTCGCGGCTATATTAGCACATGTTGGTATTGTCCTTTTGAAGGAAAAATTTCGGAGTCTAAGGTTTTAAATGTAGCTAAAAAGTTGAACGCAATGGGTGTTTACGAAATTTCGATTGGCGATACGATCGGCGCGGCCACTCCTAAGGAAGTTCGAAGCCTCAATAAAAAATTGATTAAACTCTTGGGCAAAAAAAAATTAGCGATGCATTTTCATGACACTCGCGGAACGGCTCTCGCAAATATTCTGGCAAGTTTGGATATGGGGATTACAACTTTTGATTCGAGTCTCGGGGGGCTTGGAGGGTGTCCGTACGCTCCGGGCGCGGCCGGAAATGTTGCGACCGAAGACGTGGTGTATATGCTCCATGGAATGGGATTTAAGACAGGCTACAACTTAGAAAAATTAGTTCTCGTGAACAAATGGATTGCCCCTCAACTTGGTCGCACCCTCAAAGGCGCCCATCCCTTCAAACCCTCAAAAACCTAACCCCTAAATTGGGTAAAAATTGGGGACGGAGCTCGCCCCTAACCCCATTTTTTGTTAATTTTTTCCTTTAACAGAGTCTGCGCAAGCTCATATGTAAGAGTTTGAAATAATTGAACTTTATAAAAATTGCGGGTGGGACTTAATGGGGGGAGAAGGAGGGCTCCGTCCCCAATTTTAGGGTTATTTTAGATCGAAGAGTTTGCGCGTTTTTACTATGTCGGCAACGGTTTTGGGGACGTCGTTTTCCCAGGATTTGTCTCCAGCTTGAATTTTTTTTGATAGTTCGCGTGATTGGATGTGCAGATAACGGTCGTCAACTTCATTGATATCTAAAATGTGACCGTTTTTTCGAAGGAGCTCAAAGAGTCCGACGACGTCCGAAGTGGGTTTAAAATTCGCTATCGTCAAGAGAGTTCCGTCTTTAGATTTTGCGGGATAAAGATACATTTTTGATTGGCCGCTAAACAAAAGACCAAAGGCCTCGAGTATTCCGCCACGAAGATCTTTGTAGTAATCAGGGTCAAAAATTTCTTCTAAATGAATAGCGCCCATTAAGATCGCCATTTTTTCATTAGAATAGCGGGATAAGTACAAACGCAATTTATAGTGTTCAAGATAATCCGATATCAAAACGTGATAGCCTAAAGCGTTTAGCATTTCGACTCGGTCCAAAAAGTCTCGATAATTTAAAAATCCTTTTTCCGTTAAACTTTTCGTGGTCATTTCCATTACGATAATGGTGTTGTTAATATCGCATCCGCCTTTTTCTGAACAAAATTGTGCGAGACCTTTTATCAACATGTCCTGATGCAGATTTGTAAATGGACGAAAACTTCCTCTCTGAACGATCACATTTTTTTTATAAAGCAAATCTGAAGGTTGAACGACTTCCCCAGAAGGATCAAACAAAACGGCGTTGGTGAGGCCTTGTTCCATCAGAGCAATAGCGAGCAAACGATTGTCGATATGTTTTAATTCGGGTCCTAATACGCGCACCATTTCAACTTCTACCGATCCTTCTTTAATTCCGTCTGTAAGGCTTGCGATAAAAGCTTCTGGAGAATCAATAAAGTAAGCTCCGTAAATTAAATTGACACCGAGAATTCCAATTTGCTCTTGTTGTAAAATAGGATCTTTTTCAAAGAGACGAACGTGCATGACGACTTCATTCGGTTCGCCCTTTATTGCTTTTTGAAAACGAACACCAATCCAGCCACGCCCCTCTTGATCGGCGCGCTTATAACTTGTCGATGCGACCGTATCTGCAAATGCAAAAAATTTAGTGGTTTCGGAACGCTTTGGCCAAAGACGCTCAAGTAAAAGTTTATATTCGTGATCCAACATTTTTTTTAAACGACTTTCGCAAACGTAACGTCCCGTTTTTTCTGGGCCGTAAATCGCATCACTAAATGTCATGTCATATGCCGACATTGTTTTTGCGACCGTTTTAGAGGCCGCGCCAGCGCGAAAAAACCAGCGTGCGACTTCTTGCCCAGCACCGATTTCGGCAAACGAACCGTAGATAGAAGAATCGAGATTTATCTGGAGAGCTTTTTCTTGAGTCGTCAGTGATGATGCCATGTCTTATTGTTTAATGAAGGCCTTGCGATTGCAATGGATACAAGACGATGGACAAGCTGTTTAAAATGACTCTTTTAACTTCAACCGTGGTGGCCGTATTGCTGCTGACTTGGGTATTGACCAAAGTCGGTCAGCATCCAATTTGTATAAATTCCTCGCTTGTTGACTCTATGGACATTCAGAGTCATGAGGCCGTCTTAAAAATCAAACCCTGCAGCTTTTTGGAATCTTCTGATGTGCCTAAAAAATTTCAGTTCTATAGCAGCCGTATTAATGCCGCGGCCGCGCATATTCCTTCTATTTTAGATTCCACAGGTAAAAAATTGAGGGTGCGTCCCATACGTATAACGGTTGAAGTCGACCACCCTTTCGCTCTGGCAATCAGTCAGAATCATATTTCGATCGGTCGCGATTTATTTGAATCAGCCGGGCAGATTGAGAAGGCGCTTTTAGATGCCCTTCTTTTGCAAAATGCTAATCAGAGTTTTATAGAATCTCGTTTAGCACGTGAGATCGTCGTAGATGCCACGTTGCTTCTTACGACCGGTGATCTCAATATTTATGATCCATTAACGAATCATAATACTCGAGGACTCTTAAAATTTGATCACAATCATCTTAAAGCTTTTCACAATTTAAAAAGCCTTTGTACGTCGGCATGGCGTCCTCAGTTTTTAACAGATTCATGTTTGGACCGTAAGATTTTAAACGACGAAGCTTTTTCGAAGTTTGTGTCGTCGTGGAGCTTGAGACCTTTAATTGGTTTAGTCATTCAACGTGAAATCACGTATCTCTCCTTACGAGAAAAACAAAAACTTCTTCAAACGCTCTTAGATCGTGTTGAAAGTTATGATTGGAACTTGCTGCCCCAATCGTCTGAAAAAATAATTGAAGTTATGATTTCTAATGCTGGGGCTTGGTCTGAATTGTTGGGTTTTAAAGGTGAGATTTTAGAAGCTCTGATTGAACAAATCAAAAATCCTGATCTTTTAATTATCGAAGACCGACAAAATCTTAGCGTTGAGCTTGCCATCCTCCAGCAAATGACTCTTTCAAATAAAATTATATTTGTATCAGAAAATAATAAAATGAGTTTTTATCCCACCGGTCCAAAGTTCAAAGTGGAGTCTAAAGTTCAACCGGCACACCTTATTTTACATTCAGATAAGTCTTTGACGGTGAGTTCATTTAACAATCTCGTTTCTAAAGACCAGCGCGTACTTCAAATTTTGGATGAAGATAAAATTGAATTACGCAGTTATTTTAAAGACGGTATTAAGGGTTGGATAGATGCAAATCCTAAAACTTCTTTTCGGGTGTTTCATCTTCCGTCCCTTCGCTTGGCTAATAAATGGGGTCTACTGCCAACACAGGTGTTTGATAAACAAAACCCCGCTCTTCGCCTCTCGCCTAAATTTAAGACCCTTTTTGGTCTTGCACATCCTCAGTTTATTGTTCGCACCAACGTAAATTACGTACCTGGACCTTTGTCTGTTATTGAATGGTTCCGATAACGCCGATAGAGTGATGAGATGGCTGACGACATTCAAAAGAAAAACGAACTTCTACAAAGATCTCTATCTGAAAAAGAACAAGAGTTGCAAACGTATAAAAATGAAATTTCCAAGCTCAATGTTCAGCTTCGCGATTTGATTTCGCAAATTGGCCAAGAGCTTAAAATGTCTCAACTCATTCAAAAAACTCTCGTGCCTACAGAGATTCCCAACATTCCGGGTTTTGATTTTAGTACAAAATTTATTGCCAGCATGGTGGCAGGCGGAGACTATTTTGATCTTTTCGAACATGATGATAAATTTCGATTCGGAATCGTTTTATCGTGCGCTTCCGGTTACGGTATGTCGGCTCTTTTTCTTTCGGTTTTAATGAAGCTCTCGGCCCAGATTGAAGCACGTAAAGCAACTTCGCCAAGCGAATCACTTGCAGCTTTAATCAAAGAACTTCTTCCTTCTGTTCAAGATAACGATACCGTGGATGTTTTTTACGGAGTGGTCGACCGTCGCACATTTGATTTGTCTTATTGCCTTGCAGGTGATCTTGCCGTCCTTCATCAGAATTCAAGCCAATCCAATGTGCTCCAACTTAAAAACATATCTCCAGAAATTTCTAAAAACTTTCATGGAGAACTTAAAACAAAATCTATTAGCTTAAGCGCAAAAGATCGCCTTGTGATCGGATCAAAAGGTATCTTTCAGGCCCAAAATCCTAAAGGTGATATTTTTGGAATTAAACGACTTGAGGATATCCTGTTTTTGAAGAAAAACTCATCCGTCCATGACGTCCGCAATGAAATTTTATATCAAATTGAGCAATGGACTAATAAATCTGAGCCCGATCGTGATCAAACACTGCTTGTGATCGAAGTTAAGGATCGAATACTTAAATTAGCTCGATCTTAGTGGGCCTATCTAAAAAAGGTCCATTTTACCATATACCTGCCTTCATCAGGCGTGTCAGTACGCCGCCACTTCCTCCTCGGCATCTCTGAGGTATCTGACCCTTTTTGAGCAAACCTCATTTTTACTGCGGTGGGTTTTTCAACTACCCGAGTTGACTCTGGCGACTTTCTTTCTGTATCAGCGCGTTATTGGCTGACTGGTTAAGACTGCGTTATAGTCTAGCAGCATGGGTTTACGTGAAAGACTCGATTTAGGAAAAAAGATTGTTTCTATTACAGCGCGAGAAATCGGCGCAAATATCAGGGCAATTAATCTTTATCCTTTTGGAATGATGACTCGGAGGCAGACGGGAGCGCCTCATCCTCATTTTGCAGTTAACAAACGTCCTATTTTATTAGTGCACGGGGTGATTCATAATGCTTCGGCGTTCTTTCCACTCCGCAAGTGTATGGAACAAGAAGGATGGAAGAACGTTTTTACTATTAATTATCCTACACGGCACGGAAGTCTCACCAAAATGGTAGATACACTCTCAGAACGCGTAGACGAAATTCTGGCGCAAACAAAATCAGATCAAATCGATATCGTAGGTCATTCTTTAGGTGGAATTATTTCGCGCTATTACATGAGCGTTGGAGCTGGTCGCGGAAAGGTTCATCATCTTATTACTCTAGGTACACCTCATCGTGGAACTCCGTTGAGTATATTTTTAAAAGCCGGATTTATGGGAGGTTTAAATACCGATCTTCGGTCAGGCTCCTATATTATTCGTATGCTCAATGAAACGGCTTTATCTCGAGGTTCGCGTTTGACTAGCATTTCTTCAAAATACGATTTTGTTGCGTGGCCTGGTGGTAATTGCACTGTTGAAGGTATGCCTCGTCATGCGTTCAGAAATATAGAGCTAGAAAGTATAGGTCATTTGGGATTGCTGTACAGTCAAGAATCCTTTGCGGCCACGATGGGTGCATTAGTGGACGAATCACCCATAGAGTCGACACATTTGGTTCAAAAAATATCGGAATCGTAAATACTTGAAAAAAGATTTTTTAACTTGCGACTATATATAAGTCATTTTTGTATTCTAAAGCTTTTGCTTTTACGTTGTAACTTATAAAGAACTCCATAAAATTATTTACAGCATCGGGACTAATAAACAGTTTATGCGATTTTGCTTCTTGCATGCGCGCTTTTTGTTTGTCCGAAATATGCTGGCCAGTCCTACAATAAATAAAATTTCTATTATTAATAGGCAAATGCATGCATAAATCAAAAGTGAGAGGGACATTAGGAAATATGTCGTTTATGTCAACACCCACTCGGTTTTGATTTTTAACTTCTAATTTTGGCGCAATGTTTTGAAATGGAAAAAAAGCGACCGCCCATTCCTCAAGGTAATGAGGAGCTAAAGCAATAAAGTCAGCAGCTTGTTTTCCCCATTGTTTGAAATCTATACTTTCAACTTCGACAAAAATATGTTTGAGATTATCGATAACTTCTCCATAACCTTTTAAGTGTGCGTGTATGTGTTTCTTGAGTTCATTTAAAATATCATCATTTATATTTTTATCATTGCTTGAGGTGATCAGTAAGTAGCCTCTGTACTGAGTGGTATTAATTGTGATAACGGCTAGTTTTTTAACTTGATTAACTTTTTTTGTGTCGTTTGAATCTTGTGCAACTACAACGCTTTGAAGAGACATAAAGGTCGATTTTGCTAAAACTGAGTTTGTGTTTTTTCCTTCTATAGACCCTATATTCGGATGAATTGACGTTTGTAATACTGGTGGGGTTTCGTCGGCCGTAGAAGAATGACCTGAATCTTGGGTGTCTTCTGATGGAAGTACGACATCAATAATTTCATTTGATCCTTTGGTGACATCCTCAAACTCATTACCACTTGCGCCTTTTTGAATAGCCTCCATAAGTTTTGAATTATTCGAAATACCTTTTTGAATAATAGAGTCGGGCTTTGATGAATTTTCAGATTCCATGAGGGGAGTTGGAGCTAGCTCATCTTTTGCTTCTCCCGTATTTTCCGAAGTGTCATCGCTGTTCTCTTCAAGTTGGAGCGCTAGTTCTTCAAGTTCTTTTTCGGTGAAAGCGGTCTGGGTATTCTTTTTCAATTTTTTTTCTTCAAAGAAGGCTTCGCCCCCATCAGTTTGCCATCCACCGCTGCTTTTCTTTTTTGGCGGCCCTGTCCCCTTGAACGTATAGATGCCGGCTTTCCCTTTGTGCTTTGTATCTTTTGCGGCCAGCTCCCAAACACTTTTATTTGTGACTTTATCCTGACCACGAAGTTGCCACTCGCCTTCTTTTGGAATATCTGCTCCTGAAATAGCTATAGCGGGAGACTCCTCGGTAGAACCAGAGGTCTCTCGAATGCCCGGATTGGTGTCTCCTTCAAGTGCATCCGCACGAGCTTTTAAAATCCGTTGAATCTTCATGTAGATACTAGGTCCGCTTACGGGTGCTTGCATAATTTCTGGTAGTCTAGAGGCAACGAGGTCTGTTGCGGTTTTTCCGTCAGAGTTTTCTGCATATACGATAACAAAGCACTTAAAAGTTGTGCTGATGAGTTTATATGTTTTGTGAATATTTGAGTTTTTTATATTCCAACTCAAAAGCACAAAAGCGGGCTTATGCTCAGGAATAAATTTGATCGCCTGTTTTACGTTAGAGGCCATTATACATTTTAGTCCGCGACGGGCGAGGAATGAGTTCGCCGCATCAAACGCATTTATGCGGTTTGCAATAATGAGTACGACCGAATTATCTACAACAGGTGTTGTAGTGACCACTGTTTTTTCCAATTGCGAAACGCTCCTAAGTCTTGTTTAGGGTTAATCGCTTATCGACCCATGCCTTAACAATCTCATCTAGCCTTAGGTTAAAAGTTTGTTAACAAGACTAATTAGCTTAAAACTAGATCCGACAAAGATCTTAAGTCACTCGTCTAAAGTCTGATAAAACAATTAGTGAGCTCATTTTTTTAAGAGACAAAAATCGGCGCTACCTCGGTAGTTTTTTCTCTGGCTACCCTCAATATCCCCTTAAAACGCAATCTGGACACTCTCATTTTGGCATAAGTTTCGTAGATACTTTTTGTTAAATAAAATTTAAACAAATCAAAGTGGGCCCATGGATAAAAAAAGAGTTAAAATATTAGGATTTGCGGTTTTAGTTGTCTGTGGTTGCACAAGTAAACGGCCCGACACACAAGCGATTCAAAAAATATTTTCCGATAAACCTGTGGGAGCATTCAGAGCGTATTCAGATAAAGAATTAAAGAAGATGAAATTAAAAAGTGGTGATTTTGCAGCCGAGATCAATTCGTCATTAATAGATCGACGATTAAAGCTAGAAATGACCGAACAACATCAAAAGAAATATCTTTTTGACTCAGGAGTCTTTGAATTAAACGAGACCGTCTCGTTAAGTCTTTTAAATAAAAATGAACTTCGTATACAGCACGAAATGGAAATAATTAATGGTGAAAAAAGCAAGAAAATCACCAAAACCTCAGATTGCAACGAAGAGAAAATCAGCTTAAGTAGCGGCGTCGTTCAGCGAGAATTAAAATGTTCGAACTCAAATGTCATGAAAGAAGCTGAGGATATCGGCGTTGAAATTGCTTATTGCATGATCGAAACTCTAGGCACACGGCCGATAAAGACAGATTTTGTTTTTGGACAAATGAGCTTTAAAGACACAAATAAAGCTTATTCTAGAGTAACCAAAGAAATTAAAATTATAAGTGGCGAAGTGGTGTGTAATGGTGACCGTAAGGGTTTAGGCGCAGAAACACGTATTACCTACTATACCAATGAAGAGCCAAATGTATCGTACCCAGCTATGGGAACGCATAAAATACTTTTTCAGTCTCGCTCAATCGTAAAAGCGAACCGTGAAATTGTTTATAAATCTAGCGATGAATTATTAGAGCCTGCGCAGCTGAAAATGCAGACTTTTAATAATAAGCAAGAAATAAAAAAGAAACAAACGCGTACAGATCGACGTAAAAAAATAATTGTTTCTCGTTTTGAGACTAACTGAAAATACCCGTAGAGTATTTTGACAGATTTTAGAAAGTTTTAAATTCAGTCTTTTTTCATTCAAAAATAGGCCTTCTCACTCCGAAACGTAATTATTGAAAGTCGGAGGTCCTATGACAGCGCCGCAAGTATTGCTAATTGGTAAACGCAACGAAGAGAGTGTAGCTCTAAAACAGCAACTTTCTCGAAATACGGGTTTCCAGGTAGATTTGGCTTCTGTAGCTAATAAGGCGATTCAGCAACTAACTTCGGGAAATGTCGACTTGTGCGTTTTCAATTTTGATTTATTTACACAAGATCGAATTCAAATGGCGATGGATATTCGAAGTTTAGGCTTTGATCTACCCGTACTGGTACTCTCACGTATTATCGCGATGGATGCCTATGAAGGTATTCAAAACATGAAGAATACGATTTTATTGGAGAAACCTTTTGAGCAAAAAGATTTAACGGGTATTTGCGAAAAAATGATTGCTCGCATGCCTGTGAATCAACGTTTTCACCGTCGCTTCTATACGAACCAATGGACATCAATGTCACCATTTAAAGGTGGCGATGCTTCAGAAGCGAAACTTTTCAATTTGTCTCGTGGTGGTGCTTATCTAGAAGTGCCAAATGCCGCGGTTAAAACCGGTGATGTAGTTCAACTTAAAATCCAACTCCAAGAAGTTTATCGAAAATACAATGTCAACGCGAAGGTCATCTGGACAAATAAAGTGGGAGTCTGGGGCACAGGCGCAGGTGTGGGCCTTGAGTTCTTAAAAGCCAAAGACGTATATCGCGATCTTCTCCATAAAATTTAGTATACAGTTTTAAAAGACTCGCTTAACTTTTTAGAGTGAGTTTAAAAATATTGTATTCCAATACTATCTGCCATCTTAAGATTGAGAACCCCAAAGAAGGTCAAAGCTATGGTCCATCAGAAGCGGCCGCTTTGATCAAACTCGTCAAATCTAAAGAATTTAAGACATGTACGGGACTCATATGGACAACGGCCACTAATGGTATTTTTTGTAGTGGCGGAAATCTCAAATACTATAAAAAACAAACCAAAAGACTCCAAGGCATTCAAACAAATCGCCAAATTGCTCTCTCCTTAAAAATGTTAGCAGAATGCCAAGTCCCTACCGTCGCGTTGGTGGATGGTGATTGTTTGGGTGGTGGCATTGAACTATTAACAGCGTTTGATTTCGTATTATCGACGCCACGGTCGTTTTTTGGCCTCTGGCAGCGTCGTATAGGCTTAACTTTTGGATGGGGTGGGGGCGCGCGTATGGAGGCTAGAATAGGTCCTAAAAAGACGATTCAATATGCTTTGCGAGCTAATTCCTTCTCTGCATTTGAGGCGCAAATGTTAGGACTGATTGATCAAGTAGTTCCTCAATCCCAACTTGAAGCCGAAGCGCTTCGTTTTATATTGAAATCACAAGCCTTACCGCAGACACCATTTCTCTCAATAAAAAAATGGATATCTTCTAATGAAAAATCTATTTTTGAAAAGCTCTGGTTTAATAAAGATCATCGTCATGTTCTAAGCCATTTCGACTAATTCACGAATTGCGGCGCGAATGCCTTTAAAGACTTCAAAAGGTTTTGCATCGTCATACATATAGGCGGGAGTCGTAATAACTTTATTTTCTCTATCGGTAATAAAATCGTCCACTCGGCACTCTTCATGTTGTGCCCCGGTTTTTATAATTTCGTTGGCGGTTTCGGAGTCATTTCCGATCGTGACGGTGACATGTTCCTTTCCCAGAACTAAGGCTAAAATACTGGGCGCAATACAAATGGCGCAAATAGGTTTTGAATCGCTGTGAAACTCCCGTACGATACGTAAGACATTAGGCTCAACAGTGCCTTTTGCTCCGGCGGTTCCGAACGTACAGAGAGTTTTTGCCGCTCCAAATCCTCCAGGAAAAACCAACCCATCAAATTTTTTTGTATTCAATTGGGATAATGAAGAAATATTTCCGCGTGCTATTCGGGCTGATTCAGCCAGTACTGAGCGCTCATCTTCAGATTGTTGAGAGAGATGATTT
>JAKFYE010000008.1 GCA_021731045.1 Bdellovibrionales bacterium | reverse complement strand
TTAGCTTGCGAAGTTCTAGCGGCTAGGAAAAGGTTTTGTTGTCGAGAATTTTTAAGTGGAAGATTGGCGGACGGGCGTGGCCCTTAAATGGGCCCTTGAGCCCGTTCCGTTCTGGCCAATTCCGAGGCGGGGTAAAATATTTTTTGATGATGGAAATTACCTGTCGCGCGACAGGAGAATTCTTGCCGAGGTATTTTTGGCTTTAATATTAATGAGCATGCATAAGCCTATGATGCCCAGAGCAAAGGGTGGCTAGATTCTCGAGCGAATTTGAACCTCCTAAGTTTTTGGGAATCACGTGATGGGTATCAATCCACCTCTGATCTTTACAGCGATCCCCGTTTTTACGGATAAATGTGCACTGTCCACGATCTCGCAAAATCACCTGTCGTGCGACAGATAGATTCTTTCGGTTTTTTAGCTTTTCAGATTTTTGTACCGGATCTTGCTTTTCAAGATAAAGATCCAGCAACGCTTCAAGAGTCTCTTCAAGGCTCACAGACTTTCGCTTTTTTTGCGATTCAAGATCTTGCGCTCGTTTAAGTTTCTTACTTAATAATTCTGAAATACCAAGTTGTAGATTAAGTCGATCCTCACTTACAAACTTCATTCGTTCAGGGACAGCATGTTTAGGAAAAGCCTTAGCGACATTTTGCTCAAGTTTACGCTGAGGCAATTCAACGGCCATCTGCAGCCACTCTTTTTGATTACTTGAGTTGAGCACAGGAGTAATCTTTCGAGCCTTTGACACACTCAAAACCCCAGACTCAATAATAACTTTAAGCTCCGGAACTTCTTTAGCCTTACGAGCAACGGTAATAAAGTTAAACGCAACGCTTTCAGAAAGCTTTAAGATATTCATAGCGTACTCATGAAGATTCTTACATTCAAAAAGATAGTAAACCCGGTACTCATCTGCTTGTTGTAAAATATCAAGAAGCTCAGCTTCAACCCGTTTATAACGTTCAACAATCCCAAGAGCCCTTTGATGAATCTCAAGCTGCATATTTTTTTCTAAAGAATCTGTCATGAAGAATCTCTCCTTAAAATCAGAAAGAAACCATAACATAGGTTTTAAAATATCATTTTTAGCAAATATAAAACTTGTAACGGATTAATTTAAAATGCAGCTATAACTTTATTACGCGCTAGAGATTAAAAGATAAAAGCAAAACCACCAAAACAAAAACAAACACCCATTTAAACTTTGCAATCAAGCGAATAAAAACAAAAAAACTCGTCAAGTATTTTTTAAAACAAAACAAATAATTATTTAAAAAGAATCACCTGTCGCACGACAGGTAAATATACTTATCAACGCAATCTTATCTCACACTTCCAACACCAATCTCCAAATCTCACACAATCTCTCACTAACACTCCGTCACTAAAAACACGAAACAACTGATCCAAAAAATATTTTAACGTAAAACCCAACTGGCGGCTGTTGGGGCTCCAACGCCCCCTTGAAGCCGCTTTGATCAACCTAATTAAAATATTTTTTCCCACCTCAAAGTTGGCCAAAACGGCACGGGCTCAAGGGCCCATTTAAGGGCCACGCCCGCCCGCCAAGCTTTCACATTAAAACTCTAGACAACAAAAAAACTTTTCCAAGCCGCTAGAACTTTAAAGCCTAAAATTCACCTGTCGCACGACAGGTAAATATACTTATCAACGCAATCTTATCTCACATTTCCAGCACCGACCTCCAAACCTCAACCCAATCCCTCTCTAACCCTCCGTCGCCAAAAATACGAAACAGCTGACCCAAAAAATATTTTACCTAAAAACCAAGCAGGCGGCTGGCGGGGCTCCAACGCCCCCTTGAAGACGCCACGCCAATTCCGGGCAAATATTTTTACCCACCTCAAAGTCGGCCAAAACGGAACGGGCTCAAGGAGTCACTTGTATAAGCGAATGTAAGAATTCTATTGAATACGGATAATCTAAAACTTTGAAATTATTGAAAGCGCCCCATAGACGCCTCCCGATACTATTCAAATTTTTTGAATACTTTCCAGGCGCGCAGGTAATTGTAAGCTTGTTGTGCTTGGAAGTCGCTTTTTAGCATTTGGTCTCTTGTTGAAAGCGGTTTATTAGCAGCATCTTTATCTTGGCTCGCCCAGTAACTCGCTTCTTCGTCAGCTTCGTCAGAATCTTTTCTCTTTTTCTTTTCTTTTTCGCCTAGCAAATGACCTTTAATATCTTTTTCGCGACGAATATTTTCTCGTTTAATGACGGCCTTTTCAAAGGCTTCTGGATTCACATTTTCCACAATAATATCTGGATTAATTCCCTCAGCTTGAATCGAAATGCCCTTAGGCGTATAGTAACGGGCGACGGTTAATTTTAATCCCGAGCCATCACCTAATTTAACCACCGATTGCACTGAACCTTTGCCGAAAGAGCGCTGACCCATAATTGCTGCGCGTCCATTATCTTGCAAAGCACCGGCTAAAATTTCACTCGCACTTGCAGAGTATTCGTTTATTAAAATAATAATCGGAAAAGCCGGAAGCGTTCCCTCTTTTTTAGCGTAAACGACTTCCTTTTCGTTAGCATTACGACCAATTGTACTCACAATCGTGCCTTCGTTTAAGAACAAATCACTAATCTTTATGGCTTGATCAAGCAGCCCGCCTGGATTATTTCGAAGATCGATCACGAGTCCTTTAATGCCTTTATTCTTTTTATCATGTTCTTTGAGAGCTTTATCTAAATCGTCAAATGTGTTTTCTATAAAGCTTGTGAGCCTTACGTACGCATAGCCGTCTTGAAAATCGACATACTTAGCAGATTTAATTTTTATTTTGGCTCTCTTAATCGCAAACTCTTGAGGCTTTTCAAAACCTTTTCGAAAAACACTCATGCGTACAGGCTGACCGAGTTTCCCTCGCATTTTTTGGGCGGCTTCAACAAGGCTTAAACCTTTTGTACTTTCGCCATTGATTTCGACAATACGATCGCCCGCTTTAATTCCGGCTTCCCAGGCGGGTGTATCTTCTATTGGAGAAATAACGGTTAAAACTTCGTTTTGCACAGTAATTTCGATACCGATTCCACCAAATTCTCCGCTGGTTTCAGTTTCAAATTCCTTAAAAACATCTGGGGGCAAAAAATTTGTATGAGGATCTAATGCCTCTAACATTCCCTTAATGCCTCCATAGATTAATTTTTCGGTATCAACATCATCAACGTAATATTGCTGTACGAGATTCAGTACTTTTGTAAAAATCTGCAGTTTTTCGTAGCGATCCTTTGCTACCGCCAAAACCGTTTGCGAGGTTGAAGCACCTAAAATTAAACCGCCGATACTGATGATCAGGGTTGCGACAAATACTATTGTTATTCTTGTGATCCTCGACATTATTAGCTCCCCTTAATCCAATCTGCTGGATCTTCTGGCTCAGAAAAGTGCCTTAATTCAAAATATAAACCTTTACCTAAAAAACTCGCATTATCGCTGGCATATCCTAATGTAGAGCCTGCCTTTACCGCATCCCCCACTTTAACCTCTATGCCCGCGCTGTTTCCGTATACCGTAAAATATTGATCACCATGATCGACTATGATTGTGGGACCATATCCATCCAGCCAACCCACAAAAACTACCTTACCAGAAAATACAGATTTAACCGCGGCCCCTTGTTTTGCATCGAAGAGTTGGCCTTTAAAACGAATTTTTGTTTTCGATTGGCGATCTTCATAAAAACCGTACTTTTGAATGACCGAGCCTTGAACAGGCATTTGCAAAACACCTTTTTGCTCAAACATTTGGGGCTTCAAGAGGTCTTCTGTTGCTTTAATTTTTCTTAATTCAAGCTCACTAGAAGCCGTGCTTTCTCCCTGCAAACGTAAACGCTTTAACTTCGTAATGTGCAATAGACGGCTCGAATCAATAGACTTTAGCATCATATTTTTTCGGTCGACTTCGACAGCCAAACTGTGCTCTTTTTCATCTAAACTCTTTTTAAGAGATGCATACTTTTTTTCTTGTACATCAAGTTTTCTTTTTTGAGCGCGATAAACTCGAATGTTTTCTTGATAATTTTTAAGCAACCGATAGTCTTTTTCAGTAATAATGCGAATCGTTTTCAAGTTTACGTCTAATTCACCAGAGCTTTGGCTTGCAAACACAAGGCGTGCAACATTTTGCCCTTGAAGTTTTGAGAGGACTTTCATTCGTATTCTAATGTGTTGCCTTTGAATTTTTATTTTTTCATCAAGTTGTGAAATAATCAGCATCAACGCATTTACGTTTTCACCCGCACGCTTGAAGTTTTGTTCAATTTTACTTCGCTCTCCGTTAATTTTTTTAAGATTTTTATTCACGGAGTATAGTTCTCCAAGAACGTTGCGCTTTTGCTGCTCTTTTTCTAAGAGCTGATCTTTTTCTTCCGTCAGTTTTTGTGCGAGCTTAGTAATAAGAGTCTCCTCGCCGGCAAAAGCTGAAACAGAAAATATCGTTATCAGAGTTAAAGCAACTCGTATCATTGTGAGTGGCTTGCCTTCTGACCGGCCGCCCAACCAGTATTCACTTTACGCACGCACAAGTACGCACCCACAGCGCCTGAGGCAATTCCAAATACAAACAATAGCAATGCCGATTCAATTTTAAAAAAGCTAAAGACTTCAGAAATTCCTAGAAAGTTCATATCACTCGCCAAAAGGTGAAGTTCAAGTTGGTATACAAAATATGAAAGTGCAATCGCGAGCAGTGCTGCGGCCCCACCCATTACAGCTCCCTCAAAAACATACGGCGCTCGAATCATTCCAGACGTCGCACCTACCAACTCCATAATTTCAATTTCTTCTCGCCTTTGCGAGAGCGCCACTCGAACCGAGTTGCTAATCACGAGCAAACTTCCCAACGCTAAAGTGACAACTAAAAACCAACCAGATTGCGAAATTCCGGTGATAAAGCTAGCGTAATTTTCGACCCACTCTTGTCCGTACGATACGTCTTCAACTCCCGCTAATACAGAAATTTTCTTTGCGATGTCAGGCAGCTGTGCAACTTTAGTTGAAGGTAACCCCCCCAGTTGATAACTTGAAGGAAATGGATTTGAAAACTCGGAGTCTTGAATTACCTCTTTGGCGAAGCCGGGCATTTGTTTCATAAATTTAGTGCGCGCTTCGATTTTATCCACAAAACGCAGTGACGAAAAATCGCCCATGCCTCTTAAGCTTTGTTCAATTTCAGAAAGATTATCTTTAGACAGTGCTTCTTCTAGAAAAACTGTGACCTGAATATCTTTTCCCCATTTTGTGAGAATAGATTTTAAATTTCCTAGCAATGAGAAAATAGAAAATATCACAGTAAACGTAGCTGTTAATACAAGCAGTGTTGACGCCTGCACAGCAAAATGTTGAGACCACGACCGACCAATTTCTTTCATTATGTATTTGCGATCAATCACGGCTGCGACCTGTTTTCTAAAGATAGATTTTCGGATAAATTGCCGCCTTTAAGTGTGAGAACTCTCTTGCCCATTCTTTTTACTAATTCACTATCATGAGTTGCGATCACCACGGTTGTTCCTTGAGCGTTGGCTTTTTCAAACAAATTGACAATTTCACGACTCATATCTGAATCCAAATTTCCGGTTGGCTCATCTGCAATCAAGAGCTCAGGTCTATGAACAAGCGCCCTCGCGATTGCAACACGCTGTTGCTCTCCCCCTGAAAGTTGCTCGATACGTTGATCATATTTGAATTTTAATCCTACTTGATCCAGCATTTCGGATACCGTTTTTTTAATTTGTGTAAATCTCCCGCCCATAATTTGAAGAGGCAGCGCCACGTTTTCATAAACAGTTTTGCCTTTGAGTAAGCGAAAATCTTGAAATACGACTCCTATATGGCGCCGATATTTGGGAACTTGATCAAACGTGAGTTTGCCGAGATTGTATCCAGCAACTTGCACGATACCGCTTGTCGGTTTATCAAATGCAGAGAGCATTCGAAATAAAGTGGTCTTTCCTGATCCACTTGGACCAGTTAAGAATAAAAATTCACCTTTTTGCACTTCGAGAGCCACATTCATTAAGGCATGCACGGGCCCGGGATATGTTTTGTAGACGTGTGAGAATGAAATCATTCTTTTAGTCTATAGTGTTGTGTGAGTTTTTCCACCGACTAACTGGTCTAGAATTTCTTGATGTTGGGTCTGCATAGCCAAACGTATGGCACGTTGATCTGAACGAGAGGCACTTTTCCAAACCTCGTCATAGCTTGTTTTTATACTTTTTAAAACAGCACCTGATTTATATATTCGCGTGACGATAAATGGGTTTTCTAAACCCCAGTCTTCCGTCTGCACATGATATGTTACACCGCTTACAAAAATGTCAGAATTAAAACCTTTTTCCATTGGGAATTAAGAAAGCCATAAGTTTTGTTTTTTGACAACTAGTTAGGCATTTTGTCGTGCTCGTTCTCATTTTGAGACGTTCCTTTATAAGCCAATTAGATTTGAGAGTGTTTTTAGTATTAACTGGCCGTTTGGTAAGGCCGATAAGTACGTATGAGAATCAGCACCTTTGGCTATGCCATCATTCTTACTCCCATTTTATTTTTATGCGCCTGTGCGGAAGAAAAAAAGTCTGGTGGTGGCGGTGGAAGTGCGCCCGTAATTCCTGAAGCGAGTTATTGCAGCACGATTTCAACGTTTACAACGTCATCCACAATCACGGGCACGGCGATTTACAAGAGACGCGCATTCTATGCCTTAGGACTGGGCGATGTCGATACAACCGATTATCCGATACGTCGTGCTGAAGTTCGTGTTTTAAGTGGCAGTACTGTTGTCCAGTGTGGCGAAACCGACAATTCCGGAAATTTTAGTTTAAGCCTTCCGCAAAATTCAAATACGTACACGATTCAAGTAAACTCTCGTGCTTTCAATTCGTACGTAAAAACAAGTATTCTGAATGATCCGACAAATAATGTTTTTTACTCTCTCACAACTACCGTGGTTCCTGACTCAAACAAAAGCGTGGGTACCCTTACAGCATCGGCTACAAACTCCACACTTCTTGGAGGTGCTTTTAATATTTATGATCAGATACTAAAAGCAAATGAATTTTTGCGCGACAAAACTGCCGGTTGCGGAGCGCTTTGTACAACGTTTACAGTTGCCACAAAATCTCAAGTGTATTGGAAGCCTGGGTTTAATCCGGGCACTTACGTGGGCACGTCTTCAGGATTAAGTTTTTATTCTCCAAGCGAAAGTAAACTTTATATTCTTGGTGGACTCAATGGCGACCCTGACAACACCGACACCGATCACTTTGATAATACCGTCATCATCCATGAGTACGGCCACTTTATTGAAGATCAATACTCTAAAACCAACAGTCCCGGAGGTTCACACACGGGCACCGGCGTGATTGACGCGCGACTGGCCTGGGGCGAAGGTTGGGCGAACTTTTTTGGCGTGTATGTAAATTCCTATTTTACCGGCGATACACGTTATCGAGATACGAAAGGAAATAAAGATGGTTCTGTGCACTCTTTCTTTTTTAATCTTGAACTCGATAGCGACACGTCGGATGCTCCGGCTGCCCTATTAGGTCAGGGAAATTTTAGAGAATTTGCCGTGACGCAATCCCTATGGGATTCGGTAGACAAAACCGCCGACGCTTTAAATACGAGCGTCGCTTATAATTCTAATCCAAATAATGACGAAGCTATTACAGCCAATTTTTATGAATTTTGGTCTGTGTTGACCGTTTATTTTTCAACTTCAAGCTATTACTTTCGCAACTTCGGATTATTTATGGAATTGCAAAACGCACTCGCGGGCCGCACGGATGTTTCAACGATTCTCACATCATTTCAACAACGAGCGAATAGAATAGACTACGGCTACACCGTTACAGCGCCCAATGGCACTTGCAACTATACAATTCAATCTTCGTCGCCATCAACTTCGTTCGCGGGCTCTGATCAATATAGAGACAATGATTTTTACCAGTACACGCATACCGGCGGTGCACTCACCTTGACCCTTACTCACAACGGCAACTCGGATCTTGATCTCTATTTGTATACGTCCAATTACCAGTACGGATCTACTAGCAGCATGGCCGGCAGTAGTAACCAAAGCAGCGGAACGACCGAAACCATAACGCTTTCAAATCTCGCGGCCGGCACTTATATGATCAACGTCATGAATTACTCCGGCACCGGCAGTAACACGTATACACTTTCAACAGGAGCAGGTCAGTTATGTCATTAAAATACGATTGGCAAAAAAACTTGATACTTGTTTTTGTCGGCATTTGTTTAGCCTTGGGTTATTTTACATATAGAAATATTTGGCAAAAGGAAAGTGCGCGTGACGTCAGTTCATTTACTTCAAAAATTGATTTAAATAAAAATCAAGACAAATGGAAGACGCTTATGCGCCAACCAGCAAATGTGGGAATCAATATTGGCAAGGCGAACGGACTTTTTCATGTCGAAATTAATCCTTCGCAACTTGATGAAAATACGATTGAGCTTAAAGGACTCATTATTCCTAACCAAAACATTCCGACAGCAAAATTAACCTGGATAATATTTAAAGGTTTTGAACTCGCGAATGGCTCCACCACTCAAACTTTTTCTAATCTTAAATCGGGAGAATCTTTAGAAGTTACTATTTCTCTCAAAAAAATCGGAAGCGGAGAAGCCGTCGCTCATTTATCCATTGATGCTGACATAAACGGAACAACTCTCGGCGGAGAAGCCTCCTTTTCTACTGAAAAAGATTTAGGTAAAGGTGCGATAGAAAAAGAAATGAAGGCGCAACAGTCTGAGCTTTTAAAATCCGAAGGTTTTGACAAAAAATTTCTTCAGTAGTTAAACAGCTTGTACGATTATATCAGGTCGAAATTCACTTTGAAGAATTGATTCGATGGCTTGAAGAGTACCGGCAATAGAGCTTGGACATGTTCCGCAAGCGCCCTGATAGCGAATTTGCAAATTGTTTCCTTCAAACCCTACAACTTCGAGATCTCCCCCATCGCCTTGCAAACCAGGGCGAATCGTACGATCCAAAATTTCTTCAATCTTGCGTAGATCTGGAGGCAGTGTCTCTCGATCAACACGAGGTGCGACATTCGCCTCCATTTTCATATTCGGATCGTGAATCGGCATACGAGTTTGAATTATGGCCCGAATCTGAGGTTCTACTTGCAACCATTCGTTTTCTTCCGTCTTAGTCACTGTAATAAAATTATCAAATAAATGAACTTGTTCAATCCCAGCAATATCAAAAATATCGCGAACCAATGTTACCTTTTCGCCCTCTTGTTTATTTGAAAATGTCGCTTTACCTTCATTCATAACCGTCTGGTTGACGATGAATTTGCGCGCATTGGGATTTGGTGTTGTTTGCGTTAGTATTTTAATATCCATTTTTATCCTAACATGTAAATTGCTTTGTCCAGAGACTGGCAAAGTACATCAACGTCCTCTTTAGTCGAATATATTGAAAACGAGGCTCTCATCGTACTCGTAATTCCAAGTCTAGCCAATAACGGCTGCGTACAATGATGCCCTGTACGAATGGCCACACCTTCACGATCAATGATGCTCGCCACATCTTGGGGATGCACACCCTCGATAGTAAACGAAATTATCGGCCCTTTGTTGGGAGCTGATCCCAATATGGTTAGTTTTTTAATTTCGGCAAGTCTTGCAGTGGCGTAAGCTAAAATCATCTGTTCATGTTCTTCAATATCAGAAAATCCAATTTTATTTACATAATCAATCGCTGTCCCAAGACCGATAACGCTCGCAATGTCGGGCGTGCCGGCCTCGAATCTGAACGGAGCGTCTAGAAACGTCGAACCTTCACAAGTGACTTTTTCGATCATGGCACCTCCACCAAAAAGTGGCGGCAATTTGTTGAGCCATTCGTTTTTACCAAATAACACCCCAACGCCTGTCGGGCCGAACAATTTATGACCCGAAAATGCAAGAAAGTCGCAATCCCAATCTTTGACGTCGACTTTCATATTGGCTACGGCTTGGGCGGCATCCACCAGTACCGGAATATTTTTTGCGTGACACGCTTGCGTTATTTTTTTTACGGGTATTTTCGAACCCAAAGTATTCGAAAGTGCCGTGACCGCAACCAATTTTGTTTTTTTGGTTAGAAGCATGTCTAGTTTTGTTAAATCGAGCTCACCCTCGCTATTCACAGGGATAAACTTTACTTTTGCTCCCACACGTTTCGCGTTTATTTGCCAAGGCACTATGTTTGAGTGATGTTCCAGTTCGGTAATAAGAATTTCATCGTCCGCTTTCAAAAAGGTATTCGCAAAACCTATCGCGACAATATTAATCGCCTCAGTCGTGCCGTGCGTGAGCACAATCTCGTTTTCATCCGCACCTAAAAAAGTTTGAATTTTATGTCGGGCCGCTTCGAAGGCGCTCGTCGCTTGATCACTTAAGTAATGAAGACCGCGATGAACATTCGAGGTTTCCAAAAGATAATGAGTATAAACACGGTCGGCCACAATTTTAGGTTTGAGCGCGGTCGCGGCACTATCAAGATAAACTAGCGGGCGATTGTGCACTCGCGTGCTTAATATCGGAAAGTCTGCACGAATTTTATTTACGTCAAGCGCCATGCAAACCTTCAACTTGGAAACTCAAAAAGATATTTAGAAATTCAGCGCGGATCGAAGATTTAACTTTGTGATCTGAAATGCCATTCAAAACATCATCAATAAACGCATTCGCAAGCAATGTCAGCGCTTCATCTTTAGGAATACCACGACTTTGTAAATAAAAAAGTTCTTCGGGATCAAAACGTCCGATCGCAGCACCATGTGTCGCCTTTACATCATCTGCGTGCACTTCAAGCTGAGGTTTAACATCGGCCTCTGCTTGACGACTTAAAATTAAATTTTTGTTGAGTTGATCTGCATCGGTTCCCACAGAGCCTTTTGGAATAAAAATTCTTCCGGCAAAAATCGACTTTGATTGACCCGTTAAAACACTCTTATATAGCTGACGACTCATACAGTTGGGAGCGATGTGCTCGATATTAATTTGGTTATCCGAAACTTGCTTATGATCCAACAAACTTAATCCCGAAGCCGTAACTTCGGCACCACTTTCCTTTAAAATAATATTTAAAACATGTCGATTTAAGATTGGAGATAGCACGAGGTTCGTAGTTGCCAGTTTTGCATCTCTTTGCAGCTCAAAATGCCCTTCATCGATGCGAATTGAAGCCGACGATCCAAAGCGAATATAAGATAGACTTGCGTTTTTAGCGATCTGTCCGTAGGTTGCGACCGAATTAAATCCTGTACCAACATGTGTTTCCAAAATGCTCGCGTCAGCAGAAGGTGCGAGACGAACAAATACCTTCGTAAAAATCGCGACATCGCCATCCGTAATAAAATTTAAAATTTGAATCGGTTTAGCTTTTATATTGGCTTCTACCTCGATAACCAAACCCTCTTCTAAATATGCCGAATTAAGATTTGCAAAAACATCGTTGTTGTACTTTTGAGTCGTATGTATCGACGACACCCAATCTTGAATAAAGTCAAAACGTGTCATCAACATAGTCGCCAAACTTGTGACCCGTACGCCAGATTCGCTCACAGAATCTGAAAGCTCTTGACGAAAACGTCCGTTGACGAAGGCAAATAGGCGAACTTCACCCATTCTCAATTTTTCGATTTCACTTTTTGATACGTTTACATCTGCGTACGTCTTATTTGGAGTTAAAGAAGAAATTGATGAAAGCGGAGTGTAGTGCCAATTTTCATTTTTACGTGAGGGCAATCCTGCCTCGATTGCATCCGCTATTTTTTTTTGACGAAAAAGCTGTATTGGAGTCTCAACTCCAGAAAAGCGTGTTTGAAAATGTTGAGCCAAGGTTTGTAACATCAATGAACCTGTTTTTCCTCGCGCTGAATAATCCAATCATACCCATTCGCTTCAAGTTTTTTAGCCAGGCTTTTGTCTCCGGATTCAACAATACGTCCCTTGTAAAGAACATGAACAAAGTCCGGAACAATGTAATCCAAGAGTCTTTGATAATGCGTCACCATAACAACGGCATTGTCTTGAGTTTTCAAAGCATTTACACCTTTGGCGACAACTTTAAGAGCATCGATGTCTAGTCCCGAGTCTGTTTCATCAAGTAAAGCCAAACGCGGTGACAGCACGGCCATTTGAAGAATTTCGTTACGTTTCTTCTCCCCACCAGAAAACCCCTCGTTTACCGCACGATCTAAAAATTTTTCATCAAATTCGACTAATTCCATCTTAGGTTTTAAAAATCTCCGAAAACTCGACTCATCTAGTTGCGGTACACCTTGATGTTTGCAGATTTGATTAAATGATGCCCTCAAAAAAGAGAGATTCGTTACGCCGGGAACTTCAATCGGATATTGAAACGCAAGAAATATCCCTTCCCATGAACGTTCGTAGGATTCGAGTTCTAAAAGATTTTTCTTCTTAAACCCAATTTCATATTCAATTTCACCTGAAGTGACTTCGTAATCCGGATGACCCGCAATAACTTTTGCCAACGTGCTCTTGCCTGAACCATTCGGCCCCATAATCGCGTGCACTTCGCCAGCATTAATTTTTAAATTAATACCATGAAGTATTTCAGTACCATCTGTTTTTACTATTAAATTTTTAACTTCTAACATTTTCTCTCCATTAACCTACACTATTCTCAAGCTTTAATTCGATAAGCTTCACGGCTTCAACTGAGAATTCAAGCGGTAAAGTTTGGAACACTTCTTTACAAAAACCATTTACAAGTAAACTGATTGCGGTTTCGGTATCAATCCCACGAGACTGCAAATAAAAAAGTTGATCGGCACTTAGCTTTGAAGTCGAAGCTTCGTGTTCAACAATAGCCGTTTCATTTTTGACTTCAATATACGGAACTGTCGAAGCTGCACTATCAGATCCTACCAACATAGAATCACATTGAGAAAAATTTCTTGCTCCTGTCGCTGATGGCAATATTTTTACCAACCCGCGATATGTATTACTGGAACCATCCGCGGAAATACCTTTTGAAATAATCGTGCTCTTGGTATTCTTTCCGATGTGAATCATCTTTGTGCCGGTATCGGCTTGCATTTTTCCGTTAGTTAACGCCACCGAGTAAAAAGCTCCGGTAGAATTTTCCCCTTGAAGAATACAACTTGGATATTTCCAGGTAATAGCAGAGCCAGCTTCGACTTGTGTCCAAGAAATTTTTGAATTTTTGCCCTGGCACTTGCCCCGTTTTGTCACAAAATTATAAACGCCACCTTTACCTTGGCTGTCACCGGTATACCAGTTTTGTACTGTCGAATATTTAATCTCTGCATTATCCAAAGTGATAAGTTCAACGACAGCGGCGTGTAACTGGTTCGAATCAAACGACGGGGCGGTACAGCCTTCTAAGTAATTTACGTAACTTCCTTCGTCTGCAATGATCAAGGTTCTTTCGAATTGACCCGCCTCTTGATTGTTTATTCTAAAGTAAGTGGAAAGATCTAACGGGCAGCGCACACCTTTAGGAATATATACAAACGAGCCATCGCTAAAGACGGCGGAGTTTAGCGTGGCAAAATAGTTATCAGTGTACGGAACAACAGAGCCAATATATTTTTCTATTATTTCTGGGTGTGTTTTTAAAGCTTCTGAAAAAGAACAAAAAACCACTCCGTATTCCGACAAAACATCTTGATGAGTTGTACCGATAGACACCGAATCAAAAACTGCATCAATCGCGACTCCTGAAATTCTTTTTTGTTCTGCTAGTGGAATTCCTAATTTTTCAAAAGTTCGCAGCAACTCCGGATCTAACTCATCTAAAGACTTCGGGCCTTCTTTTTTATTCTTGGGCGCCGAATAGTAGCGAATATCTTGATAATCAATTTTAGGATAGTGAATAAATGCCCAGTCTGGCTCCGTCATTTTTAACCAGTGTTCGTATGCTTTAAGGCGAAAATCCAACATAAATTTTGGCTCTTTCTTTTTGTTGGAGATAAAGCGAATCGTAGTTTCATCCAATCCTTTTGGTAGCTCTTCAATCTCAAGATGAGTTGTCCAACCGTGTTTATAATTTTTTTTGGTTACGGCGTCTTTAGCTGACATGGTTAGGCACGCCTTCGCTTCTAAAGAGATTGAGTTTAGGTTCTGAAAGCCCAAGGACTTCGGCTACGGTTAATTGTTTTAAAAATTCCGAAAATTTAAAATTTAAAAATCGAATCGGTGAAACAATATTACAGTTAGATTGTAAATCACAGTTTTTATCACCCTCTTTAGAAATGCATTTCGTGATACCTACCGGTCCTAAAATCATTTCGTTAAGCTGATAAAACGATATCTTTTCGAGATCTCTAACAATTTGATATCCACCATGTGCTCCATGTTCTGAACGTAAAACACCGTTATGAGACATGATCTGAAGAACGCGAGAAGTCGCGTCAAATGGAGCCTGAAATTTTTCGCTCATTTCTTTGGCAGACGAGAGCTGACCAGGCTTTTTTTGGCTCATATATTTCAAGACAATTAAGGCATATTCCACTTTTCGATTTAGACGCATCATAGTAGCTATGGAGTATATGAAAGCTAAATGAAAATCAATTCAGCTTGCATCATTTAAGTTATTTAAATACTTATATAGCGCAATGCGTTTTTTTGGTTGATAATTAAGCATTTTCACGTCTTTGAATCCTGTGGCCTACATCAATAAAAACTTGTAGGCTTTTTTAATGGCTATTCAAAATTCAGCAAAAATTGCGGTTAATACATCGATCCTAGATTCCATTTTTTCTGCAAGCCCAGTTGTACAGATAACGCTTTTAAGCCTAATTGGTTTATCAGTTGTTTGCTGGGCCATTATCTTTCTTAAACGGAAACAGTTCAATGAAATCACAAGCACAAACGGTCAGTTTTTGGATGCTTTCTGGAAGGCCCCGTCGCTTGATAGTTTAAATGAAAATCTCGACAAATTTAATGCTAGCTCAATTGCAAATGTTTTTAAGGCGGGCTTTCAAGAGCTCCAACGTATTGCCGAAAGTAATTTAGGACAAAAATCACGTGTGAATGCAGGAACACCTAAGCTCTATGGCATGGATAATTTAGCGCGAACATTACAACGCGCCTCTGATCTTGAAATCAATCGTATGGAAAAACATCTTACTGTTTTAGCTACGACGGGAAGTACCGGCCCCTTTATTGGTCTCTTTGGAACTGTTTGGGGCATTATGAGTGCATTTCAAAAAATCGGGGCTTCAGGTTCGGCAAGTTTAGCGATCGTGGCTCCTGGAATTTCTGAAGCCTTAGTCGCGACGGCTATCGGCCTCGCCGCCGCAATCCCCGCCGTGATCGCGTATAATCATTTTATATCGCGACTCAAAAAAGGGGAGCTTGAAATTGAAGGCTTCTGTACAGATTTTCTAAATATTTCAAAAAGAAATTTCTTTAAGGACGAATAGTGGGAATGACTGGCACTTCGAAATCGCGAGTGAGTATCAGTGAGATCAACGTCACTCCGCTTGTAGACGTCATGCTCGTGCTTTTAATTATTTTTATGGTCACGGCGCCTATGATGCAACAAGGGATTGACGTCGATTTGCCGCAAACAGCCCCGGGTGGCGTACAACCAAATGAAGACCCTTTTTTAATTATTATATCTAAATCCGGAAAAGTTATGGCGGGCGAAACCGAAGTTCCAAAAGATATTTTGCAATCAAAATTAAAGGCCATTTTTGAAACACGAGTTAATAAGCAGATCTACATACAAGCAGATCGAGCGGTCGATTATGGACTTGTTGCCGAAGTTATGGGTGAAATTCGCTCTGCAGGCATTACAAATATTGGCCTTATAACTTTGCCCAAAAATTAATTATGAAGTCTTCTTATCTTTATAAAGATATTTCTGATCGCGATCTACCGAAAATGTTGATCGCCTCGGTTGGCTTTCATGTTGCTATCGTCTGTATTTTCACTTTAAAAGTTTTATTGTTTCCTATGGAAATTCCTCTTTACCAAGCTTCTGTTCGTGTTGATCTTGTTTCATTACCAGACAAACAAACCGCGACTTTACCGATGCCTGCTGCCAAAGCCGAAACAACTCCGCCGCCTTCAGTTGCACCAACATCCCAACCCGAAACAAAAAAAGAAACCAAAAAAATCGACTTATCAAAAAAACAAAATAAGGCTCTCGAACAACTCAAAGCCCTCCAAGAACTTGAAGCCGAAGTTCAAAATGCCAAGGCAGAAAAAAAGAACGCTCCGATTAAAGGCAATGTCTTAGCCGCCGGAACCTCACTTAAAGGTCTTAATAAGTTGGATTACGATACGTATATTGGCGATGTCGATAGCCAGATTAAATCAAATTGGGAACTGCCGGAATGGCTCGCCAAAATGGGCTTACGCGCGCGCGTCCTTGTTCTCATTGATACTCGCGGGTACGTGATCAGAAAAGAGTTAATCCTATCCTCAAAAAACCCAACTTATGATAGCCTGGTGATGGATACAATTGACCGCTCATCGCCTTTTCCGCCACCACCGGAAAAGTTTATTGATATTGTCGGAGTGAATGGAATTGTTTTTCAGTTTCCAGATTAATTCAGGAGGGACCTATGCGTGCTTTATTGTGCTTGATTTTTTTAATTACACCGCTCGCTTATTCTCAAGATGCGGGAAAACCCTCTTCTGTTTTTATTAATGTGGGCGAAGCCAAAGTTAAACGTAGTCTTATGGCACTGACTCCGCTTTTATTTTTGGGCACCCCTTCAACTGATTCGAGCATTAAACGTGTCGGAACTGATTTATTTAACACCGCTTTAAACGATCTTGATGTAAGTGGGTATTTTCAATTTATTAATCAATCAGCCTATCTAGAAGACACGAGCGCGGTAGGATTAAAGCCTGCACCTGGCGAACCCAATGGTTTTAGTTTTGCAAAATGGAAACAGATCGGCACCGAGTTTTTAGTCCGCGGCGGTTATCGAGTTGTTAAAGATCAAGTGACTTTCGAAGTCTTTGTTTATCACGTCCCCCAAGCAAAACTTATTTTAGGCAAAGAGTATCAAGGGACTAGCAAGTCGGCTCGTCAAATGGCGCACACGTTTGCCAACGACCTCGTTGAAGCCTTAACCGGGAAGAAAGGTTATTTTTTAACCAAGATCGCCGTGACAAGCGATAAAGCCGGAAACCAATGGAAAGAAGTTTACGTAATGGATTGGGACGGCAATAACGGAAAACGAATTACGACACACCAATCAATTACACTTTCTCCGGCGTGGTCACCAGACGGCAAAACGGTTGCGTACACGGCCTACGCGATGCACCCCAAAGCAAAAACTCGCAATGCTGATTTGTTCTTATACGAGATATTTACGGGCAAGCGTTTTTTATTGTCTTCACGACCAGGGATCAACTCTGGAGCGTGCTATGAGCCTACAGGAAAACTTATTTATCTGACCATCTCTCAAGGCGGAAACCCTGATATCTTCTCGATGAACATTGATGGTGAAAATTTAAAACGTGTGACCAACGGGCCGAATGGCGCCATGAATGTCGAACCCGCAATAAGTCCGGATGGTAAAAAAATTGCGTTCTCGTCAGATCGTAGTGGGCGACCTATGATTTATATTATGAATATTGATGGTAGCAATATTAAGCGTGTCACGTTTGCAGGTAAATATAATGCAAGCCCCAGTTGGTCTCCTGATGGAAAAAAACTTTCTTTCGCAGGTTGGGATGCCGAACACTTTGATATTTTTATTATGAGCAGTGATGGTACAAATATGGAGCGCTTAACCCAAGCTAAAAAAGCAAATGGAAAATGGGCAAATAATGAAGACCCTACGTTTTCTCCTGACGGGCGGCAAATCATGTTTATTAGTGATCGCACAGGTAAAAAGCAAATATATATTGTAAACGCCGACGGTACGAATGAGCGAAGAATCACGGCAGATAATTCTAACTATTTCAAACCTAAGTGGTCTCCAACTGCCAACTGATAACGCGTCTGCGCTGCGCTCACGTGACCTGATTGACGTTTTTTAAATCAGGAATATAGTGGAATTTTAAGGGGGCTTTCATGCGACGTTTGAAACATCGTCCTTATATTACTTTATTTTTAATTTACTTAGGATCACTCTTAATTTACGGGTTAACTGCGTGGGGACAAACCTCCACTTCGACATTGGTCACCACGACAACCCTTTCAGAAAAATCCTCTACGACAACATCATTGCTTAAGACCACCACGACAACTTTGGTAAAAGCGGAAGCACCAAAACCTAAAAAGGAACCTAAAAATATGTTTGCAATATTTGATACCACTAAAGGAAAGTTCAAAGTTCATCTGTTTAAAGATGGCGCGCCAAAAACCGTCGCAAATTTTGTTGCCCTTGCAGAAGGAACTAAAGAATTTAAAGAAGCAAAAACAGGCAAGAAAGCTTTACGCAAATTTTATGACGGACTTATTTTTCATAGAGTCATAGACGGATTCATGATTCAAAGTGGTTGTCCATTAGGTACAGGTACTGGGGGTCCAGGATATCAATTTGCCGATGAATTTAACCCGGAACTTAAACACAGCAAGCCTGGAATACTATCGATGGCAAATGCAGGCCCGAATACGAACGGAAGCCAATTTTTTATCACAGTCGCAAAAACATCACACTTAGATCGTCACCACACAGTTTTTGGTGAAGTGGTTGAAGGAATGGATATTGTCTATGCGATCGCAAAATCCAAAGTCGGCGCAATGGATCGCCCCGTAGAGCCCATCGTGATCAAGACCATCACAATCGAAAGACAAAATTAATTTAAAGATGTCGTTTTAGTTGTAAGGAGGATTTCAATCCTCCTATTTTTTTTGCGTCCCGCTTCTGTATCATTAGAAGCTACGGGTCGTTGATCAGCCAGTGAAACTGCGGCTAATTTTGACGGCGCAATCCCGTTCACTTTAATCATATAGCGTACGATGGTACTCGCACGGGCGGCCGCGAGCTCCCAGTTACTTGGATATGTTGATGTATTAATTGGCTGATTGTCCGTATGCCCTTCGACGACCAAGTGTTTTTGTGTTTGTTTTATCATCGCTGCAATTTTATCAAAAATCGCCAGCGTGTCTTTTTTCATTGCCGTTGAACCCGAATCAAACATGGCAGCTGAATCCAAACTGATTCGCACTCCAAAGGGATCTTCGCGTAAATCAAATTGTACTTTTTCTTTTTCTTCTTTCGTAAGACTTTTTTCAATAATTTGTTCAACCGCGTCCATAAGTTGAGCGGCGCTTCCTGAATTGCGCTTAAAAACTTCAATGGGCGGTGGAATCGGACTCGCATTCTCGTCGATATTCTCAAATTCACCTGTCCCCGAGTTTGAACCAAATTGAGCGACGGCTACGAATGCTTTTCTTACAGACTCTTCGAATTTTTTTTGCTTTTCAATATCTTGGTTCGAAGTCGCATAAAGAACGATAAAAAACGCAAATAATAACGTTATAAAGTCGGCATAAGAAACCAACCATCTCTCATGATTATCTGGTTCTTCTTCGGTACGTTTTCTTGCCATGCTTGCTCTACTCTGCGCTAGCTTCGAAATAAGATTTTAATTTTTCTTCAATGATATACGGATTTAATCCGTTAATCACGGAAAGGGCTCCGACTAAAATCATATCTTTAGTTTTTGAGCGGTCTTTAATACGTCTTTTAATACGATTCGCAAGCGGCAAGAATATTAGGTTAGCCGATCCCACTCCGTATACGGTGGCGACAAAGGCCACCGCAATTCCCGATCCTAGCTTTGAAGTGTCCGTTAGGTTTTCCATAACGTGAATCAACCCTAAGACGGCACCAATAATTCCAATGGTCGGTGAAAATCCACCGGCGTCGGCAAAAACTTTGGCCGCCCCTAACTGCTTGTCTTCTTCTAAATGAATTTCATTTTCAAAAAGTTCGCGAATTGTATTTTGTTCGACACCATCAATGACAAATCTAAAAACGGTTTTCATAAACGGATCTGAAAATCTTGCGAGACGTTTTTCAAGAGATAAAATAGAGTCTTGCCTTGCCAATCGAGAGGCTTCGACAATTTCAAGTGCAATCGCAGGGCGTGAATCCGTTGGCGTTATCAAGGTATATTTTAAGAGACGAAAAGCCTCACGAATTTCAACAAAAGTGCAACTAACGAGAACCGCGCCAAATGTTCCGCCAAAAACAATGACGGCCGCAGTTCCTTGAACAAGCGAAGCGACGTGCCCGCTATCAAGTATGTGCCCAAGTATGATTCCGCCAATACCTAAAAAAAGACCGAGTATAATTGTAATATCCATGGTGGTGTCCTTAGCTTACATTCTGACACATCTCGCAAATATAGAGGACTAGACTGTGTGTATTCCTAGACGAACGATAGGAATTTTGTTGGACTAGTTTAATGTTACAAAACCTCCTAGGCCGTTTGATTGCCGAAGATCACCAGTGGTTTTATAAAATTAATGCTGTATGGACAGCCGGGTGGCTCGATCAAATCATGCCCGTCATCACAGACCTCCATAAAGAATGGTGGTTCTCTTTGGTGCTCGCACCTTTGATTTTAATTATTTGGATTTATAAAGGGCGCTTACATGCGGTTGGTATCGCTCTTTGTTGTCTCTTAGCTTTTGCAATTGCTGACGCCGCCTCTTATCGACTTATCAAACCTCACGTGCAGCGCGAACGCCCGTCATTTACACTTCAAAATGTTCAATTGCGAACAAATGAGCATTCTGGTTTTAGCTTTCCCTCTAATCACGCAGCTAATATGTTTGCGATCGCAACCGTACTAAGTTTTTTTGCTCTTCGATGGAAGCGAACTTTTTTTGGATTGGCCGCTTTGATTGCTTATAGTCGTGTATATGTCGGCGTACATTTTCCGTTAGATGTTATCGGGGGCGCAATTTTAGGAATTATTTCAGGCAAGTTGGCGCTCGAAATTTCTTTTAAATTCGTAAAGCCTTGGCGACGTAAGAAATATTTTTAAAAATGTTTTACGTTACGCTCACGAGCAAAACTGAGATCATTTGTAGTAATTCGTAAACGCCCACATAAAAAAAGCGCCATCGCATTTAAAAACTTAATCGACATTGCCGTATCAGCTGTAAGTACTTTACGTAGCTCTTCATAATCCACTCGCAAAAGTTCAGTTTTCTCTGCCGCGGTTACAGTTGCCGAACGTTTTTCATTATCTAGAAAAGCCATTTCACCGAAGTGAGAACCTGAAGACAAAGTCGCGACCGCAATCATGTCATGATCGTTTCCTACTTGAAGAACTTTTACCAAACCTTTTTTTATCAAATGCATGGAGTGTGCTTCATCACCCTGTTTAAATACATCCTCATCCGTGTCATAAGTTTCAGACGTGAGTGCGGATTCAAGCTTGGTTAGTTCTGACTCCGTCATATCTTTAAAAAGATAGCATTTTTTGAGTAACTCTTTAGACATGTTGAGTCTCCTTGCCGTTGTACATAAATTATGAACTAATATTATCGCGGAGGTCAAAATGAGAGTATTAATAACCGGTGCAACCGGATTTCTCGGGCCGCATCTATGCCGAAAACTCACAGACGAAGGACTAGACGTCGTCATTACCTGTCGCCATAAAAGAGAACTCACTGAGCTTGAGGGCCTAAAAGTAGAAATGCTAAAGGGTGATATCACGAACCTCGAAAGCCTAGTAAACGCCACTGAAGATATCGATAGTGTTTTTCATCTCGCAGGAGTTATTGAATATTCACGCGCCAAACGCGCCCTCATGGAAAAAGTAAATGTCGGTGGCACATTCAATATTATTGAAGCGTGTAAAACAAATAAGGTTCGTCGTCTGGTTCATCTTAGTAGTGTTGTTACGATTGGCGCGAGTATTGACGGTCGCCATCCACTCAATGAAAACTCTGAATATAATATTCAACATTTAGATCTTGGTTATTTTGAAACAAAAAGGGCCGCAGAAAAACTTGTCCTTGAAGCTACACGCGCAGGTGCGGTTGACGCCGTCATTCTTAACCCGTCTACAATTTATGGTCCTGGAGATGCGAAAAAAGGAAGTCGAAATTCACAGCTAAAAGTCGCGCAAGGACGACTTCCTTTCTATACCTCAGGTGGCGTCAACGTCGTGAATTATAATGACGTTACCTCTGCCATCGTCAGTGCTTGGAAAATCGGGCGCTCAGCAGAACGTTATATTTTAGCCGGAGAGAACATTACCATTAAGCGCCTTTTTGAAATTATCGCAAAAAAATCTGGCGTCGAACCTCCCAAAATATGTATGCCTAATGCTGTCATTCACACCTTAGGTAAAGTCGGAGATATTATGGAACGTTTTGGTAAAAAGGGACCTTTAAATTCTGAGCGAGCCTGGACGTCTATCCTTTATCATTGGTTTGACTCTACGAAAGCACAAACGGAATTAGGGCTAAAAGTCACTCCGGCCGAAATTTCTATTGCCCAAAGCGTTGATTGGTCTAAACAACACGGCTTAATTTAAGTTGGACATGGCGAAACATTATAAATCTAGATAAAATAAAGTATGGGTCGCTTTCTTTTTTGGTTTAGTCTTTCTGCTATCAGTTTTTTGGGGCTTATCGTGGGCATTATCGCGATCGCTCTACTGTCTTTACCGGATATGAATAAGGCTCGTGGTTGCCTAACAACCGAAATGTTTCATGTTTATTTGTGTCCAAATAGTCCTAGCTACACGTCATTAAAAAATATTTCCCCCTATGTTATCTCCGCCGTTTTAATTTCTGAAGATGCTGGCTTCTATCAACATAACGGGTTTGATTTTAATGAAATCAAGGACAGCTTTGATCGAAATCTTAAGGAAGGCTCTTACGTGCGTGGAGGCTCAACAATCTCCCAACAACTGGTTAAAAACATTTTCTTATCGTCAAACAAATCAATTATAAGAAAAATAAAAGAAGCTTTTTTGACTTATGAACTTGAAAAAACATTTAAGAAAAATGAAATTCTTGAGCGCTACCTCAATGTCGTACAGTTTGGCGATAATATTTATGGGGTCAAAGCCGCCGCCAGACATTACTTTAATAAAGAGCCGGCCCAACTTAATGTTCTAGAAAGTTCGTTCTTAGCTGTATTGCTGCCTAGCCCCGTTAAATATTCACAATCTTATAAACAAAATAAATTAACTCCGTTCATGCGCGGCCGGATTTCAACGGTCATGCACAAACTTCAACTTACGGGTCATCTTGCCGACGATGAGTTTCAAGTCGCAAAATCCAATCTGGATAACTTTCCCTGGAAGAACGTAGATAATGTTGTCACCAGTACAAACGAATTCTTAGACTCATTAGAAAAAACTGATTTTACCAAGGGCGATGCCATCGAGCCCGAACCCGAGCGTGAAGAAGATCCGTATGTCGTTGAACCGACCAAAAACGAAGCCGAAATTCTTCAACCAGAGGTCAGCGAGTAGGAATTAATTCTCGAGTCGTCGAGTAATTCTTTTTAAACTCCAAACTGTTGTAACGAGTGTCAGAACTAATATGTAAGTAAGATTAAAAATCAAATTAGGATTTTCACGTTCTAGTAAAAGATTTCGTATTAACTGCACACTATGAGTGAGCGGCAATGCGTAGGCAATGTACTGTACCCAAACCGGCAAATCGCCAAGAGGAAAATACGTGCCGCTAAATAATGACATCGGCACAATAAATCCTGAAATTGAATACGTAAAAGAATCATACTTCTTAGCAAATGATGCGAGTAATAACCCCATCGTTGAAAACATAAGTGAGGTGAGAAACAAAGCAAAAAAGACGGCGAGCAGATTTCCTAAAGGCATGGCGCCAAAAGCGAGGGCGACCAGAGCCACACAAAGATATCCAAGAATGCATTTGCTTGCGCACCAAAGAATTTCTCCAATCACGATCTCACTAGCTGAAACCGGTGTTAAAAATATTGTAGAATACGTTTTTTGATACACGAGTTTTGTAAAAGTCCCGTATGTACCTTCGAAAAATCCTACCATCATCGCCGTAGTGGTTAACAGTGCCGGCACATAGAATTGCGCGTAAGGAACACCCTCGAAACTTCCTATTGAACGACCTAATGAAAATCCAATCGCAAATAGATATAAGATAGGCTCAAAGGCTGCCCAAAAAAAATTTAATAATAGCAACTTTCGTAAATATAAAAAATTTCTAAGCCAAACCGAAGCTATGCCGTGCATGTTAATCTCTTAATTGGTGACCTGTAATTTTTAAAAAAACATCTTCTAAAGTTGCGCGACGAACAGTCATTGAATCGCTAGCAATTAAATTCAGAATGCTTTTTCCATCCTGCCCTTTTCGAATAAATAAACGTACCCGTTCACCTAAAATTTGCATTTGGTATTTCTCTTGAAACTTTTCTTGAAGGTACGCAAGTTCTTCTTTTTTAAAGTCAAACTCGACAACTTCATGACCAACATGCTTTTCAATCAGTTCACGAGGGGTTCCCGTCGCAAAAATGCGGCCCTCTTGCATAATGGCTAACCGATCGCAAAGCTGTTCGGCTTCGTCCATATAATGGGTCGTCAGTACGACCGTTTTGCCGGCTTTTTGTAATTCTCGAATCTTTGTCCAAATCCATTGTCGGGCTTGAGGATCTAAGCCCGTTGTCGGCTCATCTAAAAAAAGAATTTCTGGTTGGTTCAAAAGAGCACGGGCAATACACAAACGACGTTTCATGCCACCACTCAAAGTTTCTATGCCCGCATTAGCTTTTTCAAGGAGGCCAACAGTAGATAACAGTTCTTCTATACGTTGTTTGGCAACGGCGGTGGGGATTTTATGATAGCGAGAATAGACCATCAAATTTTCGCGCGTCGTAAAGTCGGGATCAAGTCCATCCTCTTGAGGCACAACTCCAATTTTAGATTTAATCCATTTTGCTTCTTTACGAATATCTCTATCTAAAATCAGCAGCTCTCCTGCCGAAATTTTTGAAGAGCCATAAAGCATACGCATTGTAGATGTTTTTCCGGCACCGTTGGGGCCTAAAAGTCCAAAACATTCCCCCGCTTTAACAGAAAATTGAATGCCATCAACGACGTTTTTTTGGCCATAACGTTTTATTAAACTACTGACTTGAATTGTTTCTGCCATTAACCGTGTCCGCCCATAAGAAACTCTTCATGACTTGTGTCTTCTTGGTTAACGCTTTTTACTTCTGCAAAATAATTTGAAATCACCTGCCAAAGTTCGGGTACTGATTTAGAGTCGAAAAGAGACTTACGAAATTTAGAAGACTCTGGGTAACCTGCCGAAAACCATGCCGCAAATTTTTTAAGTTGAATTGACATTAATTTATCATCGCAAGTTTTGTCTAAATAACTTTTAAGTTTAAAAAAGACGCTTTGAAAGTCATGAACGACAGGCTTTTGTTCATGTAAATTATAAAGCATTCGCGATTCCTGAAAAATCCAAGGATTTTTTAAGCATCCACGACCAATCATCACACCATCAAGGCCATACGTTTTTAGACGATCTACAGCTTGGGCGGGTGTATGAATATCTCCGTTGCCTATGATTGGAATTTTAGATTTTGCTTTTACATCGCCGATAAAATCCCAATCTGCGACACCCGAATACCCTTGAGCACGCGTACGACCATGAATGGCAACCCATGTAACACCTTCGTTATGTGCAATATTGGCAACCTCCACAGCATTTCGCATTGATTCGTCCCAACCCGTACGAATCTTAATTGTAAGAGGAATATCAATGTAACGGCGAACAGTGCTAATCATGATTTTTAGTGCAAGAGGATCTTTTAAAAGCGCCGAACCCGCACCTTTTTTTACAACTTTAGGTACTGGACAACCAAAATTGAGATCCACAAAATCAGCGCCCTTATTTTGAACAAACTTTGCCGCTCGCCCTACGATAATGGGATCTTCACCAAAAAGTTGAATCGCGACAGGACGCTGATCTTCCTCGTACCGCATGATTTTCATCGTGTTGGAATTGAGATGTTCGATGCCATCACCCGAAACGAGTTCAGAGATCACGATCCCGGCTCCCATCTCTTTCATAAAGGATCGAAATGCGGTGTCGGTGATTCCCGCCATCGGAGCCAGAACAAATGGGTTTTTCTTTAACTCATCGAGCAATTGCATAACGCCTCTGTGTAACACAGCTGGATATGGCTGGCAAACTCTCGAGCTTGCATGTTAAACGTATAATTCTATGATTCCATTCTCAAAACCCTACCTGAGCGGCAATGAGCTAAAGCTCGTTGAAGAGGCTTTAAACCAAGGAAAGACCTCTGGGAATGGGCGCTTCACCCAACAGTGTCATGCTTGGCTCACTGATTACTTTAAATCGAAATGCCTGCTAACCCATTCTTGTACCGCAGCTCTCGAAATGGCAGCTCTCTTGTGCGCCCTTAAGCCTGGCGATGAAGTCATTATGCCATCTTACACTTTTGTCTCAACTTCGAATGCCTTTGTACTGCGAGGCGCGACCCCTGTTTTCGTGGATATCCGTCGTGACACTTTAAACTTAGACGAAACAAAGCTTGAAGCTGCAATCACAACAAAAACAAGGATGATCATTCCTGTTTTTTATGCCGGCGTGCCTTGCGATATGGATGCGATCATGAAAATCGCAAAATCAAAAAATATTTTTGTCGCCGTGGACGCTGCCCAGGCATTCGGGTCTTATTATCACGGTAAGCCTGCAGGATCTTTTGGACACCTCTCATCTCTCAGTTTTCACGACACAAAAAATATTATGTCAGGTGAAGGCGGTACTCTGATCATCAATGATCCTGAGTTTAATGAACGCGCCGAAATTTTATGGGAGAAAGGTACCAATCGCAGTAAATTTTTACGAGGCGAGGTAGACAAGTACTCTTGGGTCGAAGTGGGTTCTTCTTTTTTACCGAGCGAAATCACTGCCGCGATCCTCATGGCTCAACTTCCAAAAGTCGGCGACGTGGCGAAAGAGCGTTGTAAAATTTGGAATGAATACTTTGCGGCAACAGAATTTTTAGAAAACAAGTCGGTCTTGTCTCGTCAGATGTTGAATCCTCAAAAACACTCAGAACATAACGGCCATATGTACTACATTATTTTAGACAAACATTTTAATCGCGAAAAATTATACTTTTATCTCAAAGAACAGGGCATTCAGTCGGCAAGTCACTATGTACCTCTCCATAGTTCGCAGGCTGGAAGAAAGTATGGAAGAACGTCAGGTGATCTACCAAATACTGATTTTATTTCGGAACAACTTCTTCGTCTCCCTCTATGGCCAGGTTTCAAAGAGGTTCCTCGCGTCGTCTCAGCCCTTGAAGACTTTTTCAAAAAAAACTAATTCGGAGTCTCTGTGAAAATTGCTCTCGCCTACAACGAAGTTCTTCCGCCACATAGATATGGAGGCGTTGAGCGTGTGGTGATGAATCTCGCCAAGTATTATCAAGAGCTCGGTCATGAGGTTTTTATTCTTGCGGCTCCTAACTCCAATCTTCAAAACTTCGAACATGGTTTCTTCCCGACTCAATGGAGTGGAGATGATATTTCTCATTTGCTTCCCAGCGATATTGATCTTATTCATTTTCATCAACCGCCAAAAGAAAAACCTCTCAGACCACATCTGATAACCATTCACGGAAATGCTCAGCCCGGAGAAGCTTTTTTTCCAAATACAAACTTCGTTAGCCGTTCCCACGCTCAAAATCACAACGCAAAATATTTTGTGCTTCAAGGTATCGATGTAGAGAAGCATCCGTTTGTCGAAAAAAAATCGGACTATTACATTTTTATGGCTAAGGCCAAATGGCGCGTAAAAAACCTAAAGACCTGCCTTGATTTTTGTCGTGATTTAAATGTGCCCATGAAAGTTATGGGCGGTACGGGCACAAATCGAAACGGTATTGAATACCTTGGACTGCTTGGCGATCATGAGGGCCGTCTCGAAATTTTAGCAAATGCTCGAGGACTCCTTTACCCGACAAATTGGGATGAGCCTTGTGCTCTTGCTCCACTCGAAGCCATGGCCTGCGGAACTCCCGTAATTGGGTCCTACAATGGCTCGATGCCGGAAGAAGTTTTACCAGGCACGGGATTTCTTGCACATACGTATGAAGAATTTTGTGCCGCTCATGCGAAGATTTCGACGATTGATTCAAAATCCTGTCGCGCTATTACAGAAAAGCATTTTTCAGCGCGCAGACAAGCCGAAGACTATATTAAATTAATTTCTTTAATTCTTGAGAAAGGTGAGTTGGATCAGTCGCCGTGCTACAATTTTAAAAAATCCTCTGTAAATTATCTCTACAAACACACTTTTTTAAATAATCTTACCTATGCTATCAGAGGGAAAATTTAAGTTTAGAAAAAGCACCTCGTGTTGAACAAGTTTAATTTTCTTATCAAGTATCTCTTTTTTATAACCGTTTCTTTATAAATCAGTATTACAAGCTTGATTTTTCTTTATGAACTCGAATGTCACTGCACTTTTAAATTGCTAAAGATTAAAGGTATTCCAAATTGGCAAGACACTTAAGTCTGCTCAAAACATATTGGAGGCCTTATGAAATTATTATTAATTGCGGTACTGACCTGCTTACCTTTGATGGGCTGTAAGAGCTCGATCTCTGGTGATCTCAGGGTAAAAGAGCCACTCGTGCTTAATACAAAAGATGGCGACAGGGTCACTCTCCGTGCTGGCCAGTATAATGCAAAATTGAAATCTCAAGATCGAGATGAGCTTCGTTTTAAAGTCGATATTCAAGACGGTGATGATCAAACAGTTGTTCTGAAAACGGAAGATTTTCAAATTCCTCAAAACGGTATCGTGACGTTGACCTCTGAGCAAAGCGGACAACCTTGGAACGTTGTTGCCGTCGTAGACACTGATATGACAGTCAGCCCAACGTATCGTACTTATGAGTCTTGCGGCTCGAATCAGGCTTATTGGCGTTGTTCAATGTCTGCAGACTACCGCTACTGTAATTATTGGTACGATGATTACTACTACGATGGATTCGGACCTTACTACGCTTCTCGTGAAGTCGTTTATCACGAAGAAGACACCACACGAAAAGTGGACCTCTCCTTTAAAGATTCAACCGACAACCGCGTCCTAGCCACCTTCAACGGCGAACGCACACACAGCACCGACATCATCTACGACTACATCGGCACCTGTTACTAACTCTCTCTAAGGGAGGATTGAAAAATCCTCCCTTCCCTCATTCCCACTTCCGCAGTATCGGAGGATTCAAATTCAGGCCCAGCCACCAATTAAAAAAAATCCGCATTTGATAAAGGGCGGACCGTAAATGACCAAACTTTCAGAAATGCTCAAGATTTGTGAGCCCCGACCGAGGCTGATGCGGACGCGTGCTTTTGTGCACGCGGGAGCAGCAGCCGACCGAGGCGCTCGCAAAAATTGAGTATTTATGGAAGTTTGGTGGCTGGGGAGGGAATTGAACCCCCGACACAAGGATTTTCAGTCCTCTGCTCTACCGACTGAGCTACCCAGCCACATTGATGTGAAGGACTTTAGGTACCTTTTTTGAGAGGCTCGGTCAATTGTTGTTGGCCTCGCAAGTCGCAGCAAGTGAAGAAATAATTTGAATACTAAAAATCAACTACGCTTTATCGAAAGCCTGTTTCAAATCACGCAGAAGATCCTCGAGGGATTCAATTCCAACGCTGAGACGAATCATTCCGTCGTCTATCCCTAAGGCTTTACGATTTGCCAACGGAACACTGGCGTGCGTCATAATGGCGGGGTGTTCAATTAACGATTCGACTCCACCTAAGCTTTCAGCCAATGCGAAAATTTTAACCGTTTCTAAAAAACGTCGCGCAGGCTCTAAACCACCCTTTATGTAAAACGTGATCATTCCGCCAAAACCCGTCATTTGTTGTTTTGCAAGCTCATGTTGGGGATGACTTTTTAAACCCGGATAAATCACACGCTCCACTTTAGGATGCGTCTCTAAAAATTCAGCAACTGCACGGCCATTTTTTTCATGTGCTTGCATGCGTACCGAAAGAGTTTTTAAACTTCTCATGCATAAAAATGAATCAAATGCCGAAGCCACCGCGCCTATTGAATTTTGCAAAAAATAAAGCTTTTCAGCAAGATCATCACGATTCGTAATAACGGCCCCACCTACAATATCACTATGGCCATTCACAAATTTTGTGGTTGAGTGATACGTGATGTCTGCGCCTAACTCTAACGGACGTTGAAAATACGGACTCATAAACGTGTTGTCGACAACCGAAATAATACCTTTTTCTTTCGCGATCGCGGAAACCTTTCGAATATCGATAAGTTTCAACATAGGATTCGTCGGCGTTTCAATCCAAACCATTTTTGTATTGGGCTTAATTGCGGATCGCAAATTTTCAGGGTTTGTTAAGTCTACGAAAGTAAACTCCACTCCGTTATGACGTATCACCTTATCAAACAGACGAAACGTCCCTCCGTAAACATCATCAGAACAAATTAAATGATCTCCTGCTTTTAAAAGATGCGCAACAGTGGTCGTAGCTGCACAACCCGAGGCAAAGGCAAGACCAAACTTTCCACTTTCAAGATTGGCTAAGCACGCTTCATAAGCATTACGCGTAGGATTTTGCGTGCGTGAATACTCAAAGCCTTTGTGCTTTCCGGGAGATTCTTGCACATAAGTTGATGTGAGATACACGGGTGTCATAATCGCGCCTGTAGTAGGATCAGGCTCTTGGCCCGCATGAATGGCCCGAGTATCAAAGCCAAATTCTTTTTTGTCCCAATTCATAATCAACTCCGTCAATAATTCTTGCTAAGAAACTCGATCAAATCAATTTTTGTAATAATCCGAAGCTTTTTGTTTCGGTCATTCACCAATGCGACGTAACCCTGAGCAAAAAGCTCTGTTAATTTTTGCAACGGCTCATCAAGATCCACCATAATGACCGATCCTTTTACAAAACTTAAAATAGGATCTGTCGGCTTAACTCGTCCACTTGCAAGCGGAAAGAGCAAGTCACTTTCATCTACTACACCAATCAGTTTTCCGTCTTGAATGACCGGCAATTGCGAAAGACTTCTGTCTTTTAAAATTTGAATCACACTTAAAACACTGTCACTCGTTTTTGCCGAAATGAGTTCACCTGCGGATTTCATGTCTTGAATTAAGTCGCCAACAGTTTTTAACTGAAGTGGCGACTCTAAAAATCCGTTCTCCTTCATCCAGCTATCATTGAACGCTTTACTTAAATAACGTGAACCTGAATCTGGAAGTAAAATGACAATGTTCAACGGCTTCGTCTGTTTAGACGCATACCTCACTGCGCCGACAACAGCTCCAGCGCCTGAAGGTCCAACAAACATTCCATCTTTAGAGAGTAGATCACGGCACATCAAGAAAGATTCTTTATCGTTAATCTGAATGAAATCATCCATCACATTAAAATGTACGTTTTTAGGAAGCATGTCTTCGCCGATTCCTTCAATTTTGTAAGGCTGCGGAGGCGAGATTACTTTTTTGTGATAAAATAAATCGTGCAAAATACTACCGATAGGATCTACGCAAACAATTTTAACGTTTGGGTTTTTTTCTTTTAAGAAACGCCCGACACCCGAGAGGGTTCCTCCCGTTCCGGCACCGCCTACGAATACATCGACTTTTCCATCCATTTGTTCCCAAATTTCAGGACCGGTCGTGCGATAATGACTTTCGACGTTGTCGTTGTTGTCGTATTGATTGGCCAAAAACCCACCGGGTGTAATTTCGGCCATTTTTCGTGCAACTGAATAATGACTTCGCGGATCTTCTGGCTCTACGGCCGTCGGTGTGACAATAACTTTGGCTCCCATAGCACGAAGAGTATTAATTTTTTCATCACTCATTTTATCTGGAATTGTAATGACACATTTATAACCTTTAACGGCCGCAACCAAAGCTAGTCCTACTCCGGTATTCCCTGAGGTTGCTTCGACAATCGTTCCGCCTGGCTTTAAATCGCCTCGTTTTTCGGCCTCTTCAATAATCGCAATGGCAATTCGGTCTTTAACCGATCCACCAGGATTAAAAAATTCAACTTTACCAAAGTATTTATGCGGTCCCATTGGGACTGATTTTTGTAATCGAACGATCGGGGTCTTGCCTATTGTAGTCAAAATAGTGTCATGAATTTTCATAAGTCCTTAAGCGCTTTTTTTTCTTTGAATTGAGGGTGAAGGGACATCAAAACTGTATTTAGTCGTTCAACAGGGTCATCAGAAAATTTAAGACCAAGCGCCTCCATTGAAGTACGCACAATTTGTAAATTCGGTTTGGTCTTTGTGAGCTCATCAACAAGGGTGTTTATTTGCTGTTTTTTATCTATTGAATTCATTTTAAAACCCTCTTAATCGCTACTCAGCAATTAGCAAAAACCCCTTGAATTGTCGCGTCAATTCCTTCTTTGACTCCCCGCAATTTTCACATCTATAACCTCCATATGTCAAAAACGATTCGCCCTCTCGAAGAGCGGGATTTACCTGCGCTCAAAACCTTTGCCGATATGTGTATTGGTGCGGGGTATTTTTCTCTTGAAGAACTTCAAGAGAAGCTCAAACAGTCTAAAAAAAACGGGCTTACAACGTCCTTTCTTTTAGTTTCTGAAGATAAAAAAACGATTGAAGGTCTTCGTCTTTCGTTTCCGCCAGGTAACTGGAAAAAAGGAAAAGGCTCAAAACTAAGTTCACATTTGTGGAAAGCCGACGTCAAAAATGTCGGATATTTTCAAAGTTTATTTTTGCATCCCAATGTCACAGGACAAGGTTGGGGACAAAAATTATCAATGGCTGCTGTTGATGTCATGAAACAACTCGGTGTTCACGCAATCGTTTGCCATTCATGGGTAGAATCTCCGAATAACTCCTCAAGCAAATACTTATTACGCATGGGCTTTGAGCCTGTGGCTCGCTACCCCCATTATTGGAAAGATGTTGATTACGAATGTACGCGATGTGGAAAGCCCTGCCTGTGTACCGCCGAAGAAATGATCCTGTACATTAAGTAAATACTATTCCCACGTCATTTTCGCATCATTTTGCTTTGCTACACTAAAAGAGCAGGAAAAATCCTGCATTTTATAAAGGAGCACATATGAAAAAACTTGCACTCGGAATGACGATGTTCGCCATCGCTTTCTCTCTCACAACTTATGCCAACGACGCTGCAAAATCAGTAGAGGGCGCCAAGAAAGTTTCTTATAAAGAAGCCAAAGAACAATGCTTAAAAGAGAACGCATCTTTAGTCGGCAAAGAACTTCACAAATGCATTAAAAACGCAAAACAGAAAACAATGTAATCTTGCGGTTCTCCTTGAACAAAGCTAGTCTACTTTGCGTGTCGTGAGAGTCTCTCTCACGACACGTTACCAATATGCAAATTCTAATAATTGAAGACGAAATTTCAGTAAATCAATATCTCGCCGACGGACTTAAGCGTGAGGGTTACGGTATTCAAACGTGCTCTTCAATAGAAGAAGTTGATGCCTTACTTTTACAAAATGATGCCCCCGAACCCAACGTTGTTATTTTAGATCGCTTGCTTAATGGCTTTGATACGGCAGTTAAAATTGAGTCTATTAAGCGAAAATGGCCGCGTTCTGGTATTTTAATTCTTTCGGCTATTGGTGGCCCGAGTGATAAAAGTAGACTCCTCGACATCGGCGCCGATGATTATATGTCAAAACCGTTTTCGATTGAAGAACTCGGTGCGAGAATTCGCGCTTTAGTTCGAAGGCGCGACTCGCCTCTTGAAAAAGGACTCGTGTTAGGCAATACGCGTGTTAATTTGCAAAATCAAACTCTCGAAGTCGATGGAAAACGTGTCGATGTCTCGCGAAAAGAATTTCTTGTTTTTGTTACTTTACTGCAAAATCCCACTCGTGTTTATAATCGCTATCAATTACTCGATCATGTTTGGGATGTGCACAATGATATCGAATCCAATGTGGTTGAAGTCACAATTAAAAATCTGCGTCGCAAATTGGAAGATAGCGGCGCTTCCGTCTCGATTTTAAGTAAACGTAATGTAGGATATTGGCTTGAAGGTTAAGCTCTTACTTATTCTCTGGGGCAGTCTCTTTTTTGTCATTGGATTGAGCAGTTATATCTATACTGTTTTACAAGAGCGCGAACATTTTCAGTTGATAGATTCGGCTATTGCTTCGCATACCGAACTCCTAGCGCAATCAGAGTTTGTCGATTTATTCGACTTTAACCCTCTCGACATTGAAGAATTAGTACAAGATGTCCTTGGTGGTTACCGTGCAGGTTTGTTTCTGGTGCTAAGAGATAACAATGGAGAGATTCTCTATTCTAATCAAAATATTCGTATGCTTGATTTTGACCCCGATTGGACCATCGATTGGCAAACTTTTGACGAAAACAAAAATATATTTAGACTCTATTCGCGGGAACTTCCTAACCGTCGAATTATGCAAGTCGGTTTACTGGTTAATAAAAATTACTTTCGCAGTGGTTTTTCTCCCACTTCTCTATTGGTTTTTTTAGGCCTCTGGCTGTCTATTTCATTTATTATTGCTTACGTTTTGAGTGCGCGCCTGTTTCGACCGATTGAAACGTTAGCTTCAGAAATTTCGTATTTAACCTATAATCTCGACGTTGAACACTTAGAAAAAGCTTTATCCTCTATAAAACCAAAAGCACACTCTCTCAATCCATTAAGGTGGAAAGATGAGTTTGAAAGCTTAAAAAAATCCTTTTTGGGCCTTTTAAAACAGGTTTCGACTGCTATAAGACTTAATTCCGCGAATTCTGCGAGACTTATTCATGAGGTCAACACGCCCCTTACTATATTGCGAAATAAAGTTACGAATTTAAGTGGTACCCAACCTGAGGCCGTTAAAAATATCGTTACTGACATTGATTCTTTGGCAGACTTTGTTCGCAGGTATTTGCAATGGTCTGAAACTTCTTACAATCCCGTGACAAGCACGGAGCTCTACGCCATTCCAATTGAGAAATTTGTTACAGACCTTGTCGAGGATCTTAAGTTTATTTCTAATAACCGCATACGTGTTTCAGGACATTCCAATCAAAACATTTTTGCCAATAGACATGAGTTTGAACATCTTTTACAAAACATCCTTACAAATGCTATTAAGTATTCCCCGATAGATAAGCCTGTCGACATTAAGCTAGATGACAATACCATTACAGTTTCAGATCAAGGACCCGGCATACCAACTCACGTAATGGAACATCTCGGAGAGCCTTTTAATTCCGGATTAAAAACTAAAGATGTTGTCGGTAATGGGCTCGGGTTGGCGTGGGTAAAGGCAATTGTTCAAAAATACTCCTGGAAAATGGATATAAAAACGACCCCAGCCGGCACTTCATTTCTAATTATATTTGAAAATAATGAAGAAACTTAGAAAGGCGCTAAAGAAGATCGATATCGCGCAAAACTTTTAATTCACTTTTTTTTATGTGAATCAACTTTATGCCCTGCCTATTTTCAGTTTTCCATCTTAAAGCATAGGTTCCAGGAGCTAGGCCCAAAGTTTTCAATGGCGTATAACCAAGTTTTTGCCCATTTAATTCAACCTCAAACCAGATCTGCGTTCTAAATTCAAGATAACCCGCATCAGACGAGTTAAACGCTCTTTCTGTTACAAAGGATCCACCCGATAAAGTCGGAAATGCTAAAATTGAACAGAACAGCAGCATGGTAGTAGTCATGACAACTTTAGATATTTGAGTACGCGCAAAAACTAATGTTTTAGCTTTAACAATTAAAGTCGTAAGCGGATGTTCGGTGTATATTTTTTGATTTTTTTTAATGAGATCAGCCAATTCATTTTGAATCGCCCCACGATGAACATAAATAGTCTCAAATTCTCTTAAAGAGCTTTCCGGCAAAAAACATTTATCCAAACAATTTAATAGCAACGAAGAGGATCGGGCTCTTAGTTTATCATGCGATTCTTTTTTATTGAGCTCATTGGATAAAAGATCACGCGCTAACAAGCCATAACTAAAAATATCATCGCCTAAAGTTGCCGGCTGCCCCAACCAGCGTTCTGGAGAAAGAAATCGCGGACTTCCAATAATATCTTGGCTCATTTCTGTTTGACCAAAACCGTAATCGATCAAGCGAAGCTGACCTGTTGTATCAATCATAATGTTTGCAGCACTTAAATCTCCATGAGTGATTCCAAATCCATGTAACTCATCAATCGCCCGTTGAAGCTGCGCTAATATTTCGTTTTTTTGATCGGGACTTAGCGATGTTTGAGCAACTAAATGACTCAATGACACGCCATGAATGTAGTCCATTATGATCGCCACTTGATCGCCAATGATTTCCCATCCCAAAAGACCTACGCAGTATCGTGATCGAACAGTTACAAGTTTTTGGAATCGATGTTCAAAGTCTTGGACTTCTTTTGATTTTTTGAAAATTTTAATCGCCACTTCCTGTTTAGGAAGGTTTTCGTGGGTTTTACGAAATCCTCTATAAACTCGACTGTTTAGGCCTTCGCCAAGAAATTCTACAGCTTCATATTGGGCGGTTTTAGGTAAATCTATATGTCGCATACGGCATTAGGGTTCAAAGATTAAACCAATGGTTTAAAATCAAAGGCGTTCATATGTACTTTCGAATAAGGTCAGAGGAGTACTTTCAACATTTTGATATTTATGTCGTTGAATGCGCTCTTTGAGCTTTTTTGCACACTCCAAGCGAGGGTCCAGTTCAAATACCGATTTTTGCATTTGTGACACATCAGCCATTTCCAAAACTCGAAAATCACAAATTTGTATTAGAACTTTCTTCGCCTCCGCTAGCTTCAATTGAGGATACAGGCGAAGCGTATGTTCCATTTCAACTTGCTTAAAGCATTTTGTTGGCAATTTACTTGTTTGGAGTTCAAAGCGACATTCTTCTTTAATCTCCTCGTACTGGCCCAGCTTCTTTGAAATACTCTTCAACTCCGATTTAGACGTCGCCGACGTGATGAGGGCAATTTTCTTTTTGTAACTTAAGTCATTTGCTTCAGAAAACTGAAAAAACAATAAGACAAGGACGACCAAAGCTTGTGTTTGTCTGCTCATTATAAAGCTCCTAGAAAATTTTTAATAAGTGGTCCTAAAATAAGGATTAAGTAGGCTGGAAATTGAAAAAGCAATAGCGGTATAAGAAGCTTAATTGGCAAAAGTGCGATGTACTGCTCCATTTCTCTTTTGCATGCGTCGTTCATTTCTTTTTCTAATTCAGTAAGAACAAACATAATAGACTGGCCTCGTAATCCTTGTTCCAAAACGTTGAGAATCGATTGCCGATGGCTGCTTTTTATTAACTTTACGATATCCAAATGTTTACCATTTTGATCTAGCGCAAAAAGCCAACGAGAAACAGTCTGAGCAAATTCAGATCGACTTGTTGAAATGTACTTGAGAATACCCGTTCGTACAGATTCTCCACATTCAAGCGAGCTTTTAACGGTAATGAGTAATTCAAGTGGTGGAGCTAAACCTTCCATTTATAACCTCGGCCATACATGAAGACGATGGCGGTTCCGATAAAAAACAATAGAAATGAAAGCAAAATTTCTATCCCTATTTTGTCTATTGAGAGTTGAGTAAACACAAAGAGTGCGGTTGCAAAGTAAAGTACGATCAGTACGCCTGCTTGAGCTCGAATTTGTAAGACGGCTTGTCCGGACCTACGTCGATAGTCCGACTCTACTCTCAATTTATGCCTAAAACTGAGGAGTCTTTGTAAACTATTGTGAGAATTTTCATCAATTCGTCTGAATTCTTCTAAGATTGAACCAATAAATGGCTCCTGAGTTTCATTTATGGGAATTGAAAAACGGATCATCTCAATCACTTTTCTTATCTTTTGTTGAACAAAAGGCTCAGTTTTCTCATTGGCTTTAGATAAGCTGGAGCGAAACGACTGTCCGGCACGCATTTCGATAATAATATCATCCAAAAATTGACTGAAAGTATCCTTGAATCTCTTTTCACGAATGAAAGTAAGTACTGTAAATGTAATCTTGGCCGCCAAGATTGGAAAGAGAGCAAGACTCCACATGCCAAAGTAACTATTCGAAATGTGCGAACTAATAAGAAACTGAACTGTAGAAATACAAAAAACGATGAGAATTTGTCGCTCGCGTGGCAAAAATCGTTCGCGTACAAAAAAATTTAATGTCCGAAATACTGTCCAGAGCCCAAACAACATTACAATGAAGACAAAAATCATGTGCTTTCACCTCGTTCTTGAAAAAATAAGCAAAAAAAGTGCTAAAGATGAAATTTTCTATTGACGATAGAAGTCACAACTGTTGAGAATTAAGTTAAGGAAACAAAAAGAAGTACAACGTTGGCAACAACATTATCGGGAGGCAAAACATGGCAAAGAAAAAAGCTACAAAAAAGAAAGCTACAAAGAAAAAAGCTACTCGCAAGAAGAAGTAGTCTTGCTTTGTTAGAGAATTACCAAAACCCCTGCGGAGTGATCCACAGGGGTTTTTTTTTGCGCTAACTTAAATTAGCTTATAGATATTGTCTCAGAAATCAGTACGGTATCCAGGATGCCTGGCCCCACCATCCTTAATACGGATGGTCCCGTCGCATATTTATAAATAAAATTATGGATAGATATTGACGTTCAGATTTACATCAGAATTGAAGGATTCGATTGAGGGAGAGTGCTGAGAGTAGGACTCGACGTCGAGGATTTCCAAAGTGAGGCGCATTCAGAGATGATGTGAAGCTAGATGCTGACTTAGAAGAAATATGTTGTTCCGATCGTGCCTGTTGGGGCCGCGACAAAATCCCCGACATCAATAAGCAACACAACTTCGGTGTAAACGGAAAAGCCCGCCCAATCGCCTGTAAGTTGAACGTATTGAAGACCAAAAGCGGGATAAAAAAGAGTTTCTGCAATCGTTCCGTTAGCTTTATCTTCGTCCGACATAAATCTTTCGGCTAAAATTCCAGGTGTGGTCTCGCGGATAGGACCTTTAGGGTCAAAATTCATCCATCTTGAAAAACCAGCCGCCGCATACGGTAAAAGAGATTCGCCCATGAGGACTTGCTTATATTGAAAGGTATAGGCTTGAAATCCAGGCCCCCCACCAAATCCGGCAAGAAATCCAGATGACGGAGAAAAGTTAAGCTCCATATGCACACCGCCTAATCCTAAAGGACCTGCGGCCGATGCCCCCATACCTACACGGCGAACTTTGCGCATACTGTTGCCGGTTTTTGCAGACTTTGGAGATTTAATTTCAGCCACTGCATCATCATCAATTTGAATTTTTTTTGCTTCAACCGAAAATGAGATCCAGAGAGACAAAAGGATCAGAGTGAATTTTGTCTTCATATAGACTCCTTAAAAAGCCATGCGGGCTTTCACGCCTTCTTCTTGAAGAAATTTTTTAATTGCGGATTTGTCGAGGTCATCTAAACGCCAAACAAGTCGATGAACAAGGTCGAGAGTCTTCTCGCCTTCAGGAGTACGCAATTTTTTGCTGACATGGGCGACGTCGCCAGAGATTTGAACAAGATTCTGTAGAAACTCGCTCATTTGTACATTTTTGGTCGTTTTATCCATCAAAACTAGTGTTTTATTGAAATTTGAAACCAGGCTGTTCAAAGCTTCTATCGTTTGGGATAGCGTGCCTTCATTTTTATTTACGAACTCTAAGATCTTTCCGGCTAAACCGTAACTTTGAGAGATCAATTGATCGACGCGAGGTGGATCTTCTCCTCGGACAAGAACTCCTGGCTCAAAAGTTGGGTTTACGGTTGTACCAGGGGTAATTTCTAAAAATTTTTCGCCAATTACACCGGCTAAGTTAATAAAGAATTTGCTGTCTGTACGTACAGTTTGCCAAGACTCTTTGCTCACGGTGATTTCGAGTTTAAGTTTAACCTCTTCACCATTTGGCATTTTAAGAGCGGGATCAAAAGAAATCGCTTTTACTTTTCCGACTTTAATTCCCATTACTCGAACAGGTGAACCCACATCAATACCACCCGCAAAATTATATGCGACGTAAAGAGTATTCGTATTTGAAAACGGACTTACCACTCCTAGCGCATAAGCAAAGGCAACCACGAGAAGGACCGCGATAATAAACAACATGCCAACTTTAGCTTCAACTTTCATACATCATAGCTTCTCAATAAAAGTGGGAGAAAATCCAGGTTAAAATAAAATCTAGAATAATGATCGCAACTGAACTTGTGACAACGGCACTTGTTGTTGCAAAACCAACACCCTCAGCACCGGGTTTACAGCGGAAACCATAATAACAACTGACAAGTGGTATGACGGCACCAAAAGCGCCGCCTTTAATCAAAGCAAAAATCACATCTTGAAACACAACGAACCGACTCATAGCAGCTAAGAAACTGCCAGAAGAATATCCTAGCTTCATTGTACTCACCAACATTGCGCCATAGATACACGTAGCGTTTGAAATTGCAGAAAGCAAAACCCCACCTAAGGTACAGGCCACCAATCTTGGGACTACAAGAAATTTTATGGGATCAATGCTCAACATTTTGAGAGCATCGATTTGCTCCGTAACTTTCATGCTGCCTACTTCTGCAGCAATGCCAGCACCCACTCGTGACGTGAGTAAGAGCGCCGCAACCACAGCTCCAAGTTCGCGCAAAATTAAGAGCGCCGCAAATCCGGGAACAAGCGAATCATTTTGCAAAACAAGCTTCATATGAAAAGAAGCTTCAATAATGGTAACCATTGCGGCAAAACTCACGCAAAAGACAATAATCACGACACTTTGATTGGCCACAAAGTAGAGCTGATTTAAAATATCTTTCAATCTTAACGGCGGACGCAGCAAAGCTTTTAATGTACTCGAGAGTAGCTCCCAAAATTCATGAAGCGCTCGATATCCAAGTATGAGTTGTGAGCCTAAAATGGTGACGGCATCCATTTTTAATCTCCCAAAGCCAAGTGAATGGCTGTTTCACTAATAAGACTTGTTAACCAATCGCATAAAACCACACCAATCATGGTCGCCATTGCCGTATTCACAACGGCTCGTCCAACACCTTTCGCACCGCCCGTTGTGGAGTATCCTTTATATGTACAAATCGTCGCCAACATAAACGCGAAGACTGCGCACTTAAATAAACCGCTGATTATAGAGGGCATCGTTACTATTGTTGGGATGTGCCGCACGTATTCTTCAGGACTAATTCCTGCAAAGACGACTCCTAAAAGAATGCCTCCTCCGACGGACATGAGCAAGCCAACAAGCAAAAGGAAAAAACTCGAAACAATAATACCAACAAACCGCGGAAGAATAATTTCCTGAATGGGATTTGCTCCTAAACATCTAATGGCATCTATTTGTTCGGTGACTCGCATCGTACCAAGTTCGGCAGCAGTAAACGCACCGACTTTGCCACTTAACATAAAGGCGATTAAAAGAGGGCCGACTTCGCGAAACGTTCCGCTGGTGGCCAATCCTCCAAGATATCCTAACGCTCCAAACTCTCCGACTTGCATCGTGAATTGCACAGCCATAATCGCACCCGTAAAAAAACCTGCCAATGCCGTTGTCGGGTAACTTTGAATTGTGACTCGCCAAATTTGGTCACAGATAATTTTAAACGAGCACGGCGTGCGCATCGCCGTAGAAAAAACATGTCCTAAAAATAAAATCGCACCACCGATATCTTCAACTATGGAGACGAGTTGCTTCATGTTCGCTCCAAAACTTCAGATAAAAAGTCTTTAATGAGTTGGTGAGAACTTTTTTTCAGTTCTTCGGGCGTGCCTTGGCCCACAACCTGTCCTTTATCAAGAACGATAATACGGTCAGCAATTTCCAGTGCACATTGCATATCATGGCTCACCACCATAGAAGTCGTTTTAAGAGTCCTTGATAAGTTATAGATCAATTGATTCACCGTATTTGTTGTGACAGGGTCTAATCCTGTCGTCGGTTCGTCAAATAAAAGAATTTGGGGTTCAATGGCTACGGTCCGTGCTAGACTCACCCGTTTTTGCATTCCATAAGAAATTTCAGAAGGAACTTTTTGAAGGATATCATCTCGAAGATTCACGAGACCAATACACTTATGCACGCGTTCATGAATAATGTCTTCCGCAAGCTGATAATGTTTACGCAAACCAAAAGCAATATTTTCAAAGATTGTAAGCGAATCAAAAAGTGCGGGGTGTTGAAAAACCATTCCACATTTTTTTCTGACCGGAAAATACTGCTCTTCAGTATATGAGGAAACCTCTTCGCTATCTATAAAGATTTTTCCTCCGTCGGGCCTTAAAAGACCTACAAGGTTTTTTAAAAGTACGGACTTTCCTGTTCCGGAAGTACCTAGAATAAACAAGATTTCGCCTGTTTTAACTTCAAATGAAATACCATTTAAAATCGTGCGACTTCCAAATTTTTTTACGACGTTTTGAAATTGAATCATGGTTGAACCGTCAAAGGGCCAGTTAAAGCTCCTGTAATAAACTGGTGGACACGTGCGTCTTTGTGTTTTCGTGTTTCTTCTGGAGTTCCTGTAACAATAACGGAGTGGTCCACCACCATAATAATTCGATCCGCCATTTGGTAGGCACGATTCATATCGTTTGTGATCACGATTGACGTCGATTTTGATTCAAGTTTAAGTTTTTGAATCAATTGCGCGATATTTCGACTCGTGATGGGATCTAGTCCTGCAGTTGGATCATCATAAAAAATAATTTCAGGATTTAATGCTAATGCTCTCGCAATTCCGAGACGTTTTTGCATTCCACCGCTGATTTCGTCGGGAAAAAGATCTTTTGC